>JAJDUB010000034.1 GCA_022826885.1 Gammaproteobacteria bacterium
GGGTCCAGGACGCAGTGAAGGCTCCCGTCCGGCCCGATCGCGGAGGACAGGGCGCGCGCCACCTTGTCCTTCAGCCAGACATCATAGGCCCACTCGCCGCGGCTCCAGGAATAGCCGCCGTCAATCTTCCAGGAGAACTCGCCCAGGTCCCCCTCCAGGCCCAGGCGCAACGCGCCCACGTCGTTCTTCACCTCCGTGACCGGGTCCAGCAGGTCGTAGCTCATCACCACCGGCTGGCCGATGCCGCCGATAATGCCGAACGGGTTGGTCGGGTTGGCCGGGTGGACATAAGGAAAGAGTTGACGGTACCCGTTGTTGTAGCTTTCATCGCGGTGGGTGAAATAAAACTCGTAGCCGGCGCTGACCGTCCCCAGCAGTCCGCCCAGGTCCAGATCCAGCAGTCCGTCACTGTACACCTGGATGCGCCGCCGGTCCGGTATCAGGTGCTCCTCGCCCCAGTTGCGGTCGTCCCGGTAGCCTTCTTCCGGTACCCGTTCTCCATCCCTGTCGCCAAGCTCGCGCCAGGGAAGGCCGGTCCCGGCAAGGTCGGCGCCGGGGTCGCGCACCAGGGAGGTCACCGGACCGAGCCCGTATACGTCCACGAAACCGAATACCGAACCGAAGCAACGGCCGCGCGTGGGCGCAAAAATCGAAGGATGGATGCCCCCGTCGGTCAGCGGGCGCTCATCGCAGAAACTGTATTCCTGTTCGTCCCTCCCCACCGGCCCCAGGCTTGAGAATTCGACCGCGGCGTCGATATAACCGCGATCCCAGGTCTTGCCGAACAGTCCGCTCACGGAGCCGTAATCGAGTTCATCCTGGTAGTAGCCCTCGAGAATAAAGTCATCGAAGCGTTTTCTGGTGATGATGTTCACCACCCCGGCGATGGCATCGGCGCCGTAGATGGAAGAGGCGCCGTCCTTGAGGATTTCGATCCGGTCAATGGCGACATCCGGGATCGAGTTCAGGTCGACGCTGTTGACCTGACCGCGGGTGCCTGCCGGCGTAAAGCGCCGGCCGTTCACCAGGATCAGGGTGCGGCCCGGATCCAGGCTGCGCAGGCCGAACGTGTTGACGCCGGGGCCGCCGGAGACCACGAACCCCCCGAACGTGTTGTCGATCTGTGTGCCCGAGGCCAGGGCGCTGGTCTGCAGGATCTCCGAGGTGTTGGCCATGCCCGCCAGGGTAGCGCTCTCGCTGGTGATGACCGTTACCGGCAAGGCCGATGTGAACGCATCGCGCCGGATGCGTGAGCCTGTCACTATGATCTCTTCGGTCGCGCTCCCTGTTGGAGTAAGTTCCACCGCCCGTTCTTCATCGACCTCCGGGGCTGCTTCCCCGGCGTCAGAAGTCTGGCTGCCGGCCTGCCGGGGCTCCTCCGTTTCATCATTCGTCCCCTGTTCCGGTTCGGACGCCCCCGGCGGAGCTGGTTCAGCCGTATCCTGCGCTGCCGTCGCCGGCCCTGACAACCACAACAGGCCAAGGAAGAACAGGATAAACAATGACACTTCTCGCCGCATGATGGTTGCCGGTTTTCAGGTTAAATTCGCCAATAGCAATTCAGGACTTAAATGAGTTTGACACCCAGTTCACGCAATTGTTCCGGAGAGGCGGCCGCGGGAGCGGACGTGAGCAGGCAACTGGCGGTCTGGGTCTTGGGAAAGGCGATGACGTCCCGGATCCCCTTCGCCCCGGCCATGATCATGACAATGCGGTCCAGACCGAAGGCGATGCCGCCGTGGGGCGGACAGCCGTATGACAGGGCGTCGATCAGGAAGCCGAACTTCTCCCGGGCCTGCCCCTCATCGATGCCCAGCAGTTCCAGCACCTTAAGTTGCATTTCCGGCTCATGAATTCGGATCGAGCCGCCGCCCAGTTCCATGCCGTTCAGGACCAGGTCGTATGCCCGCGAAAGGCTCTCATGCAGGTCAGTGTCCTGCCCTGTCTGTGCCGGCGCGGTAAAGGGATGATGCAGTGAGTCCCAGCGTTGCTCCGCATCGTTATATTCGAATAACGGGAAGTCCACTACCCAGAGGGGCTCCCAGTCTCCCTGCAGCAGGCCGAGGTCTTCGGCCAGCACCGTACGCAGGGCGCCGAGCGAGTCGTTGACGGTGCGCGCCTTGTCCGCGCCGAAAAAAACCATATCGCCGGTCTGCGCCCCGGTACGCTGCAAAACGGCCTGCACTGTTTCCCCGGGCAGGAATTTCAGGATGGGCGATTGCAGTCCGGCAACGCCCTTCTCCATATCATTGATCTTGATGTAGGCCAGCCCCCTGGCGCCGTACTTTCCCACGTAAGCGGTATAGTCATCGATCTCCTTGCGCGTGAGCGTGTTGCCGCCCGGCAGGCGCAGCGCGGCCACGCGGCCGTTCGCCTGGTTTGCCGGGCCGGAAAACACCTTGAATTCCACCTGTTTCATCAGATCGCCGACTTCAACCAGTTCCAGCGGGTTGCGCAGGTCCGGCCGGTCTGTCCCGTAGCGGCTCATGGCTTCAGCGTAGGTCATGCGCGGGAACGGATCAGCCAGATCGATGCCTTTTACCTGCCTGAACACGGTACGCATCATATCTTCCACCAGGCCGATCACGTCATTCTCTTCGACAAACGACATTTCCATATCGAGCTGTGTGAATTCCGGCTGCCGGTCCGCGCGCAGGTCCTCGTCGCGAAAACAGCGGACAATCTGGTAGTAGCGATCCATCCCGGACATCATCAGCAGTTGCTTGAACAGTTGCGGTGACTGCGGCAGGGCGAAAAAACCGCCGCGCTGGGTCCGGCTCGGCACCAGGTAATCCCGCGCGCCTTCGGGGGTTGCCCTGGTCAGGACGGGGGTCTCAATATCAAGGAAACCGCTCCCGTCAAGATAATCGCGGATAGCCCGGGTGACCCGGCTGCGCAGCTTGATGTTCTCCTGCATAGCCTCCCGGCGCAGGTCCACGTAGCGGTAGCGCAGGCGGATATCATCCTGCACGTTTTCATCATCCAACTGGAACGGCGGTGTCCTGGCTCTGTTCAACAATTCCAGGGTGTAGCCCAGCACTTCGACTTCGCCGGTGGGCAGGTTCGGGTTCAGCGTACCTTCCGGGCGCCGGCGCACCCGGCCGGTCACGCGCACCACGTATTCGTTCCTGAGCGTCTCGGCCACGGCGAATGGTTCGGCCCGGTCGGGATCGTAGACAACCTGGGCCAATCCCTCCCGGTCGCGCAAATCAATGAAAATCACGCCGCCATGATCCCGGCGCCGGTGTACCCAGCCGCATAATGCGACTTCCTCGCCGATCATGTCCGCCGTCAATTCTCCGCAATAATGGCTGCGCATGGATCGCCCCGGCTTGCCTGTCAGGTTACTCGCGGCCGTTCAGGAACCGGCAGCGTCGGCGCTTTCCTGTAACAGCCGTTTGATTTTTCCGTCGGGCACGATAACTCCCATGGATATTATGAACTTGAACCCGTCTTCCACCGACATGTCCAGCTCTATGATGTCCCGCTGCGGCAGCAGCAGGTTGAACCCTGAAGTCGGGTTAGGCGTGGTCGGCAGGTAAATTGACTGGAGCTGAAGGTCGGTAATGGCGCTGTCCGTATCGAGTTGTTCATTCACCAGGAAGCCGATACACCAGCTGTCCTTGCGCGGATATTCAACCAGCACCACCTTGCGAAATGACTTGCTCTGGGATGCCAGCAGGGTGGTGGCTATCTGTTTGACGCTGTTGTATATGTTCCGTACCAGGGGGATTTTTCCCAGCGCCTTCTCCCAGATAAGTACCAGGCGCCGGCCCAGCAGGTTGGCGGCAAACATGCCGGTGAGGAGCAGGACGCCGACAGCCAGGACTATGCCGGCGCCCGGTATGCTGAACCCCAGCAATGCTTCCGGGCGGTATTCCGGCGGCAACAGCAGGATGGTGCCGTCGAGGAGGTCAACCACGAATTTGATAGTGACTACGGTGATGATCAGGGGCAACCATACCAGCAGTCCGGCTATGATGTATTTCCGCAAGGCAGTCATTGTTTTACTCAGAATTTTCCAATCCGGGCGCGCGGTGCAGGATAACACATCCAAACTCTCGTGAGCAGGTCTCTACACAATGGCAT
Source organism: Gammaproteobacteria bacterium (assembly GCA_022826885.1). Lineage (GTDB taxonomy): Bacteria > Pseudomonadota > Gammaproteobacteria > Eutrophobiales > Eutrophobiaceae > JAAXHV01. The sequence goes on from JAJDUB010000034.1 coordinate 4,090, forward strand.
GAAATAACCGGGGACAGAGTATGTGCCGAAGTTAGCGGGAACTGCTGGCGGGTCAGCCGGCGGGAGAAGATGCGGCCGCGCTGCCGCCTGACGGTTGTGTTGAGGACTTCGTTTCCTTGCCGGCGCTGCCGCTATCGGTTTTTGCTTCCTTGTCCTTGCTCTTGTCTTTCTCTCCCGTGGTTTTGGCGCTACCGGATTCACCGGCCTTGTCATCTCCCTTGGCCAGGTTCCTGCGGGATTTCTCATCCTTGAAATCCGTTTCGTACCACCCGCTGCCACTGAGCCGGAAGGCAACCGCAGACACCAGTTTTTTCAGGCCGGGCTGCCCGCACGCGGGACAATCCGTCAGCGGCTGATCGGAAATCTTCTGTAATTTCTCCAGCCTGTGGCCGCAGGCATGGCATTCGTATTCGTAAATCGGCAAGACGTTATCCTTTAATGTTACGGAACAGGAGGAAGATAGTGACGGCTTTGGGGAATTTCAAGTCTTTAGAAACGGTAGGATGCTTCCACGCCCCACACTCGCGGCGCTCCGACGACACAACGCTGCATACCTCCGCCGTCGACCGGGTCAACCAGGCTCAGCGTGGTAGCCAGGGCCTGGATAAATATCACCTGGCAGTAATCCTGGCCGAACACGTTGTGTACGAAGCCTGAAAACTCCCAGTCGTCGTTCGCGCCGCGCAACCCCAGGCGGGCATTGACGATGTCATAGCCCGGCTGCATTGTCTGCGGCGCCTGGTTGGTATCCGCGCCGACGTTCTGTTCGGAAACATACTGGTATTCACCCCGCACGAACCAGCCCAGGCCGTGAACGGGGATGCGGTCAGACCACTCGGCCACGAGCGACAGTTGCCATTTCGGTGAGAAATGGTTGCTGTCTCCTGTCAGGTCCCGGGTCGGCAACGCTTGCGCGGGGAACCCCAGAAACCTGCTCAACTGGACGGATGTCCGGTACGCGGCGATGTCGGCGGGCAGGCTGGTGGCGTCGGGGAAATTTCCGAAACTGGAGCCCAGATAACTAACTCCGAGAACGGTATAGAGCCGGTCCAGGGGGCGCGCCTGGATGTCCAGTTCCATGCCCTGCTGGGTAAGCTCCTCGACATTCTGCATAAGGAAATTCACCCCGTCGAACCGGCGGTCCTGGAGATCATCGATCTGCGTATGGAAATAGTTCAGGCTGATCACCACCCGGTTATCGAACAGCCCGCCCTTGATGCCTATCTCGATATTGTCCACGGTTTCCGTCTCGTACACCCGGTCCGCTCCGGCAGCCTCGGCAACGGAATCGAAACCTTCGGGGTTGAAGCCTCCCGACCTGAACCCGGTGGCGTATGTGGCGAACAGCATCAAATCTTCGGTCGGAGAATAACTGATATTCGCCAGCCACGTGATCTCTTCCTCATCATACACAAGGTCGGGATGTTCTTCCGGTATGCGCAAATCAAGCGAGAAGGGATTCTCCGGTGAAGGCGGCAAGGAAATCGGGTTGTTGACCAGGCTGAGAAAGCTGCCGTTTTTGTTGCTGTCGGTCCAGCGCACCCCGCCGGTCACGCGCAGTTGTTCAGTGACATTGAGCGTCAACTGGCCGTACAGCGCGTAGTTGCTGACTTCCTGCCCGAACCGGGTAGCGACGGCATCTCTCTGCGCTACTTTTGCACAATCCCTGCTGACGCCGCCGGCAATGGCGTTGGCTGCTTGGGGACTGAAGTTGAAACTGGCAAGATAACTCGCGAACAGGTTGCTGACAAAGGGAGAACAGAAGTCCCGGCCCTGGTCGAAAGACTGGTCTATCCCGTAATCTTCCCGGTAGAAATACGCGCCGGCAACGTATTCGATGAGCCCGCCGGTCGGGGATAACAACTGAAATTCCTGGGATACGGTTTCCACGTCATAGAACGTGACGCGCCGTATCAGGTCCATGGGCAACCGTATGACGGATTCATTCAGGGTATCGTTGGACCATTTCCGGTAGCCGGTCAGGGAACGCACGGTATGCTCGCCCAGGCGCCAGTTGATATCGCCGGCAATGCCCCACTGTTCGTCCTCCGCATAGTCCCGGTGGTCCTGGTGGACTTTATTATCAAAGCCGTTCACGGATTCGGGCACTTCCCCGGAAGGCATCGTGAGGGGATCCGTGGGTGACAGGAAGCTGCGGAGCGCTGCCAGGTATTCCGGCTGCACCGTGTCGGACAGCACTTCAATTACGCCGCCGCCGTTAATTATCCTGGAGAAATCGGCAGTCAGGGTAATGTCAAGGTCCGGGGCAGGTTCAAAAAAGAGCTTGCCGCGCACGCTCCCATCTTCCCAGGCGCCTACGTCACTGTCGCTGCCGTTTTCGGTGAAACTGTTCTCGCCGAAGCCGTCCCGGTCGGAATACTGAAATGCCACGCGGCCGGCAATGTCAGGCGAGAATGCCCCGCTCAAGGCGCCGGCCACCTGCACGTTGTCATAATTTCCGTAACTGGCCCTGATATTTCCGGAAAACTCATCCTCCGGCTTCCTGGTGCGAATGTTCAGCGCCCCCATGGAGGCATTACGCCCGAACAAGGTGCCCTGGGGCCCGCGCAGGACCTCGACAATTTCCAGATCCGTGAGGGTGCCTATGACCGAGGACGGCCTGGGGATATAGATCCCGTCGACGAACACCGCCACGCCCGGTTCAATGGCGCTGTTGCCCACCGACCCGACCCCGCGCAAGATTATGCGGTTGTTCGCCAGTTGGCTGGAAAAGGCAAGGCTCAGGTTGGGGGTGTATTGACCGAGTTGCTGCAAGGTGTCGATGCCGGAATCTTCCAGGAATTCCCCAGTGAATGTGGAGATGGAAATGGGGACGTCCTGCAGGGATTGCTCCCGTTTCTGCGCGGTGACAATGATTTCCTCGATAGCCTGCGCAGCGGCCGCGCCGGGCGCTGCCAGGAGCACGAATACCGTAAACGTCAATATCACCGGATTATTGGACGTCCCTGGCGCGGAATTTATCATTTCGCTTTCTCCCCGAGGTAACAACGCAACGCTCCAGATTGCCTCAGGAGCCTGCGTATTTTACCACAGATCGGGCGTGATTTCCTTAACTTTCCGCGTCCGGCCGCTTACTCTTCCGCCTTCATGCCGGTGGTCATGCGCCGCAAGGTATCGTCTTTCAGCCAGAAATGATGGTACAGGGCAGCCAGGATGTGTATTCCCACCAGTACCAGTATCACAATTGGAAAGATTCCATGCAAATCCCCAATCAGTTCATTCAGGGCTTCGTCCTTTTGCATCGGGAGCCCCACCTCGAACAACCCGAAGAACGGAACCTTGTAACCGGCCGTGGCGAACCGGGCCATGCCGTTGAATATCTGGACGAACAACATGAGGTACAACCCGTAATGGACCGTCCTTGAGACAACGTGCTGCCAGACGGGGATATGCGGCATTTTTGTGGGCGTGACGTTCAGCCAGCGCCAGATCAGGCGTGCGCTTAGTACGAACAGCAGCAGCAGGCCAAACGAGGCATGCAGGAGTATCAACTGCAGTTTTTCCTCTCCGCGGGGCAGTTCGGTTGACTGCGCGGCAATCGCCAGCAGCGTGATTACGATGACCAGCACCAGCCAGTGCAGGGTCTTACTGATTGTTCCATACTCTTTTTCGGTGTTTTTGACAGGCATTGACGTTCCTCCCCCTTACAGTGGTGGGTCGTGCAGGAATCGAACCTGCGACCAACTGATTAAAAGTCAGCTGCTCTACCGACTGAGCTAACGACCCGGGAATTACATCGGCGCCCGCTGCGCGGGGCGCCGCGTTCACGACTATTACATCAGGGGAGGATGATACCGGAGATTTCATTCCCGGTAAATCGGACGGCTTGCGGTCTTCGCTCTTGATTTGAGATTTGAGGGGTCAGAGTAAAATTTCTGGCGAAATTCTTACTCCGACCCCTGGATATTTATATCACCGTTTGAACGATGTAAGCACCTGGGTGTATTCGCTGGGGTAGAGGTTCGGGATGGCGTATTCCCTGCGGGTCATCTTGACCAGCCCGACACCCGGCGCGTACCACTGGCTCTGTTCGACCTTGATGATCCTGATCCCCAGCATGAGACGGCTCGGCAGGTCCAGGAAGCCGATTGCATCGATGCGCAGGCACCTGGGGAAATAGCCGGCGGGCACGTTCACACTGTCTTCCAGGCTGGTTATGGTGTAATCCAGTTCCAGGTTGCTGCTGATCCTGTCCCAGGCGCCTTCCAGTCTTTTCGGCAGGTCAAACAGGTATAGCCGCGACCGGGCGCTCCACTCGTTGCCGACATTCAACGGATAGCCGATAACAGGGTCTGCGACTTCGTGTCCCGGGTTCCCGCGGCTGATCCCGTCTGCCGAACGGGTGAAATGGCGTATGCTGCCGTTCGCGTATGCCTTCGGGTAGTAAGTGACGCCGTCAACCGTCCTGGCCGGCAGGTTGCGAACGATGGCTTTCTGTACGATCGGTTCATTGAATTCCGGGACAATCCTGCTTATATCATAGGTCCATTCATGGCCGGGCGCAGTCGGAAAATATCCTGTTTCAGTGGAAGAGCAGGAGGATATGAACAGGAATACAATCCCGTACAGGCAGCGCTTGTGTGGGAACGGACCCCGCTTCATACCTATATCCCGACGTTCCTTATTTCCTCAGTTTCAAATCCCGCTCCAGTTGCAGTTCCTGTTCCAGGAACGCCATCCGGGCCTTGATGCGTTCCGTCTGGTAATAATCCGGGCGCGGCGCGTCCTGGCGTAAAATATGCCTGAGCTGTTCGATGGCCACCTGGGTCTCCCCAGTCAGGAAATAATATTCCGCGTTGGCAATGCCGGACTCGACCTGGTCGCCTGCTTCAGCCTCGGCGCGGGTCAGGTAATCGAAATAAGTAATGTCCGGAGGCTGGAACCTGCCGAACTCGCGCAGTTTGTCGCGGGCCAAGTAGGGCTGTTCGCCCTTCAACAGGGCATTGCTGTAGTTCAGCACCAGCGGGCGATAGTCCGGGTACAGTTTTTCCGCTTTTGAGAATATCGAAAACGCCGCATCGTAGTTCCCCTGCCTGAGTTCGATGTCCGCCGCGGCAAGCAGGTAGGTGACATTTTCCGGGTCCTTTGCCAGCAGCAGCCGCGCCTGCTCCCGCGCAAGCGCATACTGGCCGTCCTCGGTCAGCGCTATGATGTAGCCGTAACGGTCTGCATCCCGGCTTTCCTCATGCAGCGCGCCGGCAACCCGGCGGGAAAAAAAAGCCACCGCCTCCCGCGGGTTCGCATGCGTCCGCGCCACCAGCTTTGCCCGGACCAGGTCAAAGCTCATGCTTTCATTGTAGGGACCTGTGCCGGAATAGGCCGCCGCCCGCGCCGCGGCGTCGGCAATCCGGCGCGTGGTCAACGGGTGGGTGCGAAGAAATTCCGGGGCCTGGGCGGAAAACCGCGAGCTTTGCTGCAGTTTCCTGAAAAATCCCGTCATGCCGCGGGGGTTGAAGCCCGAGCGCGCCAGCAACTGGATGCCTATGCGATCCGCTTCCTGCTCGTTGGCGCGGGTGAAATTGATCTGCGCCTGTGCCGAAGCGCCCTGCACCGCCATCAGGGCGGCCTGCCCGGCATCGGGATTCTGGGTCGCAATCAGGATGGCCCCGAGCATGGCCGCCATTGTCGGGATGCTCATTTTTTTTGACATCTCCACGGACCTTGCCATGTGTTTCTGGGTCACGTGGGCGATTTCATGGGCCACGACACCGGCGAGTTCGCTTTCGCTGTCGGCATTCATGATGATGCCGCTGTTGATCCCGACTATGCCGCCGGGCGCGGCAAACGCGTTGATCAGAGGATCATTGATAACGAAAAAAGTGAATTGCTGTTCATTGTTGTCGCTCTGGGAAACCAGCCGGTAGCCGATCGACTCGATGTAGGTGTTGATTTCCGGGTCGGACACGATGTCCGCCTGTTTCCTTACCTGGCTGAGAAACGCCTGGCCCAGGCGTCGCTCAAACTCCGGGCTTAGCAATTCTCCGGTTGAATCGCCGATATCCGGCAGGTCCAGGGTTGTCACGTCGGCCGCGGCCGGCGCGCACAAGCAATACGCCAGCAGGAGACTGATTCCCGTCCGGATTAACAGGCTGGAATTTTCCGTGCTCATCATCATCTTCGAGTTACCCGGGTTGGCGGAGTTCCCACCGGCCTCGCTGCGGGAACGCTCGCCTCGTGAGAAGCGAGGCATAAACGTGTAACATATCGCATTTTTACCGTTATTTCATGGCGCAGACCGGAATTTTCTCCGGGCTGGAGGTGTTTTGTCGATGGCTGAAGCAAAAAACGCTTTTTACGCACAATCCGGCGGGGTGACCGCAGTTATCAATGCCAGCGCCTGCGGCGTGCTGGAAACCGCGCGCCGGAATCCCGGCAGAATAGCCAACGTGTACGCCGGACGCAACGGTATTATCGGCGCCCTGACCGAGGACCTGATCGACACCGGGCAGGAGGCGCCCGAAGCCGTTGCCGCACTCAGGCATACGCCGTCCGGCGCCTTCGGTTCCTGCCGCTACAAACTGAAGGGGCTGGAAGAAAGCCGGGCCGAATACGAGCGCCTGATCGAGGTCTTCAAGGCCCATGACATCGGGTATTTTTTCTATAACGGAGGCGGCGACTCGGCCGACACTTGCCACAAGGTTTCACAACTGTCCGCTGAATGGGGTTTCCCGATACAGGCGATACACATTCCCAAGACGGTCGACAATGACCTGCCCGTCACCGACAACTGCCCCGGGTTCGGTTCGGTGGCCAAATACGTTGCGGTATCCGTGCGCGAAGCTTCCTACGACGTCAGTTCGATGGCCAGGACGTCCACCAAGGTGTTCATCATCGAAGTCATGGGCCGCCATGCCGGCTGGATTGCCGCCGCGGGAGGGCTGGCCGCCGACCGCGACAATGACATTCCGGTGGTGATCCTGTTTCCCGAAGTCCCGTTCGACCAGGAGCGGTTTCTCGCCAGGGTCCGGGACTGTGTCGCGCGCCATGACTACTGTTCCGTCGTCGTGTCCGAAGGCGCGCGCTGGCCTGACGGCCGCTTCCTGGCTGAACAGGGCACGAAGGACGCCTTCGGTCATGCCCAGTTGGGCGGCGCGGCGCCGGTGGTGGCAGGCCTTGTCAAGCAGGAACTGGGTTATAAATATCACTGGGCCGTAGCCGACTACCTGCAGCGCTCGGCGCGCCATATCGCCTCAAAGACGGATGTCGACCAGGCATACGCGCTTGGCAAGGCCGCGGTGGAGTTCGCCCTGGCCGGGAACAGCGCCATCATGCCGGTGCTTGTGCGCACCTCCGATAACCCGTACCGATGGGAAATCGGCCAGGCGGACCTCAAGGACGTGGCCAACGTGGAAAAATTCATGCCCGGGGAATTCATCAGCGAAGACGGTTTCGGCATCACACCCGCGTGCCGCGCCTACCTGGAGCCGCTGATCCAGGGAGAAGACTATCCGCCTTACCGGAACGGGATGCCCGACTATGTGCGCCTCAGAAATGCGCCGGTGGCAAAAAAAACCGCCACAGAGTTTGAACTTCGCAGATGAATCTATAAACTTACCAGCTTCGAATTTCGGCTAACCATCAACAACCAAAAGAAAGGAGCACACAATGTCAGTATTGGACATCGCCCTGATTTGCAGTGTCATCGCCATCCTGTATGGCATCTTCTCCGTACGCTGGATACTCGCGCAGCCCGAAGGCAACGAACGCATGCGGGAAATAGCCGCGGCTATCCAACAGGGGGCCTCCGCCTACCTTAACCGTCAGTACACGACCATCGGCGTGGTCGGCGTCATCCTGTTCATCGTACTGGGTCTCGTACTCGACTGGTATACCGGCTTTGGTTTCCTGATCGGCGCCCTGTTCTCCGGCGCCGCGGGATACATCGGCATGAACATCTCCGTGCGCGCCAACCTGCGCACGGCCGAAGCCGCCAACACAGGCATGAATGCGGCATTGACAGTGGCCTTCAGGGGCGGCGCGATCACCGGTCTGCTGGTCGTCGGACTGGGTCTTCTGGGCGTCGCCGGCTACTATGCCTTGCTGCAGAACCTGGGCGCGGAAACCGACACCATTCTCCATGCCCTGATCGGCCTGGGTTTCGGCGGCTCCCTCATTTCGATTTTTGCCCGGCTGGGTGGCGGCATCTTCACCAAGGGCGCCGACGTGGGCGCCGACCTGGTCGGCAAGGTGGAAGCCGGCATCCCCGAGGACGACCCGCGCAACCCCGCGGTGATCGCGGACAACGTCGGCGACAACGTCGGCGATTGCGCCGGCATGGCCGCTGACCTGTTCGAAACCTATGCGGTGACCGTGATAGCGACCATGTTGCTGGGCAGCCTGGTAGTCCAGGGAAGCGAAAATGCCGTGCTCTACCCGCTGGCGCTGGGCGGCGCTTCCATCGTCGCCTCAGTGATCGGCTGTTTCTTTGTCAGGTCCGGAGAGGGCGGCACGATTATGGGCGCCCTGTACAAGGGACTGATCGTGGCCGGCATACTGGCTGCCATCCTGTTCTACCCCGTCACCAACCAGATGATGTCGGACGTCGCGGGTATGTCGGCCGGCGCCTTGTACGGCTGCGCGCTGATCGGCCTTGTCCTGACCGCAGCCATGGTCTGGATTACGGAATATTACACCGGCACCGACTACGCGCCGGTCAAACACGTTGCGGCCGCTTCGGAAACCGGCCATGCCACCAACATCATCGCCGGTCTCGGCGTATCCATGAAATCTACAGCCCTGCCGGTACTGGCGGTCTGCGCCAGTATCTGGGGCGCTTACGAGCTGTCTGGACTGTACGGCATCGCCATTGCCGCGACGTCCATGCTGTCGATGACCGGCATCATCGTCGCCCTGGACGCGTTCGGTCCCATTACCGACAACGCCGGGGGCATCGCCGAGATGGCGGAACTGGATGAGAAAATCCGCAACATCACCGACCCGCTGGACGCCGTGGGCAACACCACCAAGGCCGTTACCAAGGGTTACGCCATCGGCTCTGCCGGACTGGCTGCCCTGGTATTGTTCGGCGACTATACCCACGCGCTGGGCCAGGCCGGTATCCACGTGGAGTTCTCACTGTCCGACCCGCTGGTCATTATCGGCCTGTTCATCGGCGGCCTGGTGCCTTTCCTGTTCGGCGCCATGGCCATGGAAGCGGTAGGCCGCGCGGCCGGCTCGGTGGTGCTGGAGGTCCGGCGCCAGTTCCGGGAAATACCGGGTATCATGGAAGGCACGGGCAAGCCGGATTATTCCCGGGCCGTGGACCTGCTGACCAAATCCGCCATCAAGGAAATGATCATTCCGTCCCTGTTGCCGGTGCTGGTGCCGGTGATCGTGGGCAAGGTGCTTGGCCCCGTGGCGCTGGGCGGCCTGTTGCTGGGCACTATCGTTACCGGCCTGTTCGTCGCCATCTCCATGACCACGGGTGGCGGCGCCTGGGACAACGCCAAGAAATACATCGAAGACGGCAACCTGGGCGGCAAGGGCTCCGAGGCCCACAAGGCCGCGGTGACCGGCGATACCGTGGGCGACCCCTACAAGGACACCGCGGGCCCGGCAGTCAACCCGCTGATCAAGATCATCAATATCGTTGCGCTGCTGATCGTGCCGCTGATCTGATACCCGGTTACTGAACCGTGTCAGTCGCCTCGCTCATTCTGTTTGTTGTCCTTAATGAGCCGCGCCAGTTTTCCGCTCTCGATCTGTGGGAGAGAGAATGCAATGCGGGTGATGCCGCGGCCTGTGAACGGTTGAAGAAAGCGCAGGCCGGGGCCGGGAAACTGGAGCGCCTGGACAGCCTGGCGCAACGCTACGGTGCCCGCGCCGACCGACGCGAACTTGAAGAGGACGGCATGCCGCGACTGGACCTCGCCTACATACAGGTGATGCGGGATTTTATCGACGCAGAACATGCGGCGGGCAGCGAGGAATTGAATTATGACGAGGAAACCGTCAATTATTGCGCGGACCACTTCCATAACTACTGGAGAAACAGAAAACTGTGGTGGCCCACCGATGAGAACGGCGCCCCGAGCTGGACCGACATTTATTACTACATCGTCGACCACTACCACGGCATCTGCCTGAGGCGCTATTTCAACCGGCTCTGACCGGGCTGTTAAGGGAAGCTCCAACTGAATCAGGGGTTTCTTTACCGGTAGCCGGCAAGCAACTGCGCCGTCTCAAACAGGGGCAGCCCCATGATCCCGGAATAGCTGCCCTCTATTCTTGAAATAAATTTCGCGGCGCTGTCCTGGATGCCGTATCCGCCCGCCTTGTCATAGGGCGTTTCGTTGTCGCAATAGGCTTCACATTCCCCGACAGTGAGCTGTTTGAACCGGACCGTGCTCTCGCTCAGCCTGTGGTCAAGCCGCTCATTGAGGAGTACCACGGCGGTGAGTACCCGGTGCGTCCTGCCGGACAGCGACATGAGCATGTCGACCGCGGCTTGCCGGTGCGGCGGTTTTCCAAGAATCCGGTTATCCAGGACCACTTCCGTGTCCGCGGCGAGTATCGGCCAGGGGTGAGGCGCGACCGCTCTGGCGGCTTCGGCTTTTGCCGCGGCCACGCGCACGACATAATCTGCCGCCGGCTCGTTTTCCCCGCGGATTTCTTCCACGTCTGTGCCGATGATCTCGTAAGCTACTCCGATCTGGTCCAGCAGCGCCTTGCGCCTGGGCGACCTGGAAGCCAGGTAGAGCCGCCGCGACGGTTCGATCATGGGAGACTGCTTGCCCTGTCGGTTACCGTCCAGAGTTTCTCGAGTTGATAATATTCCCTGGTGTCGGGGTGCATGACATGGGCGATCACGTCACCGAAATCGATCAGTATCCATTCCGCCTGTTGTTGTCCCTCCACGCCGAGCGGCCTGATTTGCCTTGTCTTTGCCGCCTCGATTATCCTGTCCGCAATTGCCTTGACCTGGCGGTCTGAGCGCCCGCTGGCGATGATCATGTAATCCGTCATGGTCGTCAGCGCGCGTACGTCGAGCGTCTGCACGTCCTGGGCTTTCAGGTCTTCCATCGTGTCGGTAATCAGGCGGGCGAAACTGTTCATGAGTATAAATTGTTCTCCTTGATGTAGTTATGGATGCCGGGGGGCAGTATGTTTTCCGTATTCTGTTTTCCGTTGAGCAATGCGCGCGCCTGTGAGGATGAAATGTCCGGGACGCTGACCGCCGCCTTGTGGATGCAGCCGCCGGGGCGCGTATGCAGGCTCAGCGGCGAGGCGCAGGCATGCTTGGCATAAAGGTCCTGCAGGCGCTGGTCCCGGCGTTGCCTGCCCTGCTGCTTCCTGTCGATGATCACCAGGTGCGCATAATCCGTCAGTTCCTGCCAGCGGCGCCATGTCGGCAGGGTTGTAAAAGCATCCGCGCCCATGATGAAGCAAAGCGATTGTTCCGGCGCGCCGGCGCGCAGCTCGATCAGGGTGTCGATTGTGTACGATATGCCGCCTCTCCTGAGTTCGACGTCATCGACTGCCAGTTGCGGATACGGTTTCAGCGCACACTCCAGCATGGCTTGCCGGTGCGGCGGCGCAGCGGCGGCGACTGCTTTATGGGGAGGGGTGTTCGCAGGGATGAAGTTGACTCCGTCAAGGTCCAGGGCTTCCAGGCATTCGAGCGCAATACGGATGTGACCGATGTGTACCGGATCAAATGCGCCGCCTATCAAACCGATGGGTTTCCCGTTACTCACTCAACCCACACTTGAAATCACTTTCTGATATGGCCATCACCGATAACGATAAACTTCTGCGAAGTCAGCCCCTCGAGGCCAACCGGACCCCGGGCGTGAAACTTGTCCGTGCTGATCCCGATTTCCGCGCCCAGGCCGTACTCGTAACCGTCCGCGAAACGGGTCGAGGCATTCACCATGACCGAACTCGAATCGACCTCTGCCAGAAAGCGCCGGGCGTGATTCACGTTCTCCGTCACTATGGCGTCGGTATGCCGGGAACCGTAATGCTCGATATGCTCCAGCGCCTGGTCCAGCCCGCTGACGATCCTCAGCGACATGATCGGCGCCAGGTACTCCGTGAAATAATCCTCATCGGCAGCGGCCGTTATGCCCGGCAGGATCTGCCTGGAGCGCTCGTCGCCGCGGATCTCCACCCCGACCTCTTCCAGCATCGGACCGAGGCGCGCAAGCACCTCCTCTGCTTTCGGTTCCGCCACCAGCAGGCATTCCATCGTGCAGCAGGTGCCGTAACGCTGGGTCTTGGCGTTATAGGCGATGGTCACCGCCTTGTCCGCATCCGCATGGCTGTCCACGTAGACATGGCATACCCCGTCCAGGTGCTTGATCACCGGCATCCTGGCTTCCTTGCTGATTCGTTCAATGAGGCCCTTGCCCCCGCGCGGGATGACCACGTCGATATATTCATCGAGGGCCAGCATTTCCCCGACCGCGGCCCGGTCCGTGGTTTCGACGACCTGTACCGCCGTGCCCGGCAGGCCTGCGGACTGCAGGCCGTCGGCGATGCACGCGGCGATGGCGCGGTTGGAATTGATCGCTTCCGAGCCACCCCTGAGGATCACCGCGTTGCCCGATTTTATGCATAGACCCGCGGCATCCGCGGTCACGTTGGGCCGGGACTCGTAGATGATTCCCACCACGCCCAGCGGCACCCGCATGCGCCCTACCTGGATCCCGGTCGGGCGGTAATTCATTCCCGAAATTTCTCCGATGGGATCGGCCAGGCCGGCAACCTGCACCAGGCCGTCAGCCATGGCTTCCAGTCGCGCCGGGGTCAATTCGAGACGGTCCAGCAGCGCGTCTGTCAGCCGGTTTTCCTTCGCCGCAACCAGGTCCGTATGGTTTGCCTCGGATAACTGCGCGCGTTGCGACAGCAACCGTTCGGCGATGGCGTTGAGCGCGGCGTTCTTGGTCCCGGCTTCTGCCCGCGCCATGGCTCGCGCCGCGTCTCGCGCGGCGTTGCCCATAGCTCGCATGTAATCACGAATATTCATACTGTCATTGCGTCTTGTCCAGCGTGTAGCGTGTGGGGGCGGAATTGAATTCCGTCCCCGTATTGCCACCACGAATCCTGGCTGTCATTGTTTCTCATCCAGCCTGTAGCCGGCCAAGGTAAACATAAACTTCTCCAGCAGGCGCCAGCCGTCCGCCTCGACTACCCCTTTCAGGGCCTTGTCCACTTCCAGGGCCTCGACCAGCAGCGCCGACAACCGGTCGGGGGCGAAGCGCCGCAACAACATATTGAGGCCTTTCCTGTGCCGCTCCAGCACCCGGTAGGCGCCGAAAACCTGTTCTTTCGGTTTTCCCCGGGCTATTTCATGGGCGATGGCGCCTGCCCGGCGAAACCCCCACATCAGGGCGCCGTAAACGTTGAGCGCCTCGATGCCTTCATTCCTGAGCCCCCGCAGCATCCTTGAGACCCGTTCCGGTTCGCCGCGGAACACGTTCTCAATCAGGTCGAACACGTCGTAGCGGGCACTGTCCACCACCATATTCAGCGCCGCCTCGCCGCCGATTTCCTCCTGGCCCACCAGCAATGCCAGTTTATCAATTTCCTGCTGCGCCGCCAGCAGGTTTCCTTCGACCCGTTGTGCTATCAGCGCGGCGGTTTCCCTGGTAATCCTTTTATCCTGGCGCCGGCAACGGGCCATAATCCAACCCGGCAGTTCGGCGGGTTCAACCGGCCAGACCTGTATGCAGCACCCGCACTGTTCCAGCGCCTTGAACCACTTCGCCTGCTGGGCCTTTCTGTCGATGCGGCCCGAAGTCAACAACAACAGGTTGTCGGGAGAATGGCCCGCCGCGTAGGCGGCCAGGGCCGCGCCGCCTTCCCTGCCCGGCTTGTGGTCGCCCAGCCTGAGCTCGATGATGCGTCTGCTGGAAAACAGGGACAGGTTGGCGCCGGCTTCCTGCAACCGGCCCCAGTCAAACCCGGCATCCATTTCCAGGACGATGCGTTCGTCATGGCCAAGTTCGCGGGCGCGGGCCCGGATCAGGTCGCCCGCCTCCTGCAACTGCAGAGGTTCATCACCGCTGATGTAATAGACCGGCAGGAGTTCGGGCCTGTTCAGGTGTGCCGGGAGTTGCTCTGACTTCAGCCGCATTCAGCCTGTTCTTGCCTCAATTCGCCAGCGTATTCAGGCGCCGTATGATCTGCGCCGCGGCCTGTTCGATCAGTTCTTCCCTGATGGTCTCCTCTTCGGAAAATTTTCCCAGCGCCGCGTCTTCATCAAATGCGTAATCACCGCTGACCCTGATGTCCTGGCCCGCAACCAGGTCTTCCCCGCCGGCTTCGCTGATGCTGATGCGGGCAGTGAATACGATAAGGTATTCTTCAACCTTGCCGGTTTCGGGGGAAACGCTTGCAACCTGGCGCTCAAATGCCCCGCCGGACATGGTCAACACATAGTCGGCGCCTTTAATTCCGTCCGTAACCCTGACGCCGGATATCGCCAACTGTGACTTCACCGCATCTGCAAGCGGTCCGGCAGCGGCGCTTACGTGGATACTATAACCGCCCTCGGCCTTGACCTGCGGACTCTGGCCGCGCAGATGATAGCCGCAGCCCTGGACCAGGGCCGCGGCCAGCAGAACAACATGCAGCGCCGCTGTTTTCATGCGCGCAAAGGATACGGCTTTACGCAATCCGACACAAGGAAAATCAGGGGGATCACCCGACCGCGACGATGTTGACCAGGCGTTGCGGCACGACGATGACTTTCGCCACGGTTTTGCCGCTGATGTGCCGCTGTACGTTTTCATTGCTCAGGGCATCGGTTTTTATACTTTCTTCGCTGGCATCGGGCGCGGCAAGAATCTGTGCCCGCTTCTTCCCGTTTACCTGCACCACCAACTGCAGTTCGTCCTCAACCATGGCGCCTGCATCCGCCTGCGGCCAGCCGGCGTCAATGAGCGCGGTTTCCTTTCCCATCGCGCGCCAGATTGCATCGGTGATATGGGGGATAATCGGCGAGAGCAGCAGCACCATGACTTCCAGGCCCTCGCGGCGCACGGCCGCGGCATTGGCGGATTGCTCGTTCATGCGCGACAGCACGTTCAACAACTCCATTACCGCGGCAATGGCGGTATTGAAAGTATAACGGCGGCCGATGTCATCGTTCACCTTGACTATGGTCTGGTGGATTTTGCGGCGCACATCCCGCTGTTCCCGGGTATACGCGGCCGGACCGGCCGGCGCTGCGCGGTAATTGTTGCGGGCGTATTTCCAGAGGCGTTTGAGAAAGCGGTAGGCGCCTTCAATCCCTGAATCCGACCACTCCAGGCTTTGCTCCGGCGGCGCGGCAAACATGATGAACAGGCGCACGGTGTCGGCGCCGTACCTGTCGATGATGTCCTGCGGGTCGATACCGTTGTTCTTTGATTTCGACATTTTCTCTCGTTTGCCGATGGTTACCGGCAACTTGTCCGAACTGAGCCTTGCCGCGATGATCCGGCCCTTGGCGTCCCGTTCGAATTCCAGGTCCTTGAAATTGTAATACGTCCTGCGGCCGGCCTCCTCCCGGTAGAAGGTTTCTGCGACGACCATGCCCTGTGTCAGCAGGTTTTTAAACGGTTCCCCGTGACGGGTCAGCCCCAGGTCGCGCATGAGCTTCTGAAAAAACCTCGAATACAACAAGTGCAACACGGCGTGTTCTATTCCGCCGACATACTGGTCCACAGGCAACCAGTACTCGGTCCGCTCATCCAGCATCGCGTCATGGTTGTCCGTGCAACAGAAACGCGCGAAATACCAGGAGGACTCGAAAAACGTATCGAAGGTGTCGGTCTCCCTGCGCGACGGCAACCTGGTTTCAGGGTGGGGGGTGTAAAGAAAATCATCCATTTCGTTCAATGGTGATCGAACACCGGAAAATTCGACATTTTCCGGCAACACCACCGGCAGCTCATGCGCCGGTAGCGGCACTGAACCGCCGTTCTCATCCGTAATCACGGGTATGGGGCAACCCCAGTAGCGTTGCCGTGAAATGCCCCAGTCGCGCAAACGGTAGTTGACCTTGCGCCCGCCCATCCCGGCTTCTTCGATCCGGTCCGCGATGGAGGCAAATGCCTGTTCGAAGGTCAGACCGTCGAATTCGCCGGAGTTTTCCAGTATCCCTTTCTGCACATACGCGCCCTCGTCCAGGGTTATCCCTATGCCGTCCGCCGGACGGATGACCGGCTTGATCGGGAGATCATGTTTTTTTGCGAATTCCCAGTCGCGCGAGTCATGCCCGGGCACTCCCATCACCGCGCCGGTGCCGTAGCCCATCAGGATGAAGTTGGCCACCCACACCGGCAGGGCTTCCCCGGTAAACGGATGAGTAACGTGTATATCCAGGGGAACGCCCTCTTTCTCCATGGCTTCCAGTTCGGCCTCGGACGTGCCGACACTGCTGTATTTCTGCACAAATGCTGCGATGTCCGCGCGCCTCTCCGCGGCGGCAACAGCCACGGGATGTTCGAAGGCCACCGCCATGTAACTGACGCCGAACAGGGTATCGGGACGAGTGGTGAACACCGTCAGCTTTTCCGGGCCGCCGGCAATCGGGAAATCAATTTCAACCCCTTCGGATCGCCCGATCCAGTTGCGCTGCATGGTGCGCACGGAATCGGGCCAGCCATCAAGGTTGTCCAGTTCTTCCAGCAATTCCTCGCTGTAATCGGTAATCTTCAGGAACCATTGCGGTATTTCTTTCCTTTCCACTACTGCGCCGGACCGCCAACCCCTGCCGTCTATCACCTGTTCGTTGGCCAGTACGGTCTGGTCCACGGGGTCCCAGTTAACCGGGGCGGTTTTCTTGTAAACCAGCCCTTTCCTGTACAGCTCGGTGAAAAACCATTGTTCCCAGCGATAGTAATCCGGCCTGCACGTGGCGATTTCCCGGTCCCAGTCATAGGCAAACCCCAGTCGCTGCAACTGGGTGCGCATGTAGTCGATATTCTGGTAGGTCCATTTGGCCGGTGCCACGCGGTTTTCTATCGCCGCGTTCTCCGCCGGCAAGCCGAAGGCGTCCCAGCCCATGGGCTGGAGCACGTTCCTGCCCTGCAAGCGCTGGTAGCGGGCTATCACATCGCCTATGGTGTAATTTCTCACGTGGCCGATGTGCAGCTTCCCGCTGGGGTAGGGAAACATGGAGAGGCAGTAAAACTTTTCCCGGCCAGGCTCCTCCCTTACCTTGAAGGCGCGCTTTTTTTCCCACGTCGCCTGGACTTCGGTCTCTATTTTCCTGGGCTGGTACGCTATATCCATCTCGAATGAGTCTGTATGCATCAATCGTGGAAGAATACAGCAGAGGGGCCGTAATGAACAAGCCCGAAAGTTGCACAGGGGGACGGGCCGCCGCTTACTGGATATGGGAGGATGCCTTGAACCCGCCCCCGTCTGTGCGTTCTTTTACTCGGGACTGTCGCCGACCGTCAGCATCTCCCTGTTTTTTTCCACCAGCGTCCGTCCTATTCCCCTGATATTGGTCAGCTCCTGCACAGCCTTGAAACCGCCGTTCTGTTCCCGGTATTCGATGATCCTTTCAGCGAACGATTCGCCGACGCCGCGCAGGCTCATCAATGTTTCCTTGTCTGCCGTATTGATGTCAACCGTCCCGCCGGCAAACAGCGTGACAGGCAGGCAGAGCAACATGGCGGCGGCAAGATTCCTTAATTTTTTCATAATGGTCTCCTTCTGTTTTTCAGTTAAAAGTTATTTTGTCCGTGATCCTCGACCACACTTAACAGTCTATCGGCCGCCCGGCTACCGGCAAGAAAAAAATCAGCAAAAATGTGAGAAAACTCACAAAATCAGTGAAATTTTTTGCGCAGGGCCCCGCCGAACCTGCAGGTTTACCCGGGCGGCGAACAGATGTTTGCGATTTATGCTATAATTTAGCGTCATTCCGGGCCATGCGATACAATGTTAAAAACCGGTAAAACAAGCTGTGAACAATTTGTATAAAATACGTCATCCTTTGACGGAGCACTGATTATCCACAGGGAATTAAACGGGAGTCGGCAATAAAATTCTTTTCGGTATGGAGCGTATCTTTTTGATTTTTAAGGAGAAAATAGTTTTTTCCCGTTTTGCGTCCGTGCAATAAAAACTACTCTAAAAATATATGAAGCTTACAATTAATAGAGATATTTTCCTGCCTGCGTTGAACAATCTCAACGGTGTCGTGGAAACCCGCCCAACTTTGGCGATCCTCGCCAATGTTTTGTTGAACGTATCTCCCCAACAGTTGCGTTTGACGACGACGGACATGGAAGTCGAACTGTCAGAGGCCATTTCAGGTGAGTTCGGGCAAACCAGCGACATTACCATTCCGGCGAGAAAAATACTGGACATCTGCCGGACATTGCCGGAAGGAGCTGAAATCACGTTATCGGTTGAGGACGAGCGCGTGAATGTTTCATCGGGAAGAAGCCGGTTTTCGCTGTTATCGTTACCTGCGCAGGAGTTTCCCCTCGTTGACCCGGGGGAAGCTGATACCAGGTTCACGCTTCCGCAAAAACAGTTCAAATCGTTACTGGACAGGACGGCATTCGCCATGGCCAGGCAGGATGTGCGATATTACCTGAACGGCGTATTACTTGAGGCGCAGAATGACAGGTTGCGTGCGGTGGCAACAGACGGACACAGGCTGGCCCTGTGCGATGTAGACATCACAATTCCCGCGGAAGAAAAAAAGCAACTGATCATACCGAGAAAAGGCGTACAGGAACTGGTGCGACTGGTGGGGGAAACGGAAGCAGAAATGGAAGTGGTCATGAGCAGGAACCACATTCGTGTTGTCCTGGACGACCTGGTCTTTACCAGTAAACTGATAGATGGGAAATACCCTGACTACAACAGGGTAATACCGGAAATTTCGGCGAATCCTGTACTGGCGCAAAGGGAGACGCTGAAAAAGAGCCTCAGCAGGGCCTCCATTCTTTCCAGCGACAAGTACCGGGGAGTAAAAATCTCATTGGAACAGGATAAACTGAGGTCTCTGGTGCACAACCCGGAGCAGGAGCAGGCGGAAGATGAGATTGACGTGGAATATTCGGGAGAAGATATAGAAGTTGGATTTAACGTGAGTTACCTGCTCGATGCGGTCAGCATCGTTCAAACAGACAAGGTAAGGCTTTCGGTTTCTTCCCCGAAGAGCGGTTGTCTGGTGCTGCCCGAGGAAGGAGGAGAGTGTAAGTACATCGTCATGCCGCTGTTGCTGTAGGCGCCAGGCTATATTGTCCAACAGGCGGCCGATGTACATAGAATGGCTGCAAGTCAGAAACGTTCGTAATCTATCCGATCAGAGAATTGAGCCGGGCCCGGTTCTGAACGTGATTTGCGGACCCAACGGCAGCGGCAAGACAGCGCTGTTGGAAGCGATACATATTCTGGGTCGTTGCCGGTCTTTCCGCACAACGGGCATCAACCGCGTCATCCGTTACCAACAAAAAGAAATACAAATCAGTGCGGGATTGCGATTGCCGGACCGGACGCTGGTGGTAACGGGCGTTGAGCGGAGCAGGACAGCGTTGAACATCCGTTATAACCAACGAACGGTGCGCAAGGTTTCGGAACAGGCAGCGTTAATTCCTGTCATCACTGTCACCCCGGAAAGCCACAGGCTGGTTTCCGGAAGCCCAATTTTCCGTAGACGCTGGTTGGATTGGGCAATGTTTCACGTGAAACCGGACTATATCGAGACCTGGAGGGATTACCATAAGGCCCTGAAAAACCGAAACAGCTTACTGAGGAAGAACAAGGCCGGCCAGCTTGCCCCGTGGGAACAAGCCATGTGGCGGGCCGCGAAAGAGTTGACAATTCAACGGACTGCATTCATCAGAGAGCTGTCCGATGCAATGGAAACGGCGATACGTCAACTCCGGATACCGCAGACCACGCTCGAGTACGACCGTGGCTGGCAGGCGGGTGTTGACCTGGACCGCTATCTGGCGGAGCAGCGCCGGGGGGATATGGAAAGAGGAGTGACGCGCCACGGACTGCACCGGAGTGATATTACGATTTGTCAGGACGGGAGAGAAGTCGGACACTTTTATTCCCGCGGACAGATCAAGCTGTGTATTACAGCGTTATCACTGGCGCTGGACAGCGTATTCAGAAACAGGACACAGCGCTCTCCTATTATCCTGGTAGATGATCTGCCGGCGGAACTGGACCATACGGGACAACAGCGAATCATTCAGGCGTTGGCCGGGCAGGGAGGACAGGTGTTTATAACGACAACAGGAAACCTGCCGCAGGTAAATAATTTGCCGATAAAGATGTTTCACGTGGAACAGGGCCAATTCGCCTCCTGACAAGCCCGAAGCTCTCACAACGCGCCGGTTCATGTTGCAGCGAACAATTGCGGCATGGTAAAATAAGACTTTTCCGAAAGGACAGCGGTGGTGGAAAACAACAGCTACGATTCTTCAAAAATCAAGGTATTAAAAGGGCTCGATGCAGTCAAGAAACGCCCCGGTATGTATATCGGAGACACGGATGACGGAACCGGCCTGCATCACATGGTTTTTGAAGTGGTTGATAACAGCATTGATGAAGCCCTGGCCGGCTATTGTTCCGAGATAAAGGTCATTATTCACACCGATGAATCCGTCTCGGTCGTCGATAACGGCCGCGGGATTCCGGTTGGGGCGCATGCGGAGGAAGGGATATCCGCGGCCGAAGTGATAATGACCACCCTGCATTCCGGCGGCAAGTTTGACGATAACTCCTACAAGGTATCAGGCGGCCTGCATGGGGTTGGTGTGTCTGTGGTAAATGCGCTGTCCCAGTCGCTGGAAATGACGATATGCCGCGACGGATATATGTTCAAGCAGGAATACGCTGACGGTAAGCCGGTGGCGCCCCTGGAAAGGGCTGAACCTTCGGAACAGACCGGGACGGAAATCCGGTTTCTTCCCAGCAGACAGGTTTTTACTAACGTTGAGTTTCATTATGACATCCTGGCAAAGCGCCTGCGCGAACTGTCGTTCCTCAATTCCGGCGTAAGGATAGAGCTTCGGGACGAGCGCAACGGCAAACGTGACCTGTTTGAATACAAGGGAGGTATTGCTGAATTCGTCAGGCATTTGAACAGGAATAAGACCCCGCTGCATGAGACGGTTATAAATATCGACGCAGCGCGCGACGGGATCATCATCCAGTTGGCTATGCAGTGGAATGATTCCTACCAGGAAAACATTTTCTGTTTCACCAACAATATTCCACAGCGGGACGGAGGGACGCACCTTGCCGGATTTCGCGGCGCACTGACCCGCAGCCTGAATACGTACATGGACCAAACCGGCGTGTCTGCCAAGGCGAAGACCCAGGTAGCGGGGGACGACGTCAGGGAGGGGTTGACGGCGGTGCTTTCCATAAAGATTGCCGACCCCAAATTTTCGTCTCAAACCAAGGATAAACTGGTTTCGAGCGAGGTTCGGCCGGCGGTGGAATCATCGGTCCTGGAAAAGCTGCAGGAATTTCTGCTAGAGCGCCCTGTTGAAGCGAAGACCATCTGCGACAAGATAGTTGATGCCGCCAGGGCACGCGAGGCGGCCAGAAAAGCGCGGGAGTTGACCCGCAGAAAAACGGCCCTGGATATCGCAGGGCTGCCGGGCAAGCTGGCAGATTGCCAGGAAAAAGACCCATCAGCCTCCGAGTTGTTCCTGGTGGAGGGCGATTCGGCGGGTGGTTCGGCAAAACAGGGAAGGGACCGCCGCTATCAGGCGATTTTACCGTTGAAGGGGAAGATACTGAACGTGGAGAAAGCGCGTTTTGACAAGATGCTTTCGTCCTCGGAAGTGGGCACCTTGATCACGGCCCTGGGCTGTGGAATCGGCAAGGATGAATTTGACGTCAGCAAACTGCGCTACCACAGGGTGATCATCATGACCGATGCGGACGTGGACGGCTCTCATATCCGCACCTTGTTGCTGACGTTTTTTTATCGTCAGATGCCGGAGTTGCTGGAGCGCGGCCATGTCTTTATTGCACAGCCGCCGCTGTTCAAGATAAAAAAGGGGAAAAAGGAGCGTTATCTGAAAGATGATATCGAGAAAGAGGCATACCTGTTGGAACTGGCCATGGTGGACGCCGAACTGGAGACCGCGGATGGTGAGCAGGTCGATGAAGCAGAGAAGAACAAACTGTGTGCCCTGTACCTGAAAATGGAACAGGAAAGGGAGCGACTGGCCAGACACTACCACCCGGACGTGGTCAACGCAATTTGCAGTATGCCCCGGCTCAGTGCCGGGGACTGTTCCGACAGGGAGCGCATGGAAACCTGGTTCAACGATCTGCGAGAGCGCCTGGCTGCCGGGGATTCGGCCAGCACGCGATACCGCTCCGAGGTGTTTGCCGGGCCGGGGAAAAGAGGATTTGGCGGGCGCATAGACATAGACGTCCACGGTGTCACCAGCGCCAATATTTTTAACCCGGGATTCTTCGCATCATCGGAATATCGGCGTCTTCTGGCGCCGGAAGAACAGTTCGGCGATGCCGGCATCACGATCCGGTCCAGGGAAAAGCAGCATTCCGGCGGGTCGGTCATAGAGGCCATTGACTGGCTTCTGGCCGAAGCGAGTCAGGGCCTGCATGTCCAGCGCTACAAGGGCCTGGGCGAGATGAACCCCGAGCAGTTGTGGGAAACGACCATGAATGCCGCCACGCGCAACCTGTACCAGGTGAACATCGAGGATGCCGTAGCGGCAGACGAAGTGTTCACGACCCTTATGGGCGATCAGGTTGAGCCGCGCCGGGAATTCATCGAGGCCCATGCCCTGACGGTACAAAATCTCGATACCTGAGGGTTAACCCGCATTTCTCACCAAGTGATGCGAAGATCGCGCCGGATTTTTTGCGTGAGCGGGCGCTCACGACCGAAAGCATAGTTATTCTTCTGGTTGAGGGAGTATGTGCCCGCTCACGCAAAAAAGACAAGCGAGGGCGCATCAAGCGTAGTCAGGAATGGCACCACGGCAGAGAGAATACCATAACTCATTGATTGCAAACATCTATCCGATGGCAATAAGCGACTTGGTGGGAAATGCGGGTTGATGCCTTACTGACTCGGGGGCGTAGCGCGGGCCAGGCACCAGACCTGCACATGTTGTGCGCCGTGATGTTTCAGCAGGCGCGCAAGTTCATCCGCGGTCGCCCCGGTCGTCAGGATGTCGTCCACAACGGCGATGTTTTTGTATCTCATTGTTTTTATTAATGAAAAAGCATCCCTGACATTGTTTTTGCGCTGTTCCGGGCGCAGTTCATATTGGTATGCCGTAAGTTTGTTTCTGCGAAGCAGTTGATCGTCAACAGGCAGAGACAGCCGTTGAGACAGGACGCTCGCAACCTCCCGCGCCTGGTTGTAGCCGCGGCTGCGCAGGCGCTTGCCATGCATCGGTGTCGGCACCAGGCAGTCGGGAACAACCTCCATGTCGCGCTCGAGGGCTTCCAGCAGCGGTCGGGACAGGGCATGCGCCAAATCCAGCCGTGCCAGGTATTTCAACCTTTTTATCATCTGGTCCACGGGGTAACGGTACATGCAGCCGGAGAAGCAGGAATCGAAAGACGGCGCGCGCGGAAAACAGCGTGCGCAGTTGGTGGCGACAGCCTCGGGCCCTCCGCAACAGGGACAAACGCCCGCCGGCTGCAGCGGCAATTCTGCGCGGCAGGCACGGCAGAGCCGTTCCCCGGACAGCTCAGCGGGCGCGCCGCAAAGGATGCACAGGATTCTGATGAACATGCCGGTTAAAGAACATCTGGTTTAGTCAGGGCTTCCCTGGAAAGAGTACTGGTATAAAACAGTAGTCAATCCCAACGGGACGCCGGTGTTGACAAGACTGGCTCAGGCGATAACATATTCATCCATGTCGACTTATGAAACAGCACGGGAGCTCGCTCCGTTTACGGCTCCAAGACACGACTGGAGCCTGGATGAGATATTAACACTTTACCGGCAACCCTTGAATGATTTGTTGTCTCGAGCGCACTCGGTTCACCGCGGCTGTTTCGACCCCAACCGCATACAGCTAAGCACCCTGGTCAATATCAAGAGCGGCGGCTGTCCGGAAGACTGTGCATATTGTCCGCAGAGCGTTCGTTATAAGACCGGGGTCGACAGCGAAGCGCTGATGT
The DNA here is from genome assembly GCA_022826885.1 of Gammaproteobacteria bacterium. Classification (GTDB taxonomy): domain Bacteria; phylum Pseudomonadota; class Gammaproteobacteria; order Eutrophobiales; family Eutrophobiaceae; genus JAAXHV01. Next base: position 28,210 of record JAJDUB010000034.1, read on the forward strand.
CCTGTGAGCAGGTCCTGGCCGAGGCGCGCCGCGCCAAGGCATCGGGCGCAAGCCGGTTTTGTATGGGCGCGGCCTGGCGCGGGCCGAAAGAGAAGGATATTGACAGGGTTGCCGAGATGATTTCCGGGGTCAGGGAGCTCGGGCTGGAAACCTGTGTTACCCTGGGGATGCTGAAACCCGGCCAGGCGGAACGCCTTAAAAACGCAGGTCTTGATTACTACAACCACAACCTCGATACATCGGAGAGTTTCTACTCCAGCATCATCAGCACCAGGACCTACCAGGAACGGCTTGATACGCTGCAGCGGGTACGCGACGCCGGGATCAATGTATGCTGCGGCGGAATTATCGGAATGGGAGAGTCGGTCGATGATCGGGCAGCGCTGCTGCAAACGCTGGCATGCCTGCCCCGGCAACCGGAGAGCGTACCCATCAATACCCTGGTCAAGGTGGCCGGCACGCCGTTGGCCGGAGAGGAGGACGCGGACCCCATAGAACTTGTCAGGACTATCGCCTGCGCTCGTATTTTGATGCCCCGGGCGTATGTGCGGCTGTCCGCGGGCAGAACCGGGATGAGCGATTCGACCCAGGCATTGTGTTTTTATGCCGGCGCCAATTCCATCTTTTACGGAGAGAAACTCCTGACGACCGAAAACCCGCAGTTTTCCAAAGATAAGGCCCTGTTTGCACGGCTCGGCCTGGTCGCCGATACGGATGAAGCCTCAGGGATGGCGCTGGCAGATCAAAATCATTGATGTCCCGCGCCCTGTCGGCCGATCCGTTTTCGTTAGCAAAAGGTCTGGACAGCATCAGGGCCGCGGGCCGGTTCCGGACAAGGCACACCGTCACTTCTGCGCAGGGGGCGGTTCTCCGGGCAGACGGGCGGAACTATATCAACTTTTCCGGCAATGACTACCTCGGTATGGCCAATGACGGCAGGGTGGTTCAGGCGCTGCAGTCTGCCGCGGCCGTTTACGGGGCCGGCAGCGGCGCTTCCCAACTGATCTGCGGGTACAGCCGGGCTCACGAACACCTGGAACAGGCGCTTGCGCAGCAACTGGGCCGTTCCCGCGCGGTGCTTTTTTCCAGCGGGTACCTGGCCAATCTTGCGGTTGTAACCACCTTTGCCGCGCGCCGTGAAGATGTGGTTGTGATGGACCGGGAAAACCATGCGTCACTGATCGACGGCGCGTTACTGGCCCGTGCAGGCCTGCGCCGCTATCGGCATCTTGACGTGGCGGAACTGGACAGCCTGTGCGGCAATGGCCGCTCCCTGGTTGCCACCGACGGGGTATTCAGCATGGACGGCAGCATCGCGCCGTTGCCGGAAATTACCGCAATCTGTGCGCGCCGCAGGGCGCTGCTTGCCGTGGACGACGCGCATGGATTCTGCGTCCTGGGCAAAGACGGCGGCGGCACGCCGGAACATTATTCCCTGGACCAGACGCAGGTTCCCGTGCTGATGGGCACATTCGGCAAGGCCTGCGGGGTGTCGGGGGCCTTCGTGGCCGGCCCCGATGACGTTATCGAGACCTTGATTCAAACAGGCCGGCCCTACATTTACACGACCGCCATGCCCCCTGCCCTGGCAGCCGCGATCAGCGAATCACTGGTCATAATCACGCGGGAATCCTGGCGCCGGGAAAAACTGCGCGCCCTGGTGGCCCGGTTTATCCGGGGCGCACGGGAACTTGGACTGCCGTTGATACCGTCGGAAACACATATTCAGGGATTGCTCGCGGGCAGTGGCGAGGCGGCGGTACGGACCAGCGACCGGTTGCGCGAACGGGGGTTCTGGGTGAATGCGATCCGGCCGCCCACGGTTGCAAAAAATACAGAACGGCTGAGGATAACGTTGAGCGCGGGTCACAGTGAAGAACAGGTTGATTGCCTGCTGGACGCCCTGGCGCAGGTCGAGAAGCGGCAACAGCCATGAGCGGCGATCCGTATCGAAGGGACAAGGCTGGAATACGGCGTAATTTTAACCGCGCCGCGGGAAGATACGACCAGGTGGCCGTATTACAGCAAACCATAGGCGAGCGCCTGCTGGATCGGCTGGACGTGATAAGGCTGAACCCCGGGCGCATACTTGACTTGGGCGCGGGCACCGGACGCCTGTCGGCAAGACTGGCGCAACGCTATGCTCTTGCGCAGGTCATACAGCTGGACCTGGCGTTCAATATGCTGAAACGGTCAAGCCGGGCAACCGGCGATGACGGCAGGCACATGCTGCTTTGTGCCGATGCGGAAAACCTGCCTGTTGCCGATGAGTGCGCGGGCTTCGCCTTTTCCAATCTTATGTTTCAGTGGCTCTCCCGGCCGGCCGAGGCGCTGGAAGAAATTTACAGGTCTCTCCGGGCCGGCGGGCTGCTGCTGTTTTCCACGTTCGGCCCGGATTCCCTGGCGGAATTGCGGGACAGTTGGGCAAGAGTGGACGGCCATGTGCACGTCAACGCATTCGCGGACATGCACGACGTGGGCGATGCCCTGGTGCGAGCCGGTTTTGTCGACCCGGTCATGGAGACGGAGATGTTTACCCTGGTCTATAACGACGGCCTGGCGCTGATGAAGGAACTGAAGTTCCTAGGCGCAACCAACGTTAATGCAGGCAGGCGTAAATCCCTGACCGGCAAGCGTGCGCTACGGGCCATGCTGGCTGAGTACGAGAAGCGCAGACAGGATGACGGCCTGCCTGCAACATTTGAGGCGATATATGGCCATGCCTGGGTGCCGGAGAAGAAACAGGGGCGCCGGGAGGATCTGGAGCAGGGTGTTTTTCCCATTTCCTTTCGCTCCCGTACTGATGCCGGCGGCAGGATGTTGGATTTGTCCCCCGGAGCAGCATGAATCACCTGTTTATCACCGGCACCGATACCGAAGTGGGTAAAACCTGGGCAACGCTGGGGATAATGGCGCGTTTTCAGGCCCAGGGGCTGGCGGTCAAAGGCATGAAGCCGGTGGCCAGCGGCAGCGAGTGGCATGACGGTAAATTGAGAAACCCGGATGCGTCCCTGATCCAGGCGCAATCAAGCGGGTCGCCGGCGTATGAGCAGGTCAATCCATACACATTCGCCGAGCCCATCGCGCCCCATATAGCAGCGGACAAGCAGCGCGTCGGAATCGATATGGACAGGGTCTCCGCGGCTTTTGACGAGCTGGACAGGAGCGGCGACCTGGTCATCGTCGAAGGCATAGGCGGCTGGCGGGTGCCGTTGTCCGATAAGTTACAGACTGAGGACCTGGTCAGGCGGCTGAACCTGTCCGTGGTGCTGGTGGTCGGTCTGCGGCTGGGCTGTATCAACCACGCGTTGCTGAGCGCCGAAGCGATACAGGCGTCCGGACTGCCCTTCGCTGGCTGGCTGGCGAACTGCATCTGCCCCGATTATACGGAACAACAGGCGACGCTGGATTACCTGCGCGCGCATATACCGGCCCCGATGTCGGGATGTATTCCTTATCTGGATGAACTTGACGCGGCAGCCATCGGCGCAACGATAAACCTGGCTGACCCTTGAACAGGCCGGAAGGTTTGCCGGGAAATACTTCCTGTGATAGTGTTGGTCACTTGACATTGAGTGCTGAGTGTGGATGATTCACGAACTGAAAGTCTCGCAGGATCAGAGGCGCACTTTTGTGATTGCGCCCAACCAGTCGATGTCGGGGAGAGAGCTGATGCTGGTTTTCAGTGGTATCGCGGGTGTTACCCTGGCAATCGGCGGTTACTTCTGGTTGCAGGGATTCACCCTGGTATTGCCGTTTTCAGGACTGGAGGTGCTGGCCCTGGGCGCGGCGCTCTACATAACCGCCTGGCGCGGTGGCGCGCGGGAGGTTATAACCATTACCGATGATTCCATTTCTGTGGAAACGGGCCGAAGCAGGCCGGAACAACGCCATGACTTTCAAAGATACTGGACCAAGGTCGTGTTGCGGCGGCCCTGGGTGGCCTGGTATCCGAGTAAGCTGCTGTTGTGTTCCCACGGCAGGGAAATAGAAGTCGGCCGGTTTCTCAATGAAGAAGAACGCAAGGGGCTGGCAAAAATTTTACGATCTGCAATACATCAATATGCCTGATGGTGTGGAGAAACAGAAGAAAACAACAATGACGCCGAGGAAGACTGTATGTCTGCTGGATACATGAAAAAAATCCGGGGAGCGGTGATATCCCTGTTCGTGCTGGCTGCACAGCCGGCCTGGGCTGAGTACGGGCTGAACATGCCGGAAGGCGTGACCCCGCTGAGCCGCAATATTTACGACCTGCACATGTTGATATTCTATATCTGCTGCGTGATTGCGGCAGTGGTTTTCGGCGTCATGTTCTGGTCAATTTTTCGCCACCGGAAGTCCCGGGGCGTAAAAGCGGCCCAGTTTCACCACAATACCACGGTGGAGATCATCTGGACCGCCATCCCGATGCTGATTCTTGTCCTGATGGCCATTCCCGCCACCAAGTCCCTGATACTTATCGAATCCACCGGCGATTCCGACCTGACCATCAAGGTTACGGGCCACCAATGGCGCTGGCATTACCAGTACATCGAAGAGGATTTCGGCTTTTTCAGTTCACTTGCGCCCGAGAGCAACGAGGCCAGGCAACTCAAGTCCGGAATTGACCCCGGCGAGATAGAAAATTACCTGCTCGAAGTGGATAACCCGGTGGTGGTGCCGGTCAATACGAAAATTCGCTTCATGACCACCGCCTCGGACGTCATCCATGCGTGGTGGGTGCCGGCCCTGGGTTGGAAACGGGATTCCATACCCGGGTTCATCAATGAATCCTGGGCCATCATTGAAGAAGAGGGCACGTACCGCGGCCAGTGCGCGGAACTGTGCGGGCGCGACCATGCGTTCATGCCGATTGTCCTGAAAGCCGTCAGCGAGGATGAATACTACGACTGGGCCGGAGACATGATGGTGGCGGTAATGGACGCTGAAGCCGGCGCCGATCGCGAGTGGGCCATGGACGAGTTGATGGAGCGCGGCGAGCAGGTTTACAGCACGTTTTGCGTGGCCTGTCACCAGGTCAACGGCATGGGCATACCCGGCGCCTTCAAGCCCCTGGTCGGTAGTCCGGTTACCACGGGCCCGCTGGACGGGCATATCGATACCGTCATGAACGGCGTGGCCGGCACGGCCATGGCGCCGTTCGGCATGCAGCTGAATGATGTGGACGTCGCTTCAGTGATCACCTACGAGCGCAACTCCTGGGGCAATGACCTGGGTGACCTGGTCCAGCCGTCCATGATTGCCGAGAGGCGTTGAAGCGCTGCGAAACCAAGAACAGATATTACGAGGGCAACAGCATGAGTTACGCTGAAACACACGAACACCATCACGACGATCACGACCACAAACCGACAGGTCTGGGCCGCTGGCTGTTTTCCACCAACCACAAGGATATCGGCACCATGTACCTGGTGTTCGCCCTGATCATGTTCTTTATCGGTGGCGCCATGGCCATGGTGGTTCGCGCCGAACTGTTCCAGCCGGGAATGCAGTATGTCGACCCGCAGTTTTTCAACGCCATGACTACCATGCACGCGCTGGTCATGATATTCGGCGTGATCATGCCCGCTGGCGTCGGGCTCGCCAACTGGATGGTGCCCATGATGATCGGCGCGCCGGACATGGCGCTACCGCGCATGAACAATATGAGTTTCTGGATCCTGCCGTTTGCCTTTACCATGCTGCTGGCGACCTTTTTCATGGAAGGCGGCGCGCCGGCAGGCGGCTGGACCATGTATCCGCCCCTGATCACCCAGCTTGGAGACGGGTTTCCGTTCCTGATTTTCACCGTGCATTTTCTCGGTGTCTCTTCCATCATGGGAGCGATCAACATAATCGCCACCATATTCAACATGCGCGCCCCGGGCATGGGCTTCATGCAGTTGCCGCTGTTCGTGTGGACCTGGATTATTACCGCGTTCCTGCTGATTGCGTCCATGCCGGTGCTTGCCGGCGCGGTGACCATGTTGCTGACGGACAAGTATTTCGGCACCAGCTTTTTCATTGCGGCCGGCGGCGGCGACCCGGTCATGTTCCAGCATATCTTCTGGTTCTTCGGCCATCCGGAGGTGTATATCCTGATCCTGCCGGCGTTTGGCATCGTATCGCAGATCATCCCGACATTTTCCCGCAAGCCGCTGTTTGGGTATGAGTCCATGGTCTACGCCACCGCGGCCATCGCCTTCCTGTCATTTTTTGTCTGGGCGCACCACATGTTCACGGTTGGCATGCCCCTGGCCGGCGAGTTGTTCTTCATGTATGCGACCATGTCCATCGCGGTGCCGACCGGGGTCAAGGTCTTCAACTGGATTGCCACCATGTGGCGCGGCGCCATGACGTTCGAGACCCCGATGCTGTTCGCGCTGTCCTTTGTGTTCCTGTTTTCCATCGGCGGGTTCTCCGGGCTGATGCTGGGGATTACCCCGGCGGACTTCCAGTACCATGACACCTATTTTGTCGTTGCGCATTTTCATTACGTGCTGGTCACCGGCGCTCTGTTTGCGCTGATGGGCGGAGCTTATTTCTGGCTGCCCAAGTGGACCGGCCACATGTATGACGAGAAGCTGGGTCAGCTTCACTTCTGGCTTTCCGTGATCTCGGTCAACGTGCTGTTCTTCCCGCAGCACTTCCTGGGGCTGGCGGGAATGCCGCGTCGTATCCCGGATTACGCCGTGCAGTTTACCGAGTGGAACATGATTTCCAGCGTCGGCGGTTTTGTCTTCGGGATCAGTCAGTTGCTGTTCGTCTGGGTCATCATCAAATGTATTCGCGAGGGCAAAAAAGCGGACGAACAGGTATGGGAAGGGGCGCGCGGGCTGGAGTGGACGTTGCCGTCGCCACCACCGTTCCATACGTTTACCATCCCGCCCAAAGTGGACGAGGCGACCGCTCACTCATAGCGCATGCGTGTGGACAGGGAACCTGAAAGAGATGACCGCGAGTTTATTGCCCGCCGCAGCAAGGCAAATATACGCCTGGCCATTTGCCTGGCCCTGGTTGCGGCAGCGGTATATTTCGGGTTCATAGTGAGCCACCTGTAGAGCAATGTCCGATAAAAACGTCAACAGGACCGTACGTAAACTGCTTCTCACGGCAGTGTGCATGTTCGCGTTCGGCTATGCCCTGGTGCCGCTCTACCGGGTCTATTGCGATCTTACCGGCCGCGGTACCGCCCGCGTCGCCGAGGCTGATGCAGGAATGGGCGAGGTTGACGCCGGGCGCCTGGTCACGGTGGTGCTGGATACCAATACCAGGGATATTCCCTGGACATTCAAGGCGGAACGGCACAAGACAAAGGTTCGCCCGGGGGAATTATCCGAGGCAGTGTTCATGGTTGAAAACCGCTCCGGACGGACGGTGACCGGGCGCGCGATACCCAGCGTCTCACCGGCACAAGCGGGCGTGTACATCAGCAAGATGGACTGTTTCTGCTTTGACGAGCAGGTCCTGGCGCCGGGGGAAAGCAGGGAGATGCAGGTCAGGTTCATAGTCGATACAGATTTGCCGGAACGGTTTTCATCGCTGACGCTGTCGTATACCTTCTTTGACGTAGGGGACAGCGCGCCGGCAGGCGCGCAAACGGGGCAAAAGGCCAACTCCTGATAACGAATAACGCTGAAATCTCGAGGAACACACATGTCAAATCCGCAAGATACCTATTTTATCCCTGAACCCAGCAAGTGGCCGGTCTTGTTTTCCCTGGCCCTGTTTCTTGCTTTTTGCGGCACAGCATTCATGTTTAACCAGTACCTCGCCACCGGCAACATGCCGGGTTTCGGTTCGCACCTGTTGCTGCTGGGATTTGTCGCCGTTTTCTACATGTTTTACGTCTGGTTCAGGGACGTGATTGATGAAAGCCTGAGCGGGGTATACAACAATCAGGTGGATATCAGTTTCCGTTGGGGCATGGCGTGGTTCATTTTTTCGGAAGTGATGTTCTTCGCCGCGTTTTTCGGCGCCCTGTTCTATGCCCGGGTGTACTCCGTGCCGTGGCTGGGGGGTGAAGGGGCCGGCGCCGCCACCAACGAATTCCTCTGGCCGGCCTTTGAAAATGTCTGGCCGCTGTTGGCAACTCCGGACATGACGGTGGATGGACTGGCCAGTAAATTCACTGAGATCAAGGAAGTCATCCCCGCGTTCGACATCCCCGCGATCAATACCATCATCCTGCTGTCCAGCGGCGCGACCGTGACGTTTGCCCACTGGGCCCTGAAAAAGAACCAGCGCGCCGGGTTGTGCTGGTGGTTGTTTGCCACCGTGTTCCTGGGGTTCCTGTTTGTAATTCTACAGGCAGGGGAGTATGTCCACGCCTACAACGACCTGGGACTGACCCTGAATTCCGGTATCTACGGGTCCACGTTCTTCCTGTTGACCGGCTTCCATGGTTTCCACGTGACCATGGGCGCAACCATGCTGACCGTCATCCTGCTGCGATCCATCAGCGGGCATTTCACCAAGGAAAACCACTTTGCATTCGAGGCGGTTGCCTGGTACTGGCACTTTGTCGACGTGGTCTGGCTGGGCCTGTTCATATTTGTTTACTGGTTGTAGGCGATATCCCTGCCCGCGGCAGGGCAATGTTGCCGGGTCGTGATCCCGGGCAGGGAGCTATGGCAGCGTTTCAGGCGGGGCAGAAGGATTGATGCCGTGGGGTTTGATCAGGCCGGCCGCGAAACCGATGAACAGCAGGACAAACAGGGCAATGGACAACACGATCCTGAGCGTCAGTGACTTTACGGTCCGGTCACTTTTGCCCTTGTCCCGGATCAGGAAGATTAGTCCTGAAGCCAGGGAGATCAGGATGATTGCCAGTAGTACAACGACAGCTATTTTAAATATTGCCGCTCCGCTCATGTTCCTTTTTTCATGCTTGGTCGGCGCCAGTATAGCCTGTTTCGACTGTTCCCGGTCGCGGTATTTTCGGCCAGGTTGATGCGCCTTCATTTCAATCCGCTGCTTTTGCCAAGCCTGGCGGCGCTTGCGGCAATCCTGCTGTTCACCAGGCTGGGGTTCTGGCAACTGGACCGCGCAGAAGAGAAGCTGGCATTGCAGACCGGTTATCATAATCACATCAGCGCAGCGCCTGTCGACCTGGAACAGGCCGTTCTGCATCGGGACCAGGCCGACCGGATGCACTGGAGGCGGTGCATACTGGATGGTCATTACGACACGCACAAGTCGTTCCTGCTGGATAACCAGGTATATCGAGGCGCGGTGGGCTACCAGGTCTTCTCCCGTTTCGTCCTGCAGGACGGCGCCTCCGTGCTGGTTGATCGCGGCTGGGTGCCGGCTCCCGAAACCAGGAGCGAAGCGCCTCAAATCAACTTCGTTGCGGGGCGCCTGTCCCTGGCCGGTGTCGCCAAGCCGGTCCCGGTCGCAGGGATAAAGCTGGCGCCTGACGTACCTGAAAGCATGGGCGAGAACCTGGTCCGGGTTCAACGTATCGAACTGGCTCAAATCGCCGCGCTGACCGGTTGGACACTGCTTCCTTATGTGGTGCGCCTGGATCCTGACGCGGCGGGGGCGCTGGTCTGGAACGGCACAGAGCCCGGCTTCAACAGGGAAAGGCACCTGGGTTATGCTTTTCAATGGTTTGCCCTGGCGGCAACAGTGCTGGTTATTTACGTTGTTCTGTGCACGAAACAACGGCGGCGGGGAGGCGCTGCTGATCCATGAAATCGCGGAAACAGGCAATTCTGATTATACTGTTCGCGGTGTTTGCGCTGCCGCCGCTGTTGTCCTGGTACGCGTTCAATTACACCGACCTGGGGAAACAACGAAGCACGGGCGGGCACGGTACGCTGATTGCCCCGCCGCGCCTGCTACCTGCCTGGGACCTGGTCGACCAGCGAGGGACGACTACCCCCCTGCACGGCAAATGGACCCTGGTATACCCGTTGAACGGAAAATGCGGGGAGGACTGTCTTCAGAACCTGTACAGAATGCGCCAGTTGCGCTTGGCTGTGGGCAAAAACGCTGGCCGGATCCAACGCGCCGTGCTGGTTGTGAACAGAGACCGTAGCGCCGTGACTGTAGAGCAATTGCGGGACTATCCCGGCCAGTTGCTGTTGTTCCCGGAAAATATGGATGGCGACGCGTTGAGGTCCCTGTTCGCGCTATCCGCCGGAGACCGGCCGTTTGCCGGGGAACGGCTTTACCTGATCGATCCGCTGGGCAACCTGATGATGAGTTATGCCCGGACTGCTGACCCGAAGGGCATCATCAAGGATTTGAGCCGCCTGCTGAAGTATTCCCGAACAGGATGAAAAAAGGTTTTCTGAATCTTTCGATAGTCTCTTTTCTGCTGGCATTCTGCGTGGTTATTCTGGGGGCGTACGTACGCCTGTCCGACGCGGGCCTGGGGTGCCCCGACTGGCCCGGCTGTTACGGGGAACTGTTCATTACGGAAGAGACCCGGGTCAACGCCGCGCAGCAGGCAAGCGGGTCCCGGCCGTTTGACATGGATAAGGCGGTTAAGGAAATGATCCACCGTTACGCAGCCGGTATACTGGGCATCCTGGTTCTCCTGATGACGATAATCTCCTGGCGCTCGCGCCACGATGAAAAAATCTCCTGCAGTATCCTGCTGGGCCTGGTTGCGCTGCAGGCGCTGCTGGGGATGTGGACCGTGACGGAATTGCTCAAGCCCATTATCGTTGCCGCACACCTGCTGGGAGGCATGCTCATACTGGGCATGCTCTACTGGATTATTCTCAGGCAATTGCCGAGTCCGGCACGGTCCCGGGCACACCCGCACACAGGAAGGCTGGCGCTGGCGGCGCTTGCCATTCTTGCCCTACAGATGTTCACAGGCGGCTGGACCAGCGCCAATTATGCCGCGCTGGCGTGCCCGGAGTTTCCCACTTGCCGGGACGGATTATACTGGCCGGAGACGGATTTCAGTGAGGCGTTTACTGTCTGGCATGGAGGGCGAATTGATTATGAGGGAGGAATACTGGATGCGCCGGCGCGTACGGCGATTCACCTGACGCATCGCCTGGGCGCGGGGCTGACGTTCCTGGTTGTCTTCACCGCGGCGCTTTGCGCCATGTTCCGGGCCGGGAGGCCTGCGCGCCTGACGGCAGCCTTTCTGCTGTTTGTGTTGTCACTACAGGTCACACTGGGAGTCGCCAACGTGTTGTTGCGATTGCCGTTGCCTGTTGCCGTTGCGCACAATTCCGTTGCTGCGCTGCTGATGTTATCATTATTGAGCTTATACCGGCATGCGCGGACCGGTGGGGACTGAAACGGCAATGACAGTGAAAATTGCTGCGTGGCGGGATTATCTCGCGCTATGCAAACCGAAAATTGTTTGCCTGATCGTGTTTACCGCGCTGGTGGGCATGTTGCTGGCTGCGCCCGGCATGGTGGCGCTTCCCCTGCTTGTATGCGCAACCCTGGGCATCGGTCTTGCAGCGGCGTCCGCAGCAGCAATAAACCACATTGTCGATCAGGAAATTGACGGGGTTATGGCGCGCACGCTGAAACGGCCCTTGCCGAAAGGCAACCTTTCTGCGCGGGAGGCAATGGTTTTCGCCGCTGTCCTCTGTATCATATCCATGACGATCCTGAGTATTTACGTGAACGCACTGACCGCGTTCCTGACGTTCGTCTCGCTGATTGGTTATGGCGTGATCTATTCCATGTTCCTGAAACGCGCCACGCCGCAGAACATCGTGATCGGCGGGGCCGCCGGCGCCGCGCCGCCGGTGCTCGGCTGGACTGCCGTGAGCAACAGCCTGGACCCCCACGCTTTGCTGTTGTTCCTGATCATTTTTGCCTGGACGCCGCCACATTTCTGGGCGCTGGCAATAGCCCGGCGCAAGGACTACGAAGATGCAGACATTCCCATGTTGCCGGTAACCCATGGACTTGATTTCACCCGCCTGCACATCCTGTTATACACCCTGCTGCTGTTCATTGTTTCCTTGTTGCCGTTCCTGACGGGCATGAGCGGGGTAGCCTACCTGTTCGGCGCGCTGACGCTGGGCGCCGGGTTTATCTATTTTACCGTCAAGCTTCTGCGGACGGCGGAAGAGGCTACGGCGATGCGCACCTTCAGTTATTCCATATGGTATTTGATGGGCCTGTTTGCCGTACTGCTGGTGGACCACTATATCCCTGCGATTGCGCGACTGGCCGCGTAGGCCAGGGGACAGAATTGAATTCTGTTCCCGGCTTAATCAGCGAAAGCGAGACGCAGTTTTTTCATTGCGTTCGCTTCCAGTTGCCGGATGCGTTCCGCGGAGACACCGAATTCCTCCGCCAGGGCGTGAAGCGTCACCTTGTCTTCGTTCAACCAGCGCTGCCGGATGATTTCCCGGCTGCGATCATCGAGAGTGAGTAATGCCGATGCCAGGTTTTTACGGTCAGCCTGGTCCGTCTGCTCCATGGCCAGTTGTTCTTCCGGGGAAGCGCGGCCGTCTGCCAGGTAACCGGCCGGAATGAAGCTGTCGTTTTCCGGGTCATCTGCGACCGGGCCATCGTACGATGCGTCGTTGGCATTCAGGCGTTTTTCCATTTCCATCACGTCGGCAGCGCTGACACCCAGATCCCTGGCGACAGCGTTTACTTCGTCCTGGTTCATCCAGCCCAGCCGCTTTTTGCTGGAGCGCAGGTTAAAGAACAGCTTGCGCTGAGCCTTGGTCGTAGCGACCTTGACAATGCGCCAGTTACGCAGGATGAACTCGTGGATTTCAGCGCGGATCCAGTGTACTGCAAAAGAAACCAGCCGCACGCCCATCTCGGGATCAAAGCGTTTCACGGCCTTCATCAGGCCGATATTTCCTTCCTGGATCAGGTCCGCCTGGGGCAGTCCGTAGCCGCGGTAGCCGCGTGCGACCCGGACGACAAAACGCAGGTGAGACATCACCAGTTGTCGTGCGGCCTCAAGATCATGCAACTCATGCAGGCGCCGCGCCAGAGACTGTTCTTCCTCGGCGCTGAGCATCGGAATCTCGTTCACCGCATGAATATATGCTTCTATGGAGCTGGCAGGCAGCGCCGGCTGCAATGCTGTAATGTTATTCATGAAACACCTCCACAGAGAAACAAACCACAAAATCTCCGGTAATTAAGCCTGGGGAAACTCTGATTTAATCAGAGGCTCCCTGATTTCCCCACATATTAGCACTCTTTTTAATAGAGTGCTAATATTTTTTCAAGTTCAATTGATATGGATGTGTAACCCATTGTTTTTGCGCGGTTTGGACAGGTCTTATTGGGGACAGAATTTGTCTGTCCCCGGCGTGACTATATCGGATCGATCGAGCGCAGATGGCGTTTTACGGAAAGCCAGGATCCTGTCAGGCCCAGACCTGCTCCGATGAGCACCAGGCCCAGGACCTCCCCGGCGCTGAGGGTAGCCAGAAAAAACCGGCTGCCGTACAGGTCTGCCAGCCGGGCAACCGGACCTTGCAGCAACGTCATGGAGACTTCAAGCATCAGCCAGGCAAGCATGCTGCCGGCAATGCCGTGGAGCATGCCCGAATACAGGAACGGCCGGGCAATGAACGCGTCGGTAGCGCCGAACAACTTGTGGACCTCAATTTCCTGCCGGCGGTTGTGTACGGACATACGGATAGTGTTGCCGATCACGAGCAGTACGGCGCCGGCGAACAGGGCTGCAGCAATCATCACCCCGCGCTGAAATACCTCGATAATCTGGTGTAACCGTTGCGCCCACTGCCAGTCGAACTGGCCGAATTCCACTTCCGGAAGCGAATTCAGTTCCGACAGCAATGTACTGTTACCGGGAGACGTGGCGGATACGGATTGCGGACTGACGACCAGCACGAACGGCAACGGGTTCCTGCCGAGGGCATCCAGGGCTTCGGCAAATCCTGAGTTCTGTTTATATTCGGCCAGGGCGTCTTCAGGGTTTATCACATCAACTTCGATAATGTCTGAGCGGGCGCGCAGTCTGTCAGCCAGCGCAATAACCCGTTCTTCTTCAATGCCCGGAGGCAGGAACAGGGATATGTGTGAGGCTACGTCCAGATGTGAGGTAACCCGTTGCGCGTTTTCCAGCAGCGAATAAAAGCCTGCCGGAAGAGCCAGGGAGATTCCGATGACGGAAATACTTATCAGCCCGCCCGCCGGCTTCCTGTAAAGCTGTCCAAGGCTGGAAAAAAAGGCGCGGGCATGCTGCAGCAACCAATGACTGAAACGGCCGTGGCGCGCAGGAGTCGGTTTATTTCTGCTGCGCTGCTGTTTCATTCCTGCCGGCATAGTCCTCTTTCCAACTAGTCCGTCTGGGGAAGCAGGCAGCCTCCCTGGAGGACGATCACTTTTTTGTTCATTTTATTTATCGTGCCAAGGTCGTGGCTTGCAATAAGCACGGTGACTCCCACCTGGTTGAACATCTCGAACAGTTTCATCGTTTCCCAGGACAGGGCCGGATCAAGGTTTCCGGTAGGCTCATCTCCCAGCAACAGGGCGGGCCTGTGAACGACGGCCCTGGCAATGCCTACGCGCTGTTGTTCTCCCGTGGACAGCGCGGTCGGATAAAGCTTTTCCTTTGCCAGCAGGCCGACCTTTTCCAGGACGGCATGAGTACGTTTCTTTATGTCCTGGTAACGGTAGCCTGCAATGATCAGCGGCAGGGCAACATTGTCAAAGACGGAGCGCTCATTCAACAACCGGTGTTCCTGGAACATGAAGCCGATATTGCGCCGGTACAGCGGGATACGGCGGCGCGGGAGTCGCGCCAGGTTTTGGCCGTTGACGACTATCTGGCCGCGGCTATGCCGCTCGGCGAGAACCAGAAGGCGCAGGAGGGTCGTTTTGCCGGCGCCGGAATGGCCGGTCAGGTAGACCATTTCACCTTGATCTATTTGCAGGTTGATGTTTTTCAGGATGTCCTTGCCCCCGTGGTATCGCATGTATACGTCGGTAAAACTGATCATGCCGGGGATTCCAGCAGTGCGCGCACAAAATCATCCGCATTGAAAGGCTGGAGATCGTCCAGTGTTTCGCCGACGCCGATATAGCGGATTGGCAATGATAATTGTTGCGCCAGGGGAAAAATCACGCCTCCTTTTGCCGTCCCGTCAAGCTTGGTCAATACCACGCCCGTTACCGGCACAGCCTGCATGAACTGGCGCGCCTGTACGATGGCATTCATGCCGGTACCGGCATCTACAACCAGCAGGGTTTCCACCTGTATCAATGCATCAAACTTATGGATAATCCGGTGAATTTTCTTCAGCTCTTCCATCAGGTTGGCCTTGTTATGCAAACGGCCGGCGGTATCTGCGATAACGATGTCCGTTCCCCGGGCCTCGGCTGCCTGCAGGGCGTTATACAGCACCGCGGCGGCGTCCGCGCCCGGCTGTTGGGCTATGACCGGCGCGTTGACGCGGTCCCCCCAATGTTGAATCTGGTCAATGGCGGCGGCCCTGAAGGTGTCGCCAGCGGCAAGCAGCACCGAGTGGCCGTCCTGTTGCAGGAGCTGGGTCAATTTGGCTATGGTGGTTGTTTTGCCGACGCCATTGACGCCCACAACCAGGATGACGAATGGTTTTTTTTCCGGAATGTCCAGCGGTTGTCCGGTACCGCCGAGCAGGGTGACCAGGGTTTCGCGCAGGGCGGACAATACGTCAGTCTGCCCGGTTGCGTCCCGTTTGAATGCGCTCTCGAGGTCTGCCAGTATCCCGGCTGTCGTCTCCACACCGACATCTGCGCTGATCAGTTGCATTTCCAGTTCCTCAAGCAGCGTTTTATCAATATCCGATCTTGCCTTGAACAATTCCGCGTTAGCGCCAAGCAGGTGGGTGCGGGTCTTCTCCAGCCCTCGAGCCAGCCGGCGAAAAAAACTTCTTCCCGGCCCGCTGTGTTCAGGGGTAATCATAGATGGAACAGTATACCTGTATCGGATAACATAGGAAGCATGACGGGATTGAGGACAGGGTTTTTCCATACAGCAGGCAAACGTCTTTTAGCCTGTTGCCTGTTGCCGTTCGCCTGGTCTCCGGTCCAGGCCGAAGTCTATGAATATAACCTTGAAAACGGCCTGAAACTGCTGGTCAAGGAGGACCGGCGGGCACCGGTGGTGGTGTCACAGCTCTGGTACCGGGTCGGGTCGAGCTATGAGCATGACGGGATAACCGGCATATCCCACGCGCTGGAACACATGATGTTTCAGGGGACGGAAAACCATCCCGGAGGGGAGTTCTCCAGGATTATTGCGGAAAACGGCGGCAGTGAAAATGCGTTTACCGGCAAGGATTACACCGCGTATTTTCAGACGCTGGAAAAATCCCGGCTGGAAGTCAGCTTCAGGCTTGAGGCCGACCGGATGCGCAACCTGCTGTTATCGGACCAGGAATTCAAAAAGGAAATTGAGGTGGTGAAGGAGGAGCGGCGGCTGCGCACGGAGGACAACCCTGTTTCATACCTGTATGAAACCGCATTGGCCACGGCGTACCAGACCTCGACCTATCGCCACCCGATCGTAGGCTGGATGGCGGACCTTGAGGCGATGCGCGTCGAGGACCTGCGGGTATGGTATGACCGCTGGTATGCGCCGAACAATGCCATCCTGGTAGTGGTGGGAGACGTTGACCATAAAGTGGTTCACCGCCTCGCGCAGAAACATTTCGGTCCGATCAAGGCAGGCGAACCGGCCGCGGCGGCTGAAGTCTCCGAAGTTCCGCAGCAGGGACTGAAACGGGTCACGGTAAGACGGCCCGCAGAACTGCCGCACCTGCTTATGGCATATAAAACCCCGGCATTGAGCACACAAGCCGAAGCCGCCGAACCCTGGGAACCCTATGCGCTGGAAGTCCTGGCCGGGGTGCTGGACGGCGGCTACAGCGCGAGGCTGGAGACCCGCCTGGTGCGGGAACAGGAAGTGACGGCCAGCGTCAGCGCGTCATATAACCTGACCGGCCGGCTGGACGGTTTATTCATTATCCAGGCAGTGCCGGCAAGGGGAAAGACCATCGATGACGTGGAACTGGCCGTGAGGGAGCAACTGGAGGACCTGAAATATGGAGACATCAGTGCGCAGGAACTGGCGCGGGTGAAAGCGCAGGTAGTTTCAAGCGATGTCTATGAACGCGATTCCATGTTTTACCAGGCCATGACCCTGGGCGCCCTGGAGACTGAGGGTTTGCCCTGGCGCCTGGTTGATGAGTACGTTCCGCAAATCCATTCCATCGGCGCCGAACAGGTGAAGCAGGTGGCCAACAAATATTTCCGGGATGACAGGTTGACGGTTGCCGTACTCGAGCCGTTGTCCAAAGGGGGAGAACAGGATGCGCAACGGCAGACCGGCGAAGCAGGCAATACGGACAGGTAAGCAGGGGAACATACTGAATATGCTCAAGAACCCTGCGCTCTGTCCGGCACGACGCGTAATCCGGGTCATAGCGCCGGCGCTGTTGCTGTTCCTGACGCAAACCGTTTGGGCGTCACCCACCATCCTGAATTGGCAGACTGGCTCTGAGAGCCGGGTATATTTTGTCGAGTCCAGGGAATTGCCCATGGTTGATGTGCGCCTGATATTTGATGCGGGAGCGGCGCGGGAGCCTGCCGGCAGGAACGGACTGGCAACACTGGTAAACAGTTTGCTGGACGAGGGCGCCGGCGGGCTGGACGCCACCGGAATCAGCTTTGAGTTCGAGCGGCTGGGGGCACGCTACAGCGCTGCCTCGGGTTACGATTTTGCCTCCGTGAGCCTGCGGTCACTGTCGGACCCGGCATTGCTGGGGCCGGCGCTGCAGAACCTGCGCAGGGTCATTACGGAGCCGGCATTTCCCATGAAGGCGGTGGAAAGGCAGAAACAACGATTGCTGATCGCCATCGAGCGCAAACAACAGTCACCGGCCGAGATAGCCCGGGATGCATACCAGGCTGCAATATACCGGGACCATCCTTATGCATACCCCGGCGACGGCACGCTGGAAAGTGTTGCGAAACTGGGCCGCGGGGACATAGTGAATTTCCACCGCGACTACTACAGCGCCCGCAACCTCCGGCTGGTTATCGTCGGTGACCTGGACAAGGAACAGGCCGCGGCGCTGGCCGAAGAATTGACGGAGGGGCTGGAGCAGGGGCAGACGCCGGAACCGTTGCCGGCTGTTGGTCGACTGGAACAGGGGGAGACGATACGTATCGAACATCCATCTTCACAGGTGCATATACTGCTCGGGCAGCCCGGCCTCAAACGCGGCGACCCTGATTATTTTCCTTTGTACGTAGGCAACCATATACTCGGCGGCGGCGGTTTTGTCTCGCGCCTGTATGAGGAAATCCGGGAAAAACGCGGCCTTTCATACGGCGCCTACAGCTATTTTACGCCAAGGCGCGAGGCGGGTCCGTTCACGGCCAGCCTGCAGACCCGGGGCGGGCAGGAAGAGCAGGCCTTGCAGGTTATGCGCGAGACCATCCGCTCGTTTATCGAGCAGGGGCCGACCCCGGAAGAACTGGAAGCGGCAAAAAAGAACATCAGCGGCGGTTTCCCCCTGCGCCTGGACAGCAACAGTAATGTTCTCGGCTATATTGCCATGATTGCGTTCTATGGGTTGCCGCTGGATTACCTGGATACGTTTGTCGAAAAGGTCAATGCGGTGAAACTTGAACAAGTCCAGGAGGCCTTCCGGCGCCGCGTGCAACCGGAACGGTTTGTGACCGTCATGGTCGGGCCGGTCTCCGGGGACTGATGAGGTCAGGTCGCACATTGCACACGCGATATAGTCCCCTTTCTGACCCCATCAGTCACCCGCGTGTGCAATGTGCGACCTGACCCCATCAGTCCCGGCATGAGCAGCACGGGAAAAATCAGGATCATTGGCGGGGAGTGGCGCGGCCGCAAGTTGGAGGTAGCGGACCAGCCCGGCTTGCGTCCGACTCCCGACCGGGCCCGGGAAACCCTGTTCAACTGGCTGGCCGGTTCGATCGGCGGTGCGCGCTGCCTTGACCTGTTTGCCGGGACCGGCGCGCTGGGGTTTGAAGCATTATCCCGCGGCGCCCGCTGCGCGGTCATGGTGGAGGAAAACAAACAACTGGCGCGGCGACTGCAGACCAGCAAGGCGGCCCTGGCTGCCGCAAGCGCCGAGATCTTCCAGGCAGAGGCCCTCGCCTGGCTGGGGGAACCGAGCGACCCTTTCGATATCGTCTTTCTGGACCCCCCGTTCCACCAGGATTACGTGAAAAAAGCTTGTGCCCTGCTGGTAAACAGGGGACACTTGGCGCCTTCGGCATACGTCTATACGGAAACTGAGCGAGGTGTTCCGTCACCGGCGCCGGGATTGAAAGAACTGAAACAGGCGCGGGCGGGTCAGGTTGAGTACAGGCTGTATCAATATTACAGGAGCAATATGAATGAAGTTGACGGCAATATATCCGGGAACGTTTGATCCGATCACCAACGGCCATACGGACATCGTCGAACGCGCCGCCCGCATGTTTGACAACGTAATCGTCGCGGTTGCGGCAAGCACCGGCAAATCCACGACGTTTTCAACGGCAGAGCGAGTTGCCCTGGCCGGGGAGGCCCTGGCCCACGTCGGCAACGTGGAGGTCGCGAGTTTTTCCGGCCTCATGACGGCGTATGCCAAGCAGCGCGGGGCGCGGGTCATCGTACGCGGGTTGCGCGCCGTGTCCGATTTCGAATACGAGTTCCAGATGGCGAGTATGAACCGGCAGTTATACAGCCAGGCGGAAACCGTGTTCCTGACACCGGCCGAACACCTGAGTTATATATCATCCAGCCTGGTGCGGGAGATTGCCGCACTGGGCGGTGACGTAACCCGGTTTGTCCATGATGCAGTAAACAGCGCTTTGCACGAAAAGTTTTCAAACTGAAAAAGGGTACTCGCATGAAGGAAAAAAGAATAACAACCACCGCCGTATCATGGCTGTTTGCCTGTGTGCTCATCAGTGCAGGACCGTGCCGGGCGGAGGGCGCGCCTGCCCATGCCGTTGCCAGCGCCCACCCCCTGGCGACCGCGGCGGGAGTGGAGATTTTGCAGGAGGGCGGGAACGCATTTGATGCGGCCGTTGCGGTCAGCGCAGCCCTGGGCGTGGTTGAGCCGTTCAGTTCCGGCTTCGGCGGCGGCGGCTTCTGGCTGGTCCACCGCGCCGCCGACGGTAAGCAGGTGATGATAGACGGCAGGGAAACCGCGCCGGCCCTGGCGCATGAGCGAATGTATCGCGACGCGCAGGATAACGTGATCAGGGACGCCTCATTGAAAGGCCCGCTGGCCGCAGGAATCCCGGGCATGCCTGCAGGCCTGGTCCATCTTGCCGAGGAGTACGGTCGCCTGCCGCTGCGCCAATCCCTGGCGCCGGCAATCCGTTATGCCGAACAGGGGTTCAAGGTAACGTCTCGTTACCACCGCCTGTCCGCCTATGTCGCCGATACATTACGGCAATACCCGGCTGCAGCAGGGATCTTCCTGCAGGACGGCAAGCCGCCGCGCATCGGTCACCTGGTCCGGCAGGAAGCGCTGGCGAAAACCATTGAAGCCATCGCGGAGAAAGGCCTGGATGGTTTTTACAGGGGTCCGATTGCGGAACGAATGGTGCGGGAAGCGCGCAAACACGGGGGGATCTGGAGTCTTCAGGACCTCGACGCATACCGGGTCGTGGAACGCGAACCGGTTGTCTTCAGCTACCGGGACACGCGTATCGTTTCCGCGCCGCCGCCTTCCTCGGGCGGCATAGTCATGGCCCAGGCCCTGAGCATCCTGGAACAGTTCGACCTGAACGACATGAGCAACGTGCAACGCAAGCATCACATCATTGAAGCAATGCGGCGCGCCTTCCGTGACCGGTCCGTGTTCCTGGGAGATCCCGACTTTGTGAATGTTCCGACCGATCGCCTCCTGGATGAATCTTACCTGGAGGGCCTGGCGCTGACGATAGATGCGGCTAATGCAACCCCCAGTGACATTCTCGGCAACGGCCCCACCCTGTTACAGGTCGGGACCCAGACCACGCATTTTTCCGTACTGGACAAGGAAGGGAACCGCGCGGCAGGGACCTTGAGCGTCAACACCCTGTTCGGCGCATGCTTTGTGGCGGAAGGAACCGGGGTGCTGTTCAATAATGAGATGGATGACTTCTCCGCGAAGCGCAATACCCCCAATGCCTACGGCCTGATCGGTGATGAAGCCAACGCGATTGCGCCGGGCAAGCGCCCGTTATCCAGCATGACTCCCACGTTTCTGGAGACACCGGACCGGGTCGGGATTGTCGGGACGCCCGGCGGCAGCCGCATCATCAGCATGGTGATGCTGGCGGCGCTGGATTTTGCCGACGGCGGGTTACCCCAATCCTGGGTCAGCCTGCGGCGCTTTCACCACCAGTACCAGCCGGACCAGGTCCAGTTCGAACTGCACGGCCTGACGAAATTTGAACGGCAGCGCCTGGCCGGAATGGGCCATGAGTTGAGGGAAATCTCCCGCCGTTACGGCAACATGCAGGCGATTTTATGGGACAAGACGGAAGACAGGGTCTACAGCGCCAGCGACCCCAGGGGTGAAGGCCAGGCCGTCGTTGTCGAATAATTTTAGAGCGCCGGGGACGGACTTGAGTCCGTCCCCACCCTTCTCCCGGCTGCCCCCTTTCGTCATTCCGGGCTTGACCCGGAATCCAGTCAATTGATACGTCGCCCAACGGGCGACACATTATCATCGCTGGCATTGCGCACAATAATAGGTTGAACGCTGCCCCTGGCGAATCTGCCTGATGCTGCCGCGGCAGTTCCTGCAAGGCTCCCCGGCGCGATCATAGACATCCAGTTCCAGCCTGAAGTAACCGGGCGCGCCATCCCCGCCGACAAAATCCCTTAACGTGGTGCCGCCCTTCGCCAGCGCCGCATTCAGCACGTCCCTGATGGCGCCGACCAGCGCGTCGTAGCGCGCCAGTGAGATATTGCCTGCCTTGCGCAGGGGATGGATGCCGCTCCTGAACAAGGCCTCGCTGGCGTAGATGTTGCCTACGCCGACAACGGTACGGCTGTCCATGATGAAACTCTTGATGGCTTGTGTTCTGTTCCGGGACAGGTCATACAGGTACGGGGCGCTGAAATCCCGCTCCAGCGGCTCAGGGCCCAGGTGCCGCAACAGATGGTGTTTCAGGGGATCCTGGCGGGTCCAGTGGATGGAGCCGAAACGCCGCGGGTCGCGCAGGCGCAGGCAGGCGCCATCGCCAAAAATAATATCGACATGGTCGTGTTTATCTGCCGGAGTTGACGGGTCAAGGATGCGCAGGCTGCCGGACATGCCCAGGTGCAGGATGACGCAACCGTGCTCCAGGTAAAACAGCAGGTATTTCGCGCGCCGCCCCACAGCCGTGACCCGGCTGCCGACAAGTTCCTGCTCCAGACCCGCGGGGACCGGCCAGCGCAACTGCTGTTGCCGGATTGCAACGGCAAGAACGGGTTTGTTGAGGATGTGGGGAGAGATGCCCCGGCGGGTGGTCTCAACCTCGGGTAATTCCGGCATTATGAATAAAAACCCATCCAACCCTCACAATACTCATAATTTCCATCTTGAAAGCAATGGGGAAATCTGGTAAAATGCGGGTTTGTTCCTGATGTCAAATCACTTGAAGAATTTATAATACAGTATGATGTTGTTGAGGAGACCATCATGAAAAAATCCAGGATGTTCAGCCATTTCATTATAACATTCCTTGCTGTTTCACCCATCACCCTGCAACCTGTTGCCCATGCCCAGCAAGCGGAAGCGACAGTGATCGAGGAGATCGTCATCATCGGCAGCCGGCGCCAGGAAGGGCGTTCGCAGACCGAGTCATTGGTGCCGGTGGACGTGTTCGGCGGTGAGGACCTGTCAAACATGGGTTCAACCGATATGGACGCGGCGCTGTCCAACCTGATCCCGTCCTACAAGGTCGACCAGCAGGCCATCAACGATGCCGCCACCCTGGTGCGCCCGGCCACCTTGCGCGGCCTGCCGCCGGACTCCACCCTGGTGCTGGTGAACGGCAAACGCCGCCACCGGGCCTCGGTCATCACGTTCCTGGGCAACGGCGTGGCGGACGGCTCGCAAGGCCCGGACGTGTCCGTCATCCCCTCGATTGCGCTGAAGCGGGTGGAAGTGCTGCGTGACGGCGCCGCCGCCCAGTACGGTTCCGACGCCATCGCCGGGGTGATCAACTTTGAACTGAAGGACGACGCCGAAGGCGGCGCGTTCGAAGCGCGCTGGGGCCAGCACTATGAAGGCGACGGCGATGGTTTCAACTTCGCCGGCAACATCGGTTTGCCCATGAGCAGCAGCGGCTTTCTCAACCTCAGTATGGAATACAAGGAAGCCGACCCCACCAGCCGGGCATTTCAACGGCCGGACGCCCAGGCCCTGGTGAACGCCGGCAACCCGCATATTGAAGACCCCGGCTACGACCACGTGTTTCACCCGACCGTGATGGTCTGGGGCGCGCCGGAGTTCAAGTATGACTACAAGTTCTTCGGTAATATGGGCATCGACCTGAGCGACAGCTTCGAGGTTTACGGTTACGGCAATTACGCAAAGCGCAAGGTGGAGGGCGGCTTTTACTTCCGTAACCCGCACACCCGTAGCGGCGTGTTTAATGGTGATATTGACCCCGTGAGCGGATACGACACAGTTAAGGTCGCGGATATTAACGGCCTGGGCGTAGGTGAGCCCTGCCCTGTGATCCGAATCATGAATGATGCGGCCAACCCCGGGGACATCGCCGCAGTCGAGGCCCGTCCCGACTGTGAATCGTTTATCACGCGCTTTCCCGGCGGTTTTGTACCCCGTTTCGGCGGCACCATGGAAGACTACAGCGCAGCCTTCGGGGTGCGTGGAGAGCTGCCCGGCGACTGGCACGTGGATGTGAGTGGTGTTTACGGGCGCCACAAGGCGTCGTACTTCATGCGCCATACGATTAATCCGCAATTGTTGGCCAAGCCGGATATCTCGGCAGCCAATATCCCCATCGAGTATGTGCCGGGAGCCTACACGGAGACGGATTATTCCATTAACCTCGATGTGACAAAACTCCTGGACCTGCCGCTGTTCGCTTCGCCGGTGAACGTGGCTTTTGGTGTGGAACATCGCCAGGAGGAGTTCAAGGTGACCCCGGGCGGCGAGAATTCCTGGTTCATCGACGACCGCCCCGGCGGTTTGGCAGAGCAGGGCTTCGGCATCGGCTCCAACGGCTTTACCGGGTTCAGCCCCCGTATTTCCGGCACCTGGTCGCGTAACAGCTACGCCGGCTATATCGACGTCGAGGCCGAGTTGACGGACCGCATCGTACTGGGCGCCGCGGGACGCTATGAAGATCACAAGGGCGTCGGCGAGACCTGGGATTTCAAGATCAGCGCCCGCGCCCAGGTGACGGACGCCCTGGCCTTGCGCGGCGCGGTGAGCACCGGCTTCCGGGCGCCGACAGTGGGCCAGGCCAACGTACAAAACGTGACCACCGCGTTTACAGCCGGCATGCTGGCAGATGAAGCCACGCTGCCGCCCACTCACCCGGCCTCGGCCCTGGTGGGGGGCAGGGCGTTGACGCCGGAGGAATCCACCAACTTTACTCTTGGCATGGTGTTCAACGTGGGCGATATGGACGTGACCATAGACTACTTCAATATAAAGGTGGAAGACCGCATCGCCCGTAGCAGCAATAAAAATCTGACGGACGCGGACCGGCAGACCCTGTTGTCACAGGGTGTGGCGGATGCGCTCGCCTTCACGGGTGTACGTTTCTACGTCAATGATTTCGACACCACCACCCAGGGTATCGACATTGTCGCCACCCTGCCGTTTGAGATGGCCGGGGGCAACTCCAATCTCAGCTTTGCCGGCAACTGGACCGAAACGGAAGTGGACCAGTGGAACCCGGATGTAATTGGCGACAAGAGGGTGACCCAGTTGGAGAAGAACCATCCAGAGTTCCGTTTCACCACTACGCTGAACCACACCCAGGGTCCCTGGAGCCTGCTGCTGCGGGGACGCTTCTACGATGGTTTCGTGGAGTTTACCACTGACAACTCAGCCGCCCTGTTGAACGCCGGGTCGCGCTGGTTGATGGATGCCGAACTGGGCTATTCACTCAACGACAACATCACCCTGGTGGCCGGCGCCGAGAACTTCACCGATACCACGCCCACCCACCAGAGGAATAACGTCGGCTATCCGGGCGAGGTGTCCGGCATGACATACGCCGAGACCTCGCCGTACGGCTTTAACGGCGGGTTCTACTACTTCAGGGCGTTGTATAACTGGTAAGGGGGCAATATCAGCAGTTGAAACAATCGGGACGGAGTTAAATCCGTCCGCTTGGGCAACATGCGAGGGGACAGACCTCAGGTCTGTCCCCTTTTTCGTCAGGCTTTGCTGCTACGGGTAAAAACCGGGCTGTCGGTGTCTGACAAGGTGTCGTTGTAGCGGTAACCCTCCAGGTCAAACCCCCTGAGGTCGTCCGGTTCCGCCAGCCGGTTGCGGATGATGTAACGGCTCATCAGGCCACGCGCCTTTTTGGCTGTAAACGAGATGAATTTGTAATCCCCGTTGCGCGCTTCCTTGAAGGTCGGGGTAACGATGCGAGCGTTTAGACTTTCCGGCTGCACGGATTTGAAATACTCGTTCGACGCCAGGTTGACCAGTACCGGGCTGTCCTGTCCGGCGAGCTCATCGTTGAGGATCTTGTTTATCCGGTCGTCCCAGAAGTCATACAGGTCCTTGCCCCGGCGGTTTTTCAGTTTTGTGCCCATTTCCAGCCGGTAGGGCTGCATCAGGTCAAGCGGTTTCAGGACGCCGTACAGGCCGGAGAGTATCCGCAGGTGTGCCTGGGCAAACTGCAAATCGTCCACGTCCAGGTTGTCCGCGTCCAGCCCGGCGTATACGTCGCCCTTGAACGCCAGGACGGACTGCTTGGCATTGTCGGCGGTAAACGGCAGTGACCAGTTGTGATAGCGATTCGAGTTCAGGTCGGCCAGCTTCGGGCTGATGCCCATCAAATCACCCAGCCGGTAGGGCTCGTATGAGCGAAGCTCATCGATTAACTCCGCCGAGTCGTCCAGAAAATCAGGGATGGTAAACGTCGGTACCTTGGGCGGGGTCTCGAAATCCAGTGTTTTCGCAGGTGAGATTACGATCAGCATGGCGCCGGGTTCGGGTGTGGAACTACTTGATCTTCCCTTCCTTGTAGATCACGTGCTTGCGGATGACGGGGTCGAATTTCATGATCTCCATCTTGTCCGGCGTGTTCCGCTTGTTTTTTGTGGTGGTGTAGAAATGCCCTGTGCCGGCGGATGAAACCAGGCGAATTTTATCGCGTGCGCTGTTGGCCATGTTTGTCTCCCGTTTCCTATACTTTTATGCCACGCGCCCGGACATCGGTCAGCACCTGGTCGATACCCAGCTTGTCGATGATGCGCAACCCCTTGCTGCTGACCCGAAGTTTCACCCAGCGGTTTTCACTCTCCACCCAGAACCTGCGCTCGTGCAGGTTGGGCAGGAAGCGCCGCTTGCTTTTATTGTTGGCGTGGGAAACGTTATTCCCCGACATGGGTTTCTTTCCGGTTACCTGGCAGACCCGTGACATGGCAGTGTTCTCTTGGTTCTACAAAAGGACGCGGATTATACACTGTCAGGAAATGTGTGACAAGGACCGCTGTTGCACTCTCCTTGCTTTAACGGTCACATCAGACCTCGTTCGGCCATCGACGTCACCAGTTTGTCGCCGACTACCAGGTGATCTAATACGCGCACGTCCAGCAGGGCCAGGGCCTGGGTCAGCTTGATCGTGATCTGCCGGTCGGCCTGGCTCGGTTCGGCTATTCCCGAAGGGTGGTTGTGGGCAAAGATAATGGCGGCAGCGTTCAACTCAAGACAGCGTTTCACCACTTCGCGCGGATAGACGCTGGCGCCATCAATGGTCCCGGTGAACAGGATTTCACTGTTGATGATGCGGTGCCGGTTGTCCAGGAACAGGCAGGCGAATACTTCATGGGGATAGCGGCACAACCAGGCTTTGACGTAGGTTTTGGTCTTGTCGGGATTGCTCAGTGCCGGCCTGGCGCGCACCTCTGCCTCAAGAAAGCGCCGGCCCAGTTCCAGGGCGGCCTGCAGCAACACCCATTTGGCTTCACCCAGCCCCTTGGTTTTCATGAGGGTCTTGCGGTCCTGTTCCAGCAGCGGGCGCAGCCCCTGGGCCCCGGCCAGCATGTCCCTGGCCATGTCCACGGCGCTGTGACCGCTGTAACCGGAGCCGAGGAAGAGGGCGATCAGTTCCGCATCGGACAGGCTGTGCGGGCCGTTGTTCAGCAGTTTGAAACGGGGTTGCTCGGTTTGCGGCCAGTGGCGGATTGCCATGTTGAACCTCCTTGTTCGGTAGATAGGGGTAAGATGTAAGTAAAGCATACAGGAATGTGCTCCCAGTGACAATACTAAAACCCATAATCAATATCATTACCTGAAATCCCTGGAAAATATGCGTTTGCATCGAATATCGGCTAAACTTGCGCCATGCAATCATTGAGTGACAAACGCATCCTGCTTGGTATTACCGGGGGCATCGCCGCATACAAGAGCGCGGAACTGACCCGGCGTTTGCGCGATCACGGCGCCGAGGTCAGGGTGGTCATGACCCCGGCGGCAACCGAATTCATTGCGCCGCTGACCCTGCAGGCACTGTCGGGAAACCCGGTGCATACCGATCTTCTGGACCATGAAGCCGAAGCCGCCATGGGCCATATCGAACTCGCCCGCTGGGCCGATGCGGTCGTCGTCGCGCCGGCCACGGCGAACTTTATCGCGCGCCTGAGCAACGGCCTGGCTGACGACCTGTTATCGACCCTGTGCCTGGCGACCGCCGCGCCGCTGCTGATTGCGCCGGCAATGAACCGGCAGATGTGGCAGAACCCGGCTACGCAGGAGAACATTGCCCGGCTGCAGGCTAGGGGAGTCACCCTGCTCGGCCCCGCCAGTGGAGCACAGGCATGTGGAGAGATGGGCCCGGGTCGCCTGCTCGAACCCGAGGAACTCGCTCAGGCGATTATTTCAGCCGGCAGGACAAACCAGCTTGCCGGGGTCAGCGTGCTGGTCAGCGCCGGGCCGACCCGGGAATTTATCGACCCGGTGCGTTACCTCAGCAACCGCAGCTCGGGCCGGATGGGTTATGCCGTGGCCCGCGCGGCCGAAGAGGCCGGCGCCGCGGTCACCTTGGTGTCCGGTCCCGTTTCCCTGGCGGCGCCGGCGCGGGTGAAGGTCGTAGAGGTGGTTTCCGCGGGGCAAATGCATGACGAAGTCCTTGCCGCGGCGCCGGCCACCGATATATTCGTTTCGTCCGCGGCGGTGGCGGATTACCGAACCGGCAATGCGGCAGGGCAGAAGATGAAAAAGAAAGATGCCGACCTGCTGCTGCGCCTGGAGAAGACGCCGGACATCCTGGCGGAAGTCGCCGCGCTGGACAGACCGCCGTTCACCGTCGGATTTGCCGCGGAGACGGAAAACCTCCATGACAATGCAAAGAAGAAACTGAAGAGTAAAAACCTGGACATGATCGCGGCGAACCGGGTAGGAAACGGCCTGGGCTTTGACCGTGAGGAAAATGCATTGGAAGTTTTCTGGACGGGCGGATCAGAATCGCTGGCAACGGCGCCGAAGGAAAAACTGGCCCGGCAACTGGTGGAAATCATCATCGCGCGTTACCGCGAAAAATCTTTGGAGCAGCAGCACAGGACCAGGGTAAAAGACGTTCAGGATTGACCATCAAGTGACTGACACTACAATTCCCGCGTCCATCTTCCGCGCCTACGATATACGGGGAATAGTGGGCCGGACATTAACCGCCGATATTGCCCGCTTGATCGGCCTCGGTATCGGCGCCGAGGCCGCCGCGAGGGGCGAACAGGAGATTGTCGTGGGGCGTGACGGCAGGGACTCCAGTCCGGAATTGTCGGGCGCCTTGATTGCCGGCCTGAGGTCAAGCGGCCGTGATGTTGTGGATATCGGCATCGTCCCGACGCCGCTGTTGTATTTTGCTACCCACTGGTTGCCTGCCGACAGCGGCGTGATGGTGACCGGCAGCCATAACGGCCCTGAATATAACGGCATGAAGCTGATCATTGCCGGAAAGACCCTGCACGGGGAAGACCTTCAGGCAATTTACCGGCGCATCGTTGCGGGTGATTTCACCCGCGGCCGGGGGAAGCTGTCGTCATCCGACGTCAAGAACGATTACGTCGCCCGGGTAGCCGGCGATATATCAACAGCCGCACGCGGCGCGGCGCTGAAGATAATCATCGACTGTGGCAACGGCGTGGCCGGCGTAATTGCCCCGCAACTCTTTCGCGCCCTCGGGCATGAAGTGGAAGAGATGTACTGCGAGGTGGACGGCGCATTTCCCAACCATCATCCCGACCCCAGCCAGCCGGAAAACCTGGAGGCGCTGATCGCGCGGGTGACAACTCAGGGGGCCGATATCGGGCTGGCTTTTGATGGTGACGGCGACCGGCTTGGAGTCGTTGACAGCGCCGGGCATATTATCTGGCCGGACCGGCAATTGATGGTGCTTGCAAAAGACGTGCTGTCCCGTAACAGGGGCGCCGGCATCATCTATGACGTGAAGTGTTCGCGCTACCTGAAGACCGTGATCGAGGCAAACGGCGGCGTGCCGCTGATGTGGAAGACCGGGCACTCCCTCATCAAGAGCAAAATGGAGGAAATGCAGGCCCCTCTCGCCGGGGAACTGAGCGGTCATATCTTTTTCAAGGAGCGCTGGTACGGGTTCGACGACGCCATTTATGCCGGCGCGCGGCTGCTGGAGATCCTGGTGCGCAGCGGGCGCAGTTCGGAAGCCCTGTTTGCCGATATGCCGGAGGGTGTTTCAACGCCTGAACTGCGGGTTGAATTGCCGGAGGCTTCCCACCAGACCTGTATGCAAAGACTGCGGGACAGCGCTGATTTCCCCGGCGCGGAGATCATCGATACGGATGGCGTGAGGGTGGAATTCCCGGACGGCTGGGGCCTGGTGCGGGCGTCCAATACTTCCCCGGTGCTCACCCTGCGCTTTGAAGCCGACAATCGGGCGGCCCTGGAAACAGTACAGCAACGCTTCCGCGGGTGGTTGCAGGCGGCGGCAGATGCTGCCATGCCGTTACCTTTCTAGGGAAACTCCTGCTTAATCGGAGGTTCCTGTATCCCGTATGCCGTCCGGTATCGGGTAACCTTCTCAAGTTCCTTTGTATATTCCGGATGGCGTCGCAGAAATTCGATCAGGTCATCCAGGGTGATAATCGGGACGACCGGGATCCCGTAGCGCCGTTCTATCTCTTCGATAGCGGATGTTCCCGCATCATCCCGGCCCCGTTCCTGCCGGTCCAGGGCGATCACTACGGCCGCGGGCCGGGCGCCATGGCGTTGTATCAGGTCGATGGAATAATGGATAGACGTGCCCGCGGTTATCACGTCGTCGATAATCAATACCGCGCCATGCAGGGGAGCGCCGGCAACCACACCGCCTTCGCCATGGTCCTTTTCCTCCTTGCGGTTGAAACTGTAGGGCAAAGAACGTCCCAGTTCACGTGAGTAGGCGATGGCAACCGTCGTTGCCAGCGGGATGCCCTTGTACGCCGGCCCGAACAACATGTCGAATTGCAGGCCGGCATGTTCGATGGCCTGCATATAGAAGGTTCCCAGTTGCTCAATGCTGCTGCCGTCGTTAAACAGCCCGCTGTTGAAGAAATAAGGACTGGTGCGGCCGGATTTGAGCGTAAATTCGCCGAAATGCAGTACCTTGTTGCGGATAGCGAAGTCGA
Source organism: Gammaproteobacteria bacterium (assembly GCA_022826885.1). Lineage (GTDB taxonomy): Bacteria > Pseudomonadota > Gammaproteobacteria > Eutrophobiales > Eutrophobiaceae > JAAXHV01. Next base: position 58,970 of record JAJDUB010000034.1, read on the forward strand.
TAAATTCGGCTTTATAGTCTCTCACAGGGGCACTATCATGGACTTTGCGGGACAGGGCGCGGCTGTGCGGGCGCCGGCCCGCCGCGTTGTAATCTCGATTTGGTGCGCAGCATCAGGCAAACCAGGGGGGCATACCAGGGCTGTAACCGGGCAACACCACCCTTGAAGGAAGGCCGTTGAATGATGCGATCCCCCCAGTTGCGGATATTGGGATAATTCCGGAAGTCCACCGCGCCGACGCGCCGGTTCATGAAATACGTAACGAACCAGGCAATGTCGGCGTAACTGAACTCATCTCCCACCAGCCATTGATGCAGGCCGAGTTCCTTTTCTATGTCGTCGTAGAAGGCAAACAGGTTGCGCTCGGCTTCCAGGACCCTGGTTTGGTCGAAACCCGAGAGAGTTTCCTTGTGAAAGGCAATCAGTTCCTCGTCTTCCTGCTTTTTCAGGTAATTTTCCATCATGCCGGGTTTCTTGGAAGCGCCCAGTACGGTGGAATACATGAAGGTCTTGACCACGCGGACATGATTTTCCGTCGCGGCATCCATCCAGTTATCCACCTCCCGGCGTTGTTCGGGGTCGGACGGATAGAGCGGGGGGTCAGGAAACTGCTCCTCGATGTAACGCAGGATGTCAATCGACTCGGTGACGACCACGCCGTCGTGCACCAACGCGGGGACCAGACCCTTGGGGTTGATCCGGAAGTATTCGTCCGTGGTATTTTCCTGGGTGAACAGGTTTATCGCATGGGGTGTCCAGTCCTGCCCCTTCTCTTCCAGCGCGAGAGTAACGCGCTGGGCGCAATTCGACAGGAAGTAATGGTACACACGAAGACCTTTCATTGACCTGATATCAGGGTCGGTGTTTTCGTAGACAGGCATGGGTTATCCTCCGCGGATGCCAGGAAGATTCGATTGATTTTTGAGATTTTCCGGTCAGTATACCTCAGCCATGAAGATTATCACATTAAATGCCAACGGTATCCGCTCGGCGGACAGAAAAGGATTTTTTGACTGGATGCCGGGACAAGGCGCCGATGTCGTCTGTTTACAGGAAATAAAGGCGCAGACCGAACAACTGGACGACCGGGTTCTGCAACCGGACGGATATTTCGGGTATTTCAACAGCGCGCAGAAAAAAGGCTACAGCGGCGTTGCCCTGTATTCCCGGCAGGAACCGGATAGTGTCAGTGACCGGCTGGGCTGGGACACGGCGGACCTGGAAGGGCGCTTTATCCAGGCGGATTATCCCGGGGTCAGCATCGTGTCCCTGTACCTGCCGTCCGGCACCTCGGGTGAAGAACGGCAGACCATAAAGTATGACTTCATGGCGCGTTTCGAGCGGGTATTGGCGGACATCCTGCAGCAGGAAAAGGAATTCATCATCTGCGGCGACTGGAACATCGCCCACAGGCAAATCGACCTGAAAAACTGGCGCAGCAACCAGAAAAACTCGGGTTTCCTGCCCGAGGAAAGGGCCTGGATGGACAAGGTGTTCGGTGAGATGGGACTGGTCGACGCATTTCGCGTGGTAAACCGGGAGGCCGAACAATATACCTGGTGGTCGAACCGCGGCCAGTCGTGGGCAAAGAACGTGGGATGGCGTATCGACTACCAGGTGGTCACCCCGGGACTTGCGGACAGGGTCAGGGATGCCTCCATCTACAAGGAGCAGCGTTTTTCGGACCACGCCCCGCTGAGCATCGAATACGATATCTGATCGGGATACTTGGGGTCAGTCCGTAAAAAACTGCTCCTGAAACGAAAAACTCAAGGCGACAGTCTCGCCTTCGGGGATTATATTCAGGTCAAAGTTGAGGGTTTCTTTGTTATTAACGGAAGTTTCGGCGATGTAATAGATTGCCCCGTTGCTGCTTAACTCCCGGGTATTCAGGTTCTTCAGTTGCCGGTTCAAATTGGTCGCGGAGGCTTCCACCTGCGCTTTCACCGGCTGCCCTGTCGTGCCCATGACTTTTTTGAGCACCGATATATTGATGATGGCCCGGTTTTTGCTGCGGCGGATTTTGTAGAGCCGGGCGACCTCGGGCGACAGCAGGTCCGTGGTAAAGGCGGCATAGTGAATAGTGTAATCACCGAAGGTCTTGGATTGCTCTGCATTGACGGTTATTCCGGCGGTCAATAACAATACTGCGATCAGGGTGGTTGAAATGCGGGACATCGGTTACTCCTTATTGCTGGGAGATCAAGAATACTATACCAGGCCGGAAGCTGGCAACAGGGTTATGAAACCGGCGACAGTAATGGTGTTATCCGGATAAAACCCGACCCAGGTCGGCCAGGGGTCTGACCAGCAGCATCAGAGATAGCTGTAGGAAGATAAACACCAGGATGGGGGAGAAGTCGATGCCATGGGTCGAAGGCAATAATCTGCGCGCCGGCCGCAACAGGGGTTCGGACAACTGATACAGGAGCGCCGTAACCGGGTTATACGCGCCTGGGTTAATCCAACTGAGGATGATCTGAACGAAAATGACGAACATGAAGATATAGATGATCAGCTTCAGCAGTTCGGCGGCGCTGAGCAGGAGCAGGCCGAAAAAGGCGAGAGTGACGCCGAAGGCAATCAGGCTGGTAAGAAACAGTTCCACGGCCTGGAGCGCTATCATCAGGATAATGCAGGACCAGTCTACCCCGGCGTGCCCCGGAATGATTCGGCGCAACAGGCGCAGGGGCGGGTTGGTCGCCGCCAACAGGAATTGTGAGACCGGGTTACGTGAATCGGCCCTGACCGTTTGCAGCATGAAGCGCAGGACTACCAGTAGAATGTATAAGGAAAAAATCGTATTGATCAGGAACAGCATGGCATCGGACAGGTAGGAGACGCCCACCTTTCAATCCCCGTGTTTTGCAAGCTCTACCGAACGGTCCCGGCAGGCCGCCAGCGCCCGGCGCAGCAAAGGCTCCAGTCCCCCTTCCCTGAAAACCTGCAGCGCTTTCTCAGTGGTGCCGCCCGGAGATGTGACCCGTTGCCTCAGGGTTGCCGCGTCCTCGCCGGTCTCCTTCAGCATTCTTGCCGCGCCCAGCGCAGTTTCAACGCTGAGCATATGCGCCTGTTCCCGGGACAAGCCCATGTCCGCGGCGATTCTTTCCAGCAGTTCGACGATGAGGAAAAAATAGGCGGGGCCGCTGCCCGAAACGGCGGTCACGGTGTCCAGTTGCGACTCGTCATCCAGCCAGACCGCAGCACCGACCGCCTGCATGATATGCATCGCCATCCGGCGCTGGTCCGCGCTGACGTCTGCCGCGGCGTACAGACCGGATGCGCCGGCGCCTAACAGGGCAGGCGTGTTGGGCATGGCGCGCACCACCGGGCAGGCGCCTCCGAGCGCATTGCTGATGGTTGCGCTGCGCACACCGGCGGCGATGGACAGGACCAGCGGGCGTTCGGCTTGCAGGGCCGGCTTCACCTCGGCCAGTGCAGCCGGGACGGTTTGCGGCTTGACCGCCAGCACAATGACATCGGCGCCGGGGACGCCTTCAGCTATCGCGGCCGTGACGCGTATATCATGCCGTTCCGCCAGTTTGCGGCGCTGATTTTCGTCCGGGTCAACGCCGGACAGGGAGGACGCAGGATGGCCGTTGGCGATAAGTCCGCTGATGAGGCTGGTCCCCATATTGCCGCAACCGAGAAAGGCGATCTTCTGATTCTGCATAACATAAACATCATATCAATGTTTACGGTCCAAGTGGGGACGGACTTGAAGTCCGTCCCCGGTAGCGGGAGTCCGTCCTCGGTGGCTTCGGGAGCTACCGTGTTCTCGGTCCGAATAGCGCCGTACCGATCCTGATAATGGTTGCTCCTTCAGCTATGGCGGCGCGCATGTCATTGGTGGTCCCCATGGACAGGGTATCAAACCGGTAGCCTGTTTCGTTAAGGCGCTCCTGCAGGCGGCGCAGTTTCATGAAGGCGCGCCGTTGTGCGGCGAAATCTTCCGTGGGCGCGGGCAGCGCCATGAGCCCCCTCAAATTGAGCCTGGATAATGGAAGAACTTGCCCGGCCAGTTGTTCCACTTCGTCCGGGTCGATGCCGGACTTGGTGGATTCAGCGTCAACGTTAACCTGTATGCAGATATTCAGGGGAGGCAGGTGCGCGGGCCGCGCCGCGTTTAATCGCTGGGCCACCTTTATCCGGTCCACGGAATGCACCCAACCGAAATGCTCTGCGACTTGGCGTGTCTTGTTGGACTGAATTGGACCGATGAAATGCCAGGTAGGCGAATGCCCGCTTAACTGCCCGATCTTGGCCCGCGCCTCCTGGACGTAGTTCTCACCGAAATCCGAGACCCCCAGTTGCGCCAGCGCCAGGACATCACCGGCAGCCCGGGTTTTGCTCACGGCCAGCAGTTTCACGCTGCCGGGTTCCCGGCCGAACTCACGTTCCGCCTCTTCTATCTCCAGGCGTACCTGTTGCAAGCGTTCGCGCAGTTTTTTCATATTCAGTGGTTTCACAATAACGCGGGCAATAAAAAAGGGTCCTGAGGACCCTTTTTTATACAACTTGTAATATCGTTATTACTTGTTGTTGATGTACATCGTAACTTCGAAACCGAAGCGGATGTCGCTGTATTCAGGAGTTTGCCAGTTCATTCTACTTTCTCCGATTGGTTGATATTAAGGGTTAAAACTTCTTTGCCTTATATTGTGCAGGTTCCGTGCCAAAATTAAGAAAAATCTGCATAATTCTGTAAAGACTTAATATTTCAATGAGTTAAGAGAACGGAAAAGGGCGTGAAAAATTTCCTGTAGCGGAATGTGGATCATGGTTCTGGTTGTAATTCTTCACTTTTCTGGTTGTTGCCAACCATTTCCGGAAACACTTCATCGGCCTGGAATACCGGGCCGTCCACGCATACGCGCAGCATGGAAACCTTCCCGTTCCTGTAAACGGGAGCGGTACAGCCGGCGCAACCGCCTACGGCGCAGGCCATGTATTCTTCCAGTGAAACCTGGCAGGGAAGGGCAAATTCCCTGGCCAGGCCGGCAACGGCCTGCAACATGGGAGTCGGCCCGCAACTGAATATCTCTACCTGTTGTCGCTGATCTGTACTGAGGCCGTCCAGCCAGATTCGCGCCAGGTCGGTGACGAGGCCGTCGTGACAGCCGGGATAACCCTGCCTGCTGGTAAGGCGGCTGGGGATCCCCCGGTCCTCCAGCAGGGGCATGCAGGCAATCGCATCGCCGGGAATCCCATCCACCATGATCTTTGAGGGTTTCGGCTTGAAAGGAAACGGGATCTCCGAGCCCATGATGGCAAAGGGCTTCACGGCCGGCGCCTGTTTCCTTATATGCTCGGCAAGGAACACCATGGGGGGGATGCCCACCCCGCCGCCGATGAGCAGGGGAACACTCCGGTAACCCTGCAGTTTGAACGGCTTGCCGATGGGGCCGAGCAGGTTGATACGATCGCCGGCCCCGGCGCCGGCCAGTTTTCTCGTGCCCTGGCCGTGGGCCTTGTACAGGATGTCTATCCAGCCGGCCTCGGGGTTAGCCCGCATGACCGACATGGGCCTGCGCATGGGCAGGTCTTCATGACAGCGCAGGTGGACAAAGCTCCCCGGCAGGGCGCGCCTGGCGGTGGCGCCCGCCGCCAGGCGCAGCAGGTACTGTTCGGCGTCCAGCGACTGTTGTTGCAGGACCGCGGCATCCTCGATAAATATGGTGTCGCGGGTATCCGGGTGAATCACGGGGTCATACGTCCTCGAAAGCCGGCTTGCCGTCAATAATCGTATGGGTGACTTTGCCGTTCATCTCCCAGTCGTCGAAGGGCGTATTTTTCCCGGCGCTGGCCAGTTCTTCGGCATTGACGGTCCACTGCCGGCCTTCATCGAAGACAAACAGGTCGGCAGCGGCACCCTCGGCCAGTGTCCCGGCGCTGATGCCTATGATTGACGCGGGCCGGCAGGTCAGCGCGCCGACGATTTGCTCCAGCTTGAAACCGTGGGTTGATGCCAGGTTGAACACCAGCGGCGCCAGGACCTCCAGTGTCGATGCGCCAGGCTCGGTGCTGCTGAACGGCGCAGCCTTGGCGTCTTCATCATGGGGTTGATGATCCGAACAGACGGCGTCGATGACACCGCTCCGCAGCCCGTCCAGCAACGCCTGCCTGTCCCGGTCGGTACGCAGGGGCGGCCACAGGTGGCATTGGGAATTGAAACCGTCAACGTTCATCTCCGTGAGGTACAGGTAACAGATCCCGGCATCTGCGCTGACCGGCAGTCCCTGCTGTTTTGCCGCACCGACCAGTTCCACGCTGCGGGCGCAGGACAGGCGGCAGAAATGTGCCGTAACCCCGGTCTGTTCGATCAATAACAGGGCGCGGCTGATGGCTATCGTTTCGGCAGTTTCCGGAATACCGGGCAAACCCAGGCGCGTACTGATTTTTCCCTCGTGCATCACGCCCTGGTTTCTCAGGTAACTGTCTTCCGGGTGAATGAACACGGGCAGGTCAAAACCGACGGCGTATTCAAATGCGCGGCGCAGTACTTCCGTGTCTGTGATCGGTTTATCGGCATTCGACAGGCCGACACAACCTGCCAGTCTGAGGGCAGCCACCTCCGTCAACTGGCGTCCTTCCAGTCCTTTGGTCAGGGCGCCCAGTGGAAATATGCGCGTCTTGCCGAGGCTGGCCTGGCGCTGGTGGATAAGCTCGACGACCGGCGGGTTGTCCGTTACCGGTCGTGTGTTCGGCGGGCACACCATGCTGGTTACCCCGGCGCGTACGGCCGCTCCGGTTTCGGATGCAATGGTCGCCTTGTGTTCAAATCCCGGCTCGCGGGTGTGGACGCTGAGGTCCACGATCCCCGGACAAACGAATTGACCTTCCAGCGCTATCTCAAGATCGGCGCTGAAGCCGTCAACCACTCTGCCGGCGGACACTATCCTGCCGTCCGCGATGTACAGGTCGCCCAATTCATCAAGCTGCTGCGCGGGACAGACCAGGCGGCCGTTGCGGATAATGATACGCATCAGTCCCCACCCGTCCCGGCGCCGGGCGCGGCGCCCATGACCATGGCCATGACTGCCATGCGTATTGCTATGCCGTGACTGACCTGTTGCAGGATAACCGACCTTTCCCCATCTGCGACCTGTGAATCGATCTCAATACCCCGGTTGATCGGACCGGGATGCATCACGATAACATCGGGGCCGGCTATCCGCAGGCGCGCTTCGGTAAGGCCGAAACATTGGAAATATTCCTCCTCACTGGGAAGCACGGCATTGCTGATCCGTTCCCGTTGCAGGCGTAACATGGTGATGACGTCCACGTCGCGCAGACCTTCATCCAAATCATGGAAGACCTGCACGCCCAGGCTCTGGATGTCTTCCGGTATCAGGGTTTTTGGAGCAATGACGCGAATATCACTGACCCCCAGGGTATTGAGCGCATGAATTTTAGAGCGGGCAACCCGCGAGTGCGCAATGTCACCTACAATGGCTATTCGCAGGGATTCGAAATCCGGTTTATGGCGGCGGATGGTGAACATGTCCAGCATGGCCTGGGTGGGATGGGCATGTCGGCCATCCCCTGCGTTGATGACGCGGACATTTTCCGCCACCTGCCTGGCAATAAAATGTGCTGCGCCGCTATTACCGTGGCGTACTACAAACAGGTCGCAGTGCATGGCTTCCAGGGTATGCAAGGTGTCCTGCAACGTTTCACCCTTGTTGGTGGCAGAGGTGGCGATATTGACATTCAACACGTCGGCGGAGAGGCGTTTGGCTGCCAGTTCAAAAGTCGAGCGGGTGCGCGTGCTGGATTCAAAGAACAGGTTGGCCACGGTTTTGCCCCGTAACAGTGGCACTTTTTTTACGGAGCGCCCGCTGACGCCGGCGAAGGATTCCGCATAATCAAGGATACTTGTCAGAATTTGACGACTCAGGCCTTCCGTCGTCAGAAAATGTATGAGGCGACCGTGCTGATCCAGTTGAATAGAGTGGCCCGTCATTCTGCTGTCGTGATTTCCAGCGCCAGGGGTTCCGGGCCTGAGAGTTTGACATGCTGGTTTGTTTCCAGGTCCAGGTGTTTTCCGGCCACATCCGCCTGTATGGGCAGTTCCCTGCCGCTACGGTCCACCAGCACCGCCAGGCAGATGCTCGCTGCCCTGCCGTAATCGAATAATTCGTTCATTGCCGCGCGCACGGTCCGGCCGGTAAACAGCACATCGTCGATCAGAATCACGTGACGGTCGACCACATCGAAAGGCAGGCTGGATGGCGTTACCCGGGGATGCAGGCCGATGCGGCTGAAATCGTCGCGGTAGAATGCGATATTGAGCTTGCCGAGAGGCTGGGATGAGCGGTACAGGGTGTGCAATTGTTGCGCCACCCAGACTCCTCCCGTATGGATGCCTATAAATAGGGGATTATTTCTGTTGTGTTCCTGTAAATATCGATCCAGCCCGGCTTTCATGTTCCGGATCAGCTGCTGCACATCGAGGTTGTTTTCCGGCATATTTTAGAGGCGATCCTGTACGTCAGCCATTATAACATTTTCTGACCTCTCCGCCATCCTGCAACCAACCCTCCAGGATAATCTGTGCCGCTACATGATCTACGGCATCACTGTTTCGCTGCCGGGCCCGGGCCTCGACAGTCGAGAGACGTTCATCGGCGCGCAGCACCGGCAAGCGGTAGCGCCCTTGCAGTTTTCGGGCGAACGCGTCAACGGCGGCGCCGATAGGATGCCGGCTGCCGTCCATATTCAACGGATTACCGACGACGAGAGCCTGGGGTTGCCATTGGTTGATCAGCGCGCCAATCCGCTCCCAGTCCGGGCGGTTGTTGCGTACGGTGATGATTTCCAGCGGCGACGCCGTATCGGTCAGTGTCTGGCCAACCGCCACACCGATTCTTTTTGTGCCGAAGTCGAAACACAGCAGGGTGGCGGGGCGCGACAAGGGGATAGCCCCAGGTCAGGCGTGTCCGAAACCGGTCGATAGCTGGTGATGGTCGATGCCCAACAAGGCGGTAGCCGATGACCAGCGCAGTTCACAAGGTGTGTTGAAGATGATATCCAGGTCCGCGGATACGTTAAGCCAGGCGTTTTCTTTTATCTCCTCTTCCAGTTGCCCTGCCGACCAGCCGGCATAACCCAGGGCGATCAGAAAATTTTCCGGTCCCGCGCTTTCCGAGATGGCGTGTAATATATCCCTGGAAGTCGTGATGCCCAGTGCATCACCGACGTTGATTGAGGAATCCCACTGACTGCCCGGTTCGTGCAACACAAACCCCCTGTCGGTGTGGACCGGCCCGCCCTGATATACGGGCAGTTTGGCGATGGACTGGTTATCCGGCGTCATCTCCATCTGCGTCAGGATTTCGCCCAGGGCGCAATTCGCCGGGCGGTTGATTACCAGTCCCATGGCGCCATCTTCATTATGCGCGCAGATATAGGTGACGGTTTGAGAAAAATTGGGATCTCTCAGACTGGGCATGGCAATGAGAAACTGGTTGGTTAAGCTATCGTGAACCATATCTCTAATAGTATCCCTAACGGCTTCGGAATGCCACCAGGAAGTTAAATGCGGCTATTTAAATCCGCTCTGGTCCAGGAACTGCCAGGTCCTGGTGATGTGCAGGACATCGGTTTCCGCCCGGATCGCCTCGGGGAAAGGCGCATACGGCGCCGCCAGTTCCACGATCCTTATCGCTGCATCATCAAGTACCTTGTGGCCCGAGGAACTGCGAATGGTGATTTGATTTATCTTTCCGTCCGGGTTCAATGCGACGTCCAGCACCAGTTGACCGGAGATTTTTCTCCTCCTGGCTTCCTCCGGGTAATTCAGGTTCCCCACCCGCTCCACTTTTGCGCGCCAGGCCTCCATGTAGGCCGCGTATTTATATTTACGGGTGCTGGCTGATATGAAGGTCCTTTTTGGACGCTTCGCCCTGGTCTCCAGTTTACGCTGAACCTCTGAGCTCAGGGCGGCCATCTTCAGGCTGTTGGTCATCAGTTCGGATGCACTGGGGCGCTTTGTCTGAACAGCGTCCGGGGTGTCCTCCGCTACGGACGTGGCTTTTTCCACCTCAACGGCCAATTGTTCAACGGTTTCCTGCTCAGGCGGTGATGCCGGTTCCGGCAGTTCCGGTTCTGCTACAGGTTCGATCTCCTGAGGCGCGACCGGTTCGGCCAATTCAGATCGTTCCGCTTTCTGCATGGGCGGCAGCGGCGATGCCGGGATGGACTCCGCGTCGATATCCCCGCCCCCGATCAGGTTCGCCTGCGCCAGCACGTCTGCGTCTTCCGCTGCTTCGGTTGATTGCCGCACCAGGACGATATCCATGTATTCATAGCGCGGGCCCGCTTTTTCCTCCGGGGTAAAGACGATCCCTAAAATGACCAGGGCATGGAAGATTGCCGCCAGACAAAATGTCAGGCTCAGGCGATCCTCCGGCAGCAGTTTCGGTTGCCGGGAACCGGAATTCGGCAACGCGATATCAGGTTGCCTCAAACCCTGGTGCAGCGCCGCCGTATTGCTCAAGATGACTGCCCCGTTTTACCTGCAATGCAGTCCATCACTCTGCCCGCGATATCGCTGCCGTAGATCCGTTCCAGTTCCCTGACGCAGGTAGGACTGGTTACATTGATCTCCGTGAGGTAGTCACCGATGACGTCCAGCCCGACGAACACCAGGCCCATGGCGCGCAGCCGCGGTCCGACCTGCTCGCAGATCCAGTAATCCCGTTCACTGAGATCCACGCCCTTGCCGGTCCCTCCCACCGCCAGGTTTCCGCGTATCTCTCCAGGCTTTGGTATGCGCGCCAGAGCATGCTCATACGGCTGTCCATCAATAAGCAGAATGCGTTTATCGCCCTGTTTGACTGCCGCAAGGAACTGTTGGGCCATAATAAAGCTCTGTGAGTTTCGCGTCAGTGTTTCGATGATTATATTCGTGTTGACATCCTCCCGGTCAACCCGGAAAACCGAGGCGCCGCCCATGCCGTCCAGGGGTTTGAGTATGACTTGGCCGTGTTGTTCGATGAAAGCGAGCAAGTCTTGCCGGTCACGGCTGATCAAGGTGGGGGGGATGCACTGGGGAAAGTGGGTGATGGACGCCTTTTCGTTTATATCCCGAAGCGCTGCCGGGGCGTTGACGACAACCGTGCCCTGCTCCGCCGCGTGCTCCAGGATATAGGTCATGTAGATGTATTCCATGTTGAACGGCGGGTCCTTGCGCATCAGGATCACGTCCAGTTCCGGGAGCTCCAGTTCCGTGTGGCGATGAAACCGGTACCAATCGGATACATCATCTGCAACGGTCAGGATGCGGGCGCGTGCCCGCGGCGTGCTGCCGGCAAGGTAGACATCATTCATCTCCATATAGTAAAGCTCCCATCCCCTGTGCTGGGCCGCGAGCAGCAGCGCCAGTGTCGTGTCTTTTTCGACCTTGATCCCGGCAACAGGATCCATGATTACGCCCAGTTTCATCAAATTTATCAGCCAGGTTCCTAAATTTCGCTTACCCTGTTAGTGTATCCGGATTGTATTTGGGTTCAAAATAATAATGGCCGGTTCAATGTTGCGTATTGTTACGAGAGAAAGTCCTCTTGCCTTGTGGCAGGCGCAGTTCGTACGCGCCCGCCTGCAGGAAACACATCCCGGCCTGAGTGTCGGGATCAGGACCGTCAAGACGCTCGCCGATCGGTTTTTGCACAAGTCGCTGTCGGAAATGGGCGGCAAGGGAGTGTTCGTCAAGGAACTGGAACAGGCGTTGTTGAATGACGAAGCCGACCTTGCGGTTCATTCGATGAAGGATGTGACCGTAGACATGCCTGCAGGATTGACGATAGCCGCGATAATGGAAAGAGAGGACCCGAGGGATGTGTTCATATCGAACCGTTACCCATCGCTGAGGGAAATGCCGGAGGACGCACGCGTCGGGACATCGAGTTTGCGCAGGCAGTGCCAGCTCAAGGCAGCCTATCCGGAACTGTCCCTGCGGGACATCCGCGGAAACGTGGGGAGCAGGCTGCAAAAGCTGGATAACGGATCGTATGATTCACTGATACTTGCCGCGGCGGGGATGAAACGGCTGGGTATGGAGCGCCGAATCAGGACTTTTCTGGACATCGCGGAAATACTGCCGGCGATAGGGCAAGGCGCGTTGGGCATTGAGACCAGGTCGGATGATGCGCAGGCAGAACGGTTCGTAAGGCCTCTGAACCATGCGCCCACATGGTTATGCGTGCACGCGGAAAGAGCCTTGTCCCGGAAGCTCTACGGAGGCTGTCATCTGCCGCTTGCCGGCTACGCGCACATTTCCGGCGAGACCCTGTTCATGAGCGCGCTGGTGGGCAACCCGGACGGCTCGAGAATAGTGAAAGATACCATCAGCGGCAACGCGGTTCATGCCGAGAAGCTCGGCAATAAACTGGCAGAGGGGTTGCTGTTGCAGGGCGCGGACGAAATTCTGGCTGGGGTTATGGGCGATGGCAAACAATGACGCAAGCTTGTCGGGGATAACGGTCTGGGTAACCAGGCCCGCGCACCAGGCAGGCGATCTCTGCAGACTGATAGAGCAGAGGAAAGGCATTCCGCTGCTGTTGCCTACCCTGGTTATCAGGCCCTTCCTGGAGGAGGCGCGCGCGGCGGAAAACAGGCTGCTGCTGGAGGATGCCGATATTGCCGTCTTTATCAGCAAAAATGCCGTTAGACACGCACTGGACCTGTTTCCCCATATTGCCGATACGCTACGGGACAAGACCGTCCTTGCCGTCGGCCAGGCCACTGCCCGCTGCCTGAAGGCATCGGGATTTGGTAAAGTCGGTCAGGTTGACACCGGCGGCAGTGAGGCGCTGTTGCGCCTGCCGGCATTGAACGAAACCGCAATCAGGGAGAAACGGATTGTTATCATACGCGGACAGGGGGGACGGGAGGAACTGCGTGACGTTTTGCTGGCGCGCGGCGCCGTGGTGGATTACCTGGAAGTATACCGGCGCGACAAACCTGATATGAGTCAGGCAGAAATGGCGGAATTCTGGCATGATCAAAGACCGGATGCGGTAATCATCACAAGCCAGGCGGGCCTTGACAACCTGGTCGAGCTGACCCCGCCCGCCGAGAGCAGCCGGCTGTTGGGAACCCCCATGGTGGTGATGAGCGAGCGCATCAGGCAACACGCTACTGAGTCAGGGTTCATGCGAATTGCCGTAGCCTCTGATAATACCGATGCGGGCCTGGTTGAAGCCTTGCTCAATATCAACGAGAGCGTGAAACAGTGAATGACAAGGTTAATGAAATAACAGAAGAAGAGGTAACGGACGAGACCGCTGCGGGAACTGCCGAAGAAGCAGCCATAGAGAGTGCGGAGCAAAGCGCTTCTCTGGGCGCCACGGTACAGTCCGATAAGCCGGCCGCCGCCAACAGTGGCGAGCGGCGCAGAAAAGGCCGGTCCTGGCTTACCTCCCTGCTCCTGTTCATCCTGCTTGCCGCTGTTGCAACGGCGGCCGGGTATTTCATTTTTGACATCAGTAAGGGCATGAAAGCCAACGAAGCCCAGCTTAAATCCCTGGCGGACAGGCTGGACATGCTTCAACAGAGCCATGACGACCTGAGCGCCGGCATCCGCCGACTCGCCGGCCGCCAGGACGGCATTGATGATCAGCTTACCGGAATACTGCATAACCTGAGCAGCCTGCGCCGTCAGGAAAGCGGCGACGTAGGTTGGCAACTGGCGGAGGCAGGATACCTGTTCAGGATCGCATCCCTGCGCCTTGCGCTGGCGGGGGACGCGGAGACCGCACAGGCCATATTACTGTCTGCGGATGCAAGTCTCAGGGAAATCCCTGACCCGGCGCTTATCCCCGTGCGCGAACAGTTGATCGCGGATATCAACCGGCTTAAATCGGCCGCCGGGACGGATTTTACCGGTCTTGCCCTGGCGTTGGGCGACCTGGCCGGACAGGCGGACCGGTTACCGCTTAACCTGAGCGGTAGCGCCGTACAACCGCCGCCGCCGGTCGATAACCCGGCCGGAACGGAAAACCGGTGGCGCGGCCTGGCCCTGGGCATCTGGAAGGAATTAAAGTCCCTGGTGGTCATTTCCCGCACGGAGAGTAATTCTGTCGCGTTGCTGGCCCCACGGGAACGTTTCTTCCTGCACCGCAATCTGCGCCTGCAGCTCGAGGCGGCCCGGCTGGCGCTGCTGGTCCGGGATGAGAACCAGTTCCGTGCTTCCGTGAATGCCGGCATGGACTGGTTGACTGAATTTTTCGATACTGGCGATGCCCGGGTTCGCAACGCAGTGGAGATTCTGGAGAGGGCGGCTGCTTCCGATCTGAATGAGCCGGCACCATCAATCGATGCAACATTAAACGCTTTTGATGAGTATCTGGCGCGACGGGACAATCCGTCGGCCGGAGGCGCAACACGGCAATGAGAATATTATTCGCCCTGCTCACCGTGTTGCTTCTGGCGGTCGCTTTGGGGTGGGGCCTGCAACAGTCCCCGGGCGAGGTGGTATTTACCTACAGGGGGTGGATCATACAGACCAGCCTGGTCGTATTTGTCATCATTGCCGTCGCGCTGTTCCTCCTGGCTTATGTTCTAATCCGGATGTTGCAAAAACTTCTGGGGCTGCCTGCTGATTTGCGGCGCTGGTCCGAACATCGGCAGCGCGGCAAGCTATCGGCAGCGGAGGCCGAAGCAGAGCGGTTGTCTTACTATGCCGGACTGCTGCGCCGGGCCGGCAGCGAGCCGGGCCGGAAGGCGCTGGATGGCGTCTGGCGGAAAATTCCGCAGAAACTGAAGAAGGAAAGTTCCCTGATAGGCGCGTATGTTAATGAACGGCTGCGTCATGCCGACAGCAGCGATTGCGAGCCCGTGTTGCGGCGCGCGCTCAAGCGGCAGTGGGACCCCGAACTGGTCCGCCTGTTCGGCCTGGTCGAGGGCAGGAGCCTGAAACGGCAAATGGAATTTGCCGAGAAGCGCCTGACACGGTCACCCGGGGACCCGGCGCTGTTGCTGGCCCTGGGGCGCCTGTGTAAAAGAAACCACCTCTGGGGAAAGGCCAGAAGCTACCTGGAGCAGAGCATAGAGGCCGGACCGGACCCTGCGGCCTGCCGGGAACTGGCGGTCCTGCTGGACCAACAGGGTGAACACGACGCCGCAAGATTGTATTTGCAGCAGGGTCTGAACCTGGCTACCGCCGCGCAGGAAGGCGGTGAGGCCGGAACTTCACTGGTCACTCCTTGGCAGCCATAATCTTCTTGACGAGGGGTTCAATAATCAACTGGATGGCAAAGTTGGTTTTACCGGCAGGAATCACAATTGTATAAGGCGTGGACATGAAGGAACCATGCAGCATTTCCAGCAGGTAGAGGAAGTCGACGGCCAGCTTGTCGCGATTACGGACGTGGATGACGGTAAAGCTCTCATCGCTGGAGGGTATGTGCACGGCGCCGAACGGATTGGCGGTGTCTATGGTCGGCACGCGCTGCAGGTTGATGTCGGTGCGGGAGAATTGCGGCGTGATGTAGTGGACATAATCATACATGCGCTCCAGGATCATGCCGGTCGCATCTTCGCTGCTGTAGCCGCGTACTGTCTTGTCGCGCTGGATTTTCTGGATCCATTCCAGGTTAATTATGGGCGTGATACCGATAAGCACGTCCACGTATTGGGCAATGTTCACCTGATCGGTGATCAGACCGCCGTGCAGCCCCTCGTAAAGCATTAAATCCGTGTTCTCCGGCAGGGGTTTCCAGGGCGTCAGTGTGCCGGGCGTCCCGCCGTGGCGCGCGGCATCCGCATCATTATGAATATAGAAGCGTTGTTTGCCGGTGCCGCGTTCGGCGTACTCGCTGAAACCGGCTTCGAGTTCCTTGAGCAGGTTCCCTTCCGGCCCGAAGTGAGTGATATGCCTGCCCTCGCTCATGGCCTGGCGGGTTAACCGCTCCATTTCCTCCCGGTTATAGCGGTGGTAGCTGTCTCCTTCTATCACTGCGGCCTTGATACCCTGGCGATTGAAAATCTTCTCGAAGGCCTCCTTGACATTGGTTGTCCCTGCTCCCGATGAGCCGGTTACCGCGATAATGGGATGTTTTCTTGACATGCTGTTCGTATCAATAATTCGCGTCTATGCGTGAGGATGATACAGTATACTCTCCCCACATGGCGCTGGTTTTGTTAATGATTGTGTCACCATGAAGCAAAGAGAGTCCACAGATCTTGCACTTTACTTGCGCTTGTTGACCTATGTAAAGCCCTACCTGAGGACTTTTCTCGTAGCCGTGCTTGCGCTGGCAGTCCTTGCGCTGACCAGTCCGGCGATTGCTGCATTATTCAAGAACATTACCGAAGGGGTTTTCCGGCTCTCCGAGATTGACCTTGTTACCGGCGTGGTGCTGCCGATAATCCTGGTCTTCCTGGTGGCCGCGGTGTCTTCATACATCAGCCGCTATGCCCTTGCCTGGGTCGCGGAGCGGCTGGTTATGGACCTGCGCGTGGAGATGTTCAAGCGCCTGTTGTCCTTGTCCTGCGCCACCCTGGACCGGCATACCGCCGGCAGCCTGGTCTCCAGGTTCACTTTTGACGCGGCCCAGTTGAAAGAGGCGGCAACCAATGTCATCACTACCCTGGGAAGGGACACCCTGAGCATCATCGGCCTGGTGGCCTGGATGGCATATATCGACTGGTTATTGACGCTGATCGCGTTACTGGCCGGGCCGGTTATCCTGTCGGTGCTGCTGGCGTTGCGCCGGCGCCTGCGCAGGTTAAGCCGGCGCGTACAGGATTCCATGGCCGACCTGCACCACGTTCTGAATGAATCCATCGCCGCCCACCGGATCATTAAAATTTTTGCCGGACAGGCCCAGGAAGGCGAGAAGTTCAGTAAAACGGCCAATGCCAACCGCAGCATGAGCATGAAATTTGTGGCGGCCTCTGCGGCAGGCACGCCGGCAATCAACCTGATCACCGCGCTGGCGCTGGGCGCCATCGTTTATGCGGCCGCGGCGCACGCGCAGGCCGGCAGTATTTCCGTAGCCGAATTCAATTCTTTTTTTGCAGCCCTGCTGATGCTGCTGAGTCCCTTGCGGCGCCTGGCGCGCATCAATGAGGACCTGCAAAAGGGCCTTACGGCCTGCGAGAGCGTATTTTCCTTCATCGACCAGGAAGCGGAACCGGAAGGGGACAAGGTATCCGCCGCCGGACTGACCGGGACAATAGAAATACGTGATCTGGGCTTTGCTTATGACACGGAGAGCGGACCGGTGCTGCAGGACATAACGGTGACTGCCGGGCCCGGACAGATGATCGCCATTGCCGGCCCTTCGGGTGGCGGTAAGACCACCCTGGTCGACTTAATCGCCGGGTTTTATGAAATCACAAGCGGCGAGATCCGGCTGGACGGGCGTGATATCCGCGATCTTCCCCTGGCCGCGCTGCGGGAGAACATCGCCCTGGTCAGCCAGCACGTGGTGCTGTTCAACGATACGGTGTTCAATAACATCGCCTACGGCAGCAACCGGGACGCAACGCCGGATCAGGTCAGGGAAGCGGCGCGCCTGGCCGATGCCCTGGAGTTTATCGAGGCGCTGGAAGACGGGTTCGATACGGTTATCGGCAATGACGGTTCACGGCTGTCAGGCGGGCAACGTCAACGCATCGCCCTGGCCCGGGCACTTTTGAAGGACGCCCCCATACTGATCCTGGATGAGGCAACGGCCGCCCTGGATACGGAGTCGGAACGCAGTATTCAACGGTCCCTGGATTCCATCCGTCAGGACAGGACCTGCATTGTCATCGCCCACCGGCTGAGCGCCATCGAAAAAGCGGATCACATACTGGTAATGGAAAATGGCAGACTGGTCGAGGCGGGCACACACTCTCAATTGATTGCACAGGGAGGAATTTATACCCGGTTATATAGCATTCCACCTTCCTGACTTAACCAAAGGTTGCCTACTCCCCGGCAATAGTCATGTTCTCGATCAGCACCGAGCCGGTTTTGATGTTGCCGCGGTTATCGACGTCGTTGGCGATTTCGACGATATGTTGAAACATGTCCTTCAGGTTGGCGGCGACGGTAATTTCCTCAACGGGGTACGCGACCTTTCCCCGCTCAATCCAGAAACCCGATGCGCCCCGGGAATAATCGCCGGTGACCTGGTTCACGCCGAAGCCGATCATGTCGGTGATCAGCAGGCCGGTGTCCATCTGTCTCATCAGCGCATCCAGGTCCTGTTCCCCGGTTTGCACCACGAGGTTATGCACGCCGCCGGCATTTCCGGTGGGGGTCATGCCTAATTTGCGGGCAGAGTAGGCGCTCAGTACATAACTCTCCAGGACGCCGTCCCTGACCAGGTGTTTGCGCCGGGTGGCCATGCCGTCGTCGTCAAACGGCACGCTGCCCAGTTCTTTGGGCAGGTGGGGTTGTTCCTCGAGTTGTATCCGGGGAGCAAAGACCGGTTCGCCCAGCTTGTCCAGCAGGAATGAGGCGCGACGGTACAGGGCGCCGCCGGAAATAGCGCCGATGAACGCTGAAAACAGGCCCCGCGCGACCGGGGCCTCGAAGATCACGGGTGCTGTCCGGGTGGCCAGTTTCCGCGCATTCAACCGGGACAGGGTGCGGCGCGCGGCCTCCCGCCCTACGCTCTCGACGCTTTCGAGATCGCGCCGGTCGCGGGCCTTGGTATACCAGCCGTCGCGCTGCATCCTGCCGTTTTCCTCGGCAATAACGGTGCAGTCGATGTTGTGGGAGGACCAGTCCCAGCCGTTGATGAAACCGTGAGTGTTGCCGTAGAGGTGGGAACCGGTATAAGTTCCTACCAGGGATCCGTCGGAATTGGTCAGCCGCGCATCCTCCCGGCGTGCTGCGGTTTCACATTCAACGGCGAGTTCGATTGCCGCCTGGGGGGCAATTTCCCAGTTATGGCACAAGTCGAGGTCCGGGACGCTCGTTGCCAGGAATTCAGGGTCGATCAGACCGGCGCAATCATCCTGGCTGGCGTGCCTGGCGATGGTGCAGGCGGCGTTGACGGTAGCCTCCAGCGCCCCATCGGAAAAATCCGATGTAGAGGCGGAGCCTTTGCGTCCGCCCATGTACACCGTTATTCCCAGGCCCTTATCGCGCTGGTGTTCGATGGTTTCGACCTGGCCCATGCGCACGTTGACCGAGAGCCCGCGGCCCGTATTGATATCCGCTTCCGCGGCGTTGGCGCCCAGTTTGCGGGAGCTGGTCAGGACCCGGTCGATTAACGCGCGGGGATCCGCTTGATGAGATTGCATTGTTATTTCGCCAGGAAGTTAAAGTCGACTATTCTAACACCGTTACACCGGTTACAATTCAGTGATGGACGTATCGAGCGTACTGGACGGACTGAATGAGGCGCAGCGCGAGGTAGTCGCCGCGCCGCCCGGCAATATCCTGGTGCTTGCCGGCGCCGGCAGCGGTAAAACCAGGGTGCTGGTGCATCGTATCGCCTGGTACCTGGATACGGAACAGGCTGCGCCTTACGGCATACTGGCGGTCACGTTCACCAACAAGGCTGCCGCGGAGATGCGCGGCCGGATCGAGACCTTGCTGAAACGCCCTGCCGGCGGCATGTGGGTGGGTACTTTCCACGGGCTTGCCCACCGTATCCTGCGCCTGCACTGCCAGGAGGCAGGTCTACCGAACAATTTTCAGATCCTCGACAGTGATGACCAGTTACGCACCCTGCGCCGGGTGATCCGGGACATGAACCTAGATGAAGACCAGTATTCCCCCAAGGAGGCACAATGGTTCGTCAAATCACAAAAGGAGGAGGGGTTGCGTCCGCAACACATCGATTTCCATAGTGATCCCTTCATGGAACAAATGGTTTCGATTTATCGCAACTATCAGCAGAACTGCGAGCGCGCCGGACTGGTAGATTTTGCCGAATTGTTATTGAGAACCCATGAACTGTTTCGCGACCAGGACGTCCTGCTGCGTCATTATCAACAGCGCTTCCGCCACATCTTGGTGGATGAGTTCCAGGACACCAACGCATTACAGTACGCCTGGCTGCGCCTGCTGGCAGGCAGGGACAACAACCTGTTTGCCGTCGGTGATGATGACCAGTCCATATACAGTTTCCGCGGTGCCCGGATGGAAAACATACAGCACTTTCAACAGGATTTTCCGGAAACGTCTTTGTATCGACTGGAACAGAACTACCGTTCGACGACCAACATCCTGAATGCGGCCAATGCCCTGATTGCAAATAACACAACCCGCTTGGGAAAAAACCTGTGGACCGAAGGTAGGCCAGGCGAAAAACTTGAACTCTACGCGGCCTACAGTGAACATGACGAAGCCCGCTTTGTAGTAGAAAGGATCAGCGTTGCGAAACTGAATAACGTCAACTACCAAGACAACGCTATCCTCTACCGGATCGGCGCCACATCGCGGGTACTGGAGGAGGCGTTGATGCAGGCCCAGGTGCCTTATCGCGTGTTCGGCGGTGTACGGTTTTACGAGCGGACAGAGATCAAGGACGCAATGGCTTATCTGCGGCTTGCCGTATTCCGGGATGATGATGCCTCTTTCGAACGTATCGTCAACACGCCGTCCCGGGGTATCGGGCAGCGCAGTCTTGAAGAAATCCGCGGCCGGGCGAGGCAAGAAAATATATCGTTATGGAGGGCTTCCTGCACGCTTGTGACTGACAAGCTCCTGCCAACACGCTCTAGGTCTGCACTGGAGCGGTTTCTCGGGTTGATCGAGCAGATGGCACAATCCATCGGGGGCAAGGGTCTGGATCAAGCCATGGATATCATCATCGGCGCCAGCAGCTTGGTTGAGCACTATCGCAAGGAAAAGGGGGAGCGGGGACTTACCCGGGTTGAGAACCTAGAAGAGCTGGTCAGCGCTGCCGGGCAATTCGAGGTGGATGAGGAGGTGCAGGGCGATATGGAACCTATGGAGGCGTTCCTGTCCCAGGCCGCGCTGGAAGCAGGTGAAACCCAGGCAGATGCCTATTCCGACGCAGTCAACCTGATGACCCTGCACACCGCCAAGGGGACGGAGTTCGACCGGGTCTACCTAGTCGGCATGGAAGAGGGCCTGTTCCCTCATCAACGCAGGGTTCACGATCTTGCACAACTGGAGGAAGAGCGGCGGCTTTGTTACGTGGGCTTCACACGGGCGCGCAAAAAGCTGACCCTGAGTTACTCCCGGCACCGGCGGATGTACCGGAATGACTTCTATCCGAAACCATCGCGTTTCCTGGAAGAGATCCCGCCGGAACTGATCGACGACATTCGCCTGGGAGGCGCGGTATCCCGTGATTTTTTCAACAAGGCAGAAGCCGACGCCGATACGCCTTTCGGTCCCGGCCAGCGGGTGGTGCACGACCGTTTCGGTGAAGGTACAGTGTTAAACCTGGAAGGCCGCGGCAGCCATGCCAGGGTACAGGTGAATTTCGAAGAAGCCGGCGCAAAATGGCTGGTACTGGCCTACGCAAACCTGCAGCCTGTCTGAGCCGATCCTGGCCTGCAACCCTGACCGGGGACAGATTTAAAATCTGTCCCCAAAACGGAGAGTAAAAACAGTGATAGAAAACTACAACACATTCCCGACAATGCGGGCAAAGCGGCGATTATATTACTTCCTGTTCGCGATTATTCTCAGCGGTTGCGGAGGCGAAGACCCGGGTAACGCTACGGGATCAAATATTGATACCGGCAAGATCTATCGCTGGAAGATGGTAACCACCTGGCCGGCGAATTTCCCGGTGTTCCAGGAAGCGCCGGAGATGTTTGCCCAAAATGTCCGTATCATGAGCAACGGGAGGCTGGATATCAACGTCTTTGCCGGTGGTGAACTGGTGCCGGCATTGCAGGTGTTCGACGCGGTGTCCCAGGGCGCCGTGGAGATGGGGCACGGGTCCGCGTATTACTGGGCGGGCAAGGTGCCGGCCGCGCAGTTTTTCTCTACGGTACCCTTCGGCATGGAGCAGAAGGGCGTGGAAGCCTGGTTGTACCATGGCGGCGGTCTGGAGTTATGGAATGAACTGTATGAACCCTTCAACGTCATTGCCCTGCCCATGGGCAATTCCGGGGTGCAGATGGGCGGCTGGTTCAACAAGAAAATAGAAACCATTGACGACCTCAAGGGCCTGCGCATGCGCATTCCCGGACTCGGCGGCAAGGTGCTGGACCGGGCCGGCGGCAATCCCATACTGATGTCGGGGGGCGAGCTCTATACCGCGCTGGAGCGGGGCACGATCGATGCCACGGAATGGGTCGGCCCCCTGCACGACCTGCGTCTGGGCCTGAACCGCGCGGCCACCTATTATTACTATCCGGGCTGGCACGAACCGGGAGCGGAGCTGGAGCTGCTGATCAACCGGGCGCGCTGGGACAGCCTGCCGGTTGACCTGCAGCACATAGTCAAGCAGGCCGCAGCCGCGACCAGCGCATGGACTTACAGCGCCATGGAATACCATAACAGCCAGGCGCTCAAGGAGTTGTCCGGGAAAAAGAATATACAGGTGCTGCCGTTTCCGCAGGAGGTCTTGCAGGCACTGCGCGGCGTCACCCGGCAGACGCTGGAGAGTGAAGCTGAAAAAGACCCGGAATTCAAACGTGTGTATGAATCCTACCTGGCGTTCCAGGACTCTTATCAGCCCTGGCATCGACTCACTTCAAAGGCACTGGAGTCTGATTAAGTCAGGGCTTCCCGTATTACCGGTTTTGCCGTTATCTGCGCCGGCAAAGAAAATATAACGACACGCAGAAAAGCAGCAGACACACCGAAGCCAAGTCTCCGGAAAACGGGTCGTAACGGTTTACCAGGTGGGCGTACGGGCTGTAGGGCATGAAATCGGTAACGTGCTGGACGAGTTTCTCCCCGGCTACCAGCCCGGCATGAATGCCGATACACAGGATCAGGTTGCCGGTCAGGAGGCGCACCAGGCCCAGTAACAGGCCCAGGAAAAACAGGGTGAGCATGGCATCGTATCTTGCCGGGTCGGCAAACTGGAACAGGGCCGCGGGCAGCATGGTCAGGCCGGTGTACCAGTGAATGGCCGCGTCCACCGGCAGGTCGCGGAATTTAAGATAATGCACGGCGGCATACACCAGGCTGACCACGACCAATGCAAGCGCCGTATTTGTCTGACGGCTCAGCCCGCCGAGCAGGGCGCCCCGGAAGATAAGCTCTTCGACAATGCCCACCAGCAGACCGGTCAGCAGCCCTCCGAGCAATAACAGGGATAATCGTTCAAGAGACAACAACCGTTCTGCATTGAGGTCATGGATGCCAAGCGCCAGGAGATTGGCCTCGATGATTGCGACGATGATAAACCCGGCTGCCAGTCCCTGGATAAGCCTGATATGGGCGCGGTGGGACCGGATCCCGAGCCGGTGCAATGACAGGCCGTTATAGTGTGCGAAATAAAGCAGGCTGAACAGCAGGCCGCTGAGCAGCGTCGTTCGGGAAACTATTTTTCTGAACGGTACTTCACCGAACGATGAAAAAATCTCATATACGGGAAATGCAAGGAGAGCGCCGAACAGGATAGCGCTTATGAATGCAGCGGAAAAAACAAGCAGGGCGCGCATGGCCGGCCGGCAGGATATATTTTATCGGCCCGGTTCATCGTCTATTGGCTGTTCGCCACCATGTAATCTACGGCGGCCTTGACTTCTTCGTCCGACAGGTTCAAGTTGCCGCCCTTGGGCGGCATGGCAATGAGGCCGCCCTCACTGATAAATCCCTTGATGGAGTGCTCATACAGCAACGCCATCCCCTGGGCAATGCGGCTCTCCCAGGCGGCCTTGTCTCCGACTTTCGGGATATTCGGCAAACCGTTGTGGCAGGTTATGCAGAGGCCGTTGTACACTCGCTGACCCATTTCCACAGGTTCCTCGCTGGTGGCTACCGCTGCTACGGTAGCCACTTCCACTTCTTCTGCATCCTCATCAAGCAGGTTCACCACGCCTACCGGGACGGTATTCGCGGAGACCTTGGTCGACTGTTTGCGGGCAACGGCATCCTCATCAACGCCAAGATACAGCGCCAGCACCAGAAATATGATGATCATCACGGCCAGCAGGCCGATCACAATCGAATAATTATAAAAAAACACCTTATCTTCTTTCGAACTCATGGACACCTCCTCTATTGAAAATGATTAAGGAAACCCTGAACGACTCCAGGATGGACTTGTTCAGGGTTTCCTTAGCTCTGCCTGCTGTATTTTAACAATCCGGCGGGCAATGTCATACCATCTCGAATCAGCGCCCGCCGGTGTGCCGGAAGTCCCTTCAGCCGCGGCTTTTGCTTTCAGGTAGTCTTCGATGCCCACTTTTTTCAGGACATCCTTGAATACATGGTATTGCGCGGGGTCGCACGGTTTTTCCACACCGTACTTGTCGTGCAGGGGGTGGGGCGGGTAGACGTGCATGACGGTTGAATACCCTGGCGGAAGCACGGTCTTGTCCTTTCCCAGCAGTCCGGGCAACAGGTGTGTATGCGGCCCCGTTTCCGTATGGCCTCCCTTTTGCGGGATGGGTGTGTAGACTTCGATGCGGCCCAGGGCGGAGACGACGATACGCTCTGGAGATGATTGTTGCAGCAGTCCGGGCAAGGCGTGTTGCTGGTCCGATAGTGCTTTCCCGCAGAACGAAGTTAATTCTTTTTCCAGGTCTGAATCGCCGGTTCGCACGCAGAAACGCGCCAGGTCCGACCCCAGGCCCAGGTCGAACAACTGCTTGTGCCGGTCCCGGGAACGGATCGCGCCAGTGTCGGCGCCAAGAGCTGTTATAACGTGGTTTGCCGGTAGCCGCGAGAGTGGTTCCGGCAGGGCGAGCGCTATGGTTTGGGTCCATGACCTGGTGCAATGGGCAATGTCCTCGTAAGCGAAACAGGCGAGTTCATGCGCCAGGTTCACGGCGATGGCACCCCGGTCCGTCACGGCATGTAACGCGGTTGCACTTTCTTCGAAGTCCACGCTTTCTCCCTTGTCGTACATGAACTCCGCGATGGCGCCGGATATGCCGTTGCTCCAACTGCTCTCCGTTGAGTGCAGGTAGCGTCTAATCAGATCGATCTCCGGTTTACGGGAGATAGTTACACCGGACTGCATGGCTGGTCTTCAGTGAGGGGCAGTTGTCGTTATATTAATGATTGTGCCCGTGCAGGCGCCCGTGTTCTTCCTGCACCTCATCCCTGCGGCGCATCAGCGCCTCGGCCGTAACCAGGCGCTTGTCTGCGACGATACCTTCCAGTGCCGCCAGCCAGTGATGGTAATAGGTATTGCCGAGATCCGGGTCGCCCCCGGCGCGGGCTGCGGAGATGGCCCGGTTAAGTCGTTCCGCCCATTCCGTCCAGGTGAAATGCCCCTGTTCATGCAGTTTCAGGACCAGCGCAAACGCCTGCGCCTGCCAGGGCTCCCTGAACACGGGACCCTCCTCGTCCAGGGGTATTCCGTCCAGGGATTCGAGATCGGGGGTTTGCATAAACGGCTGTCTTATTAGTCCGGGTCCATGTAGTCGTCGAACAGGTCGATATAGAGGGAATCGTTGGCCGGGGCGTCTTCTCCCCACAATTCACGGGCGCTGAACCTGACGCTATAGACATGCTGCGGCTTGTCCGGACCACCATGGGCATTGGTATCGGGCAGGAGAAAGATGCCGTGGCCCATTTCCACGACCCCGCGCCGGCCCCTGATGTAGCGGGGTATGCGCGTGTGATGCGGCGGATTGATGTTCCTGGCGATAATCGCATCGCCCGCCTTGAACCTGGGCGGGCTCTCGGCGTCCACGAAGACCGGCATGCGGTTTTTCATGCCGTACGCCATCCGCTCCAGCGAGGCGGCTTCAAAGCCGGCCGTCAACTCCGGGGCCGACACTTCGCCGGATTCCAGTTCTTCCCGCGTCACCATGTTTTTTTTCAGCATCATGTGTTCGAGGCTGTACAGCCATTTTTCGTAGTACGAGAAGGTCAGGTAGTCTGCGGGCGGGATGGTTTCCGTCATGTAGCGTACTTCATCGGTGACAAAAATCCCGGCGCCCATGGTGGCGAGGGTCATGGCATACACCCTACTCTCCCAGTCTTCGTGAAATACGGGTTCGTCTTTTTCGATGTTCACCGGGCCGATGTTGTCCATGCCGCCGATGTCATGAATGCCGTTCATAACGCGATATCCTCCTTCCGTTATTGCTCAAGGGTTGCCTGGCCGGTGCCGACCATGGAATCACGGGTGACGATTTCCTGCAATTCGGCTTCACTCATGTTCTCCGTGCCCTCCGGACGTTTCGGCAACACCAGGTACCTGATCTCCGCATTGCTGTCCCAGACCCGAACCGCGGTCTCTTCCGGCAACTCCAGGCCGAACTCCCTTAACAGCCCGCGCGGGTCACGCACCGCCTTTGCGCGGTAAGGCGTGCTTTTATACCAGTTGGGCGGCAGGCCCAGCACCGGCCAGGGATAGCAGGAACAAAGCGTGCAGACGGTCAGGTTGTGGACCGCGTCGGTATTTTCCACCACCACCATGTGGCTGCCTTCGATCCCGGTGTATCCCTGATCCGCCAGGGTTGTCGAGGCGTCTTCCAGCAGTCTCGCCTTGAATTCAGGATCCATCCATGCCCTGGCTACGATAGCGGCGCCGATATGCGGCCCGACCTTGTTTTCGTAGTGATCGACAATGCCGTCAAGAGTCTCCCGATTGACCACGCCTTTTTCCGTTAATAGCGACTCCAATGCCCTCACCCGTAGTTGAACGTCTGACAGCGGAGCGCGATGTGACGATTCCGTCATTTGGACTGCCTCTTGATGTTGTTTTTGTGTGGAGGTCAGCATGACATAAAGCGATACACTGTCAAGAGGTTAATCGGTGTCCCTGTCCAACTTACGCGTCATCATGTCGTAGTAATCCACATCTTTCCGTTCAGTCATGATTTTCAGTGTTTCTTCGAGTTGCTGCATGTGGACACGGGCCTTTTGTTCAATTCGGATTCCTTCCAACCCTCGTGTGAACTGAAAAAAACATACGTTCAGGACATGGCTTGCACTAATCCTGATCTTTACGGTCACGTCATTAAGACGAGTGACGTCCTTGTAAAACGAGTACAGGATCGTAACGTCCTGATTTGCGTAAACGGAAATATTGCCATGCGGTTCCGGCGTGACTTCTCCGAATATAGCCCTCAAGCCTTTAACGGGCGAGCGCAGCCATCTTTTCTTGAAACGTCCCGTATATTGGTAACCGGTGCTGACGAGATAAGGGCTGTCGGTCAATTGAGGTTCTTTTGTTCCATCAATGACGTCGTTGTAGAGAGGATCAAGTACCTCCATGTATTTGTCTATGCAACCGCGGGCCGCTGCCTTTATGTCGTCAATCTTCTGTCCTTTGTAAAGATAGGGTCTGAATTCCATTTCCATTGAGGCAAGTCCGCCGCTGTTGCCTGTGAGACCGAAGTAATAGCTGAAGTCGCTTAAAGAAATTTCCATAATCTGTTCTCCTTCTTATTTCGACCGTAGCACCGATTCCTTAAATCAGGTCATTTCACTCTCCCATTACAGAGTTGCTACGGTACAGTCCATGGGGATGAAAAAGCATAACCAAGCCGATATTATTGTGCAAATTTTTTTCGGGATCGTCATGCATTATGGGACTGTAAATATTTCTAATTTTCAGATAATCACCCAGCGTCATAAACTGCTTCGATGTCTCGGATCATCAACTCCATTTGTACGGATTCCTGTTTGTGATCGTTAAGTGCCTCCACAGCTTTCCGGGCAATTTCAACTGATTTGTTCTCTTTATCTATCCCGATGTATCGTCTTCCTTCACTGAGAGCAGCAACTGCCGTTGTTCCGCTGCCGATAAAACAATCAAGCACAACATCGCCCGGATCAGTAAAAAGCTTAATCGTCCTTCTTGGCAATTCGACCGGGAATTTTGAATCGTGATCAGAATTACTGCGAACCGACGAAATCTCCCAGACACCTCTCGAACCCCAGTTAATCCATTCCTGTTTGGACAATCTTGCCCGATCTACTTTTGTAATACCTGGTTTCCAGAATATGTAGAGATACTCGGACTCATCCACTGACCGGTAAGATATCGTATGCCACTTTGAGTTTTCCCAGGCAGCATCTTTGAGCCAGATGCGACGATCATACAGGTAAAAGCCAGCTTCCAGAGCTGCTTCTTCAATAAATCCTCCGACAAGGCATACTCTTGTCTGAGACTGATATTTCCCGCCTCTAATATTGTTACCGTTAAGTCTCCTGTCTATTGTTTGCTCACTACAATTAAAATGTTCAGCCAGCCTGTATCTATTCCAATCCGGATGTTTTTCTTTAACCTTAATTATTTCCTCCTTGGAGAGGTCTACTTTTCTCCGGGACACGTTTTCCGCCATTATCTTTGGCATCGAAGCATCCTTAAAACATAAAATGTCGGCAATATTTATTACCAGAAAGCCCCCCGGTTTTAAAATCGGAAAATGCGAATCGATGACCTCTTTCAGTAGTGCTTTCCATTCATCAAAAGTCAAATCCTTCTCATAATTTTTTCCGACATAGTACGGAGGCGACCAAACGCTTAGAGCGATAGATTCCCTTTCAATTCC
Organism: Gammaproteobacteria bacterium; assembly: GCA_022826885.1. Lineage (GTDB taxonomy): Bacteria > Pseudomonadota > Gammaproteobacteria > Eutrophobiales > Eutrophobiaceae > JAAXHV01. Next base: position 87,539 of record JAJDUB010000034.1, read on the forward strand.
TTTTAGCAGTACCCTGCTATCACCGCAATAAATGTTATCGGGTTCCAGTTTTTTTGAAATGTCTATGAGCGCCATGACCCTGTACACTCCTCATTTGATTCGTCATAAGTCAACGTTTGAACTCGCCACGCTGCCTTGGATTTCAACTTGCTGAAACTGATTCTTACCCTAAAATCTTCCCCCCGTGCATTTCTTCCCGCCAACCAAATACCATCATCAGCATGAGGATTATACCTTTTTTGTAACCGACCGTTGGGTATGGCGGCTATGGTGACTTCGCGTAGATGATGCACTTCGTCGGCGTCATCTTCATACTTAAAATGTACGAGACAAGTGGTAGTTAAATAATTTTTTCCGCCATACTCGGAAATTTCAGGGAGAGATCCTTGCTCATTAACTTCTGTTCCCCTACGCCGCTGTTTAATGCACATCGAGGTCTGGGACATCTGTATTGTTGCGGAGCGGCTTTCTTTTTCCGCCTTTGAATCAATGAATAACGCTTGTCTGATTGTTTGCTCAGGCAGGATGATATATCTTGCTTTTTTATAATCTACCGTACCGTAAATTCTCTGTTGAACATTGAAACCGGAAAGTCTGTCCAGTAACTCCCTTGTGACATCTTCCGCAATGTCTTTGACACTATCCGGTGATTTAAGAAATATCTCGTGAGCTTCCATACCGAAATCCAGTACTGCCTGAAATACCCATCGCAATGTGAGCTTTTCTATCTCTTCGATTTCCTGCAGTGATATGTCCATGAGTAGTTCTCTCCCTCAATGAATTGGTGACCGCTTACAGAATTATCATACACAATCTATTCATTGGCTATCGATTTATGAATTTTTCAAAGTTAAATTATGAGAGATTTTCTATCCTATTAATCAAAATACTCATATTCAACCGTGCTATATCCATTGGTTTCTAATTTCAGCAAATTCATCATTTGATAAGCATATAGATTCCCATTTTATAATTACGTCAGGAACAGGCTTGCTCTGCTTGGTGTAATGCTCAAATAATGTGTATGCTAACCTCGCGGCAGCCTCACGTACAGGCAACTTTTCAAAGATATCTAAATCATTTCCATTCATGCTTGTATCGTTGGTTATAGCATGTAATCCCATGAGTGTTGATCTTTCGAGCTCGTCTGTAAATGTCCATGAATGTTTCTTTACTAGCGTGGTAATTATGTTTAGTGCATTCGGGAGGCATGTTTTCTTTTGCCAGAGAATCATCTGGCCTAATAAGGCCAAAATTTTCGAAGAATCTTTTTTGTCTCTGGTCCTCTCCACGATAATCAATATCGCCTTTAGACAATCAATCACTGACTCAAGGTTAGAGGAAGTCATTTCATAGTAGATTCTTTCAAAAACCTCATCTGTCCACTCAGGAAATATATGAAGACAGGCGCTCTCAAGCCGGAGCACAGGCACACCATGATCTTTTAATTCTACGATTACGCGCATTAATGTCTCTTTTTTATTATTTTCTCCGTTCAAATTAAAATCAGGTGTAATAATTACTACAAGTATGTCTACCAAATTTTTAAACCTTGCTTTAAATTCATCAGCTGTAGAACCCCATGGGGATGGGTGGCGGCCCATTTTCAAATGCCTTTTGTCAGCATCCCACCATTCGATAAGGCGATCAAATATAGAGTTGATTTCCTTATCGGTCCATTCAATATGTTTAGGTGCGTTAATGATGTCTATGAAGACAGGAATATTTCCATGAGTAATCGGGATGCCAGTTTCTGGATTGTTTGCCTGTATGGGAAACTGCTCTCTTTTGATATAATTTTTGAATAGTGCGATTGGTTCAACATTCTGCGGATGGGGCATCGCAAGGAAAGCGAACTTATAATAGTCAGTATTGGATGGGAGACCGAAGTCATCCAACTGACCCCAGAGTGCATTGGCAAATTGATAACTTTGTTTGTCGCTCAGAAGAGCCAAATCGTGCATCTTACCAAGTGTTAGAATTGCCCACTTTCTGGTGTTTTCTTTATTAGATGATACCTTCTCAAGTAAGACGTTGATTTTCTCAGCAGGAATTAAAGGTTTATCCCATTTTATAGATTGTTCCTTATCCACATGGAGGCACATAATTGGATTTATGAATTCCCGATTCTCAATAGGATTGTGGTTTTCGGGAATAGTCAAATCCAACAGTCTAGGAATCAGATTGTACCGCTGCTGGACTGAAAAAGCCTCCATCAGCCTTTTCGTGAGGTTCCTAATCCCCTTGTAGTTACCTCTATGGCCTGACTGATAGGCTTCTATGAGAAAGTTAAAAAGTTTTTCTTTGGCATCCAAAGAACATTTGCAACATAATCTAGACAAAATTTCCGGAACAACCTCAGCCAAAACAACACCAAAATTGTGATTATGGAAAGAGTCTCCTAGCTGGATATCTGCACTACTTTGCTCTAGGGAATTTAAATATTGCTCAACAAGAGCATCCACAGACACAGTTTCCATCCTGCATAGCGAGGTTCTATTAAAAATATGATCAACGACCTTATTGTCCCCGATCCGTACCATTGTAGCCATTGCCCAATAGGACGAATGTTCTGAGATTCGGGGCAATGTTCCTTCTACGCTCTTCTTTCCAAAAGAACTTCCGGGTATTCTGAACGGTATACCCGTGTCCTCGCAGAAGCGCAAAAGATTATATGCAGTCCATGCTTCTTTATCCCAACTACCCATATGAACGGTTTTTGTAATTTGACCAATGTCGAATTCTTTTTTTTCAGTTACCTCTGATCCCTTTACATGCGGATGTTCAAGAGAACTTTCGAATGTCTTTAGCTCTCCCCACGGATCACATTTATATTGCTTGAGTGTATTCCAACGTTCTAAGAATTCTTTTTGGATCTCCTGAACTTTTGACCAATCAGCTTCCTTAATGGCTAGGGGGGCGTCCACGTATCTTAGTAGCAACATCACAAAAGATTCCTGTGAAACCATAGAATAATCTGATGCGATAGGTTTGAGATTCAGTCTGGATCGGATATCTGTTAATGATGTCTTGAGAATTTTTTGCGCTTGTTCTATTTGTCCTATCTCAGCAAGTAAACCCGCTTTTTTTGCCTCCCAGAAAGGCAGTGATCTATTAACCTGCCATTCTGCAAGCCTCTCTTTGACTTCTTGCAAATTCAATTTAAATAGCGCAAAAAGCGCGCGTTCATAATGGAAATTAGCACTATGTTCGGGGGACAGCTTGGCGATACATTGCTCTATCCTTATATATAATTCCTTCCATTTCTCCAGAAGCCCTTCTTCTCGGTAATAACGCAACATCCACAGCATTAATTGTCGAACCATTTCCCTTATTTCGTTCTGCTCCGTCTCTGAGTACCTCATTTTGCTAATTGAAGTATTTGATGAATCAATCGGAGTGTCCACATTTGAAAGGGCCGAGTACTTTTCCACTATAGATTCAAAAAAAGCTATTTGTTCGACAAAGAGAGGGCTAAGACATTTCTGCATGCGCCAACTCAGTTCGAAGGCAAATTTGAGATCTACAAAATCAGAAAGATTGTCTTCAGCAGAAAGGAAATTAACCCAATTTTTAGTAGATGACCAAAGAGAGCGGCGACCATCATCGGGAACAATTACCCATCCAGGATAAGAAAGCCGCTGCTTTTGCCAGGTTGGAAGGAGCTTAGAAAGTTGTTCTGTCTTGTCAGTCTTCGTCTCTCTATCCGGTTCTCGGAACTCATCATTCTCTTGGGGCCACTCAAGCTGGTTATATTCAGCTTTTTTCGAGGATAGATAATCAAGAAATTGTTCTAAGTCATTATAATATTCTTTCTCTATACCTTGATGTCCCGACATATCTACTAAGACGATATTGCGCTGCTCAAGCAGTTTTTTTTGAGCGTCCGATAGATGAAACGAGCCTATGAGGTATATTTTAGGTGAATTCTTTTGACCCAAGTTATCACGTATCCATCCAATCCACTGCAGAAAGTTGGGATCATCACCAGAAAACCCAATCAGGCAAAGCGTATTTTCCAAAAGTGTTTGCCGGACTGTATTTACAAATGGGGCGAGATCCTTGGGGTAACGCCTGTAGTCCTCTTCGGTAATGACAAAGGGTCGATCAGATGGAAAACTACCATGCAGTTTAACAATTCGCGGTTTTTCCGAGTAAACCAAATCCTCTTTATTTACGACTACGTCATATTTTTGTGAAGTGACTGTAACGCATGCTCGTTCCAACAATGTATCGTAATTAGTCGTGAATACGTCAGACCAAGGTAGATTGAGCAACTTTACATGTAGCGGTGATGGTTCGTAGTCTGAATCTGGGATGGAATCACGCAGTATCTGATCTAAGGCTGGACGGCCCAACGCGGCTTGTACTTCATCCGCTAGTTTGAGAGCATTAAGGTATTTGCTTTGAGTATCTGGCTTTTTACCGTGGATTTTCTCATAAAATAGATCTCCGAGTTGAGCCCAGTCAGGAAAACTAGAATTGGCATTTCTACTAAATCCGGCACCAACCATAACTGCAGCATGGCCCGACCAAAGACGTTCTGATATCTCGTTCAGATACGGATGAATACTATCAGGGACCAAAGGTTTTGTCATTTTGCTCAGATTGTTGCCTCCATCAATTTTTCTATTTCATAGCATCAACATCTCGATAATTTATCGAGCAGATTCGAATGTATCTGCCTTTCTTATAATCTACCGTGCCATATAATTTTCGCTATACGATAAATCTAGAAAACCTCTCGAGCAACTTCCTTGTTACATTTTCTGTAAGATCTTTGATATTGCAATCAGATAAAAGAGATTAGTACCTTCAGTGTGACTTACTCCACTCATTTAGGACATCAGACTCCAGGAGCCAAGGTTATATTTTGATCCCTAGCACATGGTATGATGCATTTCCTGTCACAAACAACTTGTTTTCTATTATGAAAGGACAGCCATGACTGATAAAACCGAACCTGGTACCGCCTCACCCCCGAGTGCTTTGACGCGGCTTATCCGCATAGGTCAGGCCGGTCGGGCGGTCATGTCTACTTGGATAACAAAGGCTCTAAACGTAAAGGACGAACAGGCATTTGCCGTCTCCCTTGAGGATGACTGTATCAGGTTGCAGACTATTGAGGCCGGGCTTAAGAGGGCTAGGGAAATAGCAAGGCGCAAGCGGAGGGGAAACAGCAGCCTCGTCGATGAATTCATAGCAGAACGCCGAGCTGAAGCGGCGCAGGATTGAGAATGGCGCAGACCATTCGCCAGTCACAATTCGTACTGCTGATGCTTGTCGGGGGCACGATTGTTGCCGTCAGCATGGGTATCAGGCAGTCCTTCGGCGTGTTCCTGCAGCCGGTAGTCACCGACCTCGAGCTTACCCGGACCGCTTTCGGACTGACCATTGCCATTCAGAACCTGATCTGGGGCCTGGCTCAGCCGTTTGCCGGGATGCTGACGGATAAATTCGGCAGTTTACGGATGTTGATCCTGTCCAGCCTGCTCTATATTGCCGGGCTGGTGCTGACCGCACATACCTCGTCCGCTACCGGTCTGCACCTGAGCCTTGGGATGATGGTCGGTATTGCCATGAGCGGCACAACGTTCACGGTGGTATTGAGTGCGATAGGCAGACTGGTGCCGCCGGAGAAGCGGAGCCTGGCGTTCGGCATCGTATCCGCCGGGGGCTCCATCGGCATGTTTACATTTGTACCACTGGGCCAGTTATTCATCGGGCTGTATGGTTGGAGCACCGCCTTTTTGATCCTTGCCGGATGTGTGACGATTGTGCCGCTGCTGTCACTCATATTCCAGCGCCAGTCCGGGGAGGACGCGCCTGTGCCGGAGCGGCCCGAAGAAACCCTGTCCCAGACGTTGCGCAGCGCCTGCGCTCATTCCGGATACCTGCTGTTGAATTGCGGTTTCCTGGTATGCGGGTTCCACGTATCCTTTATCGCGACACACCTGCCGGCGTTTCTTAATGACTCCGCCATTTCCCCAATGCGCGCGGCTTTCGCGCTCGGCCTGATCGGGGTGTTCAATATCCTGGGCACCTACCTGGCCGGGTTTTACGGGGGGCGTTACCGGAAAAAATACCTGCTGAGCGGACTCTACCTGGGTCGCGCGCTGGTAATTGCCGTGTTTATTGCCCTGCCCCTGAGTGAAGTGAGCGTGATGCTCTTTGCCGCAGCCATGGGGCTGTTATGGCTAGGGACCATTCCGCTGACCAGCGGACTGGTAGCCGAGATCTTCGGAGTGCGTTACGGCGGCACCCTGTTCGGCATCGTGTTCTTCAGCCACCAGGTGGGCAGTTTTCTGGGCGCCTGGCTGGGAGGCTATTTATTCGAGACTACCGGTTCCTACACGCTGATGTGGCAGTTGGCGGTGTTGCTGGGCATTATTGCCGCCCTGTTGCACTGGCCCATTCGGGACGAACCGGTGGCCGTGCAGGCAGCGCCGGCGTGACGCCGCCGGTGAGAACTGCGGGCTGATATTCAGCGGCGCCGTTCTTCCCGGATCAGTTCGTCAATGGTTTCAATCATGCGTTCGAATGATCCGGCCGATGCAGATACCAGGTATTTGCCGTTCACGATAACGGCGGGTACCCCGGTAATTCTGGCGTCACGGGCCATCAGGAACGCCTGTTTCATCTTCACTTCGGTCTCATTGGAGTCGTAATGCCGGGCAAACTCTTTCTTGTTGAGTCCGACCTCGGCGGCGAAATCGATCAAGCTGTCGCGGGTAAATATATTGCGCTGTTGCGCGTGCAGCGCCCTGAACAGGGGAGTATGAAACTGTTCCAGGGCGCCCATCTTCTCCGCCGCGAAGTAGCCTCGGGCATGAACCGCCCAACGGCTGTTCAACACGCCCGGCACGGGGCGGAACGCCACGTCTTCCGGGATGGTTTTAAGCCATGACTTGACGTGCGGCTCAAAGGAATAGCAATGGGAACAGCCGTACCAGAAGATTTCGACAACCTCGATCTTGTCGCCCGACCGGGTGGGCAGGGCAGGTTTGATCTGCGTCCAGGCAGGCCCGCCGTGGGAGTGTTCCTGGGCCGGGACATTGAGAACCCCCGCCAGTAGCAGCAAGGAAGTCAGTAATCGTAATACACGCATTATAATTCACCGTAGGAATGTAAGCCGGAAAGAAACATGTTGACGCCCAGGAATGCGAACAGGGTCACGAACAGGCCCACAATCGCCCAGGCCGCCATGGCCGGGCCTTGCCAGTTCCTGCTGATGCGCATGTGCAACCAGGCGGCATAATTCAACCAGACTATCAGCGCCCAGGTCTCCTTGGGGTCCCACGACCAGTATCCGCCCCAGGCCTCGGCTGCCCATAGCGAACCCAGGATGGTTGCTACGGTAAAGAAAGCAAAGCCGAGGGCGACGGCCTTGTACATCATGTCATCTATGTCGTCCCGGGCCGGCAGGCGTACGAATGCCGGGCGCGGGTTTGCATCGTCGCCCCTGGCCAGGTAAGCCAGACCCAGCATGGCGGCAATGCTGAAACAGCCGTAGCCGATGAAGTTGGCCGGCACGTGGATCTTCATCCAGTAACTCTGCAGCGCCGGCACCAGCGGCTGGATTTCATGAGCGCCCCGGTCGAAGGTGTACCATAACAGGAAGCCGATGGCGGCGCTGATCACCAGCAGGACGAACCCGCCCAGGGCGCGGGTCCGGTAACGTTTTTCATAATGCAGGTAAATGATAGCGGTAGTGACGCAGAACAGGATGAAGACTTCATACAGGTTGCTTACCGGAATGTGCCCGACCTCGGGACTGATCAGGTAGGATTCGTACCAGCGCACCAGCATCCCGGTCAGGCCCATGCCCGCGCCGGACCAGGTCAGCCAGGTGCCTGTGGCGGCGGGAAATGCCGCACCTGAAAACAGGGCCAGGAAATAGCTCAGGGTTGCCAGCACGAACAGGAAGCTCATCCACATTACGGCCGACTGGCTGGCCAGGAAGTACTGCAGCACAAAACGCTCTTCCGCGAGGGACAGGTTGGCGTCATAGAGGTGGATGGAGAACAACGCCAGGGTGGCGACGATGAGCAGGAGGCGCCGAAGTTCGGACCAGGCGATGCCGGCGTAACCCAGCACCAGGGTGAGGCAGGTGAATATTATCCACTCATATCCGTTCAGGTGCTCGCTGAAGCGGGCCAGGACAAAACCGAAACCACTCAGCAACAGTGCGCACCACAGGTAATCGGCCAGCCTCAGGGGGAGCCGGTTGCCTGCGGGGACGACAGCATCTGCCGCGGCCTCACCTGTCATGACGTTTGTGCGCATGGTTTGTATGATTAACGTCCGTAAAATTAGTTCAGTGGAAATGATTGCTCTATTGTACGTGAAATCTGCCTGAAGTAACGACTGAAATCACGGGCATGGCGCGTGCGCGAGCCGGCCAACAATATTTCTGAACCTGAATCCCCGGGCCTGACGATCGCCCATAGCCGTTGATGAGGAACGTAGAATAACAGGAACACCCCGGCAATCAGCAGGCTGAATCCCAGGTATACCCACTTGGCGCCCGGCGCGCGTGCGATTTGCAGTCCCGACGCTTCCACGTGTTCGAAGTCCGTCAATTGCAGGTAGTAAGGGGAGCCGTACTGGTGCAGGGCCGATAAGGTGATGATGGCGTCGTTGAGAAACTGTATATCCCTGTCCGATATATCATCGGCGTCCATACCGGCATCAGCGAGCATGGCCAGGTAAGCCTGCTCCAGCCCGAAGCGCAGGATTTTCATCGATGCGCTGTTCACGGTCCGGGCAGTCTCCTCATCCATGGCGGGGTCGACCTGTTGTTGCAGTAACGGGAAGCCCCCGTCCAGGAACAGGCGGACGATCCGCAACGTCACATTACTGACGTCCTGTCCGGTGATTTTTCCGTCAAGATCAGCCCCCGCCAGCAGGGTGGCCTGCCTGTCGGCATAAATGCGCATGAGCCTTTCAGTGTCCTGTAATGTGTCAAGCAACGCCAGGAAACGGTCCGGCGAACCATCATCGTCCGCGGGGATGTGCAGGTAGCGAAACTCCTCATCGAGTGAGGAACGCACGCCGCTCAACAGGAATTCCCGCCCCTCCAGTGTTATGGGATACATGTAGTTGAGGTATTCGTTTGCCCGTCCGTCGGTGCGGCGCAGTTTGAAATTAACGCTGGGACCGAAATCGCGGAATTTTTTGTCAATGGCCGGGTCCTCATTGGGGAAGATATTGAACTTGCGGAATTCCTCCATTTCCAACTGGTAATTCTCGCCGTTGTGATCCAGGCTGACAGACCGGTTCACGTTTATCGTATGGTGGAGAACCCCGGAAGAAGCCAGGTCGTGCAGCGTGAAATCGAGTTTCGAGCCGCCGTCGCCGAAACTGGCCTGGTAAATGGTATAACCCCTGTAGTTGAGCGGATGATTGACGGCGATGGTCTTTGCCATGCGCCGCTCGCCGTCCTGGATGACCAGGTCGCTTTCGAAGGACTTGGGTTGGCCGCCGGGGTAGTGTTCCACCCGGAAATCCTCAAGCAATATGATGAACGGCAGGGGTTGCACCAGGTAGCCGGCGCCCAGGTTGACGAAGGCGGCGCCCGCGGCGCGGCCTTCGGGTATGGAAACGCTGGCGCGGAACGAAGTATTGTTTACCGGCAGCTTGCTCTTGTCCGGTATCCGGCTGATGGGCAGGTCCCTGGTTTCCGCCTGCAACTGCCCGCGCAGGGACTGGATTTTCAGTGGAACGTTACTGTCCAGAAATCCGCCGATGCAGATGATTACCACCGCGCAGTGCGTAAACAGGTAACCGAAACGGTTGCCTGCGCCTTTCATGGCCGCCAGGGTGGTGCGGTCTTCATGGCGCTTAATCCGGTACCTGAAACCGAGGCGTTTGAGGCACGCCGCCAGTTTCGTAACCGCCTCTTCATGGGCAAGGCCGGTGCGCATTCGGGTGTTGTGCGCCAGGTTGAGCAACTGTGCTTCCTGCATGTCTTCCCGGTACTGTTTGAGGGTGGCGAGGACCCTGGGGGTGTTGCGATAAAGACAGATACTGGTGGTCGTCACCAGGAACGCCAGGATCAGGATGAACCAGCCACTGGAATAGATATCGTACAGTCCAAGTCGTTCGAAGACGCCGTGCCAGAATGGACCGAATTTGACTATGTAGTTCTGGTACGGTTCGTTCTGCTTCAGGATGGTGCCGATAACGGATGCCAGCGCCAGCGCAACGAACAGGGTGATGGCCAGGTTCATCGAACCGAGGAACCGTAACCACGATGTCAGCCTGGCGGGAGTAGTTGCCACTGTTCCCGTGAAGGTGTCAGGATATGCCGGCAGCCGGTCGTCAGTGCAGTCCCTGGAGGTAATCGGCGACGGCTTCGATACTGTCGTTGGACATCCTCCCGGCAATGTCGCGCATGATACCGTTGCGGTCGTTGGCGCGGTCCTCGGCCTTGAATGCCTTCAATTGTAATTCCGTGTACTCTGCGTGCTGAGCATTGATCCTCGGGTAGTTCGCGGCGGGATTGCCTGTGCCGGCAGGACCGTGGCAGGCCATGCACGCTGCGAGGCCCATTGTGGCGTCACCGGCGCGATACAGGCGTTCCCCTGCTTCCAGGCTCTCCGGCCGGGTCTGTCCTGTGCGTGGTTTCAGGCTGGCGTAATACACCGCCAGGTCGGCAATATCCTGGTCACTCAGGGACATGACAAGGGGCGCCATCTGGTCGTTTTTCCTGTGTCCGGAGCGGTAGTCTTCCAGTTGTTTCCTGATATATTCGGCATGCTGGCCGGCCAGGTTGGGCCATGTCGGGTTGTTGCTGTTACCGTCGGGGCCATGGCAGACGACGCATGTTGCCGCCTTCTGCCTGCCTGCTTCGACATTTCCCGCTGCAAGGAGAGTCAATGGGAGCAACATGAGGGTCAGTCCGCATATCAGTTTGTTAAACATCCGAAGTTACCAGAATTTTTTTTGCGAAAGGCGCTATCTTACAGAATAATTGGCAGAAGTGGGTAGCCTGAGGGGTATTATTTCCACTGCAAACCATGAACAACAACTCATATCATAACACCGTTTACCTTCACAGTGCGCACCGGTTGGCGCAGTTGCCTGCCGACGCGGGAAGGGAAGCCGTCTTTGCCGGCCGCTCGAACGCCGGGAAATCGAGCGTGATTAATGCCCTCGCGGGCCAGAAAAAACTTGCACGAACAAGCAGACAGCCGGGGCGTACCCGGCAGATCAATTTTTTTGCCGTCGACCATGATACCCGCCTCGTGGATTTACCAGGGTACGGCTATGCCAGGGCGCCGGGTTCCCTGAGACAACACTGGGGACAACTTATCAATGCTTACCTGGAGCGGCGCCGGTGCCTGGCAGGACTGATCCTCATCGTCGATATCAGGCGTTGCCTGACCGAACCTGACGTGCAGATGCTGGACTGGTGTGAGAATAAAAACCTGCCGGCACACATCCTGTTGAACAAGGCGGACAAACTTTCCCGCAGCGCCGGCAGGCAGGCGCTGGCAACGGTCGCGCGGGACCTTGGAGAGAATACCGGCGTTCAACTGTTTTCAGCCGCAAAAAAACAGGGACTGGATGAATTGTGCGGGGTGCTGGATGAATGGCTGAAAAAAAATGGCCCCGGAGGTCATAAGGGGGAGGGAGGTCCACCGGGGCCAGCAAACCCGGCTGAGGGTAACCGGGGTTCGTTAAGGATCACGTAACGTCCTTCGCTTATTGAGACCCCAATGGCATGAAAAAGTTCCGGTTCCATGTGGAAACGGAATTTTTATGCACAGATCGGGTTGTATCGGGAGGGTACTGCAGCAAAGCGCGGGCAGTTATGCCGCAAGCGCACAATAAATCGACTAACTATTTGAAATATAAGGAGTTTATTTAAGTGTTCAAATTTTAACAGTTTTGTCACAAATCCAGTATTTTTCCGTATCTTCTGTCCTGCTCTCCCACTGTATCCACAAAGTTATCCACAGAAAATGTGGATAACAAATTAACTTCAATTATGACAAGCAGTTATGTTTTCAAACGTAGAATCTATGTCAAAGAAGTACGCTAACTTGGAGGGACAAAAAAGCTGCGGGACAGTTGTTGTCTTACTGACACAGGTAGTTCTATTATGCTGCATTGACCCCGGAATCACATGCTGTATTTACGGTTGAATTTGTCCACCCGGCCGGCCGTATCCAGGATCTTCTGTTTACCGGAATAAAACGGATGGCACAGGGAACACACTTCTATGTGCAGATCACCCTTGAGGGTTGACTGGGTTGTGAACGTATTGCCGCAACTGCAGGTGACGTTGATTTCATTGTATGCTGGATGAATATCGGCTTTCATCGTTGACCCCTGTTTCATTTCCGGGCGCTGATTGTAGTAGAAACATCCAGGCAGTGCAATAGATATGCAGGCGAGATAACTGTTTTCCCGGTTTCACAACCTGAATTCCGCAACAACGGGCGTATGGTCCGAAGGCCGCTGCTGTTGCCTTGGCGCAATGTCAATCCAACTGTCGGCGCAACAGCCGCTGAGCGCGGTTGACGCCAGTACCAGATCGATGCGCAGCCCTCGATTATGGGCAAAATCGCCTGCACGGTAATCCCACCACGAAAAAGACTCCTGTTCCTGTTCGAACAGACGGAAGGTGTCCGCAAGACCGCGGCCCTGAAGCCCGGCCAGGGCATCCCGTTCCCGTTTGCTGCAATGAATCCTGTCGCGCCATGCCTCAGGGTCGTGAACATCGGCATCGGTGGGCGTGATATTGAAATCACCGAGCAGGATGAGATTGTCATGTCGGCGCAGAAGGTCCTGAGTGAATTCGTCAAGCCGCGCGATCCAGTCCAGTTTGTAACCGTATTTGTCTGAGCCGACTTCGGAACCGTTGGGAACGTAGAGATCCAGCACACAGACATCATCAACCAGTGCGCACAGCACGCGTTTTTGAGGGTCTTCCATACCGGGCAGACCGGTGTGCAGCACCTGTGCCGGGTTTCTGCTCGCGATGGCGACGCCGTTGTAGGTTTTTTGTCCGGAAAAAACCACCTGGTAACCTGTCTCGTGAAACGCATGGACGGGGAAATTTTCATCCTGGGTCTTGGTTTCCTGTAAGGCCAGCACGTCCGGCCGATGGGTATCCAGCCACTGCAATACCTGCGGCAGGCGCACCTTCAGGGAATTGACGTTCCAGCTTGCTATGGTCCACATGGGAATAGTCGTTTAGAGAAAGGGGACAGATTTCAAATCTGTCCCCGGTCGGCTGAAATTCCCGAATGCCGCAGCAAAGCGTCAATTTCAGGTTTGCGACCGCGGAACTCGACAAACAGATCCATTGGCTCCCGCGAGCCTCCCTGTTCCAGGATGGTGTGGAGAAAGTCCCTGCCGGTGGCGCTATCGAAAATCCCGTTTTCCTCAAAGCGCGAGAAGGCATCTGCGGAAAGGACTTCGGCCCACTTGTAGCTGTAATATCCTGCGGCGTAACCCCCGGCGAAAATATGACCGAAACTATGTTGAAAACGATTGTCTGGCGGTGCCTTGATGACGGCGACCGCGCGCCTGACCTCATCCAGCAAGGACTGGATATCGTCAATATCATGACCGCGTTGCTCATAGTGCAGGCGAAAGTCAAACAGGGCCAGTTCCAGTTGCCTCACCATGTGCATACCGGCATGGAAGGTCCTGGCCTGTTGCATCTTTTCGAACAAGTCTGTTGGAAGTGGTTCCCCGGTCTGGTGATGGCGCGCAAACAGGTCCAGGGATTCCCGTTCCCAACACCAGTTTTCCAGGAACTGGCTGGGCAGTTCCACCGCATCCCACGGCACACCGTTAATTCCCGATACGCCGGCATAATCGATCAACGTCAAAATATGGTGCAGCCCGTGGCCGAATTCATGGAACAGGGTAAGCACCTCGTCGTGGGTAAGCAGGGATGGTTTGCCGGATACCGGCGGGGTGAAGTTACAGGTCAGGTAGGCCACCGGTGACTGTACGGCGCCGTTGTTCAGCCTGCGAATCACGCACTCATCCATCCAGGCGCCGCCGCGCTTGTGCGGGCGCGCATACAGGTCAAGATAAAACCCGCCGCGCAGCCGCCCGCCGTCGTCCCTTATCTCAAAGAACCTTACGTCAGGGTCCCAGGTTTCTATCCCTTCCCTGCTCGAAATGCTGAGACCGTACAAGCGGTTGACCACGGAGAACAACCCTTCAACCACCTGGTCTGCCGGGAAATAGGGCCGCAAGTCCTCCTGGGAGAAATCGAACCTCTTTTGCCTGAGTTTTTCCGAGTAATAGGGAATGTCCCAGGCCTGCAAATCCTGCAGGCCGTATTCTTCAGCCGCAAATTTCTCCAGGTCAGCCAGTTCCTGCTGTGCTACCGACGTGCTGCGCGCGGCCAGGTCATACAGGAAGACCATGACGTCATCCGGTGCGTCCGCCATTTTTTTTACCAGAGAGTATTCCGCGTAGTTCCGGTAACCCAGCAATGCCGCGAGTTCCTGTCTCAACGACAGGATCTCCGTCATCAGCGGTCCATTGTCCCACCTCCCGGCATTGGGACCCAGTTCCGATGCGCGGGTGTTGTAGGCGGTGTACATCTCCTGCCGGAACTGCCTGTCGTCTGCATAGGTCATGACCGGTTGATAAGAGGGATACTCCAGCGTGAACAACCAGCCTGCCTGGTCCCGCCGACGCGCGGTCTCTGCTGCCAGTTCAAACGCGGTATCGGGCAAACCGCCAAGCAGCGCTTTGTCCGTAACCGGCCGGGTCCAGCCGTGGGTGGCGTCCAGCAGGTTCTCTTCATAGCGAGTCTGCAGTTTTGAGAGTCGTTGCTGCAATTCCTTGTACCTGTCCTTATCCCGCTGTCCGAGGTCGATGCCCGACAGGCGGAAATCCCGCAGGGCATTACTGATAATCTTTTGCCGGGGGATGCCTATCCGGGAATATTCCTCGCCCTCGGCCAATGCCTTGCAGGCGTGGAACAGGTCTTCGTTCTGTCCCAGTTCGGTGGCGTGATCGGTCAATTTGGGCAGGCACGCGTTATAGGCCTGGCGCAGGTCATCGTTATCGGCCACCGAGTGCAGGTGACTGACGGGCGACCAGGCACGGTTGATTTGATCATCCTTGTCTTCCAGGGGCTGGAATAAGGTTTCCCATGTGTGTTCTTCAGCTTTATCAAGTACAGACCGCAACAAGACGCGGTGTTCTTCCAGCAGTTGGTCGATGGCCGGTTCAATGTGTTTCGGTCTGATACGGCCGAATGCCGGCAGCGTCAGGTTTTCAAGTAACGGATTAGACATGTTCTGATATTAATAATGAGAATTATTTTCATTTATAAATCAATAACTTATGGTTTACAGACAGAAATTTTCCTGTTATGATTCAATAAAAGTTTCGACGTATTGGGCAAAACGCCATTTTTTGTATCCACGGTGGAGACAGCTTGCGAGTTGCTCATAATTTATTTTCGGAGATCTATTATGCAAGGTGACAAGAAAATTATCGAGTACCTCAACAGGGTACTCAAGAATGAACTGACGGCGATCAACCAGTACTTCCTGCATGCCCGCATGTGGAAGGACTGGGGCCTGAATGAATTGAATGAGCATGAATACCATGAATCCGTTGATGAGATGAAACATGCCGACAAGCTCATCGAGCGGATCCTGTTCCTGGAGGGACTGCCGAACCTGCAGGACCTGGGCCGTCTGTTTATCGGTGAAAATACCGTGGAGATGCTGGAATGCGACCTGAAACAGGAAAATCTCGCCATACCCCTGTTACGGGAGGCCATAGCCTGTTGCGAGACCGAGCGGGATTATGTCAGCCGCGAAATCCTGGAAGATATCCTCGAAAATGAGGAGGAGCACGTGGACTGGCTGGAAACCCAGCTTGAACTTATAGAAAAGGTCGGCCTGGAAAATTACCAGCAGTCCAAGATGTAATCCGTCCCCATCGCGCCTGGAGCGGATCCTGAGGTGTGAGAATTCAGGGGTCAGAGTAAAATCGCAAGGTGCGTTGCAGGTGGCAGGGACAATGGTGATTTTACTCTGACCCCATCTGTCCGGCCCGGACAGCATATCGAAAAATATTTGTTGCAAATGATTCTCATTTGTTTTACAATTCGTGTTACTAACCAATCTGCATGTAGAGAAAATTCTCAGATGTACGTATGTGTGTGTAACGCGGTAACTGAAGGGCAAGTCAGGCAGGCCATAAACGAAGGCGCCCTGACGACGTACCAGGTCAGGCAAAAACTGGACGCCGAGCGCGTGTGCGGTTCCTGCGACGATTGCCTGGAAGACTACCTTGCCGAAGCATTCGTGTTTGCTTCCCACGGCCTCAGAACCGCTACAGTAAAATAACTGCCGCCTGGCATCTCTCCTTCCCCCTTGTTCCTGTGAAAGCAGGAAAATCAGGCAAAACTACAAGGATCAGGGTTGCAAATACAAATGAGAATAATTATTATTTGCATCACGTCTCGTATTAATGTAACATCGGTTCACGATACAACAAAAAAATTAACGTGAGAGAACTTATGTCATTTATTTCCTGCCTGGACAAGCGTTACCGGCAAGCTGCCAGGGTTGTCACTGCGGGCCTGGCCCTGGCTGTTTCCACCTGGCCGGCATTCGCTGCCCAACATGATATCGACGAGGAGATAACCGTTGTAGGCAGCCAGACCGATGCGCAGAACGTTGCCGGTTCGGCCCATTTCGTCGGCCAGGAAGAACTGCAGAAATTTGCCTATTCCGATATCCAGCGAATCGGGCGCGAGGTGCCGGGTGTGTCGATACAACTGGAAGACGGTTACGGCTTGCGTCCCAACATCAGTATCCGCGGCGTTGCCACCGAGCGCAGCGGCCGTATTACTCTCCTGGAAGACAACGTGCTTATTGCGCCGGCGCCCTATTCGGCGCCGTCCGCCTATTACTTCCCCACCGCGGGCCGCATGTATGCATTCGAGGTGCTGAAAGGCCCTGCTGCGATCACCCAGGGACCCTACACCATCGGCGGGACGTTGAACATGATCTCAACACCGATACCGGATGAACTGGAGGGTATGGTCATGGCAGAGGGCGGGGAGGATGCGACTTACCGGGTCCATGCCCATTACGGGGGCGAGGCTGGAAACGGCCTCGGGTTCCTGGTCGAAACCCATCAATGGGGCTCGGATGGATTCCAGGACCTGGATAACGATGGCGGCGATACCGGGCTCAGGCTGGAAGACTATACGCTCAAGCTGCGTTATGCGCCATCCGGTTCCCGCCACCAACTGGACTTCAAATTCCAGTACGCAGACCAGGATTCGGAACAGAGTTACCTGGGGCTGACCGATGCGGACTTTGAGAAGGACGCGTACCGCCGCTACGGCGTATCCGAGCTGGACAACATCGCCACCGAGCACTTCCAGTACATCCTGCGTTACAGGCTGGCGCTTACGGACGAGCTGAATGTTTCCGTAACCGGCTATAACAACGAACACGAGCGCAACTGGTTCAAAACCGAGGGACTGGACACGGACGGCAGCGCAAATGCCCAGGAGTTAAGCCGGACAAGCTGGTTCAATGTTATCCGGGCGATAAACCAGGGTAGTTCACTGGGCGGTTTCAGCCCGGCCGAACTCCAGGGCATCCTGGATGGAACGATCGATACGGCTCCCGGCAGCATACAGCTCCGTTCCAACGCGCGGGAATACTACTCCCGCGGCGTACAGGTTAATCTCAACTGGACCGGCGATCTTGGGCCAACCCGTCATAACCTTGAAATCGGCGTCCGTTACCACGAGGACGAAGAGGACAGGCTTCAACGCAACAGCAGTTACCACCAGGAAAACAGCAGGTTGTTCCTGGACGACCCGGGGCTGCTCGGAAATGCCGGAAACCGGGTGCAGGAAGCTGAAGCGCTCGCCGTACACATCTACGACCAAATTGAATGGGGTGACTGGGTGTTCAGCCCGGGGATACGTTATGAGGATATCGATCAGAAACGCACCCGCTGGCGCGACCGGGGCGAGCAGGCCGGCGCGCGCAACATCTTCCGGGACAGCCGGAAGAACAGCACCAGTGTCTGGCTTCCCGGCCTGGGCGTTCTCTACCGTATGAGTGACAACCTGACGTTCCTGGCGGGCGTCCACAAAGGGTTTACCGCGCCCAGCAACTCGCCGGGCGTGAAAGAGGAAAAGGCAGTCAATTATGAACTGGGCCTGCGCTACGCATACAACGGCCTGCACGCCGAGGTGATCGGGTTCCTCAGTGATTACGACAATATCCTGGGTGAATGCACGTCCTCATCGGGCACCGACTGTACGGTGGGCGACGCGTTCAACGGTGACGCGGCAACGGTGGCCGGCGTGGAAGCCCTGTTGCAAACCAACCTGACGCCGAACCGGACGTTCAGCATACCGGTCTCATTTGTGTATACCTACATAGACTCTGAATTCGACACGGACATCGCGGATACTGACTTTTTCGGAGACGTCAGCAAGGGCGACCCCATTCCCTACATTCCTGAACACCAGTTGCGCTTATCAGCGGGGATCGAACAACCGCGCTGGAATGCATATATCAGCGCAAATTACGTTGACGAGGTATGCGTACGCGCATCCTGCGCTGAATTTGAACGCACCGACGACACACTGACTGTCGATATTGCCGGGCACTATCTGTTCAATGACAGGCTTGCGTTGTTCGGGCGTGTGGAGAACGTGACCGGGGATGAAGATATCCTGGGCCGCCATCCTTACGGCGCACGGCCAAACAAGGACCGAAGCTTTACGGGAGGCGTACGTATCACGTTTTAGACAGCAACGTAACTCTTGTCGTATTTGGAGTGGGGGCGTATATTCCCGTACGCCCCCTTTTTTAATGATAAGGAACAACATGAGATACATACATCTTATAGTTTTACTTGCCCTGATCCCGCCGGCAGGGCCGGCACAGGAAGTCAATGTCTACTCCGGCCGCAAGGAGGCCCTGATTAAACCGTTGTTCGATGAGTACACGAAGGAGACAGGGATCAGGGTCAACCTGGTCACGGGCAAGGCGGATGCGTTGATCAAGCGCCTGGAACTTGAGGGAGAAAACTCACCTGCCGACCTGTTGCTGACCGTGGATGCCGGGCGCCTGTACCGGGCAAAGGAGTTGGGATTGCTGCAGGCAATCACATCGGTGAAACTTGACAAGACAGTGCCGGAAAATTATCGCGACCCCCAGGGGTACTGGTACGGCCTGTCAGTCAGGGCGCGGGTAATAGTGCGCTCCAGGACAAAAATCAAACCGGCGCGGCTTTCCACTTACGAGGCCCTGGCCGACCCCGCCTGGCATAACCAGCTTTGCGTGCGCTCTTCCTCCAACATCTATAACCAGTCACTGGTAGCCTCCATGCTTGCCCACCACGGCCCGGAGGAAACGGAAAGCTGGATCAGGGGACTGGTGGGTAACTTCGCCAGGGACCCCAAAGGTGGCGACCGGGACCAGATCAAGGCGGTGGCGGCAGGGCAATGCAACCTGGCGCTGGTCAATACCTACTACCTGGCAGGCATGCTCAGTTCGGGCATCGACGCTGAAGTTGATGCGGCGGAGCAGGTCGCGCTGTTCTGGCCGAACCAGGATGGCAGGGGCGCCCACGTCAATGTCAGCGGCGCTGGCATAACGAGGTCAGCGAGGAACAAAACAGCCGCCGTTCAATTGCTGGAATACCTGGTCAGCGTCCAGGCCCAGGAGTGGTATGGAAAAACCAATCGAGAGTTCCCTGTCCGGGATGGGGTCGCCGGAGACAGCATCCTGCAGTCCTGGGGCGAGTTCAAAGCCGACAATCTGAACCTGGCAATACTGGGAGAAAATAACCAGGACGCCGTGCGCGCCATGGACCGGGCCGGCTGGAAGTAACCCGGAAACCGGTCCGGGGAGATATGAAGACTGACACGTTTAAGCTCAGGCTTCAGCCTCCCTGGGTTGCCCTCACCTTGCTTGTAGCCGGGGTCCTGCTGCTGCCCGTCATCGTGGTCGCGGCATCGGTTTTCCTGTCCAGCGGCGATATATGGCAGCACCTGTATGATACGGTACTCGCGGAGTACGTTGCCAATTCCCTGTTGCTGGCGCTGGGCGTGGGCTGCCTTGCCCTGCCCCTGGGCGTGATACCTGCCTGGCTGGTCACCCTGTACCGTTTCCCCTGCAGCCGCCAACTGGAATGGGCCCTGCTGTTGCCGCTGGCCATGCCCGCGTACATCATCGCGTATACATATACCGGACTGCTGGACGTGGCCGGGCCGTTGCAATCCTGGTTGCGCGCCGCGTTTGCCTGGCAGTACGGTGATTACTGGTTCCCCGACATCCGCTCCCTGCCCGGCGCGGTGCTGATGCTGTCCCTGGTGTTATACCCCTATATCTACCTGCTGGCCCGGGCCGCCCTGCTGGAACAGTCAGCCAGCGTGGTCGAGGTCGCCCGGACCCTGGGCGTAAAGCCCGCAGGGGCATTCTTTAAAGTGTTGCTGCCGCTGTCCCGGCCCGCGATCATCGTCGGCCTGTCCCTGGTGCTGATGGAGACCCTGGCGGATTACGGCACCGTGCAGTACTTCGGTGTAGCGACGTTCACCACCGGCATCTTCAGGACCTGGTTCGGCCTGGGTAGCAGTATCGCTGCCGCCCAGTTGTCCGCGTTGCTGATGTTGTTCGTGCTGTTCCTCATCATCCTGGAACAATACTCGCGCAGGCAGTCCCGTTATCATGACACCAGCACCCGTTACAACCGCCTGGAACAGAAACACCTGCACAGCCTGCGCGGATTGCCTGCCCTCGCCGTTTGCGCGCTGCCGGTCCTGTTCGGGTTCGTTATCCCGTCCGGCCAGTTACTGATTTGGGGAATGCAGACCTGGCGAACATCGATGGACAGCGGGTTTTTCACCATCGTAATGAACAGTATCGAACTGGCACTCATCACCGCCGTGCTTGCGGCACTGCTGGCATTGGCGGTCTCCTACGCCCGGCGCCAGCAACCCGGGATAATGACAAACTCGTTCAACCGCCTGCTGGGCATGGGTTACGCGGTTCCGGGTGCCGTGATTGCAGTGGGGGTATTGATTCCCTTCACTTGGCTGGACCGCCACATGAGCCACTGGTTCACATTACTGTCGGATACCGACCCCGGCCTGCTCCTGAGCGGCACCATCACCATACTGGTGTTCGCCTACCTGGTGCGTTTCCTGGCCCTGTCCCTGAACACGGTGGATGCCGGCCTGGCGAAGATCAAGCCGTCCATGGACGAGGCGGGGAAAAGCCTGGGCCTCAGCGGTTTCAGGTTGTTGCGCCGGGTCCATATTCCCATCCTGCGCGGCAGTCTGCTCACTGCCGTGCTGCTGGTATTTGTCGACGTCCTGAAGGAACTGCCGGCAACATTGATACTGCGGCCGTTCAATTTCAACACGCTGGCGGTGCGTACCTATGAACTGGCCAACGAAGAGAGGCTGGCGGATGCCGCGTCCCCCGCCCTGGCAATCGTGCTGGCGGGGATTCTTCCGGTTATCATACTCAGCAAGGCCATATCACAATCCCGTTCCGCAAATGCTTGAAGTTAAAAACCTGACAGTGATACTCGATGGCAAGTCCGTTATTTCGGATATCTCCCTGCGTCTTGAGCAGGGCAGGATCGGTTGTCTGCTGGGTCCCAGCGGTTGCGGGAAGACCACCTTGCTGCGCACCGTAGCCGGGTTCATTCAACCCTGGAGCGGTGAGGTACGGATCAACGACCTGTGTGTCGCCGGTGCGGCATCACCCGTTCCCGCGGAACAGAGGGGCGTGGGGATGGTTTTCCAGGACTTCGCCCTGTTTCCGCACCTGACCGCGCGTGAGAATATCGCCTTCGGCTTGCATGAACTGGCGGGACGGGAGCGGCAGGACCGGATAGACGAAGTGTTGCGGACGCTGGAAGTCACCGGTTTCCAGCACAAATATCCCCACCAGTTATCCGGAGGGCAGCAACAGCGGGTCGCGATTGCGCGGGCCCTGGCGCCGAGCCCCAATATACTGTTGCTGGATGAACCCTTCTCCAATATGGATGTCGAGTTAAGGGAACAGATCGCCCGGGAACTGCGCATAATCCTCAAGCAGGCCGACATGACGACGATCCTGGTGACCCATAACCAGCTTGAAGCCTTCGCCATGGCGGACGAGATCGGCGTCATCCGCGACGGCGCACTGCTGCAATGGGACACAGCGTTCAACCTTTATCACCGGCCTGCCGGCCCGCAGGTTGCCGATTTTATCGGGGAAGGCGTGTTCCTGGGGGGCACCGTCCTGAACGCCACGGATGTCGAGACCGAACTCGGTGTGTTGAGAAGTAACGTTCCCCACGGCGGCACATCCCAGGCACAAGTATCCGTACTGGTGCGCCCCGATGACATCGTGCACGACGATAACAGCCGGCAGACCGCAACGGTGCGGGACAAGGTATTCCGCGGCGCCGAATTCCTCTACACCCTGACCCTCCCCAGCGGCGCCCGCATGTTGAGCCTGGTTCCCAGCCACCACGACCACGCCATCGGAGAAAACATAGGCATCCGCCCGGAAATCGACCACCTGGTGGTGTTTGGATAACTGATTACCGGCCTTAATTACAGGTTCACTATTTCGCGCACTACCCGGAAAGACGCTGAGTGTTCGATATACAGCGCATCATCCGACTCAATCATATCTTCAAAGATTTTTTTGTGTACCTTGTATTTCACGTCACCGATTGCGAGTGCGCCTATGCCTACCGCTTTTCCTCCCCGGGTGGTGAGCGCTTTTCCATAATCATTGACGTCGACTCCCTCAAACCCGGCAGGAGGCACGGCATTGACATCGGCCGCAACGAGAAGTTTCTCTGCCGCGAATAATTGATTGGTCGAAGCCAGTCTTACGCCGGCTTTTGCCGCGCCGATAATGATATCGGCATCCTTGATTAATTCGGTGGTTTCTTCGTCGGACCGGTGACTTGCGCCTTTTACTTCTGTATTAAACCGGGCGTTGCATTCGTCCGCAATTTCATTCGCAACCTCTGCCCCGCGATGGCTGGCGATATAAACGTCCGCTTTGCAGAAAGACAACAACACTGCCGTACATGTTCCTACGGGTCCGGTTCCACCGAAGATATAGACTTTCCTGTTTGCCAGGTCGGTCCGGGCGATTTTATCCACCCAGTATTCCACACAAGCCACTAACGCCGCGGCTGTTGTCACCGCGCCGCTCGGATCCGCGAAGACGCTGACCTCAAACGGCGGAACCATAGCCGTTCTGGCCCGTTTCAACATATCAATCGCCAAACTGAAATCCTTGCCGCCTATGAATATCCCGGTTCTCTTCACTCCTTTCGGGCCGCGTGAAAAAATGGTGTCCTGCGTCAGTGAATGAACTTCGTCCAGGGTGACGTTTGCGTACGGTATGACACCATCAAACTCGGCTTCATAAGCCATATTCACATCAAACGGACTGACATTCCTGGTGGGATTGAATATATGCAACAGGTAAGGGTCTTTCATTTTTCAGTTTCCTTGATATCCAACAGCTATTCCTCAAGGCGCGCGCCGGACGGGTAAAGCAGGGACGTGGTTTACAGTTAAGGATGGCAACAGGCCTGCGCACTGGTTGCATGGCCGAATCGCTGCAGATTGTATTACAGCAACTTGAAGAGTGTCAATACGATTATTATAATTAACGTTATAACATAGCTTGAGGATTACCCATGCGCTTGAAAGTCACCACAGTCGGAAATTCAACCGGTGTTGTTTTACCCAAAGACCTGCTGGCGAAACTACGCGTCGGCAAAGGGGACTCACTTTACGCGGTCGAATTACCCGATGGTATCAAACTCACGCCATACGATGAAGAATTCGAACGGCAGATGGAGATTGCGGAAGATATTATGCGCAAGCGCCGAAATCTTCTTCGTGAGTTGGCCAAATGAAGCATGAGCCGGTCTGGATCACTGAAGAACTCGTTATTGCCGTCCATGCAAGACAAATTACCGAACACGGCGGCGACGCCGGTATAAGAGACAAGTCACTTTTACAGTCCGCCCTGGCAAGGCCACAACAGCTTTACGCCTATGGCGATCCTTCCCCTGATATAGCTGCGTTGGCTGCCTCACTGGCTTATGGGATAGCGAAAAATCACCCCTTCGTCGATGGCAACAAACGCACGGCCGCAGTTCTGTGCGAATTGTTTATTATGGTTAATGGCATGAGCCTTGAAGCGAGCGATCAGGAGATGCTCTCTGTATTTTTGGCGCTTGCCGGGGGCAGTCTCAATGAGGAGGAATTATCCGATTGGCTAAGACTGCATTTAATTCAGTTACGGTCGGATTATATTCACGAACCATTGTGACTATACAGGTCCGACCCCGTGTGCGGATTTTACGGGTGTCTGGGAAAACACCTTGCTCAGGAACAGTTAATTAGTTGGTTTTCGGTTGGGGCCGTAAGTTTCCCAATATTTACGTGACAGTTTCTGTGCCTCGGCAATTTGAGCGCGTGTCATACCTTTGGCGGTTCTTTCTTTGTTCTGTTTAGCTACCTCATCACCTTGAGCGGCTGCGATGCTGTACCAAGCATAGGCCTGTACGTTATCCTCAGGCACTCCTTCACCACCAGCATACATGACACCAAGATTGTTCTGCGCCGGGACATGTCCTTGCTCGGCGGCCATGCGATACCAACGCACGGCCTCGGCGTCATCTTCGGGCACTCCTTCACCGCCAGCATACATGACACCGAGATTGAACTGCGCCGAAGCATATCCCTGCTCGGCGGCCATGCTATACCAACGCACGGCCTCGGCGTCATCCTCGGGCACTCCTTCACCATCAGCATACATGTTACCGAGTTTGAACTGCGCCGAGTCGAGTCCCTGGTCGGCAGCCATGCGAAACCAACGCACGGCCTCGACGTTATCTTCGGGCACTCCTTCACCATCAGCATACATGTTACCGAGTTTGAACTGCGCCGAGTCGAGTCCCCGCTCGGCGGCCATGCGAAACCAACGCATGGCCTCGGCGCCATCTTCGGGCACTCCGTAACCATGATCATACATGAGACCGAGCTTGAACTGCGCCGAGGCGTCTCCCTGCTCGGCGGCATTTGCTGTAATTACAGCATTTTTTTCCGCGAAAGTGGGAACATCATCCTTTTTTGTTACCTCCAATTCTTCTGCGGCGGACACCAAATACGCAAATATCGTCAAGCCCATTAGCAAGGAACTGAATATGAGTGATTTATAATTGCTCATGCTCCTTACTATACTCCAACTCGTGTCATTCTGGTATTTACGGTCGCTATGATGCTGGTATCAGGTGATACAACAACGAGATGGATACACCCAGATTCTTTGCCATTTCTCGAAGGGATGCGATGTTCTGGAATAAGCGTTTTTATGGCTGCGATAGCACGGTCGGGATGTATGGCCGTTGTGCATCAACGATGGCCATCGGACTAACCCGCGATCCAAGCAAGTTCTACGTATGGGCGGCACTTTTGCCACGGATTATAAGACTCCAGAAAGTACACACGGTCAATCAGACACGTCCGCTCAAAACGGGCTTCGCGTATGGAGACCAGAACGTCGTGGGTTAGAAAGCACGGGTCATCGCAATAAATCACCAAGATGTAGAGGTCGTATTGCTCGCCCCGAACATCAGCGCGGTCTTTCTTTTGAATGATCTCCGAGATCTTTTCTACTACATCCAACGGTGCTATAGATTCGTGAGGCGTAACAGTCCCTCTGCTAGCCCCTTTGAGCGCGCTTTCGTCCACAAGTTCGGTGACTTCGACCCCTACGCTTTCCCCACTGTTTCCTATCGCCTCACAGTCTGGCGGGTCGTTCCCTGGTCCACGGGACTGAATCGAATGATAAGCCTCTTCCCCCCGACGCAACATTTCTTCACGCAGCACGCGAACCACCTCAGCCTCATTCTCCTGTTTATCTTTGGACAAGGTGAAATACGGCGCGTGCTTGCGAATCCCCTTACAGGACTCGAAGAAGTCGCGCATATCGTCCGGCTGCCTATTCGTATAATTCACGCTCGCCATTCTCGGTATAGTGGCCTACAAATTTCAGAGCAATCATCCAAGCGTCCCATCGCCTTCGCTATCGCCCATCTCCGGCTCGCGCAAAGTGCGTAACCGGACTATGTCCGTTCTCGCTGGTATGGATGTGTTTGGTTAACATGTACATGGCGCTCTTTCCTAATTGTTAAACCTGCGAGAATTGGAAGCCATTAGAAATCGGACAACGAGAAAGGCGTAACACGGAGACGCAAGCTGTCTGCGGGTTTCCATGATGCATCGCCCGGAAACTTTATGTAGAGGTCGCGCCAAGCATTGCGGGTGGTATTCTTGGCAACGCGTCTGGCAAATTGCGACGGGGACATACTCTCTTCGTCGTAGCAGAATCTCCCGTGACGAATCTCGGCGTATGTATCCTGACCTCCGTAGGTCATCCGTACTTGCGTTCCGTTTGGTAAGAAAACAGCTCCCCACTGATAACCTCGTCCAGGATCGCCGTATTTCGCCAGAAATTCTTCATCCTCATCTTCCGCAAGCTTTTCAACGTACTCGGCCGACCAGAGGTCGGGGTCGCCTTCTGTACGTTCCAGGAAACTTTCCACAGAATGGTTGATATAACCGGACACATCTGCGCTGCCGGACCGGTGGACAAGATCGGCATAAAGCTCAGCACGGAGTGGTACATAGATGTAATCCGTTGGTTTGTTAGATTGGGTCATAACAGGTTCCGTAAACTATTTAGTCCTGAGTATAGCAGCACTGGATAGCACTGTCAATAGTTTGCGTTGACACGTATTATTTCTTTATGTGGCTATACAGATCCGACCCCATGTGTGTTAAGCGCTAGACTGCAACAGTTCGCGACAAGGTGTTCCGCGGCGTCGAATACCTCTATACCCTGGCCCTACCCAGCGGCGCCCGAATACTAAGCCGGTACTAAGCCACCACGACCACGCCATCGGAGAAAACATAGGCATCCGCCCGGAAATCGACCACTTGGTGGTGTTTGAATAACTGATTACCAGCCTTGAGGCTTTTGGATATTTGTGCCAGGGATAGGGTTTGGCAATTGCGAGAGTTTTAACGCTCTTTTGCGTATATGTCTCGAAAAGTCTGCATGAGCAAGTAACTGACGTGAAGGATGGTTTGAACCAGGAGTAATGAGACCTATCTGTTTTTTCTTATGTTCCTTGACCAGACGCATCGATTCTGCGATATCACTGTCATTTGTCACAATAATAGCGCTGTCATATACATCGAGCCAGGCATCATTCAATAAATGTGTTGCAAGTTTAACGTCCGATCCCTTTTCCTCGGTCTTAATGACTTCAATTGTTCGTTGTTGTTTCCTGGGGTTCGCGAGAGGCATCATGACATTATGACTGAGGAAATGACCAAAGTAGACTTCCACCTCTGGTCTGTAACACTGTAGAGCACGCAGATAAGCATCTTGCCTTTGAGGTTTAGATGGGTCACTCCGAGTTGCTGATACGCGGGCGGTGAAATACTTAATATTCAGAATTTCGTGATGCGACTGAAGAACAGTTTGACATAAGGTTTTTAAATCCAACCACTTCCAGGGCGAATCCTTTAGTGCCAGGTAGTAAAGGTTAAAACCGTCTATGTAAACGTAAGTGCGCATCCATTTCCAAAAAAAGCAAGGGCCTCCGAAGAGGCCCCGCACCATGTGGTCTAAACCACAAGGGGTATCAACGTCCCAATATACTTATTTGAGCACAAATAGTCAAAATTTGGATTTGCTTCTTTGGAAGACAGGTTTTAGGCTGCCATCGGCTCCAATTCGAGCTTCGACTTCCTCTCCGGTGGTTCGCCCCAAACATGGCGCATTGGTCTCTTACCAGGTGGGCCTCCTTGGCTTGCCGGGGTTAGAACTCGAACCGGAACATCGCCAGCAGGGCGTGGGTTTTCAGTTCGGCCTTCGTTTTGTCGATCTGGATAAGCAGGTCGTCCCTGCGACTGCCGTCCTGTCTGTATCGTACGATGGTGATGTCGCCTACGTCGGTTGTTATGTCTCCTGCGTCCGTATAGCGGTAGCTCAAGTCGAGTCGCGTGCGTGCCGTCACGGGTATGACCACGCCTGCGCTCACCATCCAGGTGAATTCCTGTCCCTCTCCAGGCGGGAGACGAGTCAACGGGATTTCACCATTGGCGCCCCCGCGAAGATAACCGTGAGGGTCATCGGGCGCGGGGAAACGTTGAACGAAGTCCTCCAGGTCGTAATCGGTAACGCCGGCGCCGGCTCCCAGGTAGGGCTGTATCCACAGGGTGCGACTGACTTGCCACGACGGAAAATCGTAGAACCCGGCTAACAGGAGCTGCCGCATATCCAGTTCAGCTTCTGAC
>JAJDUB010000020.1 GCA_022826885.1 Gammaproteobacteria bacterium
CGCGGGCCGACGCTTTCAATCGCGCCGCTGTACATGGGCGAGCGGTCCAGGCCGGCGCGGATGATGTCATGGGTGCGTTCGTTGGTATGGGTGATGTGGCATGAGACCTGCTGCGGGTGCTGCTCAGGCGTTCCCATGAACGAGAAAACGGGTGTCGGGACATCGCCCGGCTGCTCGCTGAGGCGGCTGTAATCGATAGTGCGGCCATCAAGGCGCGGCGGCGTGCCGGTCTTCAGACGCCCGGTGCGAAACGGCAGGTCCCGCAAACGGTTCGCCAGGGTATTGGCCGGCGGTTCGCCCGCGCGTCCGCCCTGGTATCCGGATTCGCCCACATGGATCCTGCCGGCCAGGAACGTGCCCACGGTCAACACCACGCATGGAGCGCGAAATTCCAGACCCCCCTGCGTGACCACGCCTGCGATACGGCCGCCTTCGATAACCAGGTCGTCCACGGGCTGCTGGAACAGGTGCAGATTGTCCGCGCCTTCCAGCAGGGGACGGATGACTCCTTTATACAGGCTGCGGTCAATCTGTGCCCGGGTAGCCCGCACCGCGGGTCCCTTGCGGGCATTGAGGATGCGGAACTGTATCCCGCTACGGTCCGCGGCGGCCGCCATGACTCCGCCCAGGGCGTCTATCTCCTTCACCAGGTGGCCTTTGCCGATACCGCCGATGGCCGGATTGCACGACATCTGCCCCAGGGTATCGATACTGTGAGTCAACAACAGGGTATTAATGCCCATGCGCGCGGCCGCCAGGGTAGCCTCGGTCCCGGCATGGCCGCCGCCGACGATAATCACCTGGTATTCTTGTGCATGAGTGTTCATAAGGGATGGCATTGTAGTAAAAAAAGGCTAATCATCCAAACCACCCTGGCGCGAACCCAGTACTCTTTCACGATGAACTGCGTTTGGCCGGTCAAGGCGCGCGCTGGGGTCCTGGCGATAGAATTCGCACAGGCGCCTGTAGACAGGGGGATATTCAGCTTCAAGCACACCAGGGGTATCAAAGAAATATTCGCTTGTCACTGCAAAGAACTCACCGGGGTCCGTGGCTGCATATTCGTCCATCACCGTCGTGTCGCCTGCGTTGATACGCCGTTTCAGGTCCTCGAAGGCGGCGCCGAAGTCGCGGCGCCAGGTCTCTGGATCCATATCCCGGTGCAGTGGCGGACGACCGTTTGCCTCACCATCCAGCATGTCAAGCTTGTGAGCCATCTCATGGATAACGACGTTATAACCCTCACCCTGTCCTGACGCCAGAATATCTTCCCAGGACAGGATGACCGGGCCGCGAAACCAGGACTCGCCGGCGCGGGCCTCATCCCATTCATGTTCGACCCCGGATTCGTCCACCTCATGTTCACGTGCGACGAAACTCCCGGGATAGACCACAACACTCCGCCACGGGGCGTAAGCCTCAAGACCCAGGGCAAGGACCGGCAGGCACGCCTGGGCCGCGATCACAACAAGATCAGCCGTTTCAAGGCGCTGTCCGCGTACCGGTTCAATGGACTTGCTTGCGATAAAATTCGATGAAAGTTTCCTGAGCTGTAGGCGTTCTCCGTCATCAAGCGTGTCAAGCATGGGGATAACGTCGAGCGCCGCTACCCAATCGGTTTCACTGATTAACTCGCCACGACGACGCCACATGCAGACCTCTATCCCCGGTTCCAGCTACGTTGTTTAAAGGTTACAGCATAGCGCAAAAGAGATACTGATTCGTGATTCGGCGCGCGCCCGAACCCCTGTACAGCCCGTTACGGCTTCCTGAACTCCCGTCTTATGGTCTTCCCCGCCAGGAAATAGTGCAGGGACGACCACAGGCCGAAAACCAGGCTGACCGCCAGCAATGCGTAGCGCAGGGAATCCTGTTGGTACCCGGTAGCCAGGTAATCGCTCATGATCCCCACCGCCTGAGGGCCGATGCCGCCGCCTATGAGGTTGGTGATCAATAACAGTAACGCGGCCGCCATGGCGCGCATCCTTACATCGGCCAGGCCCTGGGCCACGGCAAAACTCGGCGGGCCCTGCATCACCCCGATCATGAACGGCAGGAACAGGGACAGGAATGCAACCGTCGGGTTCTGCGTGAGGAAGGTCAGCACGAACATGGGAGTGGATACCAGTATGGCCAGCGAAGGGACCCAGACGTACCAGCGCAAATCGGCGGCGCCCAGCCGGTCCGCAAGCCAGCCCCCCAGCAGCATGCCGATGATCTGGGAGACGCTCAGGATGATCGCCAGCCAGGTCCCGACCTCGCCGATCTCAAGCCCGAAAGAGCGCGTGAAAAAAGACGGCAGCCACTGCACTACGCCCAGCCAGACTACCGTGTACAACCCGGTTCCAACCGACAGGTGGCGGAAGGTCGGGCTGGCCATCAGGGTCTTTAACGAAAACCAGAAAGGCTGTACTTCCGCCTTGCGCGCCAGGCCATCCGCCGCGCCTCTCTCCGGTTCGTGCAATTTGCGATACACCACCAGCGCCACCAGGATGCCCGGTATGCCGACCGTAAACAACGCGGCGCGCCAGCCATAGAGCTGGGTGATCCAGCCTCCCAGCATAAACCCGACCAATATACCCACCGGTGCGCCCAGGGAATAGACGGAAAGCGCCCTGGCGCGTTTTTCCACGGGGAACAGGTCGGCGATCAGGGAATGCGACGGAGGGCTGGCGCCCGCCTCGCCCACGCCGACCATGATCCTGGCAACGGCCAGTTGAGCGAAGTTCTGCGCCAGGCCGCATACAGCGGTCATGGCGCTCCAGACGGACAAGGCAATGGCAATGATATTTTTCCGGCTGTAGCGGTCGGCCAGCCGGGCGATGGGGATGCCCATGGTGGCGTAGAACAGGGTAAACGCCAGTCCGGTGATGAAGCCGATTTCGGTGTCACTCAACTGCAGGTCGGCCTTGATAGCCGGCAGCAGCACGGCCAGCATGTAACGGTCCATGTAGTTGAAGAACGACACCAGGAACAACAGCGCCAGCGCTGTTGCCCGGATTGAGTTATTGGATTTATTCAATTAACCCGGGGGCTGCGGTGGCGGCAAGTGGGTCTCTTCCAGGGCCCTGGCCTTGATGTCCTCGATAGTCCCGCCGAAATTGAACATGGGCGGCTCGCCTCTTTCCGTGATCAACTGCGCGCGCAATGTGCGGGTACCGTCCCCATCTACAGTGCCGTCATCATTCAACACCACGCCGAAGCGGTGGGCACCACCGGCGCTGACCAGGCCGCGCTCCACGTCGAGCCGTACGACTTCCGGATCGCGCCTGTAGGGGTCACCCCAGCCTCCCCCGCCCCAGGTATTGAAATACAGGATGTCGCCGACTTTCACCTCCACGCCTTCGCACTTGGACGGCAACCATTGATCGGTACCGTCGGCGCGCACCAGGTGCTTGCTGGAACGCTGTCCCGGTTCGCCGCCGTTCACGCCCCAGGGATAGGTCAGCCAGCGTTCGTCGTGGATGGCAATGGTACCGTCGCACAGGAACCGGTAAGCCACGCTCAGGCCGTTGCCGCCGCGGTGCAGGCCGGCGCCGCCTGAATCGGCTATAGGTTCATATTTTTCTATGCGCAGGGGGAAATAAGCCTCGATAAATTCGTTCGGCACGTTGGTGAAACTCGGCCACAGGGAATGGCCGTCGGGCCCGTCTCCCGCCGGCCTGCCGGGGATCCCGCCGAAGCCGATCTGGAACAACTGGAACCACTCGCCGTTCTCATCATAGCCGGAGTAAAACAGGTGCGGGCTGTCGGAAAAGCCGGCCGCGTTCAGGGCCTCCGGCGCGCCCTGGCCCAGAAGGCCGCCCATCACGTCGAAAATCCGCCCCAGGGCATGGGTACGGCCGGACAGGGCCGCGGGGTAGTCCGGTTTCAGCAGCGAACCCCTGGGGATGCGCACGTCGACGAGGTCGTAGAAGCCGTCATTGAACAGGATCTGCGGGTCGAACAGGTTGATGGTAAACGCGCCGAAAAACATCCTGAACATATCTTCGCTCAGGAAGAAATTGATCGAGCTTTTCGCCTGCGGATCGGTGCCGGCAAAATCGAATATGGCCCGGGAACCCTCCCGCCAGAGACTGCACTTTATCTTGTAAGGCCCGCCGCCCACGCCATCGTCACACACGTAGTCCTCGAAACTGCGCGGTTCTTCCGGCACGATCATCTCGATGATCTGCTTCATGGCGGTGTGGTTGCGCTCCAGCATCAGTTCCATGGTGGAGTAGAACACGTCATCGCCGAAACGTTCGGCCAGTTCAATGCAGCGCCGGGCCGCGGTATTGCAGGCGGCGACCAGGGCATTCAGGTCGAAACGGTTCCATTGCGGGGTGCGCACGTTGTGCAATATCAGTTCCAGGATATCGGACTGCAACTCCCCTTTCCGGTAAAGCTTTGTCGGGGGGATGCGAATGCCTTCCTGGAAAATGGTGGTTGCCTGTACCGGGATACTCCCCGGGGTCATCCCGCCGTTATCCGACATGTGTCCGAACATGGCGGACCAGGCGATATGCCTGTGATCCTTGAAGATGGGCACCAGTACTATCCAGTCCGGCAGGTGGGATACTGCCGCTCCGCACATGTACGGATCGTTGGTAAGAATGACGTCGCCCTCTTCGAGCTCCCCTTCGTAGGCATCCATCAGGCCGTGGATGAATGATCCGAACTGGCCTACCACCATCTTGCCTTCCCGGTTCGCCACCATGGGAAAACAGTCGCCCTGCTCGCGGATGCCGGGAGACATGGCGGTGCGGAACAACACCGCGTCCATTTCCACGCGCACGTTGCGCAAGGCATTCTCAATGATGTCCACGGTGACGGTATCGACCGGGACGCGTGCCAGGGGGGCCGTATTCTGTTCGATTACTTTACCGGTCATTGCCTTTGTCCCGACCCGTTATTCAGGGTTGATGACAAGGTTGCCCAGGGCATCCACTCCCGCCCGGTATCCGGGCAGGATCAGGGTCGTGGAATCCATTTCGCAGATTATTGCCGGACCCGGAACGATAAGTCCTTCATGCAGTTTTTCCCGTGCATAGATAACGGCGTCATGCCACTCCCCTTCGTAATAATAACGGCTGTCGTGAATCCTGCAGTCTTCCAGTCGGGTCTGCGCACCGCTGGTGTCAAGTTCGGCCAGGTCCTTCTGTTTGACCCTGACGATGGCCCGTATCATCACGATTTCATGGTCTTCGCCCAGGTCGAAAGTGAACAGGTGCTTGTGTTCGGCATCAAAGCGCCTGGTCAGGCTTAGAATGCCGCCGTCCGTTAGCTCATCCGCGGTGAAATCCAGGGTGATCTGGTAGGCCTGGCCGGTGTAACGCAGGTCCGCCTGGTAGACCGTTTCCAGGTCTTGCTGCGCGACCCCGTCGGCCGTCAGGGACTCCGAGGCCCGGCGGCGCAGGGCTTCCAGGTCCTGCAACAGGTTTTCCGTGCCGGTTTCTTCCGCCATGGAGATATAGGTGCGCGCCGCCTCATCCTGAACCTGCGTGGTCGCATCGCCATAGGCGCACAGGACACCGGGGCCGGGTGGGATGATGACCGGCCAGGAGCCCGTCAGGATACCCAAGGCATTGGCATGCAGCGGACCGGCGCCGCCGAAACCGACCAGGGAGAAATCCCTGGGGTCGTAGCCCTGCTCCACGGAGACCAGGCGCAACGCGCCGAACATGGATTCATTCACGATTTTTGTGATCCCTTCGGCGGCTTCCATGAGGCCGATATCCATGGCGCCCGCCAGCTTCTGTACCGCAGCCTCCGCCGCGGATTTATCAATCGCCATGGCGCCGCCCAGTTGCACGTCCGCGGGCAGGTACCCCAGCACCACGTTGGCATCACACACCGTAGGTTCCTCGCCACCTTTCATGTAGGCCGCCGGACCGGGAACGGCCCCGGCGGATTGCGGACCGACGCGCAGCGCGCGGGTCAGTTCCGGGACAAAAGCGATGGACCCACCGCCGGCACCCACGGTGCGCACGTCCACCGACGGCGCCCTGACGCGCACGTCGCCAACGATGGTTTCCCGCCTTACCCTGGCCTTGCCGTTCTGGATCAGGGCCACATCCGTTGACGTCCCGCCCATATCGAACGTCAGGATGTTGTCGTAACCTGCCCGGCTGCAAAAATACAGGGCGCCGGTCACCCCCCCGGCCGGACCCGACATGAGCATGTTGACCGGCGATTGCGCCGAGGCGCGGCCCGACGCCAGTCCGCCGTCTGAGCGCAGGATGGACAGGACGACATCGCTGCCCATCTGCTCGGCCAGGGCGACCTGCAGGTTGGTGATGTATTTCGATACTTCCGGCCTGACGTAGGCGTTGACAACCGTGGTTTCGGTGCGCTCGTACTCCTGCATCTCGGGCACGACCTTGCTGGATATGGAGATGGGTATATCCGTGAAAACCTCGCCGGCGACGGCCTCGGCGCGGCGTTCGTTCTCATCGTTGATGTAGGCGTTGATGAAGCAGATGGTCAGGGATTCCACTTCACCCCTGGCGCGCAGCCTTTGCAGGTCCCGCCTCAATGCCGCTTCGTCCAGTTCCCTGACGATACTGCCCCCTGCGTCGATGCGTTCATCCGCTTCTATGGTCAGTTCCAGGGGGGCCAGCAACGGTTTCTTTACGTAACTGACCCAGCCGCCCAGGCCGCCCGGGCAGAACGAACGGGCAACCTGCAGGACCTGGCGGTATCCTTTTGTCGTGACCAGGCCGACCCTGGCGCCGCGCCCGGTCAGCACGGCATTGGTCGCCACGGTGGTGCCGTGCATCACCCGGGATATATTACCGGCATCGATGTTGTGTGTGTCACAGATACGGGCGATACCGTTCAGCACCCCAATGGAGGAGTCTTCCGGCGTTGACGGCACTTTAGCTGTAAATGTCGCGCCGCTTCGTTCATCGAACAGCAACAGGTCGGTAAAGGTGCCGCCCACGTCGACACCCAGGCGATAAGTCATGGTTCAGGACTCCGTCCTGTTGACCAGTTCCAGCGCCTGGCTGTACGGGGCGTCATCCTCATCCTGCATGCCCTCCAGTTCCGCCTCGATAATACGCGTGACTTCTCCGAGGAAGACGGCGCGGCGCTCTGCACGTTCCTTGAGCGCCTCCTCATCCGGCTGATAATTCTCAATTTCGGCGCGGGTGAACAGCTTGTTCTGTTCCGCCAGGCGCTCGACAGTGTCCAGGCGATCGCGCAGCACCGACACCTCGCCCGCGAGTCCCATCAGCATGGCCAGCAATTTATCTATTGAGGGATCGGAAAAAAAATATGGCCTTTCGCCCTTCGCCTTGCGTTTCAGGCGTGGTTGTTCTGTCATCGGCCTGGTTCCCCCTGTTTTTCGGCGCCGTACAGGAACCACAGACCGCCGCCGCCGAAATCGCCGCCCTGGAATACCTTGGATCGCCGCGCCTGGGCGATCTGGTAGGCGCTGGGCGCCATGACCTCGAATACCGTTTCAGGGTCGAAGCCGGCCTTGCTGCTCAACTCGACGTAATCGATATCGTGGGAGCGTCCCCAGAACGGTTCGTTGTTGTTGCGGGTATCCCAGTCCAGCATGAACGCGTCAAACGCTTCCAGGTTCTTGTAGGGAGGCGTCTCCGCATGAACCATCAGGCCACCCGGCCGCAGCAGGCGATGACACTCCGCAATCACGCGGCGGATCGCCTTTTCCGAGGTCTCGTGCAACAGGATATGGGATACCACCAGGTCGAAGGAGGCGTCCACAAAATCCGTTTGTTCCGCGTTCTGCTGGGAGAAATGTATTTTTTCGCCCAGGGACTCAGCCCGCGCATGGGCGTAGCGCAGCATGGGTGCGGCCACGTCGACGGCATGCACCTCCGCATCGGGCCACCCCTGCGCATAGGGAACCGTGCTGTGGCCCACCGCACAGCCCATATCCAGGATGCGCGCCGGGTTAAAACCAGGATGGTTCTCCTTGATCCAGGCAACGGCGCTAGCGCCCATATCGGCGTTGTCCGGCCCCATCTGCCCCATGGCGTAAATAAAGACCGCACGGTCGTAGACTGCACCGGGCGCAACATCGTCTGCTGTCACTTCGGTGTGATAGCCCCCGGGCTGGCAATGGATATCCACGGCCCGGTGGTAACGCGGTATTTCCAGGCCCGGGTCGAGCCTCAGGCTGCCGCCTGCGCCTTGCGTCGACTTTGCCTTTTCCGCCAATGCCTGCAGTTCTCTTTGCACCGGCTGTTGTGATGCAGACCACATCATTTCCTGGCTGGTGCGCAGCAGCGCACTGAACATACGATAATGGGGATCCAGGGTCATCACGTCGCGTATTTCGAACCGGTTATCCGGTTCCTGCCCGTTCTCCCGGACAAATGCCGGCTTCACCCGGTGTTCATACGCCAGCCGGTTACCCGGATGGACATGGGCAACGAGATGTTCCTTGAAAGAACGCACGAACTGCTGCCTGGCAAGTTCGTCATGTTTCGGTTCCGGTAGAATTGCGTGTCTGTTCTGTTCCAGTTCACTTGTTTGCATGGTTCCGGCCTCGCAAGTTGTAGATGAATGAATACACCTGATTATAAAAGAATCCGGAGCGCGGAGTATAAGCGATTGATTTTATCAGTCCATCAATGTACTTTGATAAACTTCCAGCAAAACCAATCGAGTTCACGCCCGTATTATGGATGCTACGCTGACATTGCTTAGCAAATACCACGACGGAGTCCTGGATCCGGGATCGCCGACGCCCCTGTACCACCAGCTTTACTCCATGCTGCGCGACTGCATCCTCGGCGGCGTGCTGGAAGACGGCTCCAGAATGCCCTCCGAAAAGGAGTTGTCCACTACGTTCAAGGTGTCCCGTATCACGGCAAGGCGCGCGCTCGACGACCTCGCGGCGGAAGACCTGGTTGCGCGCCAGCGCGGCCGCGGCACCTTCGTAAATTACCACTATCACCCGGAATTGCTCAACGCTCCATTGACGGGCGCGCTGGAAAGCCTCGAGCACATGGGCAGGGAAACGAAAATCAAGGTGCTCAGCCTGCGCTTTATCCGCCCGCCGGTGAATATTGTCGATGAATTCGGTATATCCGACGAACAACCGCTGTGTCACATGGTGCGCATCAGGAGTAACCGCGACCTGCCGTTCGCCTACTACGAAAGCTGGACGCTGGGGTTTGACAAATCCATCCGCAAACAGGCCCTGGAAAAAATCCCGCGCCTGGAACTGTTGCGAAAATCCGGGGTGAAGATAGCCCGCGCCGAACAGACCCTGAGCGCTGAAGCCGCGTTCCCGCCCGCGGCCGGCGCCCTCGGCATCATGCCGGGCAAGCCGCTGTTGAAGCTGATACGGCGATCGTTCGGTGAGGATGGCAAGCAGGTTGATCATCTGAACGCCGTATATAACCCTGACCGGTTCCAGTACCGGATGTCTCTTACGTTGAAGTAACGCGCCAAACCTGCTACTCCGGGTACGGCCGTCTCAGGAATTTCCCCGAAGGTTCGCCCACTATATTGCCGTCATAGACCAGGCGCCCGCGCAGCCAGGTCTGCTTCACCCGGGCTGACAACTCGATCCCTTCAAAAGGGGTATAACCCTGCGTGGAAGGGGAATCCTGCGCCTGCACAACCCAGCTTTCATCCGGATCGACCAGGACCAGGTCGGCGTCACAGCCGGGCGCTATATCACCCTTGCCGTCCAGGCCGAAACGTCTGGCCGGGTTGTAACTGATCAACTCAGCGATACGATTCAGGCTCAGACCCCTGCGGCTTCCTTCGCTGATCAGGGCCGGAAGCAGGTACTCCGTGCCGCCGAAGCCCGACTTGGCCAGAAACACGTTGCCTGGCTCAGTGGCGTCAACCTTGAGTTCATGCTTGCAACAGGCATGGTCGCTGACCACCCAGTCCAGTTTTCCGTCCAGCAGCATCTCCCACAGGTACTCAACGTCCGTGCGGGGACGGATCGGCGGGTTGACCTTGGCCAGGGCGCCGCTTGGTGATTCCGTATCCAGCACCAGGTGACCTATGGTTACCTCGCGCCGGAAATCGATATGGGGAAACGCGTCCGCCATCAACAGCGCTGCCTCGACTGCCTTGCGCGATGACAGGTGCAGCAGGTTGATGTTCGCGCAATCCGTCTCATGGGCCAGGTAAGAAGCGATGAATATCGCGAGGCCCTCCGAGTGGGGTGGGCGCGAGGCATGGTAGGCAGGCAGACCCCTGAGCCGGCCCTCTTCCTCGACCAGGCGCGTATAGGCGCGCATGATCTCAGCCGTCTCACAATGCATGCTCAGGCTGATTTGATGTGCCTTGTCAGGAAAGCGGTCCATGGCCTTGCGGACGCCGCGCATGACAAACTCGAAGTGGGCGAAATCATAGCGCTCATCCTTGCCGATCATGAGAAAACCGCTTTGATCATCGGACTTGCCATGCAGACCGTGAGAGCCGTAAAACATGAAAATCTTGAACGAGGTCACGCCGAAACGTTCCACCAGTTCGTCGATCTCATCGATATGCGCCGCCATCATAGGCGCCAGGTGATAGGCGTAATCCACGTGAAAGCGCCCTTCGGACTGTTCCAGCACTTCCGGAAAAAATTCACTGTAGGGGCCGCTTTTATTGAGGTAG
Organism: Gammaproteobacteria bacterium; assembly: GCA_022826885.1. Lineage (GTDB taxonomy): Bacteria > Pseudomonadota > Gammaproteobacteria > Eutrophobiales > Eutrophobiaceae > JAAXHV01. Next base: position 10,585 of record JAJDUB010000020.1, read on the forward strand.
TACTTACCTGTGCGCATGTAATTCAGGCTGGTGGTCACGCCCCCCATGGCCGCGGCGCGGCTTTCGCAGAGCGCGTCCTCGGCCAGCGGCGCATAAATACCCGTGTGCATATGGGCATCGATAACGCCGGGGAATGCCAGCCGTTGTCTGCCGTCCACTACTTCCCGCGCCGCGGCAGGGTCGATATCCGGGGCAATGCGTGTGAACCTGCCGTCAGCGATCGCGATATCAGCAGTCTCGACCGTACTGCTGCCGGGCCTGACCACTCTCACGTCCTTAATCAGCAAATCTACTGTCATGACGGTCTTTATGCAACTTCAATAAAGTTCTAATGATATACTTTTATAACATAATTCCAGAGACAATGCCGAATTGATGCTGTAATGCCGAATACTTTATTCGAAAAAATCTGGCAGGACCACCTGATCGCCGACCTGGGCGACGGTTCTTCCCTGTTGCATATCGATCGCGTTTTCCTGCACGAGCGCACCGGCAGCATCGCCTTGCGCGGCATGACGGAGAAGCGTCGCCAGGTGAGAAATCCGGGCCATGTGTTCTGCACCATGGATCATATCATCGACACTTTTCCCGGACGGGGCGATAAAACCACAATGCCGGGCGGCCGCCAGTTCATCACTCGTACGCGGCGGGAAACTAAGCGCGCTGGCATTACCCTGTTCGACATCAACGACCCGCGCCAGGGCATCTCCCACGTTATTTCCGCCGAACAGGGGATCGCCCTGCCAGGGTTGACCGTAGTCTGTCCGGACAGCCACACCTGTACGCTGGGAGCGCTGGGAGCAATGGCCTGGGGAGTCGGCTCAACCGACTGCGAACATGCCCTGGCTACCGAAACCTTGAGGATCGTCAAGCCGGGACAAATGGGAGTGTATCTGCAGGGAGAACTGGCTGCCGGCGTAACCGCAAAAGATGTGATACTGCACCTGATCGGAAAATATTCCGCATCAGGCGGGAGCGGTTTCGCAATTGAGTTCCACGGCCCCGGCATCAGAAAATTGCCCCTGGAAGCGAGGATGACCATCTGCAATATGGCCGTGGAATTTTCCGCGTTCACGGGGCTTATCGCCCCCGATGAGGCAACACTGGAATATATCGCCGGACGCCCCTATGCTCCGGCAGGCGAAGACCGGGAGGCGGCGCTGGCCTACTGGGGCAAGCTACACACCGATGTGGGCGCAACCTTTGACAAGGAATTATACCTGGACCTTTCGCAAATCGATCCGAGCGTCACCTGGGGAACCAGCCCGCAACATGTTATAGGCGTTTCCGGGGTGATACCCGATCCGGGTCAGGAACTCAATGCAACGGCGCGTCAGGGGATGCAGCGCGCGCTGGACTATATGGGTCTCAATGCCGGCGTCGCCATCGCCTCTGTTCCTCTGGACGCGGCGTTTATCGGTTCATGCACCAACAGCCGGCTCAGCGACCTGCGCGCGGCTGCCGGCATCCTCAAAGGCAACAGGATTGCAAAAGGCATCAAGGCGATCTGCGTTCCCGGTTCCGGCCAGGTTAAACAGGCAGCAGAACAGGAAGGACTCCATGAGATCTTTCTGGACTCCGGATTTGAGTGGCGCGAGGCGGGTTGCTCCATGTGTTTTTACGCCGGAGGCGAGGGTTTCTCCGCGGGAGAACGCGTCATTACCAGCACCAATCGCAATTTTGAAGGGCGCCAGGGGCCGGGAGTGCGTTCCCACCTGGCCAGTCCGGTGACCGTTGCGGCCTCGGCGCTGAGCGGCCATATCACTGACGTTCGTACTCTGGGCGTCCACACATGAAACCTTTTGTTACCCATGAAGGCTTGGCGGCGCCGATAATGCGCGTCAATATCGACACGGATACCATCATACCTTCCCGGGAAATGCGCCACGTGTCAAAACGCGGTCTGGGCGAGGGCTTGTTTGCCGGCTGGCGCTATCTTAACGGGGATCGGAAAAAACGGGAAATCAACCCGGAATTCATTCTCAACAGGCCCGGGTATACGAATGCCAGCATATTACTGGCCGGCAGTAATTTCGGCTGCGGCTCTTCCCGGGAACACGCGGTCTGGGCGCTTCTGGAATACGGCTTCAGGGCTGTTATTGCGCCCAGCTTTGGTTCCATCTTCTACCATAATGCAATGCGCAACGGCTTGCTGCCGGTGAGACTGCCGGAGCCGTCAATCAACGCGTTAGGCATTGATGCCGGCGCGCCTGATCCCGGTCGCATCATCATTGACCTGCAAAACACGACAGTCAGCAGTGATACGGGACGGCGATTCCGTTTCAATATCGAACCCATATACAAGGAAATGCTGCTGCAGGGACTCGATGCCATCGAGATGACCCTGAAACACAAGGAGTTGATAGAGAAGTTTCAGGCTGCAGACAGACAAAGACGGGGCTGGGCTTATCTACGCTAGCACCCGTGCGTTAATCAGCGCGTCGATATCTGTGTCCGTAAATCCCAGTTCCTGCATGACTTCACGGGTATGTTCCCCCTGTCGCGGCACGTCGCGCCTTAACCCCGGACGCTCTCCGTCCATCTGAACAGGTAATGCAGGCAACCTGGTGTGTTTCCCTTCCGGCGTCGTCACGTCCAGCAGGCCACCGGAAGCCAGCAGGTGCGGGTCCTCAAACAGGTCCTCCGGCCTGGAAATGGGGGCGTAGGGCAAGCCGCAACGGTCCAGCCGCTCCATCAGTTCACCCGCGCTGAAGCCCAGGAACAGCGAACGCACCCGCGGGATGATGGTATCCCGCCGTTCCACCCGTTCCGCATTATCAGCAAGGGCCTTATCCCGGGCGAATTCATCCAGGGAGAACTGTTCACAGAATTTCTTCCACTGGGTGTCGCTTACCACGGCGACAAATACCTGCTTATCGTCCTTGCAGTCGAAGATGTCATAAATTGCCCAGGCGGATACCCTTACCGGCATGGGAGGGGCCGGTTCTCCGGTCACTGCATGCTGCGCCATGTGCTGGCCGACCAGGAAGGCCGTGCTTTCAAACAGGGCGCTGTCAATCCGCTGCCCGCGGCCGGTGCGGCGGCGCATCTCCAGGGCCGACAGGATGCCGATGACGCCGAACATGCCGCCTACCACGTCGATCACCGATGCACCGGCGCGCAGCGGCTGTCCCGGCGGGCCGGTCATATATGCCAGCCCGCCCATCATCTGGGCAACCTCGTCCAGTGCGGTGCGTTGCTCGTAGGGGCCGGAAAGAAAGCCCCTGGCGGAGTAATACAATAACCCGGGGTTATCCTTTGCCAGCTCGTCATAACCGTAACCGGCCTGGTCCATGGCGCCGGGCCTGAAATTCTCGATAAATATGTCGGCCTTGCTGATCAGGCGCATGGCAATTTCCCTGCCCCGTTCCGATTTGAGGTCGATGCAGACACTGCGCTTGTTGCGGTTATACATGGAAAAGTAACCGGCGCCCGAACCGCGCAGTCGCCGGGTATTATCTCCCCCCAGGGGTTCCAGCTTGACTACGTCAGCGCCCAGATCGGCAAGCAACAGGCCGACGCATGGCCCCATCACCATGTGGGAGAATTCAACAACCCTGATGCCGGAAAGCGGTAATTCGTGATCTGTCATTTTCTGTTGTTTAACCCTGCCCGATATTCGGGGACGGATTTAAGCCTGTCCCCGCGGATTGTAAGCGGGGATCCGTCCCCTTGTGGCTCTCCAATATGTTATATTATTATAGTTTTATGACAAGTAAGCCTGATCCGTTTCTCAAGCGCGTTGCGCCGGATGAAATGCCGGATAACCTGCTCGCAGCCTGGCGCAAATCCATGGAACTGCGCGGCGATGCCGCTTTTTTTGAGGTGTTCGGAAACAACCCGGGGTTGTACGAATGGTATACCGGGAGTTTTTACAGGGAAGTATTCCATGGCGGCACCGTCCCGCGCCGCATCAAGGAGCTGGTGCGCCTGCGCCTGTCCAACATCCACGGCTGCCGTTTCTGTAACCAGGGCAATCGCGCGGATGCCCTGGGAGTGGGCCTGACCGAGACTGAAATCGATGCTCTGTCCGATTATGAAAATGCCCCGTTCAGCGCGGCGGAGAAGGCTGCATTGCGGTTGGCGGACCAGATGCTGCTTACCAATCCGGATGGGGCATTGTCACAATCCCTGTACGATGATCTGAAAAGGCATTTCACTGACGGCGAACTGCTGGAACTGGGATTGATCATGGCTGTTTTGAGCGGCATGGCGAAGTTACTGTTCGTCTTCGACCTGGTGGAAAAAGAAGACTACTGCGTCTTCGGCACGCACGGAAACACTTCTCAGGAATAAGGGCGCCTCTAAGAATTAGAGGCGCCCGTGCAGCATAAGGATGTGCTGCCATTTTTAATCACGTCAGTGATTGAAAATGAAGGAAACGGAAAATCGCATTTTCCGTTTCCGTCTCTGAAAATGCCACGGATGGCATTTTCAGAGGTTACTATATATCAACTCCAGCATTTCGCCGGATACGCCGGTACGGAAATTCACCCGCCTGCCGTTGTATGGAGGCTCTGCCAGGATGCAACTTTCATCGCTGTCCGGGGAATTACTGCAGTTGAAGCTCACCATGGCGATGCCAGGCGGCAGCAAGCCCTGCTGCGCCTGCCGACGAGCCCCGGCAGCCGGAAGTTCATCCAGTTCAATCAGGTATCCGGGGTTGCCCAGCGTGAGGGCCGAAATCCTGTGCCGGTGATTGCGCGGCAGGCCGAAAGCCGCGGACATCATCGTAACCCGCGCATTGATGACGGGGGCATCGGCGATGGCGTAACGGGTTCGATAAAATTCCTTTGCGGCAGGCAGGGATGCCGTCGCAAGAATAACGACGAAACACCAGGCCACGGTGCGGTCGGCCGGCGCCAGACTGAAACCGGGAATATCCCCTTTGATCTGTGTCAGGTAGAGCGCTTCGCCGGCCGGACCGACTACCTGGCAGGCGCGGATCCTGTCGGTGAACGACAGGTCGGCGGGCGGGCCCACAACAACAAACGGCGAATCCGCAAGACTGTACGCCAGGCTGTCCACATCATTCACCAGTATCTCAGCCGCGCTCCATCCGGCCGCGCTGAAAGGCCGATATACGGGGCCTGCATCACTCTGAAGCAGGCGGATGAAATGCTGCGCATCGTCTGCAGGCGCCAGCAGGATATATTCTGAATCGGCGGCGTCCTGACGTCCCCATAGTTGCGCCAGTTGGTCCGACACGCGCCCGGCGCCCACCGTCCGGTAATGCAGATGATGACAATATGCCGCTTCAACCACTGCCGGATCTGCGCAACCCAGGGTAACCATTTCAATCCTGTCAAGCATACTCATCGCGGCAACTCCGGCATGTCAGCGCAACAACAAAAGTGACAATGCGGGTATAAAACTCACCAGCAGCAGTCCGGCAAGCATCAGCGCGAGGAAAGGAACCACGCTCTTGCAGGCTTCCATGAACGTTACCTTGAACGCGCCCATGGCGATGATCAGGTTCAGTCCGAACGGCGGGGTCAGGTAACCGATCTCCAGGTTGACGATCATCACAATGCCGAAATGCACCGGGTCCATTCCCAGGCCCCGGGCAATCGGATTCAGGGTCGGCGCCAGGACCAGTATCGCCGAACCGATGTCCATGATTGCGCCGACCAGCAGCAGGAACATGTTGACGCCCAGCAAAAACCCCTGCTGGTTGGCAACGTGTTCGGCAAACCATGCCGCGGCCGCCATGGGCGCCTGTTCATAGGTGAGGAAAGTATTGAGGCTCACGGCAAACATCAACACCGGGAACAGCGAGCCCAGCAGCCTGGTGGTATCGGCGATCACTTCATGGGAGTGCGCCGGTTTCAGTTCGCGATGAATGAACAATTCCACGACGAAAGCGTATACCACGGCGACGGCTGCGGATTCCGTTGCCGTGAAACGGCCGCTGTAAATCCCGCCCAGTATCAGGATCGGCATGAGCAGGGACCACACACCCTGCTGCAACGACTCCCACAGTTCAGTCAGATCCAGCCTGCCAGCGGGGATGTTGCGGTTGAACCAGAGCGCATAGGCGCTCATCAACGCGGTCAGGACCAGTGCAGGCAGGATCCCTGCGATAAACAGGTCGGTAATGGAAGTGTGGGTCATCACACCATACAAAATCAGCGGGATACTGGGCGGCACGACAATCCCCAGGGTGCCGGCCGCGCACAGCGCGCCAAGTGAAAAAGCCTTCGAATAACCCGCCTTCAACAGCGCCGGGTACATGATGCCGCCAACCGCCAGCAGCGTTACCGTGGACGATCCGGAAATGGCGGCAAACAGGGCGCAGGAGAGCACCGTCGCCACGGCCAGGCCGCCCGGTACCGGCGCGCTGACGGCCCTGACCAAGCGCACCAGGCGCTCTGCCATGGAACCACGCGTCATGATCTGGCCGGCCAGGAGAAACAGGGGGATGGAAAGCAGGATATCCTTGTTCAGCGCGTGCCAGGCGTCCAGGATGACAAACCGCAACGGTTCCTCGCCGAACACCCGGTAGACGTAGAACGCAGCCACACCGAGTACCACCACGAGATTCTGGCGCAGCAGGATGAGGACCATTACCAGGACGGTCAGCAACAGCGTTTCAGTCATCGGACGGGGAAGCGGGATGGATGTTCAACGGGTCGCGGGGAGCTGACGCGGGGTTGGCGGCATAGACGGCGTGGCGTATGCCAACCAGGATAAAAGCCAGCGGGACCGCCAGCAGGACCGGCCAGATGAGGATGGGCAGCAGGGTCGAGCGCTCGCCCAATTGTATCGACTCCCAGGTCAATTGCGCGCCGGCGGCGCCGGCAAACAGGCAGAAGACGCTCATCAGACCATCCTGGAGGCGGACCACAACGGGGTTCCAACTCGCCGGCAACCAGTTGTCGGCAAAACGCGGCCGCAGGTGGTTGCCGCCTGCCGAGGCCAGGCCCAGACCGAACATCACCACGATAATGTTCGCATATACCCCGGCCTGGCGGGCCCAGTGCAATCCCACACCGGTAATTTCCCGGCTGAACACATCAAGGAAAATAGCTGCGATCAGCAGCGCAAACGCAGCGGTGGTGATGACGCGTTCCACGCGCCCCAGGGTCTGTAAAAACCGTTCTGCCATATACCGGTAAGGGTTTCTATCAAATTCCATTAATGATATAACAAAAGGACATTCGACTTTCACAGAATACGGGGTCAGGTCGCACAATGCACAGCCTGTTATCATTACAACTAATAATCCAATTCCCGGGTCGATGTTGCTTTGTGCGACCTGACCCCGTAATCCATCGCACCGGCCTGATAATTCTGTTACTGGCGGCCATTATCACCCATACCACCGGTTGCGCCGACAGCCCGGACAAACACCTGAAGGTGCGGGTGACTTCGCTGGGCATACCGGATACGCCATGGCACGATTTCTGGCTGCGCTTTGCGGCAACCCTGGAGGAGCGCGACGCTGCAGAAGAGATCGACCTGGACCTGTTTATTTCAGGCGAACTGGGCAGCGAAGAGACTGCGCTGGCAAACCTGCGAAGGGGCCGGGTACAGATCGGCGGTTTTGCATTGCAGGGTGTCGCAACCCTCATCCCGGAACTCAACGTACTGCTGGCGCCATACCTGTTCGATTCCCGTGAGGAAGCAGCCTTCGTGATGGACCATTACCTGTCCGATGCCTATGCAAAGCTGTTCGCGGAAAAAGGCCTGACACTGATTCAATGGTCGGAAGTGGGCTGGTTTTATATCTACGGAAAACAGCCGTTGCTGACGCCGGATGCGACGAGGGGAATTTCCATGAGATCCTCTAATGCCCTGGGTTCGCGCTATTTCGCCGAGGCGATCGGCGCGGACCTTATTCCGCTGAGTTTTGCCGAAGTGATCCCGGCCCTGCAGACGAACCTGATTGAGAGCGGCCAGACGGGCGTGGGCATGTACACCCTGGCGGGGATTGCCAGGGCGGCGCCGCACCTGGTGCTGACCCGGCACGCGTTTGACATGGGGCCCATCCTGGCCAACAAGGACTGGTATGACGGCTTATCGGGAAAACACAGGCGACTCATTTTCGACAGCATCGAAAGCGCTGAAGTGAACCGGAGACTGATCCGCGCCGCCCTGGATGATTATTTTCGGAACTCCCTGCCCGCGATGGCAGTGACCGTGCATCAGTTGAATGCGGAACAACAGGCACAATGGCGCGCGGTGTCGTTGCCCACCCACCGGACGCTGCTGCAGGATACGGGCGGACAAGCCGGGCATATTTATGCGCTGGTGCAACGGGGAAAATCTGAATTCAAATCGGCGCCGGGGCCGCGTTGATACGACTAATGGAGGAAGCCATGCGAGAAATCGGCATCGTAATGGAAGTTTCACCCGGCCACACGGCAAACCTGGCCGGAAAAATAGAAGACATGGGGTTCGATATCCTGTTATGTCCGGACACACAGAATTTAAGCCCTGAGCCTTATGGACAACTCAGCCTGGCCGCGGCAAATACCACTCGCCTGAAGCTGGGAACCGGGGTCACCAATCCTTTGACCCGCGATGCCGCGGTGACCGCTTCAGCTATCGCCACATTGCAGGTGGAATCCGGCGGGCGTTGCATCTGTGGCATCGGCCGCGGCGATTCTTCACTGGCGCACATCGGCCGCGGCAATGCCACTACCGCGCAATTAAGAACCTACGTTGAACAGGTTCGCGCCTACTCCAGTGGAGAGCCGGTCCGACGCGGGGAACAGGTTTCAAAATTACGCTGGCTCGAGCCGGAAAGCGTCAACCCGGTACCGGTTGATATTGCCTGTACCGGACCCAGAACTATCCGTATGGCGGCAGACGTGGCCGACCGGGTCAGCTTTGCCGTCGGCAGCGCGCCGGAACGAATCGAATGGGCGTTGGCTACGGCGAACCAGAGACTGCAGGAGACCGGCCGCAAGCGCAGCGACCTTCAGATCGGCGCCTATATTAACCTGGTTTGCGATAAGGATGAACAGACCGCGATCAACCTGGGCAGGATGATCTCCGGCATGGTCGCCCATTTTGCCGGCATGCGGAATGCGCCGCTGGAGCACCTGCCGGCGCAACTGAAGCCCCTGGCGGAAAAAATGCAGCAAGGCTATGACATGCAACACCACGCCCAGGAAAAAGGCGCCCACCTGTCCCTGGTCGACGACGATTTCGTCGACTGGTTTTCAATCTGTGGTCCGCCGGACAAATGCCTGGAGCGTTTACAGGCAATACTGGAGTATGATCTGGACCATATTTATATCCTGGGCGGCTCCCCGGTAGCAACGCCGCACTCGGCAAGACAGGTAGCAATGGTTGAACAGACGCGCCTGTTTGCGGAGGCGGTACTACCGAAGGTCAAATAGAATGTATCATTATGAACTCATGAGGATTCAGCATGCCGGATAACATCAAAGCCATTGATGCCGTCGTCAATATCTGGACGGAAGAAGCGCTGTCGCACCGTCCCGGATGGCGCGATGAGTTCTTCGCAGGCAAAATGAAAGCAGAGAAAGGCCTGATGCAGGGACTGTCGCTGGAACAGATGATTGACCTCATGCAGGAAGCCGGCATCGAACATGGATTCCTGATAGCCGCCAAGGCCGGCCGGCCCGGCCTGCCGGGTTGTTATCACCTGCCGCCGGAGATCGTTGCTGCTGCCGTGGACAAATACCCCGACCACTTCTCCGGACTGCTTGGGATAGACCCGTTCATGGGCATGGACGGGGTCAGGGAACTCGAACACGCGGTGGGGGACATGGGCTTCATCGGCGCGCACCTTTACCCACACTGGTTCGAACTGGCGCCGGACCATGCGAAATACTATCCGTTTTATGCAAAATGCTGCGAACTCGATATCCCGATACAAATTCAGGTCGGTCAATCCATGATCTACTCGAAGGAGTTTCCCTGCAAAAGCGTGGGACAGCCCGTCACGCTGGACCCGGTGGCCTGTGATTTTCCAGAACTCAGGCTGGTCGGCATACACGTGGGCATTCCCTGGGCGGATGAGATGATTGCCATGGCCTGGAAGCATGACAACGTGTATATCGGCGGCGACGCCCACAGCCCGAAATACTGGCCGCCGGGCTTCGTCAACTACCTGAACAGCTACGGCCAGGACAAGGTGATCTTCGGTACGGACTTCCCCGTACTGAATTTCAAACGCACCAGGCAGGAGATCGGCGCGCTCGGCCTGAAACCGGAGGTAATGACAAAGTTTCTCCGGGACAACGTACGCCGCATTTACAATCTCGACTGATTTCGATTCATGAACCTGGCTTCCATACTCAGATGCCATGCGGACAGTCATGGCGATAAAACGGCCATTGAGTTTCACGATATACGGATCAGTTATCTTGAACTTTGGCAACGCCTCCAGGGCTATGCCGCTTACCTGCACGAGCGCGGGATTGGGCCGGGGGACCGGGTCGGCCTTGCCCTGAAAGAACATCCTTCCCACTTGATACTGCACTATGCCCTGGCCCGGATAGGCGCGGTGATCCTCCCGCTCGACCAGCGCTGGACTTCGACCGAAAAAGCCGGGGCCGCGGCTGCCTTCAAGGCAAAACTGCTCATCCTGGAGGAAGATGCGGATACACCGGCCGGCCATGAGACCCTCAGGCTCAACCAGGACCTGCAGCAAGCCGACCCGGCGCGCCTGCCGGCAATACCGGATCATCCCGACCTGGCCCTGCTCATTTCATTATCATCCGGCACGACGGGCAGGCCCAAAGGCGCGCTGGTCACCCATGGACAGATGTACCAGCGTTTCGTCAGCCAGTGGGTGACTATCGGCCTCAACTCCCGGGACCGGTTCCTGGCGCTGACCCCGATGTTCTTCGGCGCAGGTCGCTCTTTCTCCATGGCCTTCCTCGCCGCTGGCGCCACGGTTATTATCGAGCCGCCCCCCCATGAACCCGAACAACTGGTTGCGGCGGTCAATAAATCCGGAGCGACCGCCACGTTCATGGTGCCGACTCAACTGCGCGGACTGCTTCCCCTGCACAAGGACGGGTTATTACTGCCTCGACTGGAAAAGCTGCTGATCAGCGGCGCCGCGCTGCACCCGCCGGAGGCCGGGGAGATACGCAGAAGAGTCAACCCGGGGATAATCGGTTATTACGCCTCCAGCGAAGGCGGCGGCATTTCCGTATTGAATACCGACGAGTTCGATGACTACTCGCACACGGCGGGACGGGCCACCTTCAGGACCGAAGTCCAGATCGTGGACGGCGGAGACAGGCCGGTAAAACCGGGAGAAACCGGACGCCTGCGCTATCGTGGGCCGGGTGTGGCCGATCGCTTTATCGACGCCGACGGAACTGAGCGCGCAACGGTTCAGGGAGGCTGGTTTTACCCCGGCGACCTGGCTGAAAAAACAGCCGGCGGCCATATCATCCTGCGCGGCCGTGACAAGGATGTCATCAACCGCGGCGGCGTGAATGTGTACCCGGCGGAGGTGGAGGCAGTCCTGATGCAGTTGCCGGCAATCAGGGAAGCGGCCGTCGTAGGCGAAGCATCAGAGAAATTCGGGCAGACCGTTACGGCGTTTATCGTAGCGGACAAAGCCATCAGCCCGGACGCACTGAACAGGCACTGCCGGCAACGACTGGCGCCTTACAAGGTCCCGTCCCGTTATGTGTCCCTGGACCAATTGCCCGAAAAGGCGTCGGGCAAACTGGACAAACAGGCCCTGGTTAAGGAAACTCTGAAAAAAACCTGCGGACAGACCATTTTCAATCAGGCAGACAACGACTCTCTTCTGAAATGAAACATAGAACCATACGCGGCAGAATTTCATACACCAGCAACAAGCCGGAACGGCTGGGGCAGGAGCGCGGGCGTGAATCCTTTATCATCACGATACACTCCGACGGCAAACGGACCCTGCGCGCCCATTGTGAAATCGACGATCCTCCCACCGTATTGCGGGACGTGGTCCTGAGTCTGGATGCCGATAACTATCCCCTGGATTGTTTCGTTCGTCTGACTATAGATGATCGGTTCGAAGGTTCCGGCTGGATGCGTTTTTCGGAAACCTGCGCCGAAACGGAATCCTTCAATGCCCATGATGGCCGTATCTCGCAACGGCTTGATCTGGAACGGCGAATTCGCTGGCTGGCCAGCCACCCCATAGCCGGCGATGGAATGGGGTTTTCCATCTATGACCTCAGTCGCGGTCCGGGCAGGACCTTCTTTCCCGACATGATGGTCACCTCCCCCGACCACCGGGGCGCAACAGGACCACTGCTGTTCAAACTGGGATTCGGCATCGAGTACGTCGGCGACGAGCGCATCACGATACCTGCCGGCGAGTTCGACGCGCATCATTTCCGCTATGTCGATACTGCCGGGCAACTGCCCGAAGAGCATCCCGAATATGACGTCTGGTGTACCACTGACGGCGATTACATCTTTTTACGCGGCGCAGTGGGCGGTTACATGCAGACATTTTACGAACTGGTTGAACTTGAGAGATAGGAGAAACACCATGCCCGCATATATGGTCGTACAAGCCACCGTTACCAAACCGGAACAATTTACCGAATACGCAGAGCGCATGCCGGCCCTGGTTGAAAAATTCGGCGGAACATACCGGGTGCTGGGAGGAGAAGTGGAAACCCTGGAAGGTGACTGGGGCCACCAGGCCCTGGTCATTTCCGAATGGCCGTCCATGGACCAGGCCCGCAACATGTGGCACTCCGACGAATATGCTGAACTGAAAAAGGTGCGTGAAGGCGCGGTGGACGTTACCGTACTCCTGGCCGACGGTTTATAACGCAAGCATATGCCGGCGCCTTCAATACATTATTACGCCCTGGCCTTGCAGACCCGCTGCCGCGCGGTCAACGCCCTGAACGTTGCCGATGCCCGGCGCAGTATTCAATCGGCCATTGACACATGCGCCGCGCAGGTAGCGGCCAGCAAGGGTTTCATCGGTCCGGATACGCGCCTGGTCGTCCTGCCGGAATACTTTCTGACCGGCTTCCCCATGGGCGACCCGGTGGAAAGCTGGGCCGAAAAAGCCGGCCTGGACGTGGACGGTCCCGAATACGAAGCGCTGGGCAAAGTCTGCCAGGACAATGATATCTACCTTTCCGGCAACGTCTATGAACGGGACAAGGCATTTCCGGGTCTTTACTTTCAGGCCAGCTTTATCATCGCGCCGAATGGCGACACCGTTCATCGGTACCGGCGCCTGATATCCCTGTTTGCTCCGACTCCCCACGACGTCTGGGAACGCTATCTGGACCTGTACGGGCTAGAGGGAGTGTTCCCGGTCACGGACACCGAACTGGGGCACCTGGCCACGGTTGCCTCGGAGGAGATCCTCTACCCTGAAATCACCCGGGCCATGGCATTGCGCGGCGCCGAGGTGATTTTACATTCGACCAGCGAGGTCGGCAGCCCGGAACTGACGCCCAAGGACATTGCCAAACGGGCCCGGGCCATTGAAAACCAGGCGTTTGTCATTTCCGCCAACAGCGGCGGCATCACCGGGACGGGCATCCCCGAGGCATCAACGGACGGCATGTCGAAAATCATCGATTTCAACGGCCATGTGCTGGCGGCTGCCGGCGCCGGAGAAAGCATGGTAGCCAACCACGAGATCGATATAACCGCCCTGCGCCGTTGCCGCCGGCGTCCCGGCATGCCCAGCCTGCTGGCCCGCCAGCGGCTGGAATTGTATTCACATATCGCCCATCCGCAGACTCGATACCCGGCGAATACCCTGCTGGACGATACCGGAAAACATGTCATTCCGGAGCGCAGCCATTTTATCAAGACCCTGAAGGGTGTCATTGACGATCTCATCGGGCAAGACCTGATTTAGCCATGCCTTCCATCGAGGTCCGCAACCCGCGCACCGGTAGTATCGACTATCGTTTCGAACAGGTCGAGGCATCAGATCTGGCGCGCCTGACAGCCGCCATGCGCAACGCGCAGGTCCAATGGCTCAAAGGCGGCGTGGAAATGCGTTGCCGGACGCTGCTCGAACTGGCTGCCGCCATCTCCGAACAGCGCGACAGTCTCTTCAATGCCCTGACTGCAGACACCGGGCGGGTCAGGGAAACCGAACTGGAAATCAATGCGGTCATTTCCGGCATGGAACGCTGGTGCCGGCTTGCCCCTGAACTGCTGGCAGCAAAGGGAGACAAACATACCTCTATTCCCTTTATCGAGATCGGCAGGCAGGCGGCGCCCTACCCCCTGACCGTCGTCATTTCCCCCTGGAATTTTCCATTGCTGTTATCCTGTATCGACGCCATCCCCGCGTTGCTGGCCGGCAGCGCGGTCATCGTCAAGCCCAGTGAAATTACGCCGCGCTTTGTTGAACCTTTTTGCGAGATACTTTCCGCTGTTGCCGGCCTGGCTCAGGTATTCCGCTTTCTGCCGGGTGACGGCAGCCTGGGCAGCGCGCTCATCGATCATGGCGACCTGGTCTGCTTTACCGGAAGCGTAAAAACCGGCAGACAGGTGGCCCGGGACTGCGCCAGGAACTTCATCCCGGCCCAGCTTGAACTGGGCGGCAAGGACCCGGCGATAGTCACCGCCGATACGGATATAGAACGCACTGCGGCCGCCCTGTGCTGGGGAGGCATGGTGAATGCCGGTCAATCCTGCCTGTCGATTGAGCGGGTCTATGCCGAAGCCCCGATTTATCACGACCTGACCGCGGCCATCGCACAGGAAGCGCGTTCCCTGAAACTGAATACCGGCAACATCGACAAAGGCGAAATCGGCCCGATAATATCGGAACGCCAACGTGACATAATCGAACAGCACCTGCAGGATGCCGCGGACAAAGGCGCAAGAACAGAGTGCGGCGGCGGCATTACCGAACAAGGCGGCGGGCTGTGGTGCCGGCCTACGGTGCTGTCCGATGTCAACCACGATATGCTGGTGATGACCGAAGAGACTTTCGGGCCGATACTACCTGTCATGACCTTCGATACGGATGAACAGGCCATCGACCTGGCCAATGATACGGTGTACGGACTCTCTGCAGCCGTGTTCTCCAACGATGTTGGACGAGCCAGGCATATCGCGGGCAAACTGGAGGCCGGCGCGATCAGCATCAACGATGCCGCACTTACCAGCGTCATGCATGAGGGTGAAAAACAGGCATTCAAGTCATCCGGCATGGGCGGCTCGCGCATGGGACCGGCCTCCATCAGGCGCTTCCTGAGAAGCAAGGCGCTGATCGAGAATACCCGATTATGCCGGGATCCCTGGTGGTATTAGAAAGATGCTGAAAACAATCCTCATTGTCACGATCATGGCGGCCAACCTGCTCCAGGTCGAACAGGCTTACCGGGATGAACTGGATTACCGTGTCGCCGACCGCGGCGCAGTCTCAGGCGCCCTGGCCGCTTCCTGGAACGCCGCGGCTCTTGCCGGCCGCGAGTACGTAATGCTGCAACCTTCGAGCCAGGAGCCGGTTTACCTGCGCTTCATCGAAGATACTTCAGGCGCGGCAGTCGAACCCATGAAAACCGAGGGCTGGAATGCCGTGGAAATACTGGTGCAGGACCCGGATGCGCTGGCGCGGGCCCTGGATGACTCCGAACTGTTCAATGTCGTGGGCCGGCCCCGTTACCTGACGGAAAAGCAAAACATCAAGGCCATGCAGGCGATCGGGCCGGCCAACGAACTGATCTATTTCACCAACATCAGCGACCCGGAGAAATCCGGGTTCGGCCTTCAGCCTGCCAAATCCTGGGTCGACCGGGTTTTCATCATGGTCGCCGGCGCCCGCAACCATGCCGCACTGGATGAGTTCTACCGGTCAGTTCTGGGCATGGCGGTGACCGCCCCGATGCCGTACCGTATCGGCGTATTGTCCAGGGCATACGGCATGCCGGTCGAGACGCGGCACGAACTGTCAATCGCGCAGTTATCGGAACGCTTCCTGATCGAACTGGACCATTACCCCGAAGCGGCTTTGCCAAGAGATACCGTTCCGGGTTCTCTGCCTCCCGGCATTGCCATGGTGACTTTTGAAGTAGCAGAGTGGAAACCGGATCTGCCCTACATTGCCGGATCCGACCGCCAGGACTCGTTTCCCTACCAGGGACGGCGCGCAGGGGTGCTTGTCGGAGCTGCCGGTGAGTATATAGAACTGGTTGAAAGCGCATCAACGGTATCCGAAAATGACGCAGCAGATTAAACGTCATTACGTCAATGTGCAGGGACGATGGGTACACTTCCGGTCGGGGGGAACCGGACCGGTTGTGTTGCTGCTGCACCAGTCGCCTCAATCCTCTGCGGCCATGCTGCCGCTGGCGGAAAAACTGGTTTCCCGCTATTGCGTAATCGCACCCGACAGTCCCGGCTTCGGCCTGTCCGACCCGCTGACGATGACAACGCAGACAATCGAGGATATGGCGCATGCGCTGGATGAGTTTACGACCGCCATTCAACTCCCGCCGGCAACGGTCATCGGCGTTCATACCGGCGCGGAGATTGCGCTGGAATTCGGGCTGCGTTTTCCGGAAAAAGCGGAGTTCCTGATTCTTGACGGCCTGGCCCTGTTTAACGAGGAAGAAAGCGCAGACATCCTGAAGCATTACCTGCCGCCGTTTATACCGGACTGGGACGGCAGCCATCTTACCTGGTTATGGGCGCGGCTGCGCGAACAGGTGATCTTCTTCCCCTGGTACAGGAAGAACAGGGAGGCGCGCATGCATTACGATATGCCGGACGCGGAATACCTGCACGGCTGGTTCATGGATTTCATGTACGCCGGCGATCATTACCGGGGCGGTTACGGGGCCGCGTTCCGCTATCGCAACAGCGCTGCGATAAGAGATATAGTGCCTCCCACCGCAGCCCTGTACCGTACCGGCGACGTGCTTGAGACCCACCGGCAGCGCCTGCCGGCGCTGCCGAACCATGCCCGGGCAGAAATTGTTCCTCCCGGTCCCGGCAAACTGGATGACCGAATCATGGAACTGCTGAATGACCGTGTCGCCGGCAGGCAATCCGGGTGGCGCTACCGGCACCATAAAGACCCGCCCGCAACGGCAACGGAACCCGGTTACGTTGATATCGATGATCAACAAATCGCCGTAGTAACGGCAGGCGACCCGGATCGGCCCGCCTTGTTGCTGTTGCACGACCTGGCCGGGTCTTCAGCTTCAGTGAGAGATCTTGTCAAAGCGCTGGCCCCGGAGTATCACGTGGTCTGTCCCGACCTGCCGGGACACGGTGAAAGCGCCGACATAGTTACGGCCAGGTTTTCCATCAATGCTGCAGTTACGGCACTATCCGAACTGCTGGCCGCGCTTGGCAATGACGCTTATCACCTGTTGAGCCTGGGCGCAGCCTGCGTATTCGTGCCGGGGCTGATCAGGCATAACCCGGGCATCCATTTCAACGCAGGCATGCACAACCCGCTGCTGCTGAATGCCATGACCCGAAATGCGTTACGGGACCGTTTCGCCCTGCCCATCGAGCCGGATGATTATGGGATTCATGTCACGAAGCTCTGGTATGCCCTGCGTGACGGCCGGCTGTTCTGGCCCTGGTATGAACCCGTTTCCGATAATATCCGCCTGCATACGCCAAGCCTGGATCCGGAGGATATTCACCAGTCGTTGTTTGATGCGCTCCGGTGCGGCAACAATTACCATCAGATCTGGCAGGCGTTTTTTGCAACGGATGTCATCAATGATGTTAGATCACTGCCGCAGCCCCTGTCGGTCACGATGAGCAAAACCCATCCCTGTAATGAAACCGTACTTTCTTCCCTGGCGCTGCTGCCGGCGCTGACCTGCCAGGAAACCTCTGATGACTGGACGGATGTGATTGCCGCACATTTCAGCCGGTAAGGTCACCAGGTCTTGCCGCCCAACCAGCTACCGATAACGCCCCTGAACTCCTGTATGTTGATTTCCTGCCAGACACCTGCCTGGTAATAGGGATCGGCGTGCAACATCGCGGCCGCTTCGTCAAGGCTGTCGACCTCGAATATCAGCAGGCTGGCAACCGGTCCATCTTCGTCAGGCCCCATGACGGGTCCCGCCACTTTTATCCTGTCCTCAATCTCTTCAATGTGTTCAATATGTTCCGCCAATTTACTTTTCCTGGACTCAGCGCCGCCCGGCGCGTCTTTGCAATAAATGGATACCAGCACGACATTTGTCTCCTCAGGTGAATTTGGAATAACTACTTTATCACGACAAAAACGGCATTGCGCCCTGGCGTGTGGTGAGTGTATCCTCCATTGAAATTCACCGGAACCCGTAAAAATGAAAATACTCGACAGAAGACATTTTCTCAAACAAGGCGCCGCTCTGGCGGGCGCGTTGACCGCGCCGTCATTATTCATAAATACTGCCAGTGCGCAGGACGAACCATACCGGACCACGACCGCGGCAACCCCGCCTTTTGCGCCTGTTAAAGTGCTTGATACGTCGGCAATGCCCTGGTCGCCGCCGATCAATGAGTTGGGTTGGAAGGCGAAAACCCTGTACAGCAATAAAGATACCGGTGACCACCTGGTGATTATCTGGGTGCCCATCGGCGCGCCGGGGGGACGGAACCATTACCACACTTTCCATGAATGGGCTTACTGGCTCACCGGCGATTTTGTCAATAACGAATACACCAGCCCATTGCAGCGCATCGGCGATTTCCAGCAGTTCCGGGAAGGCGTCTTCCTGGACCGCCCCGCGTACAGCCTGCACGGCGGCGAACCGGGACGGCTGGATTCCCAGGTCGGCGGCACCTGCCTGATCATGGAAGAAGGCGGCAAAACCATTTATGTCATTCCGGACGATCCGAATTACAGCGATGAATGGAAACAGGTAAAACAATGGACCGTTCCCAGAATCATCGACACCATCAGCGAACTTCCCTGGGAGCCATACGACGGTGCAAACGATATCGGCATCAAACGCCTGGTCAATGACCAGGTACGCGGATTCCGGGCGGTCATGTGGCTGCTGCCCGCAGGTTGGAAAACATCAGGTTCCGGGCAGTTCGGCAGGGCGCATTACTACAAACAGGCGCACCAGTTCAATTACATCCTGAACGGCGACCTGCAACTGCAATGCTGGGCGTCGCCGGAGCAGAAGGCGGAACAGGTCAGGCTGACAAAGGACTTCTACTTCGAAAAAGCGCCCATGGCCATCTCCGGCCTGGCGGACGGCACAGTCAGTGAAACAGGCTGCGTCTGGTTGCAGGTTACCTATGCCAGGGGCACGTCGATACCCAATGTGCCCATTGAGGACGCGGTGTATATTTAGGGAGCCTCTGTCTTGATACCAGAGGCTCCCTAGTCTGTTCCGTAATACTCGCAGTTCAGTCGTGGGAATGGTGGTGATGCTTGTGCGTGTGCCAATGGCTATGCTTGTGGCCGTCGGTTTCCGGTTCGTTGTCCGGAAACTCCGGGCCGCGTAATTTCTGCGTCTGCTCGAAGTCTTCCGGGCCGTGCGGGTGGTTATGGGAATGGCTGACCATCCACTTGTACAGTAACGGATCGCGCTGGTAGACGCGGGCGGCCGCGCGGGTCTGGTTCTCCTGTGGTGTCGACCAGGGGTTGTAGTGAAAGTAGTTGAATAACTTCGAGTCCACCCTGCCCAGGGCGATACAGCCGAATTCCGAAGCGAACGCGCCGTGATTGATATAGGCCGGGCGCCAGAAATAACCGCCCGTGGGAATGTCGCCGAACTGCATCATCCACGAGGTGCCCCACAAGTGGTAGGACTCTTCCGCGCAGTCGTGGTAGGAGATGTTGTCCTGGTAAAACGCCGGAGTCATGCAGTAGATGAACGTCATCGCGTGCGAAATGGGGTTGTAGTTCAACAGCTTGATCATCACGCCGGATGCGACCGCGGGTTTGACGATGTTGCCGGGGACCCAGGTTATGTCCAGGTAGGAATCGACGTCGTGATACAGCTTCGTATGGGCAAGATGATGATGCTCGGTGGCTTCGACCAGGCTGGGCTCGCCCGTGTTATACATCATCAGCACGATTGCGCCCTGTTCTGATTTAATCGCAGGCATGGCATAGCCCGCCGGGACGAAGAAATAATGCCCCTTGCGTACCGTCCGGCCATCCAGTTGCAACTCTCCCTCGACCACCATCATTTCCCATTCCGACCAGGAAAATCCGGGCGGCTGGCTGTAACCGCCATCCAGTTGTACCGTCATGGTGCAGGCGCCGGTATCGCCATCCATGCTCAGCATCTTGTAGTGCATGCCCCTGCCGAAACCCGGCAACAGCATTCTCTTGAATGCAACGTCACGGTCGACAAAAGGCTCTATATGTGGGCGCGCCATATCGGCTCTCCTGTGTGTTGTTATTCAGTATCTCTTCCGTATTTCCAGACAACCCGGTCTTCTCTTCCTTCCGGTTTGACCGGCAGGTCCTCGCGTTTGATCTTCACCTTCTGGTCCCCGTCAGCATTAAAACCGCGCAGGGAAATCCGGTCAAAAAATTCCTCGTACCACTTTGCCCGTGTTGGCGCCAGGTCGTTCATCTGCCCGTCGATCTTCGCAAAGCGCTGCTCCTGCTCGGCAAGTTCCTCACGTACCCACTCTTCCTCTTCTTTGGAGCGTTCGTGGTCAATAAACAGATTTTTAAACGTCATGGTCTATCTCTCCCCAGGAACAGGAGACGGAATTGACCTTGTCCCCGTATTTCCGGTTGAATTTGCAAAATCATATTGTAATCAGAAAACGGCGACATCGGCATAATCCGTCTCCTTGTTGTCGTAAGCTTGCCAGTCCATGCTCACGCGCTGCTCATCAACCAGTGTTCGCATGAACAACCGGCCCTGGCGGAACCATTGCCATACCCTGGCCCGGTATTGGCCGCAGTCGCTGATCTGGATCATTTCATACAGGTACAGATCAGGTTCGTTATTCCGGGTCCAGTGCAGCATGATGGTCCTGTTGTTTTCATCCAGCGGCACCGCCGCCGCCCAGCCGGTGATCTCCGTATAAAACACCAGACGGTCCTCCTTGACGATGGCCGGGAAATCCCGGGTATCTTTTTTACCGTCCGCCCAGAAATAATAATTGGTCTGGTGGTAATCGTCGATTCCGATCATGCGGCACAGAATTCGGGACTTGTGCTCATCGACCTTATTGCCGCTATCGTCAAAATAACGGTAGTAGCCGTCCCACACGCCCTCGTGTCTCGCCAGCAACGGCATCTTTTCTCTCAGTGACATCTTGGCTCTCCTCAATATGTGAAATCGCTTGACGCCAGCGTACAATTCCGTCCCGGCAGGCTGCGCCGGCCAACCTCCACCAGCGGGTCTGTCGCTGTCATGCACAGGTCCACGGTGCAGCCGAGTCTATCCAAATGCCCTGCCAAAGGATAGTTCAGCACCTGCCGTCGCAGGGTATTCAGGACCGGATGGGCCTGCCAGAATTCAATGACGCGTCCTGTCAGGTAGTCCGCGTCCAGGTTTGCCTGCCCGGGCAAGGCATGGCCGGCGTCCGCCGCATACCAGGGCCAGAATAACTGCCGGTCCCGCAACAGGTGCCAGGTCTTGAGAAAATGAGCGCCCTCGCTGTCCGGTTCAAAATCATGGCAGAATTTTTCGATCTCCCACTCTCCGGCGAGCGCGGCATAATCGACCGGATTCAGCAGCTTCATCTCCTCTATGGCCGGTCCCAATCTTTCAGCCAGTTCCACGGCAAGGGCCGCGCTGTCCCTGTCGGCCAATATCCGGAACCTGTCCCAGCGCAGGCTATCGACCAGCTCCACAAGGGAGTTGACGATGGCGTCGATCCCTCGCAGGTCTTCTTCGGGCAGATATGACAGGCCGTGTCCCGGCAAGTCGGGAGCGACGACATGGTATTGCCCGGACAGGGAAGCAAGCAGCCCGGACAGGGAACTCCGGGAGCTGCCTATATCATGCAATGCCAGCAAAGGCTGCTGCTGCATATCCCCTGCCGAAAAGTAATGGCACTGCCCTCCATCCAGGTCGAAAAAGCCTTTTCCCGGGCTACCCGTTTTTCCCGGACGACTGATTTGGCAATCCCTGCCGCGTGAATGAGCTACCCGTTCAGTAAATACGCTCCTGAATGCCTCGATGCGCTGACCGCGGGTCGGACCGCTATGCAACATGGTGAAATTATCAGGCCACTCCACCGAGTCGAAGCGATCGGTGTAAGACTTCAGAATGCTGCCCTGCCAGCGCATGATGATCACGGGAACGGTAAGGGGCCGCACCCGCTCCATCTTTTCGTTGGCAAACGCGGCCCGGTAGGCCCGGTCATAGTCCTTTCCCGCCTGCAGGAACTCCATGGCCATCTGGTGTACTACTCCGGTATTGACGCCGCCTGCCGGCAGGCGGGTCTGGGGGGTTGCCTGATGCCAGGGAAAAAACATGCACTGGTCCCGGGCCACCGACCAGATCCTGGTCAGATGGCTGCCGGTCGCATCCGGCGTCAAATCGGGGAAATAGCCGGATACGATGTTGTCCCTTTCTTCATCGGTAAAATGAGCGGCATTGTCCAGGATGAGATAATCCACCCTTGCACCGTAGGTCTTGCTGAATTCTATGGCGATTTGCGCGCCCGTTGCCGTCCCGTACAGGCCGAAAGTTTCCAGGCCCAGACGCCTGGTAAACGAATACAGTGCAGTCACGTAACCCGCCAGATCTTCAGCCGGTTCTACAAGGGGGTCGGACCAGCCGTAACCCGGCGTATCGGGCGCAATAACCGTGTTGTATTCCGCAGCCACCCTGATGAAAGGCAGAAGGGCGGCAGAGGACATGGGCGAGGCATGCAACATGACCAGGGCCGGTCCCGTGCCGGCAGTGCGAAAATGAACAAGTTGCGGATGCTCTTCGCTGCCGATGTTGACGTAGTTTTGGCTGATCTGCATGAGTTACAGTCTACGCGTTATAGTCCAAGGGCGCCGGGGTTAATACGATTGCCCGGATCCAGAATGTTCTTCAATTGCCGTACCAGCTCCCAGCTAGGTGATTTCAGCCCTTCCTTGTACAGGTAGGCCTTGCCGACCTGCAGATGCGAGGCACCCATGTTACAGAAGAACTCCAGCAACTCCTGTCTGATTTGTGCTACGGCATGACGCGCTTCCAGGTTTTTATCGAATCTGGGAAGCCTTTTCAGTACGCCGGGTTCAACGGTATCCTGGTGTATTTCGGTCATGGCGTCCGGCCAGAAGAAGACCGGCTCAACCACGAAGCAATTTGTTGATACCGTGGCAAACAGAAACCCCGCGCCGATGCCCTCGCGTTCCATAAGTTCCCGATGGTCGTAAAAGATTTTTTCCACACCATCAATGACGGTACTGGCCCCGGAATGGGGGATCAGCGCGTGTACCGGCGCCCAGCGTTCTCCCTGTGGCCCGACGACATTATTCAGGGGAGTAAACGGGTTGGCCCTGAGTATCCTGGGGATACTGTTTTCAATTTCGCGGCCCTGGCAATCTGAGCAAATCTGCCGGGTTCGATCAAGCCGGTCATCGGCCAGTGCTTCGGAGGCCTCTTCTATCATGACATGCAGCGAATACGCCACATTCTCCATGAAACCCCTTCCGGCGACCGCAGTTTTGACCCCATCCCTGACCGCTGCGACGACCCCGCTGCTCGCTTTCATCACGCCTGCCAGCGCTTTTACGTCCTGCAGAAGGCTGTCACGCTGCAGACGCTGCTTTTGTAAAAAGGGATCGAAGCCGAAACACTCCATGGCAAGGCCCTCCCTGGCAATTGCGCTCATGGTCTTGGTCATGGGGCCGTAATGATCGAAATCAAAAGAGGCAAAACGCCTGGCAGTCAATTCCGGGACCAGTTGCAGGGTGGCTTTGGTCTTGATGCCCAGAGCGCCGGTGTCACAGCAAAACAGGCCGGTCAGGTCGGGACCATAGTGCCTGAAGAAGGGAGCGCCGTGTATCTGGGCGTTCGACCCGGTATCCAGTATCGTCCCGTCGGCCAGCACCACTTCCAGGCTCAATACGGAGTCCGCCGCGCTGCCGTAGCGTCCGGAACCCCAGAATATGCTATTCTGGGACAAACTGCCGCCCACGGTCGCCTTGATGCCGGAGAGCGTACCCCAATAAGGGGTGCGGCAGCCTGTTTCCTTTAACGCGTCATACAACTCCTTCCAGGTACACCCGGCTTCCACCGTGACATACATGTCTTCGGTATTGCACTCCATTACCCTGTTGAGCCTGCGCATATCGAGCACGATGGAATCCGGTTCCGCCGGCACGTAGCCGCTGGTATACGACATACCGCCGCCGCGTGTTACGACCCCATGACCGTGTTGCGTTGCGGCGGCTACAACTCCGGCTACCTGTGCCGTTGACCCGGGCCGAACCACTGCCAGCGCAGGCAGAATTTTGGTATAGATATCCTGGGAATAAAAGGAACAACTCTGTTCATCGGTCAGGACAGAATCGGCGCCGACGATTGCAGCAACGGCCTTGATCAATGATGATGTATTTGCTGCGGTATTTTTCAAAGGGCAAAAAACGCGATTAAGTTGTATTTAACTTATAACATTATATCATTGCAGAATAAACCGTAACCGGGAAAATCACGGGGTGGACAGACAGTGAACAACACACGGGTTTTACTGAAACAAAGATCAGAAGGCGTCCCCGCGGAACAGAATTTCGAACTGGAGAATGTGGCCGCGGACATGCCTGGTGGTGGCGATTTGCTCTGCGAAACGTTATACCTGTCGCTGGACCCTTATTTGCGCGGAAAAATCAGCGGACGGCACATATCCGGCGCGATCAACGAGGGGGAACTCATGGCCGGGGAAACCGTCAGCAGGGTCATTGAATCGAAATCGGAACAATTCAACCAGGGCGACATCATCGCCGCGCACAGCGGCTGGCAAAGCCATCCCGTGATCAGCGCAGACGCCGCCAGGACGGTGAACCCGGAGTTAGGCCCGTTATCCACATTACTGGGCATACTGGGTATGCCGGGCCTGACTGCGTATGCGGGGATGATGCGACTGGCCGAACTGAAACAGGACGACGTGGTGGTCGTCTCGGCTGCGTCAGGACCGGTCGGTTCCATGGTAGGCCAGATTGCCGCACGCCACGGCTGCCGTGTCGTCGGAATCGCCGGTTCCGCCGAAAAATGCCGCTGGACCGTGGAGCAGGCCGGTTTCGACCATTGCATCAATTACAAGACGGAAGTCCTCAGGGACAGCCTGAGGCGCGCTTGTCCCGAGGGTATCGATGTCTATTTCGACAACGTGGGCGGAGACATGCTGCAGGCCTGCATGGAGCAGTTGGCGACCGGTGCCAGGGTCATCCTGTGCGGTCTGATGGCACAATACAACACAAACGAAATGCCGCCCGGACCCAATCCGGCGTTCATTATCAAGGCCAGGGCCACCGTACGCGGCCTGGTCGTCTATGACCACGAGGATCTGCGCCCGGAATTTGAACAGCGGGTCAGCCAGTGGCTGAAACAGGGAGAGATCAATTACAGGGAGGACTGCGTGAACGGCCTTGAAGCCGCCCCAAGGTTATTCTGCCGCCTGATGCGCGGAGAAAACTTCGGCAAGGCAATCGTCAAGGTTGCTGAATAGAACCGGGGACGGATTTAAATCCGTCCCCAAGAAGTGAGAGAGGGTAATGATATGAACAAAATTCCTACTGATTTCCGCAGAGCTACCATGCTGGTCAACGATATCGAGACACCTTTGAAAATCTATCGCGACATCCTGGGCATGGAAGTCTACTACGACGATGAGATAATCGTTTCCGGAGTCGGTGTGCCGGCCGGTGAAGCAGGCGGTAAAGTCCGCCTGGTCATACTCCAGGCAAACGACCCTTACATCGGTATGCTCGGGATACTGCAATACCTGGACCCGCCGTTGCCCGAGCGGGGCGATTACCCGAAACGGCTGGGCGTGGGAGACACCGTGTATGTGATGAACGTGGAGGATGCCGAGGAAGTTCACAGGCAGCTCTGCGAGGTGCCCGGTGTGCACATACAGAGTGAGCCACACGTGAGCGAATACCCGAAACCCGGCGGCGGGGTATTCAGGTTACTGTGCATGAGCTTTTTCGACCCGAATGGTTATTTTATCGAAGCCAACCAGTGGTTGAGCAGGTGAGCAGACCTGGTTTTTTCCCGTTCGTCCTGGCGCTGGCCCTGTTTATTGCGCCTGTGAGCGGTACACTGTCCGAACTTGAGAAAGTAACATACTACAAAGGCTGGATGGCCGTGAAAAAACACAGGGTCGAACCCGACGCGGACCTGTCGGAGTGGATATTCGCACGGATAGAGCGAATGCATAACCAGGGGCAGAAAATACCCTTGCTGGATGAATCCGGCAACAGAACCGGCTATACGTTGTCCCTGGAAAGCCTGACCTACCAGGAAACCCAGGTCCCGGTATTGAAGGTCGGAGTCATCGATGATAAAACCGGCTATACCCTGTCCTATTCCTGGGCAGACCCGGCGTCGCGCCGGCTGGGTCTGAACGTGCGCTGGTTCCAGGCCGGACTGACGCGTATCGATGAATAATTCCGCAACATCAGGACAAGGCGCCGATAACGGCTACCCCGGCGCCCGCTATGCCTGGTACATGGTGATACTGCTCACCGTCGCCTACGTATGTTCCTTTATCGACCGGTTCATGCTGGGACTGCTGGTGGAGCCGATTAAGGCGGATCTCGGATTCTCGGACACCCAACTCGGCCTGTTGCTGGGTCCCGCCTTCGCCATATTCTACGCCACCATGGGACTCCCCCTGGGTTGGATGGCGGATCGCTACAGGCGCGGCTGGATTGTCGCCGCGGGCATCGCGGTCTGGTCTGCCGCGACCGTAGCCTCGGGCCTGGTCAAAAATTTCTTCCAGATGTTCATGGCCCGCATGAGCGTAGGCATTGGCGAGGCGACCCTCAGTCCGTGCGCCATCTCCATGATCTCTGACAGCTTTCCCAGGGAGCGCCGGGCCAAGCCCATCGCCTTCTACAGTATGGCCGTATCCATCGGCGCGGCCATCGCCTCCCTGTTCAGCGCCACGGTGCTGATCTGGGCCAAATCCTCCCCTGAAACCAGTCTGCCGTGGATCGGCGCCGTGGCCCCATGGCAGTTTGCCTTTATCGCCGTCGGAATGCCGGGCTTTATCCTGGCATTGATGTTTTTCGCATTGCGCGAACCGCGGCGCCAGGAACGGGGCATAACCGGCGGACTGGGCAACGCCTCGTTGATCGACACCCTGAAATTCATCCTGCAACGGTGGAAGGCTTTCGCCAGTTTCCTGACCATCTTCTGCCTGATGACCACCGTCGCCTACAGCCAGGGCTGGAGCGCCGCCCTGTTCATGCGCACCTGGGGCTGGGAAGCGTCAAAGTTTGCCCTGGTGAACGGCATCGTGTTACTGGCAGTAGGACCGGCGACAGTGAACCTGTCCGGCTGGCTGTGTGACCGCTGGTATGCCCGGGGGGTAACCGACGCCGCCTTGCGTATTGCCGTCATCGGCGCGTTCATCATGGTGATTACCGGGGTTATCGCCCCGTTGATGCCGACCGGCAATACGGCGATGCTGATGTTCGGTGTCAATGCAGTGGGACTCGCCATGATAACCGCGACCGGCGTGACCGCGTTACTGAACATGACCCCCGGAGAAATACGCGCCCAGGTCGTCGCATTCTATTACATGGCCATCAGCCTGACCGGATTGCTGCTGGGACCGACTACCATAGGGATCCTCAACGACCAGGTGTTCGGCGAACTGGGCCTGAAATATTCCATGGCGCTGCTGCCTTTCGTATACGGCCTGCCGGTGCTGCTCCTGGTTCCCGTTACCATGCGGCTCTACACCGGCGCCTGCGCCGATATGCTGCGCACAGAGGACTGAACGGTTGTCAGCGGTTCAGGCCTAACCTTGGTCAGATATATGGGGTCGGAGTAAAAATTCTGACGAGACATCCGGGGTCAGAGTAAGAAATTCACCAGAATTTTTACTCTGACCCCTGCATTTCGGCTTTTTAGCGGCAGATGCCGCGGGAACTGCTATGTGGTTAATCGTGAAGAAGACTGGTATTACGGTATTGCTCGGCATGTTGCTGGCGGTGTGGCACGCCCGGGCATTCGACATTGAAAGAGAGCTTCCCGAAACGGGGATCAGCGGTGTCTATGAGGTCATAGTCGGGACGGACAACGCACAACAACTGGTCGGGTATTTTACCGAGTTCGGTTTCAGCGTAACTAAAGATGCCTCGATTGATGCGCAGACTGCGGAAAAACTGTACGGAGTGCAATCCGGTCTGCGTTCAATCCGTATGCAGAACGGCGCCGTGGACAGTCACGGCCTGTTGCGCATATTGGAGTGGGAGCAGCCCCTGGGCCCGGGAGTCGGTTATGCGCCGCCGGAAACCGTGGGACAGCGCATGGCTGTTATGCGTACCCGCGACATCTTCCGCCTGCATGACACCTTCCTTGATCTGCGCAACAAGGCCGGGCAACCCTGGCTGCCAACTGAGCCAGTTTTCGACGATTTATACGGCCTGGATACCGGTAAGATATCGATACGGGAGCGGCGCGTCGGCGTCAGGGAAAACGCCGTGTACGGCCAGGTCTTCAACCACGTGTTCTTTCAGCGCTACGGTTACACTATCCCCGGTTACGGCACCATTAATGAGGCCGCGGCGCTGCAGACCAGCGAGTTCACCCACCATGACTTTATAGTCAAGGGGAACCTGGCGGAGGTGACCGGATATTACACATCCGTGCTTGGTTTGCGTGCGGAAAACGATCCCGTAATCGACGGCGACTGGCAAAAAGGACCCGGGAGGGTGTTCCTCATGGAACCGGGTGAAAGCCACTGGTACCGGGGCTTCGTTTCACCGAATAATGTCTGCGGCAAACTGAAGTTCTTCTCCGCCATGGACCCGGAACACGTACGCGACCGCAGCCGGCGCCAGCGCGTCGGGGAACTGGGTATTACCCTGCACAGCCTGTATGCGCCTGAACTCGAATACGTCCGTGAACTGGCCGCCGCACAAGGCCTCAATCCATCCGCTATACTGGAAAATGAGTTTGCCGAGCAATCTTTTGTTTTCACCGGCCCGGACGGCGTCACCTGGCAAATCCTGGAACAACCGGAGATAAAACACGAACCGGTAACGGAGTTTGAGCTGGTAAGAGTCAATAATTAAGACCCGCTGAATTGACGATGACAAGAAACCCAGGTCATGACTTGTTGACTGTGCCGGATGCCGATAACGCCGCGCGGCAGGGGTTTGTGCTCGCCCTGAAACAGCATCTGCAATCCTGGAGACCGCAAACAAGGGCGCTCTATGAACGGGAAATCAAAAGCGGGAAAAACGAAACCGCCGCGCAGATCAGGGACGGTCTGTACCGAAACGAAACATACCAGGCAATTTGCTGCATCAGGCGGATTGCCCAACAAATGATGTGGGAATGTATCCGCTCACCCATCGAACGGAACACAGGAACCCTGTCTGAAAAATACCAATACTATGCTTCCCGCAAAAACAGGGTGGGGACATTGACCCTGAACCCTGATGTAGAGATACCGGAATCGTTAAGCCGGGTGGATGTTCACCTGCAACCGGGCGGCTACCTGCGCAACGAGACAGATCGGGACATCCTGGCCGGGGCGCTGTACGAAGCGGGTGGCGCGTTGTATTCCCAGGGCCAGAATATCGGGACCCGGGAAAGCAAGGCAGGCGTGGTCATGCGTTACATCGACAGGCGTTACCCCGGTTTCAGCCCCGGCAGGATCCTGGATATCGGCTGTTCCGCCGGCGCATCTTCGGTGCCTTATGCCGAGGCCTGTCCCCATGCAGAAGTCCACGGGATCGATGTTTCCGCGGGGATGCTGAGGTACGCCCACGCCAGGGCCGAGGCCATGGGCGCCGCCGTCCATTTCCACCAGATGAATGCCGTCGATATGGTGTTCCCCGACGGAAGTTTCGACCTGGTAGTCTCGCACAATACCATGCACGAGATGGCGGATGATACGAGGCAGAAAATGTTTGCGGAATGCCGGCGCCTGCTGAGACCGGGCGGTATCTGCATCCACCAGGACGTCCCCCTCAGGTTCGACCGGTTGGACCGGTTCCTCCAGGCGGAATACTCCTATGACCAATGGTTCAATGCCGAACCGCACTGGCTGGAATACGCCTGTTGCGATTTTGAGGAAATGATGCTGCTCGCCGGGTTTGAACGGGAACACATCGGCGTTGAAACCCTGAAACAGTCCGACGGCTCATTCAGCTGGTATGCCGTCACCGGCAGCAACCCTGCCTGAGCAACCTGCCCGTGGCCGGTAAAGACGACACGACTGCACGCCGTTTACCCCTGTCTCTTTGCCTCGGCTGGGGTGTCGGCACGCTGGGCATTTCCATCATGTTCAATACCCTGAACGTGTTGATGCAGCGCTTCGCCACCGACTACCTTGGGGTGGCGGCCATCACCTGGGGATATATCTACCTGGGCGCCAAGATCTACGATGCGGTGACCGACCCCGTAATGGGTATCATCTCCGATCACACCCGCAGCCGCTGGGGCCGGCGCCGGCCTTATCTTCTCATCGGCGGCCTGGTGTCCGCCATGGCCTTTTACGGTTTGTTCCATGCCCCGGATACTGTAACGAACCATCACGCGGTGTTGCTGCTGGCGCTCCTGATGCTGCTTTATTCCACCGGCTACACCATATTTAACGTGCCATACATGGCCATGCCCGCGGAAATGACCCCCGACTACCATGCCCGGTCCCACCTGGTGTCCTTTCGTGTTTACGCCATAGGATTCGGGACCATCGCCGGCCTGTCGCTTGCCCCTTTGCTGATCGGCAGCCTGGGCGGCGGGAGGCAGGGACACGAATCCATGGCATCGATCTATGCCCTGGCCATCTTTGCCACCTCGGTTGCCTGTTTCATCATGACCCGGCCGGCCAACCGGACCAGCCCGCAGGCAGATGTAAATCCCGGCTTTGCGCAACGCCTGAGACTGATAGCTACCAACAGGCCGTTCCTGCTGTTGATTGGCGTGAAGTTCACCCAGCTCGCCGGGCTGGCGGTCAACCAGGCTGCGCTGGTGTATTTTATCGTTCACGTGCTCGGCAGGGGTTATGCTTTCCTCGGAATATACGGGCTGGTCGCAAGCATTTGCCTGCTGCTGGCGCCGCCCCTGTGCCTTTCTGCCGGGCGCCGTTATGACAAACGTATTATCTTTATTTCCTCTTCCCTGTTCTATGCCGCCGTCATGCTGACCTGGCTGGTGTCCGGCCCGGATGAAACGACTTTGCTGATACTGTTGCGCGGCGCCCTGCTGGGCCTGAGCGGCGGCGCCATGCTGATGATGGGCCAGGCCATGCTGCCGGATACCATCGGCTACGACCATGCCCGCTCAGGGTTGAACCGGGAAGGCGTTTTCGCGGGCATCTATACCACCGCCGAAAAACTGGCTTTCGCGACCGGGGGCGCGCTGGCCGCGTTCATCCTGGGCTACATGGGGTACCAGTCTTCCACGACGGGCTATGCCGAGCAACCTGACAGCGCGATTGCCGCCATCTACCTGTGCATGGGAACCTTGCCCGCCGTTATGGCGCTGCTGAGCTGTGTATTCCTGTTGCCTTACAACCTCGATGAGCAGAAGATCAGGGAAATGGGGAACAAACCTGCCGACCGTACGGCAGAACACAGGCGAAAACATGACTGACTCGCTGACTTCGATGGCAATCACGCGCCGCAGGTTGTTGCTGGCCGGCAGCTTCGCTGCTGTCGGGACTGTATGCAGTCCGGTTTTTGCACAGAGAAAACACTACGACGTCATTATCATTGGCGCCGGCCTGGCCGGGTTACAGGCGGGATGCGTCTTGCAGAAGCAAGGAGTGGACTTTCTCCTGCTCGAGGGATCGCAACGGGTCGGCGGTCGGGTTTATACCCTGGACGAACTTCCCGGCAGGCCGGAAGCGGGCGCCACCCAGAGCGGCACCAAATATCATGCCCTTAACCAGGTTATTGGGGAACTGGGCATCGGCACCGAGAATATCCGTCCCGGCGCACCCGGCATGACCCTGCTGGTCAATGACAGGCTGAGCGCTCTTGAAGACTGGCCTGCCAGCGCCGGCAACCTGCTCCCGGAGGCCCTGAAAGATACCCCGCCTTACGGGTTGTTGCCGAAACTGCTGCGCAACGGCCGTTTCCTGTCCCGGCCCCTGGACTGGTGGCAACCCGAAAATGCCGGCCTGGATATCCCGTTGCATGCATACCTGGCAGATCTTGGCGCTGGCGAGGAAGCCTTGAGACTGGTCGATGCCAACCTGAACGGGGAAAGTATCAGGACGTTATCCGCCCTGGACCTGCTGCGCAAACTTGCCGTATTACAGGCTGCCGGGGCGCCCATGAATATCAGCGGCGGCAGCCAGCGCCTGCCGGAGGCCATGTATGCCCCCATCAGCCATGCCGTACTCATGGGCAAACAGGTCACGGCCATACGCCAGGCGCAAACATCCGTGGAACTCATCACCGGCGATGCCGACAGGTTTACCTGCCGGCTTTGCCTTATAGCCGTCCCATTCAGCGTTTTGCGCCATATCACCATGGAGGCGACTTTATCGCAGGCCAAACAACAGGCAATCAGGGAAATGGGCTATACCCCCGTGACGCATGTGTTGCTGCGGCCTGAAAGACCGTTCTGGCGTGATGATGGTTTCAGTCCGAACATGTGGACCGATACGGACCTGGGCCGGGTCTTCACACAGACCGATGAACAGGGCGAAGTGATACGATTACGCACGTGGATCCAGGGACCGGCGGCCCGGCGGGTTGACGGCATGCCGGACCACGAAATCGGCAAACTTGTCGTGTCGCTGCTGGAACGGGCCAGGCCGGCGGCAAAATCACAACTTGAGGTGGAACGCGTTATTTCCTGGGGTAAAAACCCTTTTGCCCACGGCGCGTTTTCACACTACCTTGCGGGCGGGGTCGGCCAATTCAGCCGGGACGTAAACCGGCCGGAAGGCTTGTTGCATTTCATCGGCGCCCATACCGAACCTTCCGCATCCGGGATGGAAGCGGCCGTCAAATCCGGTGTCCGGGGCGCGCGTGAAGTCATCAATCGTCTGTCCTGACCCTGTGACCGCAAAATAATATTGACTTTGAATGAAGTATCGTCTTAAATGATATAAAGTTATATCATTCCTACATAATGTTGACTTTGACTGAAGCACCGTTATAAATGATATAAAGTCATATTTTTCTTGCATACTGAATTTATGAGTGGACTTTCTCATAAATCCGGTAAGGAAGGGGGAAACCATCATGTACGGGAATTATTATCATCGAGCTGGCATCCGTCCGGGCGGGCTGTTGTTCAGCATCGCCTTTACTCTGACTTCCTTGTTTCCACTGACGGTATCCGGACAGGACGCCATCGAAGAGATCCTGGTGACCGCCAGGAAACGCGAAGAAAACCTGCAGGACATTCCCCTGACGGTCAGCGCGTTTACCGAGGCGGCATTGGAAGAGCGGGGCATCACCTCCCTGCAGGACATCGCCGATTTCACACCTGGTTTTGATTTCGCCCAGGCTTTCGGCCGGCAGGATTTCCGTCCTTCCATCAGGGGCCAGTCCAACATCCTGGGCCGGGCCAATGCCGGCCTGTTCCTGGAAGGCATTATCGTTGAGGCAGGCAACGCTTCCGTTCCCCTGTCGGCGCTGGAGCGGGTTGAAGTGGTAAAAGGCCCCCAGAGTGCCCTGTATGGCCGCTCCACCCTGGCGGGGGCCGTCAATTACGTGCTGAAAAAGCCCGGCGATGAATTCCAGGGCGAGGTCCAGGCCGAATACGGGGAAAGGGACCAGGTGCGCGTCGACCTGCACGCCAGCGGCCCGGTTTCCGATGCAATGGGTATTGCGGTGACCGCCAGCCACTACCAGCGGGATGGCGAATACGATAACAGTTACCCGGGCAACGCACTGGGAACGCCGGCTATAAACGATGAGGTGGGTGGTGAGGAGTCGACCAGCGTAGCCGCGGTTCTGTCCCTTAACCCCACTGAGCAGTTGAGCCTGACCGGCCACATGATTTATGAAGATACCGACGATGACCACTATGCCATCGCCATGCAGCCGTCCGGTTTCAATAATTGTTTTCAGGTCACCCGGGGCGGTTCGCTTACGCAACCCCTGCCGCCCGCCGGCACCCCTGAAGCAGGCGCCGTGCTGGTCGGTTCCGCCGGTTATAACGGCAGCGGCTATTACTGCGGACGGGTCGATGTCGATGACGTACTCGAAGCAAGCGGCGGCGGTAATGATACGAGCCTCGAGACCAGCTTTTTTGATGATTCAGGCGTGGAAAGGGAAAGCCTGCGACTTGGGGTGAAACTCGATTTTGACCTCACCGACGCCTTCACGTTCACCTCGGTGACCGGTTACAACGACGTTGACACCGAAGCCCGTACCGACCGCACCTTCGGGGGCGGCGATACCCGTTTTCCCGTTGTCGGTATAGGCAGCCCGTTCTTCGTCCAGCCGTTCGGCGCCCCCCCGAGTGT
This sequence comes from Gammaproteobacteria bacterium, assembly GCA_022826885.1. Classification (GTDB taxonomy): domain Bacteria; phylum Pseudomonadota; class Gammaproteobacteria; order Eutrophobiales; family Eutrophobiaceae; genus JAAXHV01. Next base: position 45,064 of record JAJDUB010000020.1, read on the forward strand.
GGTATCCAGGGTGGGTTTTATCACGGACGTGCGGAGTGAGTTCGATGATTTTTCCCAGGAAATCCGCCTGTCCTACGACGCCGGTCTCAGAATGCGCCACATGATAGGTTTTTACTACTACGAATCTGACTTCGCGGAGACCCAGATCACCTCGTTCGATACCACCACTTCGGTCTCGACAAGGGGTGTCCCGGTATTCTCTCCGTTCAACCCGAGGTTCATACCTGCCACCATATCTACCAGCGCATTTTATGAAGGCGCAGCACCCCGGGACAATGGCCGGGAAGAAATCGAGAGCTGGTCGATATTCGGTTCGCTGGAATTCGATTTCACGGACAAACTGACCGTCGGCGCCGAGTTCAGGTATAACGAGGACGATTTTGAAGTTACCCCGGCAGGGGCGGATTCCAGCGTCGAAGGTTCCTTCAATGCCTTTTTGCCCAAGGTAACGGCGAAATTTCAGGCTACGGACCGGTTGCTTGTCTATGCCAACATCTCCAAGGGCAACAAACCCGGCACCCTGAACAGCGATGAAGGTGTACCGGCTGCAGACCTGGAAGTTGATGAGGAAACGGCCTGGAACTTCGAGCTCGGGATGAAGTCCGCCTGGATGGACAACCGCATTATCGCCAATGCCGCCGTTTACCATATCGACTGGGATGACTTGCAACTCACATCCACCCGCTCCGCCACCGTCAACGGCCAGCCGCGCACGTTTTCCATCCTGGAAAACGTCGGCAAAGCCACAATCAACGGCATTGAACTTGACCTTTCGATGCACCTGACGGATTTCTGGGACGTACGTGTGGGCTATGCCTGGACCGACAGCGAGATCGATGAATTCATTCAATCGGTGGACGCCGGCGCGGCAGCGGGTTCGGCATTCCGCGAAGCTGCGTTGATTAACGGCTACTCCGCAAGCGGTGACGTGATCATAAGCGGTTCGCAGTTGCCGCAGTCATCAAAACATCAGCTTAACCTGTCCAATACCTTCCACGGCAACATGAACGGGGACTGGGACTGGTTCCTGCGCGGGGACTTCAATTACAACTCGAAACGCTATGCCCAGGTATATAACCTTGCCCATACCGGCAACAGGGAGATCGTCAACCTGCGCGGGGGTGTAAGCAACGGCAATTTTGATATCGAAGTCTGGGTGGATAACGTCTTTGAAGATGACGCCCCCACCCAGTTGATCCGTTATGTGCAGGCCCGCAACCTGACCTTCAACCCATTCAATCGGGCCATCGGCGTTACGCTGCCCGAAAAGCGGCGTGTCGGTGTCACTGCACGCTACCGTTTCTGAACAAGCCTTGGTATTCCCCCCAATCCTTACCTGGTTTGTTCACCTGCCGGTAGTTTTATAAAAACTACCGGCAGTACTTATTCGAGTGAATAAAGAAAATGAAACATAATTTGAATATGCTGATTTGCGCGGTTCTGGCCCTGGCTACACTGGAAGCGTCCGCGCAAATCGATTTTGACACCGGCGAAGGCTACATACAGGCGCAACGCAAAATCCATTGCTCGCTCAAGGATAATGATCCGGTCACCTATATGTGGCAGGGCCGGGCTTATGCGCGCGTGCCGGGTGAGCGGGATAAACAGTTGTTCCGGGTAGTGGGAATGAACGTCAGGCAGTGCGTAACGCTTAACGATGCGGAAAAAGGCGAGGGATACCGCATGGTTTCAAGGGAAATCATGCTCTACCAGGATCCGAAAACCGGTGAGATACTGCGTGATTGGGATAACCCCTGGACCGGCGAATCGGTGAAAGTCCTGCATGTGGCAAATGATCCGGTGAACGGGCGGCCGACTTTTCCCGTGGGCAGAAACGGGAAAGAACAGAAATTTGCACCCCTGGTAATTGATGACGTCGCTTTCCTTACGTTTGAAGTGCCCCTGTTCTATACCAACGTCCTGGGCGGTGATTACCAGCCTTACGTTGGCAACACCTACCATGCAACTGAAATTTTTGACTTCACGGGAGATATAAACGATATCGCCGATCTGTCGAAAAATACCGCCGACATTAATGTCGCCTGGGTGCGCATCGCGCCGTGGCTGCCGTGGATGAAGATGGGTGGCCGTAGCGGCCTGATGTATTTTAACGCCGTAGGCAAAAAGCTGGGCAGTTGGGATGATCTGCCGGCAGTGCTCAAGGATGAAATCAGGGCCAACTACCCCGACTATACCAGCCCGCCTCCCGTTGACGACACCCGTCCGAATGAGACCAGCTGGACATACTTCAAGAAATATATTGACGGGCAAAAAAACTGAAGATATATCCGCCGGATAATCCGGTTACTCTTCTGATCGTTGCCAGTTCGTTCTCTCCGCTAGCCATGACGGCAATCGTGCCGGCACTGCCTGCCATTGGTACTGAATTCGGACTCCCCCTGTCTACGGTGCAGTTCGCCGTTTCGATTTACCTGCTGGGACTGGCCCTGGCGCAACCTGTCCATGGCATGCTGGCAGACAGGTTTGGCCGTCGCCCGGTATTCCTGTGGGGCTTTGCCGTATTTACGCTGGCAAGTCTGGCTTGCGCCTTAAGCGCTACGATGCTGTGGTTCACAGTCTTCCGGCTGGTACAGGCCACCGGAATTGCAACTGCAACCGTAGTGACGCGTGCGATGTTCCGGGACACCTTCGATATGGATACTTCCGCGCATTACACCGCTTACCTCGCCGGGGGCATGGGTGTGGCAACGATGCTGGCGCCGGCCTTGTCCGGCTACCTGATTGAAACCTCAGGATGGCGCATGAGTTTTTATGCCATGACCGGTCTGGCCCTGCCCGTCTTCATCCTGCTTTTGTCTACATTGCCGGAGACCAGACAACAGCTTAAGGTGACTGAGAGCACCTTTCGAAAAATGCGTGTTGACTTGAACGGCCTGATTGAATCCAAGCCGTTCTGGGGTTACACCCTGGTATTCGCTTTCGGCAATGTCGCGTTTTTTACCTTTCTGACCAGCGCACCCCTGTATTTCGAAGAACATTTCTACACGGGTCCGGCCCTGTTCGGTTTCTACATGGGCAGTATGGCTTTCGCTTTTATCTGCGGATCATTGATTGGCGGCCGGATCATAAGACAGTATGGTTCAGAACGTACCTTGCAGTTCGGTCTTTGTGGGACCTTTTCCAGCGCCGGACTTATTCTGCTTATGTTATGGTCCCTCCCGATTAGCGCGTTGACCATACTCTCTCCTTTCCTGCTCCTGTTCGCGGCTACCGGTCTGGTCAATCCACCGTCCATGGCCGGAGCAGTCGCACATCATCCGGACAAGGCCGGGACGGCATCAGGACTCTCCAACAGTATGTCCATGGCCATCGGTGCCCTGGCGACCGTCATAGCTACGCAGGTTTATGACGGCAATATCCTGAGTCTGTGCCTGCCTGTGGTAATAGCCGTTATCCTGTCAGTGTTGTCATACCTGTTACTGATCTCCACCCGGAGGGAATAATCCGGCGAAGCGTATCCTCAGAAACGCTTGTTCAACGTCACCGACCAGGTCGCCGGATCCTGCAGGTAGATAAAACCCGCCAGGTAGGACACGTATTGATCCTTGTCGGTGCAGTTCTGGCAGGACGCCGTCAGGGTCCAACCCGCGCTATGCTCGATGCTGACACCACCGTTGATGATGGTGTAACCGTCCAGCAACGCAACGTCCTGGCCGCTGGTGCTGATGTTATGCTCGCCGTAATCGATGACGTTGATCCTGGGAACGATATTGATGGTGTCGGTGACCGGGATCTCGTACCAGCCGCCTACCGACAACTGGTGTTCCGGCGCCCGCACCGGCGGGGCGATGCCGCCGTGGGGGTTGACGATACCCTGGGCGCATTGCAGGCCGTTTTGCAGGCAGTTCTGCCGTTGCGCAACGATGGCCGGGTCGAGGTTCTTGTATTCCGATTCCATGATGCCGATGTTGGCGAACAGGGTCAGGTTATCCACCGGGTTGGCAAGCAGTTCCGCCTCAAAACCGTATACTTCCATGTCTGCAAAGTTCTGGGTGATGAACACGATTGCACCGGTGGCCGGATCGGTATAGGCCGAGGGCAACTGGAAATCGCTGATATCGGAGTAGAAGCCCGTCAGGTTGACCCGCAACCGGTTGCCGAACCACTCGGAGCGGATACCGCCTTCGTAATTCCATATCTTTTCCGCAGAGAAGGGCGAGAGTGTGCCGGGCGCGGTGCCGCGGGCATTCCAGCCGCCGGACTTGAAACCGCGGGTGGCGGAACCATAGATCATGAAATTGTCGTTGGCTTCATATTCCAGGGCAAAGCGCGGGGTGACGATAGACTCGTTCTGCTCCAGCGGTATACCCAGGGCCTCGATATCGCGGCTGGTAAAGACAGCCCCCGCCCGCGGGTTACCGTTGTCGGTGATGCCGAAATCCTTCTCCTCATCGGTGTAGCGTATGCCGGCCGTCAACGTCAACTGGTCGGTTAAATGGTAATCAACCTGGGCATAGACGGCCCAGGAGTCCACGCCGTTATCCATGGTGCGATCGTACTGGAACAACGGGAACCCCGTGGGCAGGAACAGGCCAATGGCGCCCAGATTGAAAATTTGTGTCAAATCGGTTTTATTATCTTCATTGAAATAGAAAACACCGGCAATGTAGTCCAGTTGGTCGCCTATTGAACCGGTCAGTTTCGCCTCTTGTGAGAACTGGTCGTGTTCACCTTCATTAGCGATGGTAAACCCGCCGGTAAAAAACGGACCCTCAAAAAAGTCCAGCAGAAAATCCTGTTCCAGGGTCAGGTAACTGGTAAGGAGGTTGACGGTGCCTATCGCGGTTTCCCATTCGATATCGGAAGTGAAATGCAGCGACCTGGTTTCATTGCCCAAATCAAAGTTCTGTTTATCCCCCGTCACAAAGCCGGCTAACGGCGCGCCGTCGGTGACCAGGCCGGTGCGGGTAAACCGGTCATCGTCTTCGACATAGTTGTACATATTGGCATGATCGCTTTCGATATACGTAAGCGATGCGTTCCATGAAGCATTATCGGAAGGTTGCCACAATATCGCGCCCCTTATGCCGTAGTTCTCTTCATAATTGAGACCGTCCTCTCCGGTGGTCACGTTATCGACAAAGCCGTCGTCGTTGATGTAATACCCGGAAATCTTCATACGGAAATTCTCCGATGCCGGTATGTCAACGCTTCCCCTCGCGGTGATCTTATCGAAGCGCCCGCCGCCGACTTCCGCGTAGCCGCCGAACTCCTCAGCCGGGTCTTTCAGGATGACGCGCACCGCGCCGCCTGTCGTGTTCCTGCCGAACAAGGTGCCCTGCGGCCCTCTCAAGACCTCGATCCTGTCGATATCGAACAAGGCATAGTTATTGGAATTCTGCCGCTGGATGAAGAAATCATCGACGTAGGTGCCCACCGGCGGGTCGAACGTGGCGATGGATTCCGTATTGTTCAGGCCGCGCAGGGAATAGGTGTTGGCGGTGCCCAGTCCGGTGTTGTTATGGGCGATAAAGTTCGGCACCACCTTGGCGATATCCAGGGTCTCGGTGACCCCGAGACTGGCCAGGTCATCACCCGTAAACGCAGAAACGGCAACGGGAATACTCTGGACATTCTCCGCCCTGCGGGTCGCAGTCACCACGACCTCTTCAATGCCCTGGGACCAGGCCAACGGCGAAAAAACGATAGAAGAAACCACACCCGACAGCAGTGATGCTGTTAATTTACTGGAGAAATAACGCACAGCGAACCTCCCTTACAAACTTAAAATTATCTACAAATGATTGATTGTTATATCAACATATCATTCCTTTATCGTATTGTAAATGCCTACGCCGGAATGACGGACGGCTAACGTCTCCACCGCAGCAGCATGACCACCAGGACTGCGGATACCGCGCACAATATAATCAGCAAATCGAACGCCGGCAGGTAAGACCCCTGTGCGACACGCACTTGCCCCATGTAACTTACCCCGGCGGAACCGGCAAGGGAATCCACGGTGGTCAGCAAGGCCAGGATTTTGCCGTAGGAAGCGCCGGCGAAATATTCGGCAAGCACCAGTTGGATCATGCTGAACGAAGCGCCGAAACCTACACCGAACACCACCGCGTAAGCGTACAGGCCCACAAAATTATCGGCTGAGACGGTACGCAACAGCAGCAGGCCGGCAACCAGACTCAGCACGGCGGCGAGCATTACCCGCAACTTGTCCACCCTGTCGCTGAGCCAACTGAACAGCAGCTTGCCCATGATTGCGAACCAGAAGAACATGCTGAATATCAGCGGCAGCCGGGCCGAATCGACCCCCAGGTCCTTACCGATGAAAATGGACTGGTGCTGCAACATGCCGAAAGTGGCGAACCAGAGTGCGGCAGTTACGAACGCCAGGACATAAAACACCGGCGTTGTCACGGCCTGCTTCAGTGTAGGACCCGCTGCAGCCGTTGTGTCCACGCTATCGGACTCACCGGACAACTCAACACCGTCAGCAGCTAGTCCCATCTCCTCGGGCCGGTTTCGAACCAGGAGCAGGACGGCGCTTATCATCATGACACTGCCCAGCACCGCAATCATGAACACCGCCTCGCGCCATCCCTGTGTGACCAGTGTCTCCCGGGCAAGCAGCGGAAAAACAGCGCCGCCGATAGTCGATCCCATCAGCAGCAACCCGGCAGCCAGGCCCCGGTGACGCCTGAACCAGCGAGTCAGTATCAGCATGTTGGGCACCAGCCCGCAACCGGCCAGACCCAGAGCGAACACCACGTATATCGCGGTCAGTTGGCCGAGTGAGGTTATGGAAGGATAAAACCAGAGACCACCCACCAGGGCCAAGATGCCCAACAACATGACAATCCGGGTCGAATACCTGTCAAACAATATGCCTGCGAACGGAACGGCCAGGGCGGCGACAACCAAGAACAGCGCGGCCGGGCGGGTAACCTGCTCGGCATTCCAGCCAAACTCGTCGATGAGTTCGGGGTAGAACAGCGGCAGGGTGTAGATGAGTATACCGTTGTTGGCGGTGTAGATCAGGAACAGTCCCAGTAGTACCCACCAGCCGTAGTATATTTTCATGTTGTGTAGCCTCTCAGGAATGACAAGTTTTCAGATAGCGACGGTTGTTGCATCATAGGAATACAGCCCCAGCATGTCATCGTTGTATAAAGTCTTGCCTTCTCCTGGCTGCGGCTTTGCATTCAGGAGATGCAGGCCCTGCCTGGCGGATGCTTGCTGGGCATTGGCGGCATGGCCGATCCTTGCTTGCTGATAGCGCGCCAGTGCCGTTTGCCAGTCACCGGACCCGGAAAAGGCCCGGGCCAGCACCATTGCGTCTTCAATACCAATCCCGGCGCCCAGGCCGAGGAACGGGGTCATGGGGTGTGCCGCGTCGCCCAGCAACGCAACCCGGCCATCCACCCAGTTGTCCAGCGGTTCCCTCACGTGCAAGGCCCATTTAAAGCAGCGATCGGGGGGAGTTGCGCGGATAATCGTCTGTACGTTTTCACACCAGTCCTGGAATTCAGATTCTACTTCCGCCACCTCGGAGCGGACCGTCCAGCCTTCCTCCCGCCAGTCCTCCCTGGTGGCTATGGCAACGTAATTCATGAGCCCGCGCTGGCGCAGCGCATACCTGCCGACGATTTTTCCCGGACCGGCGTAAAGCGCAAAATCAGGATCGATCTCAAGTCCCGGAAGGCGCTCAAGATCCACCAGGCCGCGCCAGGCCACGTAACCGGTAAACGTCGCCGGCGTGCCGGGAAACAGCGTCTCGCGTACCGTCGACTTTATCCCGTCAGATGCAATCAATACATCACCGCTTTCCGCGACACCGTTGGCGAACCGGCTGGTCACCTCGTCAGCCGATTGGGTGATGCCGGTCACTTTATGGCCGGGCCTGAGTTCAGCGTCGGGGTCATCAGCCAGGGCATCCACCAGCACGCCCAGCAAGTCCGCGCGATGGATATGCCAAAAAGGGGCGCCGAATTCGGAGATGTAGCTGTCGCCGCGCAGGGAGTAGGAAATTCGATCCCCGGTCCTGAAGTGCAGGATACCGGCGTGGCGCGGCGTCCTGACGTATGGCGCCAGTCTTTCCTGCAGGCCCAGGGCCAGCAGCACCCTGGACGCGTTGGGGCCGATGGTGATACCTGCGCCTACGTCGCCAAACTGTTCCGACTGTTCGAACAATACGACGGGGAACCCATACTTTCTGAGAGCGATGGCCGCAGTCAAACCGGCTATGCCGCCACCGATAATGTGGATGCGAGATGTGCTGTTGGCCGGCATCTGCGGTTACGGGCGAGTCGTTATTCCAGGTGTGATGGGATTTCAATCCTGCCGCCGCCTACGGCAAGCCCCCGGGCATACACGACTTCCAGCCATATCACACCGCCGGTCGTGGCAGGTCCGTCAGCAAAACCGAACAGGCTGTACGGGGCCTGGTAGACAAAAAAGTCCTTCGTCAACGTTACCGGTGCTCCCGCGGCGCCGGGGGCACTGCGCTGTTCGACGGTCAGGTCGCCATAGATGATATAGATAAAACGGCTGGCCTGTTTGTAATAACTCTTCGAGTGTTTCTGCGGGGCCTGCCACCCGGGAGGCAATTTGACCAGCCTGGCGCGGAAGCCCTCTTTCTGGTCGTCACTCAACCACTTGATCATGCGGCCCGGTACCTTGGTATCGGTTTCCCACTCCAGGTCGGTTGTGGTATGCACTATCCACGGGTGGTTGAACTGCTGTACCGCCTGCCAGTCAGGCAGGTACGGGTCCGGTTTTTCGGGAAAATCCGGTTTGAAATGATCCCCTTCCGGACCCAGGGTGACGACACTGCCGTCGCCTTCCTCGAATATCAGCAGGGTGCAGGCATGCTGCGGGCGCATCCCGCCGACTTCCCATACACCGCCGTGCAGCGTATAGGCGGGGCGGTCCAGCCAGGTGCCCTGGGTGAAATGGGAGAGCATGCCGGATTTCTGCTGCGGGCTGACCGGCTCATGGATGACGAAATCACCATCCAGTACGTAGGCCCACTCATGCCAGTGATGGTAATGAACCCCGAGCGGGTCGATTGGCGGCGTCATGTCCCAGCGCGGCAGGAAGTGCGCGTAGATCAGGCTGCTGTCATTGGGCCCCTTGAAAAACGTCTTGGTCTTTGACTTGAACCGGGGGCTGGCGTCCCAGGGATGGCTGCCGACGTCTACGATCTGCAACGGTTGCCATTGTTCCGCGGCAACCGCAACCTTAGTGCCCCCCGGCAATAACAGCCAGATTGCCAGCACAACATAAGCCCTGCACAGGTATTTCATATACCTACCCTCCCGTTTGATTGTTACACGGGAATGTACCACGTCCCCGACCTGTTATCGAATGTATTAATGTTATAACATTCCAGTAATCCCATGGCAAAACAGGCGCATGCCGGAGCGAGGGCAGACAATGACCGAAACCCACACATTAACACCGGCTGTATTATCCGGCTTTCATGACATCGTCGGCGCCGAGTTCGTTATTACCGACCCCGCTGAACTGAGTTATTACTCGACGGACGTATACCGCAGCTTCGAAACCGCCCTGGCTGTCCTACAACCGGAAAATGCTCAACAACTGCGTGAAATCGTATCGTTGTGCAAACAGAACAGCTTATACATGGTCACGCGCGGCGGCGGTATGTCGTATACGGATTCTTACCTGCACAAGTCGGCGCGCGGCGTCAGTATCGACATGCGCAGGATGAACAGGATCATCGATATCAATATCCGGGACATGATCGTGACAGTGGAATGCGGTTGCACATGGCAGAAACTGAACGAGGCCCTTGCTCCTCACGGCCTGCGCCCACCCTATTGGGGGCCGCTTTCCGGCATGCGCGCCACAATCGGCGGTGCCTTGTCACAAAACAGTGTGTTCTGGGGCGGAACATCGCACGGTACGGCCGCGGAAAGTGTGCTTGGACTGGACGTATTGCTGGGCAACGGTGAGATTCTGCCCACCGGGGCGCACGGGAAAAAGGACGGTGTGCCGTTCATGCGTTATGACGGTCCCGACCTGACGGGACTGTTTATCGGTGACAGCGGCGCTCTGGGAATCAAGACAGTCGCAACCCTGCGCCTGGTAACGATCCCGGCCGTGGTGAAATACGCTTCGTTTTCTTTTGAGACTCACCAGCAGCTCTGCGCGGCCATGTCGGAGATCGGCCGCCGGGGCCTCGCCTCCGAATGTTACGCTTTCGATCCGTTCCTGCAGAACAGCCGCGTGGTGGGCGGCGATGCCGATGTGGTGGAAGACGTCAAGACCCTGGCGCGGGTAGCCGGTAAAAGCGGCCTGAAAGAATCGATCAAAATCGCAGCCGGCGGCCGCAGGTTTATCAGGAAAGTGCAATGGGGTCTGCACGTCCATGTAGAGGATCGCTGCGAAGCAGGCGCCGACCATGCCCTGGCGGAGATCGATAAAATCGCGGATGAAAATGGCGGGATCAGCATAGCCAACAGCTTGCCTGTGATAATGAGCTCCCACCCTTTCCCGCCGACAAACTCAATGGTAGGGCCGGACGGCGAACGCTGGGTCCCGATACACGGGAAAGTGGCTCATTCGCAGGCATCTGAAACGATCGACAAAATCCAGGATTTGTTTCGGCAAAACAAGGCGGTACTGGAAAAATACAACATCGACACGGGTTACCTGCTGTGTACGGTAGGCAATACTACGTTCCTGGTGGAACCGGTCTTTTTCTGGCCGGATGAATTGAATGAAGTACACCGCCGCAATGTTGAACCCGACGTATTCAACAGGTTCACGCCCGTACCAGCAAATCCGGAAGCTCGCACTGAGGCCGAAAGAATTCGGAACGAGGTGCGCAGCATTTTCCTGGAACAGGGCGCGGTACATTTTCAGATAGGGAAATACTACCCTTACAAGAACAGCCGCCGGGACGTGGCCTGGTCCATGATGGAACAGTTAAAACGCCTGCTGGACAAGGACGGGGTGCTCAATCCGGGACAACTCGGCCTGAATGAGGCCGGTTCGTAACTGCAACCAATGGAACATGAGAGGTCAGATTTCAATGAAATTCATACACGGGTTTAAAAAACCAGCTTTGCTTATGCTCCTGGGCCTGGCTTTGTCAAATCAGGCAGTAGCGGACGAGGCAAAAGACATCGCTGCCATTGAACAGGTCGCGCAACGCTGGATAGAACTGTATACCGCCGGCGACCTGGACCGGTTGATGACCTTGTACACGGACGATGCCATCGTCGCCCTGCACGGCAGGCCCGCTCTACGCGGCGTGGAACAGATTCGCAACTTTTTCGCGCCGGGGATGGGCAAATCCAGGGTGACGTTCGAGATAGATATCGAGGAAATACAGATTCACGGCGATACGGCGCATCTGCTGAGCAAGTACTACCTGACCGCCGAACCCAGGTCGGGCGGAGATACTTACCGGGACGCAGGGAGATCCCTGCTCATATACAAAAGAAACGCAGACAACGAATGGAAACTGTACCTGGATATCGACCAGGCCACGCCTGACGCACAGTTTCAAATTCAGGGGTCAGAGTAAAATTTCTGGCGAAATTCTTACTCTGACCCCGGATTTCCGGCGCTAGAAATCGATCTTCGCTATGCAGATCCAGGCGGCGGCGAGGGTGGAAGCATACACCGCAAGCACGGCCCACATGGTCTGGTCCACGGTCCGGGTAATGCCCGCCTCGACTTCCTCCGATGATCCTTTTTCCGCCAGTTCTGCCGTTAACCGGCCCACCGGCAGGAACATCCAGTCTATGCCGATTGCAAACCAGTAGACCAGTCCGTAAATGACGATCTTGGCTGCCAGCCAGGAAACCATGTCCGGTGTACCGTTGATCATCGAGGCCGACCCGGTAGCGATCAGCAGCAGCCCGGCAATACCCAGCCCGACCCAGTTGAGACGTTGCAGCCTGGCCCCCAGGGGAGTGCCGATATGTTTCGCCGCAGACATGTTGACCGTCAGCAAGACCGCGGCAAGCAGCCACAGGCCAACCAGGCCCGGTATATCGACACTGAGCAACCCGGCGGCATTGGCCAGGTGCACCCCTGCAGGCAGCATGATGATAAAGCAGATGCGCGGCAGGGTATCGATGACCATCGCCATGTGCAGCAGCGTCAGGCGCGTCTCCACGGACAGGCTTGCATCGCGGAATCTCCGGGCCAGCAACAAAACGCCGACGTCGGTCCCCAGCCAGAAAACCAGCAGCAGGACATGGATAAACTTTATGACTTCGTAGGACATGGACGAATATTAAAACAGGTTTGTCACGAGTATACCGGCAATGGCCAGCGGCGTCACGGTCCTGATCAGGAACTGCCAAGTACGGAACAGCCATGGCGTGTTTATGCGCAATTCATCCGCCAGGGTGCTGTCCCGCATGAACCAGCCGGCAAAGATGGCGATAAGCATGCCGCCAATCGGCATCATCAGGTTCGCCGTCAGGTAATCCATCAGTTCAAATATGTTCAAGCCGGCGATGGGTCTGACTTGTTCCCAGATGTTGAATGAGAGCATGCTGCCGAGGCCCAGTAGCCAGAGGGCGGAAATCGTGACTGCCGCGCTCTTCCTGCGGGTCATGCCGCGCCGCTCCTCCACCCAGGCCACCGCCGGTTCCAGGATGGCGATGGAAGAGGTGACCGCGGCAAACAGCAACAGCAGGAAAAACAAGGCGCCGAACAGGCCCCCGGCCGGCATGTTGCCGAACGCGATAGGCAGGGTGACGAAGATCAGGCCCGGTCCTTCCCCCGGTTCCAGGCCGTTCGCGAACACCAGTGGAAAGATGGCCACACCGGCCACGATGGCGACAAACGTATCGGCCCCGGCAATGACGACCGCGGTCCTGGGGATGGATATTTCCCGGGGGATGTAGGCGCCGTACGCCATCATCAGTCCCATGGATACGCCGACGGAAAAAAACGCGTGTCCCACCGCCGACAGCATGACCGCCGGGTTGATCCGTCCGAAGTCCACGGCAAAGAGAAACCTGAGTCCGGCTGCCATGTCCCCCGCAACGGCGCTGTAGACAGTCAGGGCCAGCAACATGATGAACAGCGCCGGCATCAGGATCCCGGTCGCCCGTTCGATACCTTTCCGAAGTCCGCTACTGACGATAAGACCGGTCAGCCCCAGGAACACGGTAAACCACAGCAGCAGGCGCAGCGGATCCGACAGCAGGCCGGCAAAACGCGCCTGTGCCTCGTCCGGGCCGACCCCGGAAAACCCCGCGCGCATCGACCCATACGCATAGTCCAGCACCCAGCCGCCGATTACGCTGTAAAAGCCGAGGATCAGGAACCCGGCGCCGGCGCCGATCCAGCCCACGCCGGACCACCAGCGAGACCGGTTTTCCTTCTCCGCGTTCAACAGCATGGCGGTGGGCGGACTCTGCCCGCCGTACCTGCCCAGCATCAACTCGGCAACCAGGATGGGAATGGCGACCAGGGCGACTGCGAACAGGTAGACGATGACAAAAGCGCCGCCGCCGCTGGACCCGGCCATATAGGGGAATTTCCAGATATTCCCGAGACCGATGGCCCCTCCTATCGCAGCCAGGATAAACCCGGTGCGGGAGGACCATTTTTCACGTGTGGCGACTCTGGTCACTTGTGACAAAAAACAAAGTGCATGATTATTATATTTTTCCTTATAATTGCTGATTTTACAGACAACCGGATATGAACAACAACTATATAGACGACCACCTGGACGAAATCCGCGCCGAATTCAAACTGCTGGATCACTGGGTATACCTGAACGCGGCGGACCAGATGGTGCCGGGCAATTACTGGCTGAACGCAGTGCGCGACTTTTATAACTTCGTCGAGTACGGCCGCATGGAGGATATACCCGCCGCAGACATCGCGACGCATCCGTTCCTGCTGGCCAAGTGGGATGAGAGCATCCGCCTTAGCGCAGCATTCATCAACGCCGACAAGGACGAGGTCACCAATGCCTACCGACCGGCGATCACAGCAAACTTGATCCTCTATAACATGATGGAGTGGTCGGAAGGCGATAACGTGGTAATCACGGACCTGTCCTACCCCTCCATTCCCTATATCCTCCAGGACCTGCAGCGCCGTTACGGCATCGAGATCCGGGTGGTGCGCAACGTCAACGGCGAGATCCTCATGGAAGACATGGAAAAGCTGGTGGACGGTAACACCAGGATGGTGATTGTGGACCGGACGGCAGCGTTTTGCGGGTTCACCTTTGACATGAAGGAAGTCTGCCGCATCGCCCATGCCCGGGGAGCCCTGGTGCTGGACGACGCCATGCAGACTCTGGGCGCAGTGGACATTGACGTCAAGGATGACGGCGTCGACTTCCTGGTATCGGGCGCCTACAAGTGGCAATGCGGCCCGGAGGGCGCCGGCATCTTCTATATCAAGCGTTCCGTCATGGACCGCATCGACGCCCGTTACCGCAATTACATCTGGGCGGACATTCCAGGCCCCATCCCGTTCGCAAACAGGGACCACGACAACATGGCAAGCTGGTCTTACCCCCCGGTGAACAACGCCAACCGGTTCTCACAGGACACTACCATCGGCCCCTCACTGTTCGGCTGGGTGGCGACGCTGAAGTTCTACGAGAAGATCGGCATCAAAAACGTCGAGGAACGTGTGCGGCGCCTGGGCGCCTACACCATCGACAGGCTGGAAGAAATCGGCTGCCGGGTCACCTGCCCCACCGACCCGGAAAAACGCCACGGGCTCATTACCTACACCACGGGTGATTACGACAAGGACAAGGCGTTTTTCGAGCGCTGTGCAGCCCCAGGCCGTTGTATGAAACCGATCAAGATCTCAATGCGCACCCTGGGCGGCATCGGCAACCTGCGCATAAGCGCCCATTTCTTCAATACGGAGGAGGAGATCGACTACCTGATCGACCTGCAGAAAGGGATGATGTGACAGTAGTAGAGAATACCGGATTTCTGTTCCGGGTCTTACCTAGGCTGCTTTCGCAGCGGGAAACACCCCGGCGCGGGTGAGCATGGCCGGCATGGACGCGCCCAGCGGGCCTTCCAGCCATTTTGCGGTCTCGATGATTTTGCTGATGTCGATGTCGGTCTCAAAACCCATGCGGTGGATCATGTACAGCAGGTCTTCGGTCGCCACGTTGCCGGTCGCAGCCGGGGCGAACGGGCAACCGCCCACGCCGCCGCAGCTCGCATCGAAGGACCTGACGCCTTCCTGGATGGCTGCATAGGTGTTCGCCACTGCAGTATTGCGGGTGTTGTGGAAATGGCAGCCCAGGATCAGGTCAGGTTCAAGAGTCCTGATACGCCTTATCATGGCGGCAACGTCTGAAGGGCCGGCGGCGCCGATGGTATCCGCCAGGGAAATTTCGTGATACCCCATTGCGGCGAGACGCTGTACCAGGTTTACGACTTTCTCCATCGGCATTTCGCCTTCGAAGGGACAACCGAACGCGGCGCTGATCGTCACGGCCTTGCCGATGCCGGCAGCCTCAACCTCCCTGGTAATCTTCGCGACCAGTTCCATGGTCTGTTCCGTGGTGGCGCCCTGGTTGCGGATACTGAACGTGTCAGAGGCCACCACTGCGCATTTTACTTCATCGATGTTGCAGGCCATGGCCCGTTCGAAACCGCGCAGGTTCAGCGCCAGCCCGATATATGACACGTCGTCCCGTTGCGCCAGGCCGCGCACCACCTCTTCCGCGTCCGCCATCTGCGGGACCCGCTTCGGGTTGACGAAACTGGCCACTTCCAGGCGCCGGACGCCGGCGTCTGTGAGCCGGTTAATCAATTCCAGTTTGTGCTCGACGCTCAATGCCACCGGCTGGCTCTGCAGGCCGTCGCGGGGGCTGACGTCAACGATTTCGATAAAATCCGGCATTGCTGATTTCTCAAATATTCGGGCATGATAATATATCATAGCCTGGCAAGCTGCTTCAGCGGGAGTGTCCCATGATCATCAAACAATTGTCCCGTCGTCAATTCTCTGTTCTGGCCAGCCGGTTAGCCGCCGGTTTTGCCGCTTTTTCTTCGTTTGGCGGTTGCTCCGCGCCCTCCCCGGGTAACAAAACATTCAGTGACCTGGCAGCCAAAATCGCCGGAGACGTGATTACCAGGGACCATGAATCTTATGCCGAACGGCGGCGTAACCTGATCTGGCAACTGCGCAAGACGGACCGCAGGCCGGACGCGATAGTCCAGGCAACATCATTGGAAGACGTAATCAGCACCGTGAAGTTTGCCGCTCAGAACAGTATGAAAACAGGCATCCGAACCGGCGGCCATAGTTGGGTCCATTCCTCAGTCCGTGACGGAGGCATCGTGTTGGACATGAGCCGTTTTCGTGACCTTGCGGTCGATGCCGAAAACAAAACGGCTGTCGTCGGTCCGGCAATATATGCCCGGGAACTGGCGGCAGTGCTCGGCCGGCAGGGTCTGGGATTCCCCATGGCCCACTGCAGTACCGTGCCCCTGGGAGGGTACCTGCTGGGCGGCGGACAGGGCTGGAACTGGGGTTCATGGGGCGGGGCTGCCTGTAACAGCGTGCTGGGGCTTGAGGCGGTCACGGCAGACGGGGAACCGGTACGCGTTGATGAAAAAAACCATCCCGACCTGCTCTGGGCCGCGCGCGGGTCCGGCCCCGGGTTTCCGGCAGTAGTGACGAACTATCACCTGAAACTGTATCCACTACCCCGGGCGATTCACCTGAGCAGCCATACCTGGCCGTTGCAGGATACCCTGGCCGTGTCCGAATGGCTGCCGGAGGTCGGTCTGGCCCTAGCGGACAAGGTGGAGCTGTTCATGTTCCTGCTGGGTCTGCCGGAACCGGTAGACGGCGCAAGCAAGGTTGTCAATGTGACCGCGGTCGCATTTGCCGACACGGAGAAAGAGGCGCGGGAACTCCTCTCACCCATATCCGCAACCCGTCCCGCGGCAAAACCGATCATGTCGGAAGAGGTCAAACCTGTCATGTTCGATGACCTGTTCAACCTCGTCGATCTTTCCTTCCCTCCATGCCGGACTGCAGCCGACACGTTTTATTTCGATATCTCCATGCGGGATGTCATGGAGAAATATGTCGACCACTTCGCCACTGCGCCATCGCCGATGTCAAACGTGTTGTGCGAAGTCAAACCCAAACCGATCCACCTCCCCGATACGGCATATTCCATGCGGCGCCTCACGTTCCTCTCACCCTACTCATTCTGGATGGATGAAAACGAGGACGAGCAGAACATCGCCTGGATGAGGCGGACGCAGGAGATACTGGCGCCGCTGTCCGTGGGCCATTTCGTCAGCGAGGCCGATCTTGAGGCGAGTCCGACGCGCTCCGAGCGTTCCTTCAGCCAGGCAAACTGGCAGAAAATACAAGCGCTAAAAAACAAATATGACCCCAATGGGGTATTCCATACCTTCCTCGGACACTGACCAGGGCAGGATGAAGATTTGCGTGATCATGCTCGCCAGGAAGTTCGGCGGGGCGGAAAGGTTCTACGTGGACCTGACCAACGGTCTGGTGCGCCGCGGCCATGAGGTCCTCGCTATCTCCAATGTTCGCTCCAAGGCCGCGCTGCGCCTTGAAAAGCGGGCGAACCTGCAATGCGGGTCGGTCCGGGTGCTGGGTCCGTGGGATCCGCTGGCGCCCCGGAATATCCTGAAACTGGTCCGGGATTTCGCGCCGGACATCATACAGACATCACTGGGACGCGCGGCCCACCTGGCAGGTCCGGCAGCGCGCCAACTCAACATCCCGCTGGTTGCCCACACCCATGATTTCGTGGACCTGAAATATTTCCGGAGCGCAACCGTTTTTACCCCTACCACCCGGGCGCAACGGGATTACCTGGCGAACCAGGGCATTGGCGCCGGGAATATCCGGTTGATTCCCAATTTCTCCAGTTTCCCCCCAGTAACCGAAATCAACTGCCAACCGGAAGTAAGGAAAATAGTGGCGCATGGCAGGTTCGTGCATAAAAAAGGCTTTGACATGCTGCTGCGCAGTTTCGGCCGGCTGGCGGGTGAGAATATGCGCCTGTATCTCGCGGGGGACGGCGCCGAGCGGCGCCGGCTCATGGACCTCGCTGCGGCACTGAACCTGGGCGACAAGGTCTGTTTTGCCGGCTGGCAGGACGACATACGCAGCTTCCTGCTCAAGGGCGACCTGTTCGTGCTGCCCTCCAGGTATGAACCTTTCGGCATCGCAGTGCTGGAGGCAATGGCCTGCGGCATACCCATCATCGCGACAAAATGCCACGGCCCGGTGGAAATCCTGGATAACGACAGCGCCTGGCTTTGCGATGCAGATGAGGATGCGCTAACCGCCGCGCTGGAAACGGCAATCAGTGACCCGGACGGGCGCCGGCAGCGGGCGCTAACGGCATGGACGTCTTTCCGGGAACGCTACGCCGCCGACCGGGTGATCCCGGAATTTGAAAACCTGTATGAAAGTGTGCGCACACGAGAGGGGACGGATTTGAAATCCGCCCCCGCTTAACTCTGCCGGGGCAGAACCGCGGCCAGCACGCAGGCGATAAGCAGCCACAGGAAACCGCTCCAGTAGGAACCGTAAAAAGCCAGGTGTGCATTCAACGGGAAGGTCGCCGCCAGCAGCGCCGCCGTCCAGGCGCCGTTGATCGTGGAATGTCTCCCCCGCCACCAGTATCGCAGTATGACGAGATAGAACAGGATAAACCCGGCCAGCCCTATCACCCCGGTCTCGACAGCGATCTCCAGAAAAACCAGGTGCGGGTGGGTCTGGCCGTCCTGCCCCTGGCGCACGAAGTAGTTGTCATCTTCCGCATAGTCCCTGTATGCGTAGCGGAAACCTCTCGGCCCGACCCCGTTCAGCCAGTTATCCCGAAACATGTTCCCGGCCGTATCCCAGATCGGCGTGCGCATGGACGTCGCCCGTTCGGCCTGGTATTCGCTGCCCAGAATGCCGGTCAGCAACACGATGCGGCGATTGATGTCCGGGCTCTTGAAATACATGGTGCCGACTAGCACGGCGGCAACGCACAAGGCGCCCGCGATGATATACCTCGCCCTGGAGGATAAGGAGATAAAGACCAGGGGCAAATAGGCGGACAAGCCGATTATCAACATAAGCCATGCGCTCCTCCTGCCGCTCAAAAGCACCACCACGGTGAACGGGATCAGCAGCAGCCACGGGTATAGGCTGTCCCGGTTGACATTCCTGACAGTCTCCAGGGCAATGGGCACCAGCACGGCAAGAATGATGCCCAGACGCAGTTTCGGGTAGAACATGCCGCTCAACATGCCGTCCTGGTAGGGGTACCCGAGCAGGTTTGTTCCCGTGGCGTACTGGACCAGCGCATCCACGCACCAGAAAACGACAATGAGCAGCAGCGCCAGGGACAGGCGCGTGAGATTGCCGGGGCGAGCCAGTTCGCGCAGGATGAAGACCCCGCAAAACAGGTACAGGGGGTATAACGAGGCGATTCTCGCCGAGCGTTCCAGGTTCACCACGCCGACCAGTGAAACAAGTTGCGGCAACCACAGGCATAAGAACAGAAACAGCAAAACCCGCTGCGTCCTGTCACGGTATATCGATTGCGGTTCCCGCCCGACCCGGTAAATCCCCAGCGCCGCCATCATTGCCAGCGGGACCAGGGACAGGGTATCGGTCGACAACAGCAATACTGCGGCCGCTACCAGCATCCAGGCGTGGTTGTCGGCCAGGTACCGGCCAATGGAACTGATACTGTTAAGAGACTTTGTCATTGGCTTTATGGCAAAACATGCGGTTAGCGTCTTTTGGCACGAAAATCAGCAACGAATGCCGCCAGGCGCCGGTTCTCTATGGCATCGCGAAGTCCACGCATCAACCCGTGATAATAATACTGGTTATGCCAGGTATTCAGGCGCGAGCCGAGGATTTCATTGGTCTTGTCCAGGTGGTGCAGGTAGGCGCGGCTGTAATTTTTGCAGGTATAGCAGTCGCATTCCTCATCCAGGGGTTTCTCGCTGGCGCGGTGTTCGGCATTGCGGATGCGGATGTCGCCCGTAGAGGTAAACAGGTGCCCGTTACGGGCATTGCGCGTGGGCATAACGCAGTCGAACATGTCGATGCCGCGCTGCACCGCGGCAACCAGGTCCTCCGGCGTGCCCACACCCATCAGGTAACGGGGTGAGTCCGCGGGCATGTGCTGCACGGTATGGTCCAGGATATCCATCATCATCTCGACAGGCTCCCCCACCGACAGACCTCCTACGGCATATCCGTCGAACCCCATTTCGACCAGGGACGCCGCCGAGCTTTCCCGCAATTCCTTGTACATGCCACCCTGGATGATGCCGAACAGGGCAGAGGGGTGATCCCCATGGATATCCTTGCAGCGTTTCGCCCAGTCCAGGGATAACTCCATGGAGGCGCGCGCCTGCTCCGAGCTTGCCGGATACGGGGTGCAGTCGTCCAGGACCATGATGATGTCGGAATTCAGGCTGTGCTGGACCTGGATTGATTCCCCGGGCCCCAGGAAGACCTTGTCGCCGTTCACCGGCGAACGGAAATGCACGCCCTCCGGCGTTATTTTGCGCGCTTCCGCCAGGCTGAACACCTGGAAGCCGCCGGAATCCGTCAACAGGGGTTTATCCCAGTGCATGAAGCCGTGCAGGCCGCCGTGACGCTCGATGACCTCCATGCCGGGACGCAGCATCAGGTGAAACGTGTTGCCGAGGATGACCTGGCTGCCCAGCAACGCCAGTTCCTCCGGGGTCATGCCCTTGACCGTTCCGTAGGTGCCGACCGGCATGAACACTGGGGTTTCTATGACGCCACGCGAGCAGGTGATGCGGCCGCGCCGGGCGTCGTTGTCCTGTGCCAGCAGTTCAAATTTCATCTGGTAAAGGGGACAGATTTCAAATCTGTCCCCAGCTTGTGCCGGGATATGAACATGGCGTCACCATAACTGAAAAAACGGTAGCCTGCCTCAACCGCGTGCCGGTAGGCCCGCAGGATATTGTCACGGCCGGCAAATGCACACACCAGCAGCAATAACGTCGAACCGGGAAGGTGAAAGTTGGTAATCATGGCATCCACGGTTTGAAACCGGAACCCCGGATAGATAAAAATATCCGTCTCCCCCTGGAACTCTTGCAACCGTCCGTCCGAAGTGGCCGACTCCAGGCATCTGACCGACGTGGTGCCCACTGCAATGACCCGGCGGCCTGCCTGTTTCGTTGCGCTGACCTGCTCACACACCGCCTTGCTTACCTCGAACCATTCACTGTGCATCCGGTGATTTTCGATAATGTCCTCACGGATGGGCTGGAAAGTGCCGGCGCCCACATGCAGGGTAACATACGCGCACCCCACACCTTTTCGCTCCAGTTCACCAATCAGCTCACGGGTGAAATGCAGCCCCGCCGTCGGCGCCGCCACCGCGCCGGGCTTCCTGGCGTACACGGTCTGGTACCGGTTCGTATCCAGGGCCTCGTCGGCGCGGCGGATGTACGGCGGCAAGGGCGTATGCCCCTGCCGCTCCAGCACGTCCATAAGCGCCGGGCCGTCCGCCAGGACCAGTTCGAACAGGTCATCCCGGCGTCCGCCGACCTGCAATTCAACACCACCCTCAAAGATAATACGGCTGCCCTCTTTGGGAGTCTTGCTGGCCTGCACGTGGGCCAGGCACCTGTCCCCGTCCAGCAACCGTTCCACCAGGATCTCAACCCGCCCCCCGGTCGTCTTGCGTCCGAACAGCCGGGCCGGGATCACCCTGGTATCGTTAAACACGAGCAGATCCCCCGGGTTCACCAGGGAGACGAGATCGCTGAAATGCCTGTCGGAATACCCGCCTGTCACACCGTCAAGCAGCAACAGGCGGCCACCATCCCGCTTCTGCGCCGGATACTGGGCGATTAACTCTTCGGGCAGGTCAAAATCAAAATCCTGACGCAACATGACCGGGGAGTGTAACAAATGAGATGAAACTGTTTAACAAATCCGCCAGTTTCCTTATACTTGGCAGTCCTTCATTCCATTATCAAAAGCCGGGGTGGCGGAACTGGTAGACGCGCCGGATTCAAAATCCGGTTCTGGCAACAGAGTGAGAGTTCGAGTCTCTCTCCCGGCACCATCATCACTTTTTCACGATTGAGCAGCGTCTTCACACACATCCGGCGGCAAGCATGTTAACATTGCTAAAAGCCAATCCCTTATGTCCGTACCTGCCAAACCAGACAACAGTCTGTTCCGATCCCGTACCGGTCTATACGCCTGCCTGGTGCTGACCCTGGCTTCGGCGGCGTTTGCCTTTGCCCACGTTGTGGGGCGCGGGGTTCATATCGAAGTACCGCCGGTGGGGCTGTCTTTCTGGCGCTGGCTGCTGGGGGCATTCGCCCTGTTGCCGTTCATCTATCCTGGATTGAAAAAGAATGCGCCGGCCATACGCAAGCATATCCGGCCGCTCACCATGCTCGGCGGCATCATGATTGCGAGTGCGACCCTGTTAATGATCGGCCTGAACTTCACAACGGCGATCAACGGCTCCATCATCAATGCCATACAGCCGGTATCCACGGTGTTGCTGGCCATGCTGATCCTGCACGACAGGCTGCGCCTGTCACAGTTCTGCGGCGTTGCGGTTGGGTTCATTGGCGTCACAGCCATGATGACCGGCATGGAACTGGAGCCAACACTTCTGCGCGTGAAATTCGACTTGGGAGGCTTTCTGATACTGCTGGGTTCTGTGGGATACTCTCTCTATGCGATCAACCTGAGGAAAATCCCGAATACCCTGAGCCCACCTGTAGCGCTGTTCATAATCATCGTGACGGGCTGTGTCATCGTGCTCCCGTTCTATGTCATTGAAACACTTGTCTACAAACCGGTACCGATCAGCGCGAACGCAATCTACGCCATTGTCGCCCTGTCATTGGTGTCAACCGTATTCGGAACGCTGATGTGGAACCTGGGAAACCAGCTCATCGGGCCGAGCCGGGCCGGCATGTTCATCAACCTGATTCCCGTCTTTGCAGCAGCCATGGCAATCCTGTTCCTGAATGAACGCCTGCACCTCTACCACATCATCTGCGCAGCGCTGATCTGCATCGGTATATTTATGGTATTGAGGCGATGAATAGCATACGCTTTTATACTTTTTTGAGATGTTGCTTTATATGTTCAATTACATTTTTCATATTTGGAATTTAACTTATGTAACTGATTCTTCCAACAAATCCACCCTGGTTCAATCAGCTACGGAGATGGCGCTGGTGTGTGATCACTTCAGCCAGGTATCCACGGTTGAAAAATCGCATGAGTATTTCGATGCTGAAGGTCTGCTGGAATTGGCGCTGAAATTGCAGGAAACCGTGGTTGATCTGCATACAGGCCGGTGTTAGCCTGGCCGCATGCCTTGGACGAGTGCCGAGAACGACCAGATTGTCGCCGACTATTTCGAGATGCTGAAGGCCGACATTGCAGGAAGATACTATAACAAGGCCGAGCATAACCGAAATCTGCAGGAGCGAATTAATCGCGAGCGTGGCGCGATCGAATACAAGCACCAGAACATCAGCGCCGTTTTGATGACTCTGGGTGAACCTTGGATTCCCGGTTATAAACCCGCTTTTAATTTCCAGATGTCACTCGTCGATGCCGTGCTGCGTTGGCTGAGTGACGATAAAGAATATTTACACACACTGCCTGATGTGAGCAACGTCACTGGTGTCCGGGACACAGTCGAGTTCCAGGTAGGCCCACCGCCAACTCCAAGCAGCCAGCTAGCGCGGGAAGAATTCAAAAAAACACGGGAGGTCACACGATATTGTGATGTCGCGGGGCGGATTGAACGCAACCGTATCCTGGGTAACGCCGGAGAAGAGCGTGTATTTTCATATGAGATGGCAACCCTTATGGCAGCGGACCGTTATGACCTGGCGGAACAGGTAAGATGGGTGTCCAGGGATGAAAGCGATGGAGCTGGATACGACATTGCGAGCTTCTCGCCAGACGGAAAACCCCGACTCATTGAGGTAAAGACCACGAACGGCTGGGAGCGCACACCTTTTTATATCACGCGAAACGAACTGGCAGTGGCGGAAAGGAAACCCGATGAGTGGCAACTGCTGAGATTGTGGAACTTCGCGCGTGCTCCCCGGGCGTTTGAACTGCATCCGCCTCTCGACAGGTACGTATCGTTGGACGCAACCAGCTATCAGGCTAGCTTCCTCTGATACATACCCGTTAGAGACTTAAACAAAACTTCTAAAGTTAATCCGGCACCAGTATAAACAAAAAGCCCTTGGGTTCGGCTTCTCCGCTCTGGCCGGACTTTGACTAAGGTAATGATGTTTCCCGCTGTTGGATGAGTTTCCGATGTTTTAACAACATTATCTACAGAGCAGTCATCATCTGCAGAATGTTTGAAACGAGTATCTGTATGGAATGGAAGCAATTGGGAGTTTGAACATGATGGCCCCTGCGGTTCATACCTTGATGGATCAGATGAAGCAATTGCGAGGCGAGGACCGTTTCCTTTTGGGGATGCTATATCTCCACTTTTACTTGCCGGATAGCGGGAATTAGTGTAAACAGATTATAATTGTATTATTCTCTGTTGAGGAGGCGCGAAATGTTTCAAAGTTCAGATATACATACGGTTACTGAATTCAGCCGCAAACCGGCGGAACATATTAAACGGTTGAGTGAAAGCAAACGCCCGGAACTTTTGACAGTTAACGGCAAGGCTGCCGTGGTTGTCCAGGATGCCGAAACCTACGAGAAGATGGCGACATTGGCAGAGTATGCCGAGAGTGTACAAAGTATCCGGCAGGCCATGGCAGAACGAGGACGGCCGCTGGACGAATTCACTGCTGAGTTTGAGGCCAGGCACGGTATCAGTCGTTGAAAAAGTATCGTATTGACATTAAGCCGACTGCAGAAAATGACCTGATACGCCGATACCGGCAAATTGCTGAAGACTCACCGCAAAATGCAGTGAATTGGTATCTCCAGATTATAGATGCGATTGAGAAGTTGGATATATTAGCTGAGCGTTGTCCAATAGCGCCGGAAGATGCGGACATCCAAAAGGGGATACGCCATTTAGTGATTGGTGATTACCGGGCGCTGTATCTTGTCAACAATGATGTGGTCGAAGTCCTCCATGTGCGCCATGGACGGATGGAAAGGAAACTGTATCGGAGAGATTTAGAAATTCCTGGTTAAACCTTGCTGACCTGGCACATCAAGCCTTTCAGGTTGGTTGAACCCGATTCAGGTCCGACGTTCAGGTCATCGGTGAGGAAATTGATGTTGCATTCCCTGAAACCGTAGTCCGGGGGTTCCCTTTCCGGATACCACCAGGCGAATTCGGCAGCTACCACCCGCGGGTCGACGCCGTCTGTAACCTTTGCCTTGTGTTTCACCTTGCCGCGCGGGCTCTCGATGTACACCCAGTCGCCGTGTTCTATGTTCCTCTCGGCAGCCGTGTCCGGATGGATTGACAACAGGGGATCGGGATGCGTCTTGCGCAGTAACGGGCTTTGCCGGTGTTCGGACCCGAAATATTCCTGGACGCGGGTTCCGGTCGTCAGCACCAGGGGGAATTTTTCAAGGAACTCCGGTTCCCTCGCAGGGCTCTCTGGTGGTTCCTGGTGAGACGGCAACGGGTCGTATCCCCAGTCCGCGTTTTGCTGAATGTAGAAATCCAGCTTGCCGGATTCGGATTTGAACCCTTCGGTTTCGTACTTTCTGAACCGGGGCTCATTGCGCAGGTACTCCATCTCCTTGAATTCTTCCCAGGTGACGCCGGCCGGTTCCAGAATGTAGTCCAGGGACTCCTCATAGTTCTCCCAGAAAGAGTCCTCAAATCCCAGTTTCTTGCCCAGTTCGTTGAGGATTTCGACATCGGCCATCGCCTCGCCCGGCGCGTCCACGATCTTCGGCCTGGGGAAAATATAGCCGTGGGATTTCCAGTAATCCGCGATATTGTCGAACTCGATCCAGGTCTTGGCGGGAAGGACGATGTCCGCCAGTTCCGTCGTCGGGGTGGGAAAGATATCCGCCACCACCAGGAATTCGACTTTCTTCAGTGATTCGTACACCCGCGACGTATTCGCCCTGACCACCAGCGGGTTGCTGCCCATGATAATCATTGCCCTGACCGGGTAGGGTTCGCCGGTCTCAATGGCGTCCCAGATGACATGGGGCGTAATGCGGTTGATGGACGCGGCCAGCCGGTAACGGGTGCCGCCGAGCATCTTGTCGATATTATCCAGGAACTGGTTGCCGCAGAACTCCATGCGCGGCAGGCCGGGCGGCGGACCGAACATGACATTGCCGCCAGGCGCGTCCAGGTTGCCGGTCAGCGCCGACATGTAAATAAGCACGCGATCCGAGTTCGAACAATTGACGCCGTGCTCGATCCCGACGCCCCACTGGATGGCGGAAGGTTTGGTCTCCGCAAACAACCGGGCCGCGGCAATGATCTTTTCCTTCGGCACCCAGGAAATTTCCTCGGCGACCTCGGGCGGATACTCTTCCAGGCGCTCGCAGAACTTGTCGAAGCCGGTCGTATAGTTCTCGACGAAATGGTGGTCGTACAGGTCTTCCTTCACCATCACGTGCATCATCGCCATGGCCAGGGCGACGTCGGTGCCGGGCCGGAGTTGTAACCAGATATCGGCCTTTTCCGCAAGCTGGGTGCGCTGGGGATCGACGACGATATACTTCGGTTTGCGCTTGAGGTTCAAGCCCAGGTTGACGCCGATATATTCATCGGGATTGGATTTGATCGTGTTGCTGCCCCAGGACATGATGCACTGGGGATGATTGTCATAATCCACGATGGGAACCGACATGCCCAGTTGCTTGGACACGGCCAGCCTCGGCAGGTAACAGACATGCCCGTTCGCCAGCACGTTGGGCGAGCCGAACATGTTGGCGACCCGGTAGACGAAGCGGTGGTGGCTGCGCCCGGTGCCGTGCCCGAAGATGACGGATTCAGGTCCGTTCTCCGCCTTGATCGTGTTGAATTTTTCGGCAATGGTGCCCAGGGCCTCGTCCCAGGTGATTCTTTCCCACTTGCCCTCGCCGCGTTCGCCGACCCGCTTCATGGGGTAGAGCAGGCGGTCCTTGTGGTATTGCAAGTCGGCGATGAAGCCCCTCGCCTTCCGGCACAGGTACCCCTTGCTGATGGGGTGATCCATATCGCCCCTGATCTTGACGGCCTTGCCGTTTTTAAGCGTGACGAACACGCCGCAGCCGGCATGGCCGCAGGCGCGGCAATTGGTGTGGACGACTTTCGTCCCGGTTTTCTGATCGTCGCGATCAACTGCAGGGGTTGCTTGCATGTCCATAAGAGTGCAAATTATCTGGCTTCGAATCCAGTATATTAGTTTAAAACAGCCGGCTTTTCCAGCACTGCCGGATACCTGCATTCCTACTTGATGGCCAGGAAACCCTCGAAACAGACGTATTTCATCACCGTCATCACGTCCGTGAAACCGGCCCGGTTCAACAGGCCCAGGTTGCCGGCAGTGGAGAAAGGTTTAAGTACGCCCTTCAGGCTCAGTTCTTTGTTCAGTATCTCATCGGAGCTGAAGCCTTTGCGCTGTTTGAACTCCCGGTACAGGCAGGACATCATATCCTGGAAGCGCGAGTCGGGCGCGCCGACCTTTTCGAACAGGACGAACGCGCCACCCCAGTTCAGTGCCTGGTAGATCCTGTCAAATAATGCCTGCCGGTGCCTTTCCTCGACAAACTGGATCGTGTAATAGGCGATGATCATATCGGCCCCACTGAGTTCGCCGGTCAGGATGTCCTGGCATTGAAGTTCCACGTTTTCGTGCCCGGCACAGGTCTTCCGTGCGCGATCGATCATGCCCTGCTCCTTATCCTGTCCTATCCAGCGCACGCCGGGTTTATGCCCGTTGTGCACGGCCAGTTGCCCCAGTAGTTCACCGGTTGAACAGCCCAGGTCATACACTGTACTGTCGGGCGCCACGAAAAAATCACTCAGGTAACAGATCAATTCGTGTCCCTCCCGGTACCAGGGAATGGATCGCTCGGCGTGTTCCGGAAACGCTTCCGCCACCTCGGCGCCGAACGACCAGGCAGAACGTTTCGCGGAGATGCCGTCGTCGATTTTCATAAGGATCAGCGGTTCAGCACCTTGCCCTTGAGGCGCATAATCGTTGTTGCAAGTTCGTCCGCGGCGGCGTTCATCCTGCCAGCATCCGTTCCGCGCAACACCAGGTTCACCCCCAGTTTTCCTTTTCTGAAATAGGGATAACTGCCCATGCTGACATCGGGATATTTTTCCTGCAATACTCCCAGGCCGGCCGCTATCTCGCTTTCGAGGAGATTGGTTGTGACGTTGTCCGTGAGAATGGGGTCGCCCCCCACCAGCCTGTCGGTCAGTCCGTCAAACATGGCATCCATGATTGATGGAACACCGGGTAGTACAAATACGTTCTCAAGCTGGAATCCCGGTGCGCCACTCACGGGATTGTCTATTAACCGTGCGCCTTCAGGTATATCCGCCATTTTCAACCTGGCATCCGTCAGGCGGCGCGGCTCATAATACCGATCCATGGCATTAACGGCCTCCTTATTGCGCACTACTTCTACATTGAATGCCCTGGCGATGGCGGCTGCGGTAATATCATCATGGGTGGGGCCGATACCGCCGGTAGTGAAAACGTAGGTAAACAGCCTGCGGCACGTGTTGACGGTCTCCACGATGTCAGCTTCCACGTCCGCAATAACACGGGCCTCGGTCAGCCGGATGCCCAGGGTGTCGCATTTTTTGCCGACAATCGCCAGGTTCGCATCCTGGGTCCGTCCGGACAGGATTTCATTGCCGATGATGATCAGGCAGGCGGTAATCGGATCGGGTTGTTTCACGATGGCTGACATATAAGGAACATGCAGTCAGCTTATCATTTTTTGCTGTGTAACGTCCGCGGGGACGGATTTAAAATCCGTCCCCTGGTTCTTCCACCTAAAACGCGTATTGCCAGCCTGCCGTGACAGTCCAGTCGGTCTCCAGTTGCGGGCCGTTCAGGTTACGGTACAAGGGCAGGCTCGCCTCAATGGCCAGACGATGACCCGCCAGGGCGCCGGTCTGGCCCATCAGGTTGACGCCAAGGTTCAGGCTCAGTTCATCACTGCCGTAGTTATCAGGGTCGGCAGTCTGCACCGGGCCCGCGATCATCGGATCCATTCCGTCGATCCTTCCGAGCGTGTCAAATTGCAGCCGCAGCGCGGTGCTGATGAACGGCTGCCACTGGTAGTTGAGCCAGGCGCTCAGAGAGTGTTTTTCGCCCAGGGAATAACCATGGTCATCGCCAAGCCTGAAAGTGCCCATATACTGGCCGCCCCAGTACAACCTGCCGGAATGACCGTTGTAGGTGATGCCCGGCAGCAGGTCATAAGTGCCAGAACCCAGTTGCATGGCATAGGGCACCCGTACGGTTGAGCGGGCGCCCATGGGGGTCAGTATCTCGTGGGTCTTCGAGGTGGAACCGGTGGGTAAACTCACCCCCGCGTTCAGGTGCAACCGATGCAGGCCGTCCTCATGGAGCCTGACCAGGCCGGAGACCCGGGTATCGCCGATCCCATCGGTCTTCACCCTGAAACTGCCGCGCACGTTCGTTCCCATGCCGCCCATATAAGTGGCGTGTTCCATTTCCTTTTCCATATACATACCCATTACCATCAGGGTCAGCCACTCTGCAGGCGCATACATGGCGCCGAACATGTGCATGTCCATGGTCATTTCGACAGGCACGATGCGCAGGGTGGGAGGCTGCTTGGGCCTGCCGAAAAAGCGGTTGGGGACAGTCGTTACGATGGCGTCCGCGTCAATGCCGTCTGTGCCTATGCGGTTGCCCTGCATGTCCATGTGCATGAACCGGTAGCTCAGCATGAATTCGCCTTTCTCGTGCATGTGGTCGCCCATGACGCCGATGGGGGCATGGTCCGCGGCATTGCCCGCGGAGGAACCCGGTGCGTCCGCATACGCCTGGATACAGGCAAGGCATACCGTAAAAAATACGCTCGCGGCGATTAACCTGAACATCTACAATACTTCATAAGCGCCGCATCAGGACGGGTTGAGCCTTACCTTTATATTATCAATCAGTCGGGCCGGGCCCAGCCAGGCGGCGACAAGGATGGACAAACGGGTATCTTGCGACTTCGGCGACTTAAGATCTTCGGAGCGCCGGATGCTGACGTATTCGGGCCTGAACCCGGCCCGCTCCAACCGGTTCATAGCTATCTTTTCAACTTCTTCCAGGCTTTTCCCGCCTTTGCGCAAAGCGGCGGCAGCGGCCTTCAGAGTCCGGTAAATCTCCGGCGCCCTGCGCCGCTCGTCCCGCGCCAGGTAGGCATTTCTGGAACTCATCGCCACACCATCGGACTCGCGCACGATGGGCAAACCGACGATTTCTACCGGCAGGCACAAATCCCGCACCATGCGTTTTATGACCAGCAGTTGCTGGTAATCCTTTTCACCGAACAGGGCCAGGTCCGGTTGCGCATTATTGAATAGTTTTGACACCACGGTGGCGACCCCGGAGAAATGGCCGGGCCTGAACTCGCCGCACAGGATGTTCGACAATCCGGGCACGTTGATGCGGGTATCGGTATCCGTGCCGCCGGGATAGAGCGATTCCAGATCGGGCGTGAACAGCAGGTCAAGTCCGTATTTTTCCAGTTTGTTCTTGTCCTCGGCCAGGGTGCTGGGATATTTCTCGTAATCTTCCCCCTCGCCGAACTGTATGGGGTTGACGAAAATACTCACGACGGTGCGGTCCGCGTGCTCACGGGCGTAATTGAGCAACGAGATATGCCCGTCATGCAGGTTGCCCATGGTAGGCACCAGGGCAATGGTATGCCCTTCCCGCTTCCACCTGCCGACAACGGTACGCAAACCATGCAGGGTTGACACGGTTTCCATGATAGGTGTCCCGGTGAAGGGCGCGGTGATATGGTTGTGCGCAGTCTGGAGATCTGACATCGTAGCCCCTGTTACTTAAACGAATGTTCCGGCCCGGGATATTCTCCGGTTTTTACCGCGCGCACGTATTCCTGTACAGCGGCAGGTATGCTCTCTGTCCCTTCCATGAAATTTTTTGCCATGTGCGGGCTGCGCGGTGAGATGCCCAGCACGTCATAGAGCACCAACACCTGTCCGTCACAGTTTACCCCGGCGCCAATGCCGATAGTGGGGATTGTCAACTCCGTGGTGATGCGTTCGGCAAGGACCGCGGGAATACATTCCAGCACCACCATGCAGGCGCCGGCAGCCTCCAGGGCGCAAGCGCCGACCATGATGCGTTCGGCCTGTTGTTTCTCCCTGCCCTGGACCTTGTAGCCCCCATACTCCCTGATGGACTGCGGCTGAAGGCCGACGTGGCCGCAAACCGGAATGCCCCGGTCAACCAGGGCCGCCACGGTCTGTGCCTGTTCCTCTCCCCCTTCCAGCTTGACCACTTCAGCTTTGCCCTGCTCCACCAGTACGCGAGCATTCTCACAGGCCACCGTTGCCGTCTCAAAACTCCGGTACGGCATGTCGACCACGACTAAAGCGCGCCGGCAGGCCCTGCTGACTATCCTGCTATGGTAAACCATATCATCCATGGAAACGCTCAAGGTGTCTTCCTCGCCTTGCAGCACCATGCCCAGCGAGTCTCCCACCAGGGCGATCTCAACGCCGGCCGCATCCAGTATTCCGGCAAAGCTCGCGTCGTACGCGGTCAGGCTGACGATTTTCTCGCCTGCCAGCTTCATTCCGTGCAAACGGGCAATGGTAATTTTTTCTGTCATAGTTCCTGGGGGTTGAAATAATGCCGTCCCGGCCTGAGCCTGTCCATGTAATCCAGCAACATATCATAGTCGCCGCGCTCGCTGGTGAAATCCATGTCCGTGGTATTGACGATAAGCAGGGACGATGCGTCATAATGATAGAAAAAGTCGGTGTATCCGTCCGAAATTTTCTGCAGGTACTCCTTGTCTATCTTCATCTCGGGGACTCCTGTGGAGCGGATGCGCTTTACCATTACCTCGACGGTCGATTGCAGGTAGATCACGAGGTCGGGAACGGGAGCATCTTCGACCAGCATGTGGTAAACCTCGTAGTACAAATCCAGTTCGTCCTGAGTCAAGGTGGCCTCGGCAAACAACCTGTGCGCCTGGATCAGGAAGTCGGCGACCCTGCTGGCTACAAACAGGTCCGCCTGGCGCAGTCCCCGCACCTGCTTGACGTGCTCAAACAGAAAATGTAACTGCGCCGGCAGGGCGGCGCTGCCCGGGGAACGATACACCTCCGGCAGAAACGGATTGGCGCTACTGCGCTCCAGCAACAGGAGGTCGTCCATAGTGTCTGCGAGGCGTCTTGCCAGGGCGGTCTTGCCGACGCCAATCGGACCCTCCACAACGATATATCTGAATTTATCTTTAACCCGCATTTCTCGCCAGGTCCAGTCTTGTTATTCCCACGTTGCCCGCCGCGTCCGATAATTCATCAACTCTGCCAAGACCTGGAATCTCCAGGTCGGGGGCCAGTTCCAGCAATGGCATCAGGACAAAGTTACGATGCCTGATTCCAGGGTGAGGTACTGTTAATCCGGGCTCGTCGATGACCTGGTTACCATAGAGCAGAATGTCGAGGTCCAGCGTGCGCGGCCCCCATCTTTGTCCGTTCCGGACCCGCCCCTGGCGATTTTCAATCGACTGTAATTGACTCAGCAGTTGCCCTGCCTTCAGGCCGGAGTCGAGTAGCGCTACTGCGTTGATGAAGTCCGGCTGATCACTCGGGCCCAACGGCATGCTACGGTAGAACGAGGAATATTTTACCAGGCTGGTGTCCGGAATATCGCGCAGCGCAGCCAGGGCCACCTCCAATTGCAACTCCGGGTTATCCAGATTACTGCCCAACCCGATATAACTTTCCATTTCTTATATCCTAGTCCGTATTTCTCGCCCTGGACCGCTTGCGCCTGTTTCTCCTGTTCCTGGAACGGCTCTTTTGCTCGGGCTTGTTCCGTTGAAAATCAGTCCACCATTCCGCTATTTCGTTGACCCCTTCTCCCGATTCTGCGCGCAGCAGCAAAAAATCATAGGCCGCCCTGAACCGGGGGTTTTCGATCAGTCGCTGCGGCCGGCGCTGCGCGCGCCGTTCCAGGCGCGGTTGCATTTGCCAGATATCGCGCGCCATGCGCGTGAAGCGGCGCGGGACCGCGATGGTTCTGGTTTGTCGGGAGATAACGATGTCCCCCGCCAGGATGATGGCATCCATTTCTTTCAGACCCTGAGCTATATGGTTCCGCGCCAGCCTGTCCATAGGCAACCACAACAGCGCGGCAAGTAGAAATCCCGGTGTAACCGGCTTGCTTTGCGTCAGCCGGTTGTCGGTATTGCGCAACGCGTTGGCAACGAATGTATAGGGAAATCCGCCGTGTTGATGCGTGAGCGCCTCTTCGGTCTGCGGAAACAATTCCTTGAACAGCCCATAGTGCCGCAATTGTTCAAAGGTCTGCAGGGCATAACCGTTAAAAAACATTTTCAGACATTCTTCAAACAGGCGTGCGGTAGAGATTTCTTTCAACGAGGCTGCCAGTCCGGATATGTGTGTTTCGGTATCAGGACTGATCCTGAAACCCAGCTTCGTCGCAAACCGCACTGCCCGCAACAGCCGCACCGGGTCTTCTACAAAACGCCGGCGAGGATCGCCGATAAGCCGGATACAGCAGGATTTTATATCGTGCATGCCGTTAACGTAATCTACTACCGACTCGTCCATGATGTTATAAAACAGGGCATTGACGGTGAAATCACGACGCCATACATCTTCATCGATGGCCCCGTAAACGTTGTCGCGTATTATCCGTCCATCGATGGCGTGCCCTGCGCCATTATCATCATGGTGGGGCGCCCGGAAGGTGGAAACCTCCACGATCTCATCGCCGAAACGGACATGGGCAAGCCTGAAGCGACGCCCAATCAACCGGCTGTTGCGGAACAGTTCTCTTACCTGTTGGGGCGTAGCGTCCGTCACCACGTCAAAGTCCTTTGGTTCTCGCCCCAGCAGCAGATCGCGCACGCTACCCCCGACCAGGTAGCTGGCATAGCCGGCATTTTTCAGGCGGTACAATACTTTCAGCGCGCCGTCACTGATATTGTCCGTCGAGATGTTGTGCTCTTCACGAGGATAAATGGTCGGCTCGGGACGCAGGTACGAGACTTTGTCGTGGATTTTGTTCATGGCTTATTATTATAATACCTGATAAATCGCGCTCCCTTCGTCTAGCGGCCCAGGACGCTGGCCTCTCACGCCGGAAACAGGGGTTCGATTCCCCTAGGGAGCGCCAATAGATGCAGCTAGTTACTTACGGGAAAAATTCGCATTCAGCATGGTCTGCATCGCGGTGATGACGATTCCCGGCTGGTCAAGATGGATTACATGACCGCTGCGTTCCGCAATCAGGTGCACCGGGTTAGTGCCAAGCTGTGACAACTCATCCTGCAACTCCATCCACACCCGTTCCGTTTCATCGCCGTTGGAGTAACCCGGCCAGAAGCTCCGGCCGCGGGTCAGCACCAGAATCGGCACTTCCGGCATAGGCCTGGAAGCCTTCACCTGTTTGGCGCTGACCGAGAAAACCATCATTTCCTCGCGCCAGGTCATCTTGTGTCGCCAGCTCTGCATGATGCGTTGGGCCATCAGCGCATTTTCATCGGGAAAGTTGGGGTGCGGAAAAAACCAGGATACAACATAGCTGTTCGACCCGGGCCTCACCCGCTTGGTTGTTCCCGGTTTCGGGCCCGGCAGCCGTTCGATCTGTTCCGGATGGGAGGAATCAATCAGGACCAGGCCCGCCGTCTGGTCCGGGTAATTTCTTGCAAACAACTGCGCGTTGTATCCTCCGAACGAATGACCTGCAATAATATAAGGCCCGGCCACTCCGGCCCTTTCCAGCAGGGTATGCAGCTCCCGGGTGATGCGTTCGCTGGTCCTCGGCAACGGGCCGAGATCACTCCAGCCATAGCCGGCCCTGTCATAGGAGCAGACCCGGGTCCTGCGCGCCAGAACATTCTGGACCCTGGACCATTCCAGTGAAAAACCACCGACTCCCGAATCGAAGATAATGCTGGGCACACCCTCACCCACGCAATAAATGTGCAGCCGGTAGCCGCCGATGTCCACCAGCTTGCCCGGAATGGACGATTTGGGCGCAGCGGGCGATGCCATAAGCTGCGCGCTGACCGCCAGACATGCTGCCACCATCGAGGCGGCCGGAACCAGGACACTGCGCAGGAATCGGATTAGCGGGTTCATCAATTCAATAGACTTCTGACTTAATCAGAAGTTCCTACAATACAGGGATGGACAGTCAAAATCAATGGCTATATATCATTGATTTTACGACAAAAACTAAATACTTGCGCGGGCTCTTATTGCTGTTTTCCGAACTCTGAACAGGTTCTGGACGGACTTGTCCGGAGTTTCCACAAGTTTATAATACGCCCTCTATGCAGACACAAGTGGTGATTATCGGGGGCGGGCCGGCAGGTCTGCTGCTTTCACAGATGCTGCACCTGCGGGGAGTGGACAGCATAGTCCTGGAATTGCGCTCCCGCACCTACGTGCTGCAACGTATCCGCGCAGGTTTTCTTGAATGGGGTTCCGTCGAGATACTGCGTGAGGCGGGTGTCGGCGAACGCCTGGACCGTGAAGGTTTTTTTCACGATGGTTCGATGATCGTCTGGGCGGGAGCGAGACAATGCCTGATCGACACCCGAAAATACGCAGGCAGGCAGATGGTCGCCTACGGACAGACCAATATTACCGAGGACCTGTATGCAGTTCGCGACGCCATGGGAGGGACGATAATCGATGAGGCGCTGGACGTCGCACCCCATGCCGTAGACACGGACAGACCCTGGGTCAGCTTTGTAAAGGATGGACTGGAACAGCGAATCGATTGTGATTTCATAGCCGGCTGTGACGGTTCCTACGGTGTCAGCAGGAAAGCCATCCCCGCTGCTGTGCTGCGCACTTATGAAAAAGTGTATCCGTTCGGCTGGCTGGGGATTATGTCGGAAACACCGCCGTTGGAGGATATCATCTATGCCAACCATCCGCGCGGGTTCGCCCTGGCGTCACAACGTAATCCCAGGCTCAGCCGTTACTACATACAATGCGACAGGGATACCGACATTGCCGACTGGCCCGATGATCGGTTCTGGCCGGAACTGAAGGCGCGCTTCCCCCGGTCGATCGCGGATGAAATTACTACCGGACCGTCCATAGAAAAGTCGATTGCCCCGTTACGCAGTTTCGTTGCCGAACCGATGAGCTACGGCCGCCTGTACCTGGCAGGCGATGCAGCGCATATCGTGCCGCCGACCGGCGCCAAGGGTCTGAACCTGGCTATCTCGGACGTGTATTACCTGTCCCGGGCGCTGTCCTCGTTCTACAACGACAGCGATATCGCCGGGTTGGAGAGTTATTCACAGACTGCATTGAAACGGGTCTGGGGCGCGGTGCGCATCTCCTGGTACCTTACCAACCTGTTACACCGCTTTCCAAACCAGGGTGAGTTCGACCTGCGCATGCAGGAGAACGAACTCGAATACCTGGCAAAGTCCGAGGCGGCGATGCGCAATCTTGCCGAGCAGTACATTGGTATGCCGCTGTAATATGGGGGTCAGTAAACAAAGGGGACGGATTTGAAATCCGTCACTTCAGCCGTTAAACACTGCGGACTTTGGCGCAGGCTGATGGCTATTGTTTATGACTGCTGCCTGCTGTTTTCCGTGCTGTTTTTTGCGACCCTGCCGGCGCTTGCCGTTACCGGCGGAAATGCCTTTGTCGCCGGCAACCCGTTTTATTCCGCTTACCTGCTGCTCATCTCCTGGTTCTATTTCGTCTGGCAATGGAAAACAGGACGGCAAACTCTTGGAATGCGCGCCTGGCATATATACCTGACAACCCGGGCCGGCGGGCCGCCCGGATGGAAGGACCTGACCATCAGGTTTTTTCTTGCAGGCGTATCGTTGTCTGCATTGGGGGCCGGGTTTCTCTGGGCCCTGGCCGATAAGGAACATTTGACTTTTCACGACCGGCTGTCGGGGACAATACTGGTTTTTGCCGGTAAAACAGCCTGAGCAGGACCAGGTACAGCAGCAGGGTCGGAACGGACGAACTGATGATCGGATGTACGCCATAGACTATGCCGATATGGCCTGACGCGGAATTGGCAAAGTAGAAGATCACGCCGATCAAGGCCCCGGTGAATACATGCTGGCCCAGCCCGTCTGAACGGTTACGCGCGGCAACCAGGGGAATGGACAGGATAATCATGGCCAGGATTGTGAACGGGCGCACCAGTTTTCCGTAAAACGCCTGCTCATAAGTCGCGGTGCTCTGTGAATTGGATTTCAGGACCCGGATGCTTTCCGAGAGGTTCCACAGGGACATGTACAAGGGATTGATGATGACCAGGTTGATCAATCCGTCATCGACCCGGGATTCCCAGGCTGCCCGGTTGAATTGCTCCCGGCTGATCCCGGAACCGTCAATAACGGTTCTGTCAACGCCTTCCAGTACCCAGCGGTCATCGATATAACGGGCGTTCTCGGCAGTAATACTGCTGCGCAACCTGTCCTGGTCGTCGAACTCATAGATGTAAATTTCCTCGATGACGTTGCCGGGCAATATTTTGCGTATATTAATGAAACTGTTTCCATCCCTGGCCCAGAAGCCGTATTTTGTCTGCATGGCGACCTGTTCCGTCAACGCGACGGAGCGTTGATACCTGGCTTTTATTTCACTTACGGGGACGACAAGTTCGCCGATCAGGATGGAGAGCAGCACGATCACCAGGGCCGCCTTTGCCAGAAAACCGGCGAGTGAATATTCCGATACGCCGGCAAGCCTGATTACATCGAGTTCGCTGTTTCTGGAAAGCAGCGCTATACATGTCATACCCCCAATCATCGCAGCTATCGGCATGATCTCGTAGGCCAACCGCGGCAGGGTCAGAACTACGTATGTGATTGCCTGGTATGCATCGTAGTTTCCCTGCCCTGCGTCTTCCAGTTGGTCGATAAGGGACAGAAAAGCGAATATGCCTACCAGGACGGCCAAGGCCAGTGCGGTGGTCCAGACCAGGTTGACGATAAAATACCGTTGTACGATTTTCATGCTGCCGACATGTCTGCAGTTTAACAGGGAACCGGCCTGAGCCGGTCCTTCTTCCATCTCAGTCTCAAACGCGGAAACTGAAAAACCAGTACAATCATGACAACCAGCAGCAGGTGCACCCACCACAGGCCGATGAAGTACGGTATATCATCTCTCTTCAACAGGGTTTTCGCTATGCTCAGCATGTTGCTGTAGACGATGTAGATCATTACGGCCACGAACGCGGAAAAGTATTTCTGTTCGCTGAATGAATAACGACTCAATGCAAGCGCAAGCACGGGCAGCAGCAACGATGAAATGACAAATGACAGGCGCCATTGCAGTTCTGCGGCGTATTTGGGGCTGTCGGAACCAATCAGGGTTGCCGTCGGGAGCGATTCCAGCTTGGCGTATCGACTTTCCGCATCACCCTGTTCGACCAGGACCGCGTAAGTCCGGTAGCGGGTGATACGGTAATCCAGGGAATCCTGACTCCCGGTATAGCGCCGCCCGTTCTCGAACAATATGAATTTGCCGCCCGATTCTTCCACATTCCTGTAGCTTGCGCTGCCTGAATTTATCAAGCTGGTTTGTTGTCCTTGCCTGGTTTGCAGGAACACATTCTCCATCCGGCTTCTGTCACTCGAGGACTGTTCGATATAGATGACCTGTTCCCCCTTGCTCATCTCGTTGAATTTACCGGCGGCAATACCGGTGGTTTCCGCTTCTACTTCAGCCCTGGTTCGCAGGGCTTCCGTATTCTGCGCGGCCCAGGGAGAGATATAAAAACTCGTGGCGAAGACAATCAGGGAAAACAGCAGGGAAAACTGGAAGATCGATATCAATTCAACACGACGCACTCCTCCGGCAACCGAAACTGCCGTCAGTTCCCGGTCGCGTGCCAGTCTTGACAGGCCCAGCAACACCGCCAGGAAAACGGCGATGGGCATCAGTTTCGGCAGGGTCGTCAGCATTTTCATCATCAGGGCCTGGAACACCAGGTCGGCTGGAAACGTGCCGGCGGCAGCATCGGCCAGGTACCTGACAAACCGGTTGCTCATGATGATCAACAGCAACAGACCAATGATCCAGCCGAGTTTCTCTGCAATTTCTCTGTGAATATAACGTCGCAGGATCATTTGAGGCGTTGATGCTCTGGTTGACCTTAATATATGGGGTCAGAGTAAAAACTCATGGTGATATTGGCAGCCTTTCCCCGGAATTACCGCATGAGTTTTTACTCTGACCCCAAATATAAGATAATATTCACCACCTGAATTTTTCATAAACGATGAACAGAATATCATGGAATACGCTATAAAAAGTGGCAGCCCCGAAAAACAGCGCAGTGCATGCCTGGTCGCAGGCGTGCATGAGTCCCGTAAATTAACACCCGCAGCGCGAGCCCTGGACAATGCCAGTGACAGGTTTCTGTCGAACCTGTTGCGCAGAGGTGATATGGATGGAAAAGTCGGGCAGTCGTTATTGTTGCATAATGTTCCCGGGATCTTTGCCGATCGTCTGCTGCTGGTCGGTTGCGGCAAACAGGCAGACCTGGATGACAGGAAATACCGGAAGATCATCGCCAACAGTGTCAAGCAGGTCAAACAGACCGGTGCGACCGAAGCCGCCAGTTTCCTGCCGGGTCTTGAAGTCAAGGGCCGGACTTTTCACTGGAAGATACAAAACGCGGTGCACTTTATCGATCAGGAACTATACCAGTTCAAGGAATTCAAGAGTAAAACCATCGAACCAAAGAAATCCCTGCGTAAAATTACCCTGATGCTCCCTTCGCGCAGAGAACTGCTGCAATGCGAATCCGCACTGTCAAGGGGTATTGCCCTGGCCGAGGGCGTAAAACTGACCCGTGACCTGGCTAACCGTCCAGCCAACGCCTGTACGCCTGTTCACCTTGCCGATCAGGCAGTGGAACTCGGCAAGCAGTTTCCGGCAGTGGATGTGAATGTGCTTGATGAAGATGAAATGAAGGATCTTGGCATGAATTCCCTGCTGTCGGTATCGCAAGGCAGCGCCCTGCCGGCAAAACTGATTGTTTTCCGGTACCAGGGCGCAGGCGATGACGACAAGCCGGTCGTCCTGGTGGGGAAGGGCGTCACGTTCGATACCGGCGGTATCTCCATCAAACCCTCGTCAGCGATGGATGAGATGAAATTCGACATGTGCGGCGCTGCATCGGTATTCGGCGCGGTCGCTGCCGTTGCCGGCATGGGACTGCCGGTCAACCTGGTGGGCCTGACTCCGGCTGTTGAAAACATGCCCAGCGGCACTGCAACAAAACCCGGCGATATCTTTACCAGCATGTCCGGCCAGACCATTGAGGTGTTGAACACGGATGCGGAAGGCCGCCTGATATTGTGCGATGCCCTGACGTACAGCGAACAATTCGAACCCGCGGCGGTGATAGACATCGCCACGCTCACCGGCGCCTGCGTGGTTGCCCTGGGGAAGCATGCCACGGGACTGCTCAGCAACCATGACCCGCTCGCCGCCGAACTGCTCAAGGCAGGGGAAATCGCCGGAGACCGGGCCTGGCAACTGCCGCTCTGGGAGGAATACGAGAAACAACTGGAAAGTCCGTTTGCCGACATGGCCAACATCGGCGGGCGCGAGGCAGGCACCATAACCGCTGCCTGCTTCCTGTCGAAATTCACCAGGAAATTCCACTGGGCGCACCTGGATATTGCCGGAACCGCCTGGGTAAGCGGGAAAAACAAGTGCGCAACGGGCCGCCCGGTGCCGTTGCTGGTGCAATACCTGACCCGGCATTGCGAAAAGTAGAACTGAATATAGCCGGGGGGGCAATGTGAGCAGAGCCGACTTTTACATTGTCGACAACCCTGCCGTGCCCTACCGCTTCGTTTGCCAACTCGCCGACAAGGTCAGAAATGAAGGTTACGACATCTATATCCACGCTGCTTCCAGGGAAGAGGCGGCGACCATCGACGACCTGCTCTGGACCTTCAGGGACGTCAGCTTCCTGCCCCACGCTGTCATCGATTCAGCGGAACCCGTGGAGGACTGCCCGGTAGTCATCGGCTGGGAAGGCGAAACTCCGTTGGCGCGCCGGGTTTTAATCAACCTGTCCGGCGACGCGCCCGGTAACCCGGACGCTTATGAACGTATTATCGAAGTCGTTCCGTCCGAACCGGCAGATCGCCAGCAGGCCAGGCTGCGCTACAGGGATTACCGCGCCAGGGGGCTGGAGATGCACAGCCATAATATCGAGTCCGTCCGCGCAGAATGACGAGCTGACTGGTTTCCCCGGAAACAGCAATGGACAAGACCTACGATCCGAAATCTATCGAGTCCCGCTGGTACGAGGTGTGGGAACGGCAGGGGTATTTCAAGCCCCGTGGCGGAACCGGCTGCTACAGTATCGCCCTGCCGCCGCCCAA
This sequence comes from Gammaproteobacteria bacterium, assembly GCA_022826885.1. Lineage (GTDB taxonomy): Bacteria > Pseudomonadota > Gammaproteobacteria > Eutrophobiales > Eutrophobiaceae > JAAXHV01. The sequence goes on from JAJDUB010000020.1 coordinate 86,626, forward strand.
CGTGACGGGCAGCCTGCACATGGGGCATGCCTTCCAGCAAACGCTGATGGACATATTGATCCGCTACCAGCGCATGCGCGGCACCGACACCCTGTGGCAATGCGGCACCGACCACGCCGGCATCGCCACCCAGATGGTGGTGGAACGGCAACTGGAGGGCAAGGGCAAGTCACGGCATGACCTGGGACGGGAAAAGTTCATCGAGGCGGTGTGGGACTGGAAGCAGCATTCCGGGGACACCATCACCCGCCAGTCCCGGCGCCTGGGCACGTCCATGGACTGGAGCCGGGAGCGTTTCACCATGGATGAGGGCCTTTCCCATGCGGTGCAGGAAGTGTTTATCCGCCTGTACGACGAAGGACTCATCTACCGCGGCAAGCGGCTGGTAAACTGGGACCCCGTTCTGCATACCGCCGTCTCCGACCTGGAGGTACTGGCAGAGGAAGAACAAGGGCATCTCTGGCATATTCGCTATCCGCGCACTGACGGCAACGGCTGCCTGGTGGTGGCGACGACACGTCCGGAAACCATGCTGGGCGACACCGCAGTGGCGATTCATCCGGACGACGATCGTTACCGGGAACTGGTAGGCAGGACAGTGGAATTGCCCCTGACGGGCCGCACCATCCCGGTTATTGCCGATGGGCATGTGGATCCGGAATTCGGCACCGGTTGTGTCAAGATCACGCCGGCCCATGATTTCAATGATTATGAAATGGGGCAACGCCATGACCTGCCGCTGGTGAACATCTTCACTGTCGACGCCGTGATTAATGAAAACGGCCCGGCCGCATACCGGGGAATGGACCGCTACGATGCGCGCCGGGCGATCGTCAGGGACCTTGAAGCCCTGGAGTTGATCGAAAAAATCGAGGATCACTCCCTCGTGGTGCCGCGTGGAGACCGGTCCGGCGCGGTGATCGAACCTTATCTTACCGATCAATGGTACGTGAAGATTCAGCCCCTGGCCGACCCGGCCATCGCTGCCGTGGAAAACGGCGCCATCCGCTTCGTGCCGGAGAACTGGTCGAAAACCTATTTCGAGTGGATGAACAACATCAACGACTGGTGCATCTCCCGCCAGTTGTGGTGGGGGCACCGGATTCCGGCCTGGTACGACAATGATGAAAACATTTATGTCGGAAAGGATGAGGCCCACATCCGGGAAAAATACCGGCTGGATGCCTCCGTGGGGCTGACCCGCGACCCGGACGTGCTGGACACCTGGTTCTCCTCCGCGCTGTGGCCGTTCTCCACTCTGGGCTGGCCGGAGCGGACCGCTGAACTTGAACGGTTTTACCCCACCAGCGTCCTGGTTACCGGCTTCGACATCATCTTCTTCTGGGTCGCCAGGATGATCATGATGGGACTGAAGTTCATGGGCGACGTGCCGTTCCGGGAGGTATACGTCACCGGCCTGGTGCGGGATTCCGAAGGGCAGAAGATGTCCAAGTCCAAGGGCAATATCCTGGACCCCCTGGACCTGATCGACGGCATTGAACTGGATGCGCTGGTGGCGAAACAGACTGAGAACCTGATGCAGCCGCAGTTGCAGGCAAGAATTGGAAAGGCGACGCGCAAACATTTCCCGGACGGCATCCCCGCGTTCGGAACGGATGCGTTGCGTTTCACTTTCGCCCAGCTTGCCACCCAGGGACGCGATATCCGTTTCGATACGGGCCGGATCCAGGGCTATCGCAATTTCTGCAACAAGCTCTGGAACGCGACCCGTTACGTCCTGATGTGTGTTGAAGGACAGGAAGTTGATGTCAATACGGGCGATGTCCGGTACGGCGCGGCGGAATGCTGGATCAGCACCCGACTGGGCCGAACCACGGATCGGGTTGTCCAGGGGATTGCCGATTATCGTTTTGACCTGGCGGCCCAGGCCTTGTATGAGTTCACCTGGGATGAATATTGCGACTGGTACGTGGAATTATCGAAAACCACGCTGAATGATCCGGAATCAACCCCGGAGCAAAAACGGGGAGTATTACGAACCCTGTTGACCAACCTGGAGATTCTGCTGCGTTTACTGCATCCATTTATTCCTTTCATCACCGAAGAACTATGGCAGAAAATCGCGCCCCTGTTAAACCGACATGGCGACACCATCATGTTGCAGGGTTATCCCAGCGGACAGGAACTGCCCAGAGATGATGCGGCTCTTGCCGAAGTAGACTGGCTCCGTTCATTTGTTCTTGGCGTCAGGCGCATCCGGGCAGAACGGGATATCCCACCCGGCAAGCCGCTTGTTATACAGGTAAAAGACGGCAGCAACCAGGAACGGCAATGGTTACAACAGGACCGCGGCTATATCCAGGCTCTGGCAAGGGTATCCACCATCTCGACTGTCACTGAGGAACCCGATGACGCGGTGACTGCCCAGGCCGGCGCAATGACGATATTTGTGCCGCTTGCCGACCTGATCGATCCCGCCGCGGAAATCGATAAACTGAAACGGCAACTGGCGCGGCTTGACGCCGATCGCGAGCGCCTCGGCGGGAAATTGCAGAACCGGAACTTTATCGACAAGGCGCCCCCTGAAATTGTTCGCAAGGAACGTGATAAACTGGCGGATATGAACTCTGCCGCGGACAGGCTGGTCCAACAGCTTGAACGCATCAGTAAATTGGTTAAATGAACACGCCAGGGACGGACTTCAAGTCCGTCCCCATGGATAAATGAACAATCATGTTTGAAACTATGAAAGAAGACATACAGGTGGTCTTTGAGCGGGACCCGGCTTCCCGTAGCGCGCTGGAGACGCTGATCGCCTGCCCCGGCTACCATGCGATCCTGTTGCATCGCGTGAATCACTGGCTGTGGAAAAAAAAGCTCTACCTGTTTGCCCGCTTCACCGCGCACATATCGCGTTTCCTGACGGGTGTGGAGATCCATCCCGGCGCCGGCATCGGCCGCCGCCTGTTCATTGACCACGGCATGGGCATTGTCATCGGCGAGACCTCGGAGATCGGGGACGACTGCTCAATTTACCACGGCGTCACACTGGGCGGCACCACCTGGCAGAAAGGCAAACGCCACCCGACGCTGAAGGACGGTGTTATCATCGGCGCCGGCGCCAAGGTACTGGGGCCGATTACCCTGGGCGCCAATTCCAGGATCGGTTCCAACGCGGTGGTGGTAAAAGACGTTCCTGACAACGCCACCGTAGTCGGCATACCGGGCCGCGTAATTGCAAGGGAATCAAAAGCAGAGGATGAACTGAAAAAAGCGCAACGGGAAGCCATGGCCAGGAAGATCGGTTTTGACGCCTACGGCGGCAGCAAAGACATGCCCGACCCGGTTCAAAATGCTATCGACTCCCTGCTCGACCACATGCACAAGGTGGACGAGGAGATGGAGGAGTTGAAGAAAAGACTGGAAAAGGATAAATCCGCAGATAACGCAGATTAGCCCGGGTACCTCCCCTTTAACGTTGCAATCCCTGCATCATCTGCTCCATGCCGGGGTAGTCCGGCGCGGACAGGAGGAATTTCCGGGCGCTCACGCCCAGGCCCTGGTTTGCGCTTAACCGCTGTCGCGCCAGGTCGGGGGAGAGGATCTCCGAACCGCCTATAGCGGAGATGCCTCGGGCAAACAGTGGATCCGGGAAGAAGCCGGCCGTGGGACCGATCATGACTCTTCTTTCCGCTTGGCGTGAGTATTCAAGCACCTCATCGATTGAATTATTCAGCAGGGTGGATGCTGTGATCATGACCTTGTTGCAACCTTCCAGGGTTCGCGGGTCCGCGCTGACCAGAAAATTTTCCTGCCGTTTGTGGAACTGTGGTTTTTTCTCAATGACCGTCAGCCTGATCCCGTCGGTCCTGAGCCGCTTTACCAGGGAAGGGAAATAGCCCACCATGCCGACGTGGTCGGCGGTTGCAATGTCAAGGATGCCCATTGAATCCGGCGCGTCCCCTGGTGCGAAACCCGCCCGCCGGTAAACATACCGGGTAATGGCGTTGATGGCCGCCAGGCCCAGGGAACAATCCGCTTCGTCATCGCCGGCACAGTAGCGCGCCAGTTCAACCGGATGCCTGCCGACAAACTCATCCGGTTCATAGCGGCTGCCCATGCCTTTCTGCGAAGCGCCCAGCCAGGCGTAATAGAGGCCGGCGGAACCTTCCCGGAGCGTCACGATACCGAACTCCGTATGGCGTCCCGGACCGGGATTGGGTTCAGGGATATAGACCCATTCAACCGGTGGCAACTCAACCTGCTCCGCTACGGTTTCTACCAGGTCCAGCAACTCGGCTTTGACGGACATCGACCTCTCAACAGGGACAGATTTCAAACATGCCCCTGCATGTGGTAAGCAGGGGTCTTTCCCTTTCTCACTTGTGGCCCGCAACGACTACCGTGTACGCAGTGCCCGCCAAGGGGGTACATGCAGTCATCTCAAGTCCGGCAGCAGCAAAAATTTCCTCGTATTCGGCAGCAGTGTAGGTGTCGCCGGCGGGAGTCTGGCGCAGCATGTGCAGGTCGAACCCCGCGACGAATGGTGGGGATATGCGGTCTTCATTGGGAACGAATTCCAGTGTGTATATTTTACCGTCGGCGGCCAGGGCATCCTTCATGCGCGCCAGGAACTTCGAGCAGGTAGCCGCATCGAAGTGGTGCAGGAAATTGCACAGCAGGATCACCTGGTAACCGGTCCCGGTCTCCACCTCGAAGGCGCTGCCAGGTATGGTGCTGTAACGTTGTCCGACGCCGGCCTCTTGCGCGTTTTCCAGGGCCACTTCCAGGACGTTGGGCCAGTCCACCGCAGCAATTTCGGCCTGCGGATGTTTTTCCGCCAGGGCAATGCCGAAGATACCGGAACCGGCCGCAATATCCAGTACCTTCACCTGTCCCCCGGCATCGCTGTCTGCCAGGTCGGCACAGACGACATCGGCCAGCAGGCCTGCCGGCATACGGTTCATACCGGTCATGGATCGGGCAAACGTCACCCACATGGGATGTCCGGGCACGTCGGAACCTTCCGCTGAGGTCGCCACGCCGCCTTTCCTCACTGCCCTGGCAACGTCGCCGATATCCCTGATGAAAAACGGATCCAGCAGGAAGTTCACGACGTCTCCCATGTACGCGGGGGAATTCCGGTCCAGGAATATCGCCGAATCCGCGGTCAACGAATACGTCGTGCCGGATTTCTCCAGCAGGCCCATCACGCACAGGTAATCACACAGGATACGCATGCCGCGTTTATCGGCCCCGCTATGCCCGGCCAGGTCCTCTGCCGTGTTCATGCCTTGTGCAATTCCTGTAAAAACGTCCAGTTCCACCGCGCCTTTCACTGCCGCGGAATCACGATAAGCCATGACGGCATTGAGAAACAGATCGGGGGAAGGTTGTTTTTCCTGGTTCATGTCGGCTCCGTTTTCGTTTAAATCAGACTATCAGTATCATAGGATATCGGAATTACAGCACCATTACCGGGGCGAAGCAACCATGACCGCATTCGATGAAAATGCCCATAACCATGTATGTATTGTCGGGGCGGGGCCGGCCGGCGTGGTACTGGCTTTAATTCTGGTGAGGAACGGGATACCCGTTACCCTGATTGAATCACAATCGGATTTCGACCGTGATTTCCGCGGCGATACTCTGCATGCCTCTTCAATGGAAATACTTGCCCAGTTAAACCTGGCAGAACCCATCCTTGAACTCTGCAATTCAAAAATCGAAAAACTCGTGCTCGGGACGGAAGGCGGCCAGCTTACGATTGCCGATTTCTCCCGCCTGGAGTCGGCGTACCCCTACGTCGCCCTGGTCCCGCAGGCGCGCTTCCTGGAACGACTGGTTGAAGAGGCAAGGCAATATCCGAATTTCCGTATTTGGATGAACGCCACATTTACCGACCTGCTGAAGAAAGACGAACAAATCGTGGGGATTAAATGCGTACACAATGACGACGCGAGGAGTATCCCTGCCCGTCTGGTCGTCGCTGCGGACGGCCGCAATTCGGCGGTCAGACAGCAGGCAGGCATGGAACTTCGCCGCACCGCGCCGCCTATGGATGTGTTGTGGTTTAAATTACCCCGTTTGGAGAATACTGATTGGTCCGGCGGAGTCCAGGCCAGGTTGGGTTCGGGGACGATGCTGGTTATCCTGGACCGGGGGGATCAATTGCAAATGGGTTTCGTTATCCTGAAGGGGTCATACCGGGATATTCGTAATGCCGGTATCGACGCGTTCAGGGACCAACTGGCCGGCCTCGTTCCCGGACTGGAAGAGACATTCTCCCACCTCGGGGACTGGTCGCAAATCGCGATATTGTCGGTGGTCACCGGCAGGGTGGAAAAGTGGCGCCAACCCGGGTTGCTGTTAATCGGCGATGCCGCCCACATCATGTCGCCCGTGGGCGGTGTCGGCATAAACTATGCCATCCAGGATGCGGTGTCGGCGGCAAACGTCCTGACCCCGCCGCTGAAACAGGGGAACGTCTCCGAGCAAGACCTTGCCGAAGTCCAGAGACGCCGCGAATCCGCAGTGGATTTCATCCAGAAAGTGCAACGGGTTATCCAGAACCGCATCATCGCCGCTGCATTGAAATCCGACAAACCGTTCCAGCCGCCGTTGCCCATACGCCTGCTCTCCAGATCAGCATTTTTCCGGAGGAAATTCGCCCAGGTGCTGGCCTATGGGTTGAAACCGGAATTGCTGGATGACAGCCTGATCATATAACGTCGGCAATTTGCGATAGAGCGCATGGATAAAGACGAATATTGTTTGATTATCTCCGGCCCACCAAAGAACCGGTGACGGCTTGACAGTCCCTACCTCCCCACAGCCTCGTCCACCGACGCCGCCGTCTGCCCGAACATTATCCTGCGAGCTTCCTCGTCCTTCTCCAGTGGGCGCCGCAGTTCCTTGCCCAGGTCTTTTCCGGCGGCTACTGCCGGCCTGGCTTTCATGCGTGCATCCCAGGCCTTGACGCGGGGAAACTCGTCCAGGCTCTGGTTTATCCGCTCATGTACCACCACCCAGGGCCAGGAGGCCATGTCTGCAATGGAATAATTGCCGCACAGGTAGTCCCCTCCCGCCAGTTGCTTGTCGATGACTCCCAGTAACCGGTTGTATTCATCACCATAACGATTCAGGGCATATTCGATTTTCTCAGGCGCGTAATTGGTAAAGTGGCCGAGTTGGCCCGCCATGGGTCCCAGGCCGCCTACCTGCCAGAACACCCATTGCATAACCTCTATCCTGGCGCGCGGCTCCACCGGCAGGAAACGCCCGGTCTTCTCGGCGAGGTATATCAGTATAGCGCCTGATTCGAACACGGAAACCGGTTGTCCTTCCACGTCGTGGTCGACGATGGCCGGCATGCGGTTGTTGGGGCTGATGGCCAGAAACTCCGGCTTGAACTGGTCTCCCCGCCCGATGTCCACCGGGACCAGCCGGTATTCAAGCCCGCATTCTTCCAGCATGATTGAGATTTTCCAACCGTTGGGGGTCGGCCAGTAATATAAGTCGATCATTTGTTTTTCCTTCCCGGTTTCCTGTCAATTGGTTTGTGTGCGGTGTGAACTATATCATGGCAGAATTGGTCTATTAATCTATACTGGTTAATGATTTGTCCAAATTGTCGAAGAGGTGCTTCGAATGATCTTACTTCGGTTTATTTTACGGCTGTTGCTGCCCATTCTTGTTATCTTACCCATAACCGCTTATACCCAGTCAATGAGCGTCATCGGCGGGGGTTCGTACGCCCGGAACTGTTACATGGCTTCCACCCTGGCGATCCAGCTCAACTCCGCATCCGATGCAGATATACAGGAATGCGACCAGGCTATCCTTTATGGGCGACTGACCCGCAAGGACCTGCTTGCCACCTATGTCAATCGCGGCATTCTGTACGGCGCCATGGAAGACTACCAGAGAGCGCTTAAAGACTACCGGACCGCGATAGACCTGGAGCCGCAAACAGGCGAGGTCTATGTGAACCTGGGTAATCTCTACCTGCTCAGCCAGAAGTACGACGTAGCCATACGGCAGTACACCACCGCCATTGAACTGACCCTGACGAAGAACCACATTGCCCATTTCAACCGCGCCATGGCTTATGAAAACAACAAGGAATTTGCCAACGCCGAAGCTGACTATCGCCGGGCCATAGAACTGTCCCCGGAGTGGGTCCTGCCCCAGTTGCGCCTGGAACGGTTGAAGAGGAATATACAAAAGGGACAGACCTGACCTTGCCTGTCCTGTCATTCCCGTGAAAACGGGAATCCAGTCAGATAAAGGGTCGCCTTTGGCGACACAGTATTTAACTGGACTCCCACTTTCGTGGGAGTGACATGGGGGAAATCCAGGGGTCAGAGTAAAATCGCAAGGAGCGTTGCAGGTGGCAGGAACAGTGGTGATTTTACTCTGACCCCAAATATTAAGCAGCAAACATTCTATGCGTGACTACGCCGAAATCACCGATTACCTGCGGAAAAGAGATAAACGCTTAGGGAAAATTATCAGTGAAATCGGCGCTTTCAGGATGACGAAGCGGCGCGCCGACCTTGGGTTTCTGGTCGGTGTAATCATTAGCCAGCAGTTGTCCACGGCGGCAGCGGATACTATTATCGCCCGTTTTCAGGCTCTCTTCCCTGAAGGAAAAATCACGGCCGAGGGAATTCTTGAAACACCCGACAGCACGTTGCGGGCATCAGGACTCTCCGCAAGAAAGTGCGACTACATCAAAGACCTGTCCGGGAAAATCAGGGACAACTCCTTGAATCTCTCGAAATTGCAGTCGGAAGATGATGACACCATTCGCAGGGAGTTGATACAGGTAAAAGGTATCGGCGACTGGACGGTAGATATATTTTTGATATTCGGCCTGGCGCGGCTGGATGTATTCCCGCTCAAGGATCTGGCATTACGCAGGGCTGTGACGTCGGCTTACGGAATCCCGCCTGATGACATGGCTGCGATGCTGAAAGTAGCCGAGAACTGGCGCCCCTACAGGAGTGTCGGCTCCTGGTATTTATTTCGTTATGGAGACAGACCTTCCTGATCATCACAGCGGTACGGCCCTGATTGGGAACAAACCGGATTGGAGGTTGAATTAATTACGACATTACGTCCTCGATCTGAAATGCTCAATGTCGATAGGCGAGCTGGAAATAGCCGAATACGCCGGGCACATCGTGCAGGGTGGCGTTGAAATTGTTGAGGCCGCAGGATGTGCAAAGCGGCGGCGACTTGTCGAAGAGGTTATTAACGCCCAGGGACAGGGTCAACCGTTCATTGATCAACCGTGGACGCCAATTCACCCGCAGGTCGGTGTACAGGCGGGAGTCCAGGGTATTTTTGGGCCCTGTTTCCGTCACCGGGTCGTACAATCCGGGTACGAATCCTGAACACAGGTCGTCCGGAAACGCGCCCAGGCTGCCGTTCGTGGCGCAACGTTCCTCAACCGCGTCGATAAACCGGAACGTCATGTTGGCGCTCCAGTTCCTCAGGAACCACTCGATGGTGGTGTTGAAGCGCAACGTCGGAAATGCCAGTTCCCGCGTGCCGGCCACGACTTTCCCCTTGCGGTTCACCACCAGGCTGCGACTCCCAGCCGCATTGACAGGAAATTCTTCCCTGAAACTGGTAAGGAAACTGGCGGCCCAATTGAAACCGAAGGTGCCTGCGGACGTGGCCGGGCTCAGGTAATTCAGTCTCAGGTCGATGCCGGACGTCTCCAGAGAAGAGATATTCACTAGGGGGGACTCGAACCGGGCCAGGGCGCCCAGGGCGTTGCGGCGAATGCCGTTACAGAGAAAATCGGCATCCTGTTGTGCCGCGTCATCCCCATTTGCGAGCCGGCCGGTCGCTTCCATGCAAAGCTGGAGTTGGGTGCCCGGGTCGCGCACACGGATGGCGTCAGTAACCTCGATATCATACCAGGTGGCCTCAAACACCACGTCCTCGACCCAGGCAAAACTATCCACCCAGGCCGGCGCATAGGTCATGCCCAAGGTAAGATTATTCGACTCTTCAGGTTCAAGATCGGGATTACCCCGGGCAATAATGCGCAGCTGGTCGCCAGCCTGGACGGTATTCAACGCGCCCACGGATTTACAGCCGGCCAGTACGTTCGGGTCGTCCGACAACCGGCCCGCGGCGCAGGGGTCGTCGAAGATCTCGTCAATGGCCTCATCCGAGGTAAACAACTCGCCGATGCTGGGGGCGCGCAACCCAGTCGAGACCGTTGCGCGCAGCGAAAGGTCGCCGCTGGGACGCCATAGGACACCCACTTTCCAGGCGCTCTCGGCCCCGGTGAAATCATAGTCGCTGACCCGTACCGCCGCGGAAAGATCCAGGCGTTCCGCTCCAGGTTGACCGTCGAGCAAGGGCAGGCGCGCCTCCGTATAGAACTCGGTAACGCCAACCTGTCCGGCAGAAGGAAACGCCGGCACGCCGTTGGAGTCGCCGGCCGCGACGATGGCATCGGGCTGGAAGAATCCCTCCTGCTTGCGGTATTCAACTCCCGCGGCGATACTCACCGGCCCGGCCGGAAGATTGAAAAGCTCCCCGGAAACGTTGGCCGTGAAGTTAAAATGCTCCTGTCCGCTGCGGTCCCTCTGGATAAAACCGACGAAGTCCAGCATTTCCCGGGTGATGGTGCCGGAACCGTCGCCCTGGCCGCCGAACAGGTTGAAAGGCACACACCCGTTGGGCGCTCCGAGGCACTCATCCGCGGGTCCCAGCGCCTGCGCCAGCCGGCTGACGATGAAGCCACCATGTTTTACCTGTTTGCCCCGGTTCTCGGCGTATACCAGGTTGACGTTCCAGAACCAGTCTCCCGCCAGGGCTTCCAACTTACCCTCCAGGCCCGTGGCCAGGTACCAGGTATCCACGTCCTGATCGAAGATCCGGTTGCCGGCCTCCAGCGGTCGCCGGGCGATGAATACGAAGTTTTCACAATCCGTTGCCGGGTCGAACTCCGGGATGAGCGCCGTGGAAATGTCACAGCCGAACGGATTGTAAGGATTGCTTGCGTCGATGACCAGCGTTCCCAGTGGTCCCTCACTGAAGGCGAAAGGCCCCATGAAGATCGGTTCCGGCGCCGCCCGGTTGCGCGACTTGCGGTTGTTGTAGAAGCCGCGCAGGTAAGCGCCCAGGTGCGGCGAAAACTCATAGCGGGCTTGCAGGAACACGTTAAGCCTTTCGCTGGGCGTCAACACCAGGTTCCGTTCCTGGTAATTGAAGCGGTCCACGGGGCTGTCGAAGGGACGAAAATTCTCGAGGGCTAGCGCCTTGGCGCCCGGCGCCGGCACGGCGCCGTCCCTGATGGTAAACACGCCGCTAAAAGCATCCCGGGTCATGTTGTCCCTGATGAAGAAGCGGCCCTGGGGGGTGGCGGAGGAACACAATGGAATACAATCGTCCAGCCCGAACAGGTAACGGGTCTCGTCCCGGTCAATGGATGCTACGGCCTGTTGCTTCGCGTAGCCGACTGAGGCCATGATGCCGGCGCGCTCGCCGACCCTGCCGAAACTGGCGGACAGGTCCAGCGTCTCACCATCGCCGTCGGTGATGAACGCGCCGGCCCGGGTATCGACCTCGAAACCCGCAAAGTCTTTTTTCGTGATGACGTTGACCACGCCGCCGATGGCGTCCGAACCGTAGATAGCCGAAGCGCCGTCCTGCAGGATATCCACCCGTTCGATAACGTTGAGGGGAATGGTGTTCAGGTCGGGCGCGCCGGGAATCCCCGTCGCCGAGGCTGCGTTGACCCAGCGCATGCCGTCCACCAGCACCAGGGTGCGCTTTGCCCCCAAGTGCCGCAGGTTAACCTGCGCAGACCCGGCGCCCACGCCTTCACCTGGCTGGGTGGAGCCGAAGTTCCCGGAACTGTTGAAACGGGCATTTAACGCCGACCCCATGCCGGGTATCCTCTGCAGGTTGTCCGCCAGGGAACCGAGTCCGCTACGGTTCAACTCCTCGGCTGAGATGCTCAACATTGATGACGGCGCATCCAGTGAATCCTGGCGAATGTGCGTGCCGGTGACAACTACCTCCTCAATCATACCCGGCTCATCTCCCTGCGCCTGCGCCAAAGGCCGGACAATGCCTGAGGCAATGGCACAAAACACCATTAATTTTATTGCCGCCGATGGCCTCATAAACTTTCTGTATGGAAAAACCAATAACGCAAACTACGCAATATCCCGCTTTGACTTCCATTATAACGCACCAGGCTATATACACGGACGAAATGACCAGGTAAGAACAAAGCGAATGCCCCGACGTTGGTAAAGCTGTTGTCGGAAAAATACTTGACTAAATTAGTCGGATATGTAAGGATACGCGCCCTTTAATAAATCGAGACACCTGTTATGCGATTGACCACGAAAGGGCGCTATGCCGTTACGGCCATGCTCGACCTTGCCCTGCACGAAAACTATGGGCCTGTCAACCTGATGGATATATCCAAACGGCAGGGGATCTCGCTGGCTTACCTCGAGCAGTTGTTTCTGCGCCTGAGAAAGGAAGGTCTGATAGCCAGTTCACGGGGTCCGGGTGGGGGTTATCGCCTGACGCAATCCAGTTCCGACATTTCCGTGGCGGACGTGATTCGCGCCGTTGATGAACAGGTTGACGCCACCCGTTGCGGCGGCAACCAGAACTGCCAGGCGGACGAGCGCTGTCTGACCCACGACCTGTGGGAGGACCTGAGCCTGCATATTACGGGCTTTCTGAGCGCTATCAGCCTGTCGGACCTGGTTGAGCGGCGTTCGGTAAAACAGGTATCGGCGAGGCAGGACCACGTCATGTTTCAATTGTGATTGAGAGGAGAAAGATGTCGAACAGTGAAATCGCATTAACCGACCGGGCCGCAGAGCACGTGAAGAGCTACCTGGAAAAAAATGGCGGAGGGATTGGCCTGCGGGTCGGGGTGAAGCCTACGGGTTGCTCCGGTTACCAGTACGTGATCGAGGCGGCAGAGGCCGTAAATGACCACGATACCGAATTTGAGACGAACGGCGTCACCGTCGTGATCGACGAGCAGAGCCTGCGTTACCTGGCCGGGACGGAACTGGATTTCGTCAGGGAAGGGCTGAACGAGGGCTTCCGCTTCCACAACCCAAATGTAAGCCAGACCTGCGGCTGCGGCGAGAGTTTCAACATTGACGATGATTAGACAGATCGGGAATAGACCATGACAGACGAAACGGCTAAAGTCGAGGAACTGGTACACAAGGAATACGAACACGGTTTCGTCACGGATATCGACACGGATACCGTCGCGCCCGGCCTGAACGAGGACGTGATAGCGCTGATATCCGCCAAGAAGGAAGAACCCGAGTGGTTGCTGGAATGGCGTCTCGACGCGTTCCGGCACTGGACCCGCATGGCCGAACCGGCCTGGGCGCACGTGCATTACCCGCCCATCGATTTCCAGGCCATTTCCTATTATTCGGCCCCGAAAGCCAAGACGGACGGCCCGAAGAGCCTGGACGAGGTGGACCCGAAACTGCTGGAAACCTACGAGAAACTGGGCATTCCGCTGCACGAACAGAAGATGCTGGCCGGCGTGGCGGTGGATGCAGTGTTCGACAGCGTCTCCGTGGCGACGACGTTCAAGGAAAAACTGGCGGACGCCGGCGTTATTTTCTGCTCGTTCTCCGAGGCGGTGCAGAACCACCCCTACCTGGTGCGGGCATACCTGGGCAGCGTCGTCCCTGCCTCGGACAACTATTATGCAGCCCTGAACTCAGCAGTGTTTACCGACGGTTCGTTCTGCTTTATCCCGAAAAACACTCGTTGCCCGATGGAATTGTCTACTTACTTCCGCATCAACGCGGCCAATACCGGGCAGTTTGAAAGAACCCTGATCGTGGCAGAGGAAAGCAGCTACGTGAGCTACCTGGAAGGATGTACAGCGCCCATGCGTGATGAAAACCAGTTGCATGCGGCAGTGGTGGAACTGGTTGCGCTTGATAACGCGGAGATCAAGTATTCGACGGTACAGAACTGGTACCCCGGCGATGAAAACGGCGTCGGCGGCATCTATAACTTCGTGACCAAGCGCGGCGATTGCCGCGGCAGCGGTTCCAGGATTTCCTGGACCCAGGTCGAGACCGGCTCGGCGATTACCTGGAAATACCCGAGTTGCATCCTGCGCGGCGACAATTCCAGCGGCGAGTTCTATTCCGTCGCGGTAACGAACAATTACCAGCAGGCCGATACCGGCACCAAGATGATCCATCTCGGCAGGAATACCCGCAGCACCATCATCTCCAAGGGCATCTCCGCGGGGAAAGCACAGAATGCCTACCGCGGCCTGGTAAAGATAAGCAAAAACGCAGACAACGCCCGCAACTATACGCAGTGTGATTCCCTGTTGATGGGCGATACCTGCGGCGCCCATACCTTTCCCTATATCGAGACCGGGAACGCCGGCGCCATTGTCGAACACGAGGCCACCACATCCAAAATCAGCGATGACCAGTTGTTCTACTGCCGCCAGCGCGGGATCGACGAGGAAGACGCCGTAAACATGATTGTCAACGGTTTCTGCAAGGACGTCTTCAAGGAACTGCCCATGGAATTCGCCGTGGAGGCACAGAAACTGCTGAATATCACTCTTGAAGGAGCAGTCGGATAATGCTAACGATTAAAGATTTACAGGTCAGGATTGAAAACAAACAGATTTTGAAAGGCCTGGACCTGGCAGTGAACGCCGGGGAAGTGCATGCCATCATGGGTCCCAACGGTTCCGGCAAAAGCACCCTGGCAAGCGTGCTGGCCGGGCGGGACGGTTATGATGTCACGGCGGGCGCGGTCGAATATGACGGGCGCGACCTGTTTGAACTTTCCCCGGAAGACCGGGCCCGGCAAGGAATTTTCCTGGCATTCCAGTACCCGGTGGAAATCCCCGGAGTGAACAACATCTACCTGCTCAAGGCCGCGCTGAACGCAATCCGCGCACACCAGGGACAGCCCCCCCTGGACGCAGTTGAATTCCTGCAGGTAGTCCGGCAAAAAATGCAACTGGTGAACATGGATGAGAGCCTGCTGAACCGGTCCGTGAACGAGGGCTTTTCAGGCGGCGAGAAAAAACGCAACGAGATATTCCAGATGGCGGTGCTGGAACCGCGCCTGGCTATCCTGGATGAAACCGATTCGGGCCTGGATATCGACGCGCTGAAAACCGTTGCGGAAGGCGTCAATACGTTGCGCAACGAATCCCGCGCCATCGTCCTGGTGACCCATTACCAGCGCCTGCTGAACTACATCGTGCCGGATTACGTGCACGTGCTGTCGGACGGGAAGATTATCAGGTCCGGCGACCGCAGCCTGGCCGTGGAACTCGAGGAAAAAGGTTACGACTGGGTAAGACAGGGGGCCAAAGCTGCATGAGCGAGGCAGCCGTCAGCCACTATCTGGCGGAGTACGACCGGTTCCGGGACGTCCTGGCAGCCTCGTGGCCGGCGCAACGGCGCGCAGATGCCCTGGAATACCTGAAGACCCACGGCTTCCCCACGCGCAGGGCGGAACAGTGGAAATACACCGATGTCTCCCCCATTACCAGGAGAAAATTCACACTCGGGAAATCCCCCGGGGCGCACATCGATGACGCGCCGGTGGAGAAGCTGCGTTTCTCCCGGCTCAACTGCCACGAACTGGTGTTCATGAACGGCAGCTTTTGCGCCGAACTGTCGCGCAACCTGCGCCTGCCGTCCGGCGCAACCGTGTGCGCATTGCAATCGAACGGGAATGCCGAACTGCTGGAGCGTTATTTCGGCAACGAGGAAATCGGGCACGCGTTTACCGCCCTGAACACGGCATTTCTCAACGATGGTGTCCTGGTCCATGTGCCGGACGGCATGGAAATCCCGGCGCCGATACATATCATCTACCTGGGCGGCCGGGAGGACGAAACCCAGCCATCATCAATGTCGCATCCGCGCAACCTGATCGCGCTGGGCCGTCAGGCAAGCGCAAGCATCATCGAGACCTACGCGGGCATCCCGGGTTCGGAATATTTCACCAACAGCCATACCAGCATCCAGGCGCAGGCCGGCGCGCGCCTGGACTATTACAAAGTCCAGCAGGAAAGCCGGCGCGCATACCATATCGGCAGGACCCGGATAAGCCAGCAGGCTGACAGCCGCGTCGATTGCCATGCCCTGTCCCTGGGCGGGAAACTGGCGCGCTGGGACATTGATGCCGAACTGGTCGAGCCGGGCGCGGAAATAAACCTGAACGGCCTGTACCTGACCAGTGACCGGCAACACGTCGACAACCATACCCTGGTAGAACATAAACAACCCCACACGACCAGCAACGAGCATTACCGGGGCATCATGAACGGTCGCTCGCGCGCCGTGTTCAACGGCAAGGTTATCGTCCATGAACAGGCCCAGAAGACCGAGGCGCACCAGTCCAATGCCAACCTGCTGCTCTCCGCCGACGCGGAGGTCGACACCAAACCGGAACTGGAGATCTACGCGGATGACGTCAAGTGCAGCCACGGCGCAACGGTGGGGCGGCTGGACGAGAACATGTTGTTCTACCTGCGCTCCCGGGCGCTGGACGAGGACACGGCCAGGAGCCTGTTGACCTATGCATTCGCCGATGAGGTCATCCGTGACATCAGGTTCCCGGAGATACGCGAACGGCTGGAACACAGCATTGCCGGCGAGTTACCCGATACCGACCTGATCAAGGAGTTCATGCAATGACGGCCGCAGTACAACCACTGGACGATTCAGAATTTCCCATACACCGGTACCGCACGGATTTTCCGCTTCTGGGGCGCCGCGTGCGGGACAAACCGCTTATCTACCTGGACAATGCCGCGACATCGCAAAAACCGCGCCAGGTCATCGACGTACTGGACGAATACTACCGCGGTTACAATTCCAACATACACCGCGGCGTGCATACCCTGAGCGAACTGGCGACGGAAGCCTACGAGGCAGCCCGCAAGAAGATACAGACCTTCATCAATGCCGCATCCCACCAGGAAATCATTTTCGTGCGCGGAACGACGGAAGGAATCAACCTGGTGGCGCAAAGCTACGGCAGGAGCAGGCTCGGCGCCGGGGATGAGATCATCATCTCTGAAATGGAGCATCATTCCAATATCGTTCCCTGGCAATTGTTATGCGAACAAACCGGTGCACTGCTGAAAGTCATCCCCATCAATGACGCCGGCGAACTCGATATGGACGAGTATAAAAACCTGCTGGGCGAGCATACCCGGATCGTGGCAGTCGGCCATATCTCCAATGCCCTGGGCACCGTCAACCCGGTCGCCGAGATCACGGCCCTGGCCCATGCAGCCGGCGCCGTCACGGTCATCGACGGCGCCCAGGCGGCGCCCCATACACGATTGGACATGGCTGCGCTGGATTGTGACTTCTACGCCTTCTCGGGCCACAAACTGTTCGGACCGACAGGTATCGGCGTGCTGTACGGGAAACAGGCGTTACTGGATGCCATGCCTCCGTACCACGGCGGCGGCGACATGATCAAGATGGTCACTTTCGAAAAAACCTTGTACAACGACCTGCCCTACAAGTTCGAAGCGGGCACGCCGTACATCGCAGGTGTAATCGGCCTGGGCGCGGCAGTCGACTACGTCAACGACGTCGATATGGACAGCATCCGGGATTATGAACACGGGTTGTTGCAATACGCCACCGACGCGGCAGCGAGCGTCCCTGGCCTGAAGCTGATCGGCACGGCAGCGGAGAAAGCGGGCATCCTGTCTTTTATCATGGACGGGATCCACCCCCATGACCTCGGCACCATACTGGACCATGACGGCATAGCCATCAGGACCGGCCACCATTGCGCCATGCCGGTCATGGAGCGCTATGGCATACCCGCCACGGCGAGGGCCTCGTTCGCCTTCTACAACACCAGGGAAGAGGTGGACAAACTGGTAACCGGAATCGACAAGGCAAAAAACATTTTTAAGTAACCGTTATGTTCGACATAAAAGACCTGTACCAGGAAGTGATCGTCGATCACAATCGCAGCCCCAGGAATTTCGGCAAACTGGACCCCGCCGGGAGGACCCTGGAGGGGTTCAATCCCCTGTGCGGCGACCGCCTGACGCTGTATCTGAACCTGGATGACGACCATATCTCCGACATCAGTTTCGACGGCCACGGCTGCGCCATCTCCATCGCATCGGCATCGTTGATGACGGAAGGCATCAAGGGGAAGTCCGTACAGGACGCCGGGACCATCTTCACCGACTTCCACGAACTGCTGACCGATTCCGCCCGGGTGATCGACCTGGCCGGCATGGGAAAACTGGCGGTCCTGGCGGGGGTACGCGAGTATCCGAGCCGGGTGAAATGCGCAACCTTGTGCTGGCACACTTTGCGGGCGTTGCTGGCGGGCGACCATGCCCCGGTGTCTACGGAATAATCATGTATACCAACGACCCTGTTACGGTAGTGCGCGAGTGCGATGCGATACTCATCCCGACCGGGACTCCGATTACGCTGCCGGAAGGCAGTCTGGTGTTTATTACCCAGGCGCTGGGAGGGAACTACACGGTCAATATTAACGGCAACCTGGCCCAGGTGGGACCGAAGGATGCTGATGCCCTCGGCTTTGATTCAACCGACTTTGTCAACCTGGACCTGGAACCCAATGCGGACGGTTCGGTCAACGAAACGCACCTCTGGGAACAGATGCGCACCTGTTATGACCCGGAGATCCCGATAAATATTGTCGAACTCGGCCTGGTATATGATTGCCGGATATCACGCTCGGATGATGGGGATAACCAGGTGGATGTGCTCATGACACTTACCGCGCCTGCATGCGGCATGGGCGATTTCCTGGCGGCAGACGTGCAGTCTAAAATCGCCGTGGTGCCGAACGTAGACGAGGTAAACGTTGAACTGACGTTCGACCCGCCCTGGAGCCCGGACATGATGACCGAAGCGGCGCGCCTTGAAACCGGATTGTTGTAAACTTCAACCATATAAAAAAAGCAACAAACAAATGTCCATCGAGCAAACCTTGTCAATCATCAAGCCTGATGCTGTAGCCGGAAACCTGATTGGAGCGATATACCGGCGCTTTGAAGACGCAGGACTCAAAATCGTTGCGGCAAAAATGCTGCACCTGGATGAGCAGCGGGCTTCCGAATTTTACGCCGTGCACAGTGACAAACCTTTCTTCCGCGAACTGGTGGATTTCATGATTTCAGGCCCCATCATGGTACAGGTGCTGGAAGGCGAAGATGCCATAACCAGGAACCGCGAACTGATGGGGGCGACCTTTCCCAGGAACGCCGAACCCGGCACTATCCGGGCAGACTTCTGCGATCGCGACGGCGACCAGGGAGAAAATGCGGTTCATGGTTCTGACGCGCAGGATACGGCACAGAACGAAATACGCTTCTTTTTCCGCGCAGAGGAAATCTGCCCGCGCACCCGGTGAGAAAACCGGGCTACAGGTAATCCAGCGTGGAACCAGGCATAAATTTATTTAATCTCAACCAGGCCGCGATGCGCGATTACTTTACCGGCATGGAGGAGCAACCTTTTCGCGCCACGCAAGTGATGAAGTGGGTCTACCACCAGGGAGTAACCGATTTTGCCGATATGACCAACCTGAGCAAAGCTTTGCGCGATCGCCTGGCCGGTAACGCGTATTCGAATCTCCCGACCATCCTCTCTGAGAAGGTCTCAACAGACGGTACCCGTAAATGGTTGCTTCAGGTTGACGGCGATAACGCTATCGAGACTGTTTTCATCCCGGAACCCGGCCGCGGCACCCTGTGTATCTCTTCTCAGGTCGGTTGCGCCCTGAATTGCGTCTTCTGCGCTACCGGCAAACAAGGATACAACCGTAACCTTTCAGTGGCGGAAATTATCGGGCAGGTCTGGCTGGCAAACAAACAACTGGGTTATTTCGACAGCCGCAAACGCATCATCACAAATATCGTGCTGATGGGTATGGGTGAACCGTTGCTGAATTTCGATAACGTGGTCAAAGCGGTTGAACTGATAACCGATGACCTGGGCTTCGGACTGGCAAATAAACGCGTTACCCTGAGTACTGCCGGGATTGTGCCTGCCATCATCAAGCTGTCCCAATTCAGCAGGATCAGCCTGGCGGTGTCATTGCACGCCGCCAACGACGCGCTGCGGGATGAGCTGGTCCCGATTAACAGGTCTTACCCGATTCGCGAGTTGTTATCGGCATGCCGCCGCTATAGTGAAGCCACAAGGGGCGAACTGATTACTTTTGAATACGTGTTATTGAGCGGTGTAAACGATTCCGAAAATGACGCCCGGGAACTTGCCGGATTATTGAGAGGCTTCCCTGCCAAGGTCAACCTGATTATTTTCAATCCGTTCCCGGGTACCGGGTTCAGCCGATCTTCCATGGAAACCACAGACAAATTCCGGGATATACTGGTTGGTTCCGGCATCATTACCATTACCCGGAAAACCCGCGGTGATGATATCGATGCGGCCTGCGGCCAACTGGTTGGACGCGTCCAGGCACGCGCCCGGAACAGGCAAAGACAGGACAGCGCAACCGGGGAGCAACAAACGGCCTAAAAATGACCGAGCAACAGAATACTGGGGAACCGACTACTCTCGGCGCATATCTGAAGCGCCTGCGTAATGAAAAGAACATTTCCGTAGCTGAAGTGGCGGCAAAGATGTACCTGCAACCCCAGGTCATAGAAGCCCTGGAACAAGATGACCATGAGAACCTGCCTGGACAACTTTACATCTACGGTTACCTGCAGCATTACGCCAAAATACTTGATGCGCCAGCGGATCAGATCCTGTCCATGTATAAGAAAGACACGTCGGATCCGCGGGAACAGGGCACGGAAGCGCCGACCCATCGGAAGCCGGATACAAAAGAACCCAAAAAATGGTTATACGCGATCATATATCTGGCGCTCTTCATCCTGGTGCTGTTGTCATTTGCGCTCTGGCGCAGCAAGTATGCACAGGAACCGGTAGAAGCCACCGGAGGCATGGACCACCCCGTCACGGTCGTCGAAGATACTGATACGCCGCCAGGCCAGGCGCGGAGTACTGAAACGGAAGGGACTGAACAGGAAACGTATGCTGCAGACATACCGGTGCCGGAGACGGCACAGGAACCGGAAACAACCCCGGAACCAGTTGATGAGTCTCAAACCAACCAGACGCAGCAGCCGGAGACCCCAACTACAACCACAGAGAGTGAGCCTGGAACCGCTCCCACGCATGAAGAGAAGACAATTACCGCCGGTATCGGCCCGGACACGGTCAAGCTGGTCCTGTCCATCGACTGCTGGATTGAAATATTCGATGCCGACAACGAAAAAGTTTTCTATGACCTTGCCCGCGTCGGCCAGACACTGGTATTGAGCGGCACAGCTCCGTTTTCCGTCCTGCTCGGCAACGCAGATGCCGCCACTGTTGAATTCAATAACACCCCCTTCGACATCACTCCGCATGTAACAGGCATCGGTATCGCCCGCTTCGTGCTGGGTGAGACACAATAAACCCGGGACAATTGGAAAATGCAGGCTGTCAGGGGGATGCACGATACGCTTCCCGGCGATGCGCCCGGGTGGCGCCGGCTCGAACATACGGTGCAATCCGTTCTGCGCTCGTATTGCTACCGGGAAATCCGATTTCCCATCATTGAAAAAACCGAGCTATTTTCCCGCAGTATCGGCGCCGGTACGGACATCGTAAACAAGGAAATGTATACCTTCCAGGATCGCAACGGCGAATTTCTCACCTTGCGCCCGGAAGGGACTGCAGGTTGCGTACGCGCCCTGATACAACACGGATTAATCCACTCCGGGCCGCAAAAGGTCTGGTACCAGGGCCCCATGTTCCGCCATGAAAGGCCACAGAAAGGGCGGCAAAGACAATTCCACCAGGTCGGCGCCGAGGCATTCGGCATCGAAAGCCCCGATATCGACGCGGAGTTGATACTGGTCTGTGCGCGCATCTGGAATGCCCTGGGGATCAACGATGTATGCCTGGAACTGAACTCACTGGGTTCTTACAGCGCGCGGCAACATTACCGAAACCTGCTGATCGAATACCTGTCCGATCATCGCGATCAACTCGATAGTGACAGTGTCAGGCGCCTGGAAACCAACCCCCTGCGGATTCTTGACAGCAAAAATCCGGAAATGCAAACCCTGATCAGCGGCGCGCCGTCGTTGCTTGATTCCATCGATGACGAATCCGCCGAACACTTTTCCGTTCTGCGGGGACTGCTCGACGCCAACAGCGTGGATTATGAAATCAACCCGCGGCTGGTGCGCGGACTTGATTACTATAACCGCACCGTATTTGAATGGATTACCGACAGGCTGGGCGCGCAGGGAACCATTTGCGCCGGTGGGCGCTACGATGATCTCGTCGCCCAGGTCGGCGGCAAGCCTACTCCCGGCGTCGGCTTCGCCATGGGACTTGAACGCATACTGGAATTGATGGAACCCGGCCAGGAGGAGCAGGATACCGATACTCCCCGTTTCTACCAGGTGATGGCAGGCGCGGAGGCAGTGAAATCCGGGTCACTGCTTGCGGAGCGCCTGCGGGATGAAATGCCCGGACTGAAGTTGATGTTGCATTGTGGCGGAGGCAGCTTCAAAAGCCAGCTCAGGAAAGCGGATAAATCCGGGGCGGAATACGCCCTGATCCTTGGTGATGAAGAAGTAGCGAAAAATACCGTTCAGATAAAACCGCTGCGTAAGGATTCGGGACAGTACGAGGTTTCCCGGGATAAACTGGTGGATGAGATAACCAGACTGATGGGAGAATAGACAGGGACAGAGATAGATGTGATTTTACTCTGACTCCTGTTATTCATTGTATAATCAGTCTTTTGCCGTTTAGGAGAATCCCTTGGACGTTTACACTGCTGAAGCGCAGCAGATCGAAGATATCAAGAAATGGTGGCGTGAAAACGGGTTATCCGTTGTGCTCGGCCTGACCCTGGGCGTCTCGGGGATATTCGGCTGGCGTTACTGGCAGGGCGAGAAGATTGAAAGTGCGGAGGCCGCGTCCGCCCTGTATTCGGACATGGTAGTCTCGTTGCAGAACGAAAACCGGACACAGGCGCGGGAAGCTGCCGATACGATACTGGCGGAATACGGAAACACCACGTACGGTGTTTTTGCCCTGATGTCGCTCGCCGGGCTGGCCGCGGACGATGATGACCTGGCTGCTGCCGAAACGCACCTGCGCCGGGCCCTGGAGCAAACCGGAGATGAGTCACTTTCTCACGTTATCCGCACCAGGCTGATCCGGATTCTCATCGGCCGGAATGAACTGGACCAGGCATACGCACTCTCGAAGCGGCAGGAACAAGGCGCGTTCGCGGCCGTTTATGACGAATTGTCGGGAGACATCAGCATCCGGCAGGGTAATGCCGAAGCGGCGCGCGCTGCCTATCAGCAGGCGCTCAACAAGTTACTCGCAGACGGACGTGACGTTTCCACCCTTGAACTCAAGCTCAACAATATCGGGCAGCCGTAATCCGGCTGGAGCGGTGAACAATGCGGGTTAGTACTCTTTCCAGGCTTCCCGTTACCATCCTGTCCATTGCGTTGGTCCTGTCAGGCTGCGCGGCGACGGAAAGAGTAACAAATTATTTCAAGGGCGGCAGTGATAATGCCGAACCTCCCAATCCGCTGTACGAATTCAGGCCGCTCATCAACGTCATTGAGCTCTGGAAGAAGAATAACGGGGTTGGCACGGACGAGCAGTACCTGAAACTTGCCCCGGTCGTCGTCGACCAGCGCCTGTACGTGGTCGATTCGGCCGGTAGCATCGGGGCCATGGATGCCACAAACGGCAAGCGGCTGTGGCAGGAGAAAATGGACGCATCGGAATCGATTGACGGTGATTCGGGCTGGTTTCGCGGCGAAGATATCCACATTACGGGGGGACCGGGTTACGGGGAAAACACGCTCCTGGTCGGCTCTCTTGAAGGAGAAGTTGTCTCCCTGTCTGCCGAAAACGGCAGTGAATTATGGCGCACCCGGGTATCGAGCGAAGTATTGTCCGCCCCGCAAAGGGACGCGGACATCGTTATCGTCAGAACCATCGACGGCAAGGTGTTCGGTCTCGACGCCGACGATGGCAGACGGCTGTGGATTTATGACAGGACGGTGCCGCCGCTGACACTCCGGGGTACCAGCACGCCTGCCATCGACAGCGGCGTCGTGGTGGCCGGATTTGACGGCGGCAAGATGGCTGCCCTGGACGTCCGTACCGGTAAATTGCTCTGGGAGGCCAGCATCGCTGCCGCGCGGGGGCGTTCCGAACTGGAGCGCATGGTGGACATCGATGCGCAGCCAACGATAGTGGACGGCACGGTCTATATCGCCACGTTCCAGGGCCACATGGCGGCCGTGCAACTGGAGTCCGGCCGTATCCTGTGGAGCAACGACCTGTCTTCCTATGCCGGTTTCAGCGCCGATGACCAGAATATTTACGTGACCGACGAGGACAGCCATGTATGGGCGCTGGACAGGTTCAGCGGTTCGGTGCTGTGGGAACTCGAAGACCTGCACGCCCGCGCGGTTACCGCGCCGGGGTCCGTCGGCGATCAGGTCGTCGTGGGGGACTTTGAGGGTTATTTGCACTGGATCAGCAAGAACACCGGTGAATTCACTGCCAGGACGCGACTCTGCAAGGAGCCTGTTATTGCAAAACCGATTGTAGTAGGCAATATAATTTACGCTTATTGCAGCGACGGCAGGCTGGCTGCTTATACTTACCGATGACCCTCTTTTGTCATGACTCCTGTCATTGCCATTGTCGGCTGTCCCAATGTCGGGAAATCGACATTATTCAACCGCCTGACCCGCTCCCGCTCGGCGCTGGTCGCGGATGAACCCGGCGTTACCAGGGACAGACAGTACGGCTATGCCGATCTGCATGATACCGCCATCCTGTTGATTGACACGGGCGGAATAGCCGGCAGCCCTGATGACTCCGGTCAACTGTACGCTTCGGTCAGCGGGCAAACCATACAGGCGATCGATGAAGCGGATGCTATCCTGTGGTTGACGGACGGCCGTTCAGGCCCGACGGCAGGGGACCTGGAACTGGCCGAAACTATGAGGACACTGGCAAAACCGGTTTTTTTCGTAGTTAATAAAATCGATGGGATCGGCCCTGAGACCGCAGCTGCCGAGTTTCATTCCATTGGAGGATTCTCCCCGCCCGTTCCCGTCTCGGCGAAAACAGGCGATGGGATTGACAGGCTGCTGGACGCCATCTCCGATTCCTTTCCGCAAAAGGGCGCCCTGCCGGAAGAAAAACCCGGTATCGTCAAGGTATCCATCATCGGCCGGCCCAACGTCGGCAAGTCCACCTTGCTGAACCGGATCACCGGAGAAGAACGGATGCTGACCTCGGCGTTGCCGGGGACGACCCGGGACAGCATCACGGTGCCGCACCAGCGCAGGCAAATCGATTACCTGATCACCGACACGGCGGGTATTCGCAGGCGCAGCAAGGTCACCGATAAAATTGAAAAGTTCAGTGTCATTAAAAGCCTGAAAGCCATCGAAACATGCCGCATCGTGATACTGGTAACGGACGCCCGGGATGTCATCTCCGACCAGGACCAGACCTTGCTTGGACTGATCAACCAGGCAGGGAAGGCGCTGATTATTGCGGTCAACAAGTGGGACGGCCTCAGCCAGCAGCAGAAATCGACCATCCGGCGGCAACTGGACAGAAAAACCGGATTTATCGATTATGCCTGTATCCACCACATATCGGCGCTGCACGGAACGGGGGTAGGGAAACTGTTCGACAGCATCGACAGGATTACCCGGTCCTGGCGGCGCGATTTCAACGCTTCAACGATGACTGCTTTCCTGAACGAAGCATTGACGGCAAATCCACCGCCCATGGTCAGGGGCCGGCGCATCAAGCTCAAGTATGCCCACCTGGGAGGAAACGACCCCATCCGCATCATCATCCACGGCAACCAGACCCGCGACACCCCGGCCCATTACCGCCGTTATTTAGCCAATTTTTTCCGTAGAAGAATGAACCTGACGGGGACGCCCGTATTCATCGAGTTCAAACACGGCGATAATCCCTACAAAGCATCCGGGAATACTTTCACCAGGCGCCAGTTTCGCAGGCGCCGGCGCTATTAATTCACCGGATAACGGTCGCGAATCAACGCCAGTATGCGGGCAGCGTCATCCGTTGCTTCCCATTCATCATCTTCGTTGACCACGATCAACTCGGTACTGTTGCCGACACCCGTCAGACTGATCTGCCAGGAACCATCGCCGTCATTGCCGCCTTTCCAGAACGCCAGCCTGGAGAAAAAACCTTTCTTCTCGCTGCGTTGCGGAGCGCCGCCGGCGACCACGTAGTAGCCTTCGGCTTCATCACCGCCGACAATCTGCAGTCCGCTGTTCTGCAACGCGATCCCCGTATTCTTCCAGGCCAGTTCAAACGCTTCGGGTATGCTCAGGTACATCTTGCCTTCTCCTGCGTCGACAACACGGAGATCTTTACCCGGCCCGCTCCGGGTCACAGCGCCTGGGTCCGCGGCGGCGGTAACGGTGGTTGCAGGTTCTCCGACAGGTTCGCCGGGGCCGATAAACAAACTGAGGTCGGCCGCAAACTGCCTTTCAAGTGCCGTGTCCTTGCCCTGGTCAAGCCAGTCCGAGTTGTCATCGAGCCGGGTCTGGCGCTCCTGGCTGATTATAAGGACAGAAGTATCCGCCGTGGCCCCGGGTTCCGCAAAAATCCTGTATTTATAACGGTATTGCAGGCCTGTCTGCTCATCGGGCTGTGACCAGCCCGTCTCAAGCACGCCGAGTTCCGAGTCTTCCAGTTCAACCGTGTAGTTTTTCGACTCGACAAATTCAATCAGGTCCGGCCAGAGCAGATTTACCGGAATGGACAAGGACAATAATTGCTCATCAGCTTCCGTAGTTCCGATACTCACCCCCGGACTTCCCGGGGCACGCGGATTTCTGTAACGGGACAGGGTTACCGGCGCTTCGTTCGGGATGTTCATTGAATCGTTAATGGCGTCGGCAGTCAGATCCGGGGGGATTTCCAGGTCCGGCATGCTCTCGCTTTTTTTGTATTCACTCTTCTTGTCGGGAAGAATTTTCCCGATATCCGGCATATAAGCGCAGGACGTCAGGAAACATATCCCGAACACACATGCCGCAATGGCTGGGATCTCTCTCTTCATAAGTCACATTACCTCTGCTTGTCTCATGGCCGCCTCAACCCGGGTATGATACTCTTCCGATAACCAGGTCATGGGCAAACGGATACCGTCTTCAATCAGCCCCAGGCGCTGCACTGCCCACTTGGCGGGTATCGGGTTGGACTCCAGGAACAGCGATTGGTGCAACCCCAGCAGTTTGGCATCCAGGGCCTTGGCCGCGTCCCGGTTTCCGGCCGTCGCCAACCGGCATAATTCGTGCATCGCCGCCGGCGCCACATTGGCGGTCACGGATATCACGCCATCGCCACCCATAAGCATAAAATCGCAGGCTGTTTCATCATCGCCGCTCAGCAGCAAAAAATCGTCTCCACAATCTTCACGTATCGTTTTGACCCGCGCAAGGTCGCCCGTGGCTTCCTTGACGCCGATGATGTTACCGACCCCGGCAAGCCTGGATACGGTTTCCGGCAACATGTCGCAGGCCGTTCTTCCTGGTACATTGTAAAGTATCTGCGGGATGGAAACACTGTCGGCAACTACCTTGAAATGCTCATACAAACCCGTCTGGGTCGGCTTGTTGTAATAAGGCGTAACAAGCAAACAAGCGTCGGCCCCGGCTTGCTTGGCATAGGCTGTCAGTTCCATCGCTTCGATGGTCGAATTTGCCCCTGTTCCGGCGATGACGGGTATGCGTCTGTTGACGATTTCCACAATCCGTTTGATCACTCGGCAGTGTTCTTCCGTCATCAAGGTAGCAGATTCCCCTGTCGTTCCTACCGCAACGATGCCGTCAGTTTTTTGCTCGATGTGGTATTCGAGGAGGCGCTCAAGGCTCTCCATGTCCACCGGAGTATCCGGCCCAACGCCACTTCTCATTGGAGTGACGACAGCGACAAGACTACCTGTAAACATGGCGTTCGAATCCTGCAATGCGGTAAACCAAAAGAGATTTAATATGTTCCAGACATAGCCGACCCCCTGCCGAGGGCAGATAAAATGTCCATATCACGTATAATAACGGCAAATATGTCCATTTCTGTATAATAAGACAGATATGGTACTTGTCCGACCCGCTGATGACAAGATGAAGGTTTGCCCTGTAAGGATGCCTCACCCGGATTATAAAAATGATACAGTTCCTTGCCCTGACCGTAATCGGTAAGTACGACCCTGCCCTGCCGGAACGTGTGACCGGCGCTATCGCGGAGTCCGGCTGTAATATCAGGGAAAGCCGGATAACCATCCTGGGGCAGGAGTTTTCCATGCTGTTGCTCCTATCCGGAAACTGGAATGCCGTCGTCAAGGTTGAAGACGCCCTGAACAGGTTGGGACAGGAGCAGGATTTATCCATCAACATGCGCCGGACCGAGCTTAACAAGTCGCAAAAAAACCTCATGCCGTATGCCATCGACGTGGTATGCAGCGACCGCATCGGCGTGGTAAACCGGATAACCCGCTTTATCCTGGATAACGGGATCCAGATTCGAGATTTATCTACGACGACCTACGAGGCGTCTCACACCGGCACCGAGATGTTTTCACTGCATTTGACCATTCACGTCCCGGTCGAGATCTCCATATCCTCATTGCGCAACGATTTCCTGGAATTCTGCGACCAGTTGAACCTCGACGCGATCATCGAACCGGTGAAATGAAAGGTCAGGATGCCCGGGGTCAGAGTAAAATGGTCGTGATCGATCCTCAGACGCCACAAATCGAAAATTTTACTCTGACCCCATATTTCTGGAGAACATTGTATGAGCACAATCAGCACGGGCAATACGGTACCGGACTTTGAGCTTCCCGCGACCGGCGGGAAAACCATCAGGCTTTCTGACCTCAAGGGCAAAAACGCAGTCATCTACTTCTATCCCAAGGACAGTACCCCCGGCTGCACCCTGGAAGGACAGGATTTCCGTGACAATATCGAAGCATTTACGGAGCGCAACACGGTTATACTCGGTGTCTCCAGGGACAGCATAAAATCCCATGAAAAATTCAAATCGAACCAGTCGTTCCCGTTCGACCTGTTATCTGATGCAGACGAAGAGCTATGCGCGCTGTTCGACGTCATCAAGGAAAAAAACATGTACGGCAGGAAAGTGATGGGAATCGAGCGCAGCACCTTCCTGATGGACGAAACGGGAAAACTGCGCAATGAGTGGCGCAAGGTCAAGGTTAAAGGGCACGTGAACGAAGTGCTGGAGGCGGTTAAAGATCTATGAATGTGGGGTGCCGAGGACGGATTTCAAGCATGCCCCCGCATGTTGTAAGCGGGGGTCCGTCCCCTGAAATTCAGGTTTCCGGCAACTGTTCATCTCTGGTAGGCCAGACATTGATCAAGGCCTTGACCAGGGTAGCCAGCGGGATGGCGAAGAACACGCCCCAAAACCCCCATAACCCGCCGAATACCAGTATGGCGACGATAATCGCGATCGGATGCAGGTTGACGACGTCCGAAAACAGGATGGGCACCAGGACGTTGCCGTCCAGGAACTGCAATATGAAATAGGCAACGACCAGCCAGATGAAGATCGGTTCGAAACCCCACTGAAAATAAGCCACCAGCGCGACGGGCAGCGTCACCACGGCGGCGCCTATGTAGGGAATCAATACGGACAAACCCACGGTGATGGACAACAGGGAAGCGTAATTCAATCCGAACGACTTGAAGACTATGTACGAGACCACCCCCACGATGGCTATTTCATAGACCTTGCCGCGTATGTAATTACCGATTTGTGCGTCCATTTCCTGCCACAGGTGACTGACCAGGGTGCGGTCGCTCGGCAGAAACCGGCTCACCCAGTTCAAAACAGCGTCCTTGTCTTTCATCAGGAAAAAGATCATCAAGGGCACCAGGATCAGGTAAATCAGGACCGTGATAATGGCAGGGATGGATGCCATTGAAACCGACACGAGACCCTGGCCGAAATCACCGACTCCGCCCCGCAGGGCAAGTACTACTTCGTTAACCAGTTCGGCAGAAATAATTTCGGGATACTGCTCCGGCAGGCGCAGCAACAGTTCCTGGCCGCGGCTGAGCATGCCGGGAAATTCCTGGAAAAACTGGCTTGCCTGCCCGGACAGGATCGGCAACAGGCCAATGACGATGAAACCCATTACCAGGATAAACAGTAAAAATACCAGCGATACGGCAGGGACCCGGGAAATGTTTCTGACGGTCAGTTTCTTGACCGGCCCCTCAAGCATATAAGCAATCACAACAGCGGCCAGGAGCGGCGCCAGCATCCCACCCATGAAATACATGACGACAAAACCGACCGCCAGAAGAATAACTAACAGGGCAGCCTGGGGATCGGTAAAATACCGGTTATACCACTTACTCAAAAAGTCGAACATGTTCCACAGTTATTTTAGAGGAAACGGGGACAGATTTGAAATCTGTCCCCAATAGGGTCATGCAACCTGACACGCTTGCCGACAGGATAAAGACCTGGGGAGCGGAAATCGGCTTCCAGCAGGTCGGCATCACCGGCATAGACCTGGAGGAAGACGAGCGCCACCTGCTGGACTGGCTGAACAAAGGCATGCACGGGGAAATGTCTTACATGGAACGCCACGGCAAAAAGCGCTCCCGGCCGGACCTGTTGCGGCCCGGCACCATCCGGGTAATTTCCGCGCGCATGGATTACCTGCCTCCCGAAGCCCGGTCCGCCGAGGCAGTACTGGAAGACGGGGAACGGGCCTTCATATCCCGCTATGCGCTGGGCAGGGATTACCACAAGGTCATGCGCGCCCGGTTAAAAAAGCTCGCGCAACGGATAGAAGCGGCCATCGGCCCGTTCGGCTACCGCGTCTTCACCGACTCGGCCCCGGTGCTGGAAAAGGCGCTGGCGCGCAATGCCGGGCTGGGCTGGATAGGGAAACACAGCAACCTCCTGCACCCGGAAGCCGGCTCCTGGTTTTTCATCGGAGAGATATACACCGACCTGCCCTTGCCGACGGACGCTGAGTTTGCCGGGGAACACTGCGGCGCCTGTACAGCCTGTATCGACGTGTGCCCGACCCGGGCCATTGTCGGGCCGTACCGGGTGGATGCCCGGCGCTGCATATCTTACCTGACCATCGAATACCGCGGCATTATCCCGGAGGAGTTCCGCTCCCCCATGGGAAACCGAATCTACGGCTGTGACGACTGCCAGATGGTATGTCCCTGGAACAGGTTCGCACAATATTCCGCCGAACCGGACTACCAGCCGCGCCACGCGCTCGATGAAGTCAGCCTGGTTGAGTGTTTCCTGTGGAGTGAAAGCGAATTCAATGAAAAGACGGAAGGCAGCGCGATAAGACGCATCGGTTATGAATGCTGGTTAAGGAACGTCGCAGTGGCCCTGGGCAACGCGCCGACGTCCACCCCCGTGCTCAATGCTCTGAAGCTACGCAAAGACCATCCCTCCGCCCTGGTGCGTGAACACGTGAACTGGGCGCTGACACGGCATGGATACCTGGCGCCTGTTACCTGATACCTGCCATCCAGAGCGGTAGTTAGCCGGTTCTGAATCAGTAGATGACATCCCCCACGCAAAAGTGAGCCATGTGCTTCTCGGCCAGTCTGCTGTGGTAGGTGCCGAATTCGGCTGTGGCGTCCTTACCCGCATACATCCTGGCAACGAAAGGCCCTCCCGGATGGTGGTCCTTCCATTCACTGAAGTCGTAGACCTTGCCATGAATTATGATCCAGCAATCGTCAAAGGTATTATGTTGCTGAACTTCCTCCAGAGTCACCTTGCGGTCGCCCTTCAGGGACACCTCGGGCACCCAGAGATTGCGCGCCACCTCGATCCTGGCCTCACGGACCGCTTCCGCCGAGCGGAAATCCCAGGGACCGAGCCGCTTGGCAGGTATCTCGTCACCGATGTCCCGGGCATCAAAAGCATACAACCAGGAATCATCGCCCCCTGCGCGTTGAGCGTGATCAAAAACCGGATAATCACGTTCGTTCAAGGCCTTCAGGATCTTTTGCCGCTCCGGGGAATCTTCCGGCTCAAGATGCCTGAGCAGGAACTTGGAGGCAAACTGCACACGTGTGCCGCGATAATGACGGACCCGCTCATAGTGCAGCAACGCACTGTAGACATCTTTTCCATGCAGCTCGAAACATTTGCCGAGAGCAGCGCCGTCTTCAATCGCCAGCGCAGCGCCCTGGCCGAACGTCGGCAATACCGCGTGGGCGGCGTCGCCCAATACGGCAACCCGTCCGTTA
Organism: Gammaproteobacteria bacterium; assembly: GCA_022826885.1. Lineage (GTDB taxonomy): Bacteria > Pseudomonadota > Gammaproteobacteria > Eutrophobiales > Eutrophobiaceae > JAAXHV01. Next base: position 119,024 of record JAJDUB010000020.1, read on the forward strand.
TGCCAGCTTGGAAAAGCGTCAAGATCATACAGGCCCCACTTCGTGGGCTTCACAACGCTACCCGCCAGTGCAACCACATCATCCATGCGCACATCGTCCTTGAAGGCTATTTTCATGTTTCTGATCATCTCCGCACGATCTGCGGGAAACCAGTCCCCTTCATCTCCTTCGAATTCATCCGCATCCGGCTCATAGTAGCCCATCCAGACATTAAGCAGCTCACCGCCACGCACCCAGTATGTGACCACATAACCGAATTCTGTTTTGCGCGCGTCCATACTGGCTGAATCGATGGGGTTGTAATCCATGGGGCTGCCATCCTCCTTGGTAAGTTTCGCCACTTCCTCGCGTGGTATCAGGCCCCGGTAGCAAACTACAAACGTCCAGCGCCTGGGGGGTGCAGCGGGGTAAACGAATTGGCGGGTTACGGAATTGAGACCATCAGCCCCTATCACAAGCTCTCCCGTATCCGCAGTGCCATCCCTGAATGTCACGGTAGCCAGGTCGTCAGTCTGGGACATCGAATCCAGGCGTTTTGCCATATGTATCCGGATTGGGCAATCTTCACCGGAATCAGGACCAAAATCGAGGCATCGCTTGTACAGGCACATCAGCAGGTCAAGACGGTGCATATGATGAAAACCGGCGCCGTCATTCGCCGCGGTATTATGATCCAGGGGTTTTACCGAGATAGTTCCGTCATCCATAACCATGCGCGTGGTTTCAAGAATTGCAGCCCGGCCGCCATCCACGGCGCCGTGCGGACCTTTCGGATCGCCTCCGGTGAGATCTACACCGAGCCACTTGCACAGGCGGGCGCCATTGGGAGGCATGGTAATTCCCGCACCGGCGGTACTTGGTTTGGCGGTCTGTTCGTAAACATCAACAGAAGTGAACTGTCCGGATTCACGCAGGGCGAGGGCGGCAAACAGTCCACCCATTCCTGCCCCGATTATGATTGCATGCATAAGAAACCTTTGGGTGTTTTATAGCTGAAATACTATAAGATGGTCATTGAATAATTACAAACCTCATTGCCTTCCATAAGGAGCGCCTGCGGCGCGTGTTTATCTACTGGATTCCTGCCTTCGCAGGAATGACGGACGGGGGTTATAAATCGCTTCTATATGCCGCAATCCTGTTTTCCGCCAGTTCAATATAGTCCGGGTCGATATCATAAGCGACGAATTTCCTTTTATCCTTTAATGCACACAGGCACACCGTTCCGCTGCCGGCGAACGGGTCGAGAACCACGTCGTCCTTGAACGAGTATAGCTGGATCAGCCGGTGCGGCAGTTCTTCCGGGAACGGCGCCGGATGGCCGATCTTTTTGGCAGATACCGCAGGAAAGTCCCAGACGCTTTTGGTCCATTCGAGAAATTCCTCTTTTTTGATCGTGTTCTCTTTGTCTCCCCTTTTTCTTGAAAACGAGTCCTTGGAAAAAACCAGGATGTACTCGTGAACATCCCTCAGAACCGGGTTCGCCGCCGACTGCCAACTGCCCCAGGCGGTGGAGGTACTGGCGCTGGAACCCTTGTTCCAGAGAATCTCCCCGCGCATGAGAAAACCGATGTCCTGCATTCCCTGGATGATATAGCTATGCAACGGGATGTAAGGCTTGCGCCCAAGATTGGCAACGTTGACACAGGCCCGCCCCCCTGGAACCAGAACCCTGTAGGTTTCCCGCCAGACGGCATTGAGCAACGCCAGGTACTCATCGAGGCTTAAATCCTCGTCGTACTCTTTGGAAACATTATAGGGCGGCGAAGTAATCATCAGGTGCACGCTGTTGTCGGGCAGTTCATCCATCGCCTCACTGGATTTGCAGAAGACCCTGTTCAAATACTCCGGGGGAACGGTGCTCTCAACATGCTTCACTTTCCCGCCGCTGTCCAATCCTTCATACAGCCTGGCGCCGTAAAATTTCGAGGCATCATGGCTGATCCTGCCGGGTGTCCCGAACGCGCTGGTTGCCGTTCCCTGTTTGCGCTTTTGCAATCGCGCCATTATTTCATTCCATGAACGCGAAGATCCTGGCCTGGGCCTGGGAGGCGTCCTTAACCGGCAGTACGCCAATAACGGCAACGGCGCCTGCGGCAGGCAGGGTATCCAGGTTATTCAGGTTTTCGACCTGGAACTTTCCGGCCCCCAGAATGATCCTGTGCACGGGAAAACTCAAATCGTTGCCGGGGTCCAGGCTCAGGGTATCTATGCCGACCCCGGCTACGTCCCGCTCCACCAGCAACTCGGCGGCCGCCACGGAAAACCCGGGGAAATGCAGCACGCCTTGCTCGTCCTGGTTGACATAGGCTTTCGAATCAGAAAACCTTTTATGCCAACCCGTGTTCATGACCACGAGGCTGTCCGGCTGGATTCGTCCGTTCCGTTCCTCCCACGCCAGTATGTCCTCCACGGATAATCGATAGTCAGGGTCCCGCGCCGCCTGTTCCCTGGCGTCGATGACCGCAACGGGTAAGACCAGGTCGTCCAGGCCCATTTCGTTAACGGAGGACCCCCCTTCTATGAAATGCGCCGGTGCATCGATATGGGTGCCGTTGTTCTCCCACATGGAAAAACGATGCATCCGGTAACCCACATCATAGTCGGCCAGACGTTCAATTTCGAAGGACCCGGTGCCCGGCCAGAACGGCATCTGCTCGTGCAGGACATGAGTCAGGTCAACCATCCTGTACGCGTTGAACGGTTGCGCCGGATCGTCCGGGGAGGCGCAGGCGCCCAGGCAAAAACACAGGAGCAAGGCACAGAACTGCAGAGACTTGTTTTTCATATTCCCACCACCGTCGAATAATATGTGGTTCCGGTTTCAGAACTTCCATACTATTATGGAAACTCTGATCAGGTCACAGGTTCCTTATCCTCATGGATCATACATCTTTACGCGAGGCCGTCATAGCGGCCGCCCGGTCCCTGCATAAATATCAACTGGGCGTCGGCACGGCCGGCAACGTCAGCGCCAGGATTGATCAAGGCTACCTGATCACGCCTACAGGGATGGACTACGAGAAGCTTTCTTCCGCGGATATCGTCACCATGGACCTGCACGGCAACCGTGCCGAGGGTGACCTGAAACCGTCGAGTGAATGGCGTTTCCACCAGGATATCTATGCCGCACGCGCGGATGTAGACGCCATCGTCCATACCCATTCTCCATGCGCCACCGCGCTGTCCTGCACACGCGGGGGCCTGCCTGCGTTTCACTACATGGTCGCCGGCGCGGGCGGCTCCTCCATCCGCTGCGCCGAGTACGCCACCTTCGGCACCCAGTCCCTGTCCGACCACGCCCTGGCTGCGCTGGCCGGGCGCCAGGCCTGCCTGCTGGCCAATCACGGGGTGATTGCGCTGGGTGAGGACGTGGAGTCCGCCTTCAAAATGGCGCAACTCGTGGAGGAACTGGCAAAACAATACCTGTTCAGCCGCATGGCCGGGACTCCCGCGCTGCTGGACGAGGCAGAGATGAACGTCAACCTGGAAAAATTCAGGGATTATGGCAAACAGGACTGACCCGTCCGGGTAAATCGCCGGGCGCTGATATCCATGGAAATCTGGCACTACGCAATACTTTTTCTCATCGGCATCATGGTCGGCTTCGTGAACGTGATGGCCGGCGGCGGGTCGCTGTTAACCCTCCCCGTCATGCTGTTCCTGGGAGTGCCGGCGCCGGTGGCCAACGGCACCAACCGGATAGCCATACTGGCGCAGATGGCTACCGCGGTCGTCGCATTCTTCAGAAAAGGCTATTCCGATTTCAAACTCAGCCTCACCCTGGCCCTGGCTGCGGTGCCCGGCGCGGTGGCCGGCGCCCTTGTCGCGGTGCGTCTCGAAGGGGTTTTGTTCAACCGGATTCTCGCCGTCATCATGCTGGTCGTAATGCTGGTCATGGCGACGCAAAAACAGACTCCGGAATATACCGGGGCGCCACCCCGGAAGCCGCGCCTGGTACTCGCCCATGTTTTGATGGCTGTCCTGGGGATTTACGGCGGGTTCATCCAGGTCGGAGCGGGTTTTCTGTTCATGCCGATCCTGTACAAGACCCTGGGCCTGGACCTGGTGCGGGTGAATATGCACAAGAGCTTCATCATCACCGTGTACACCACGGCCGCGCTGCTCGTATTTGCCTGGCAGGTGGAACTGTTCTGGATCCTGGGCCTTACCCTGGCCGCCGGCACCTCCATCGGGGCATGGCTCAGCGCGCACGTGCAGGTCGCCCAGGGCGAGCGGATCATCAGGCTGGCGCTGAATACCGTGCTGGCGCTGATCATCGTCAAACTGCTGTTCTTCAGTTAGGATAGATGGGGTCAAGAATGCAGACCATACCGGAAAACCTGAAATGCTGGAAATGCGGCGCCGGCCTGGATTACCTGCTGATGCCCCTGTCCAGGAGCGCTCACTGCAAGGCCTGCGAGGCCGCGCTGCATGTATGCAGGATGTGCCGGTTTTATGATCCCCGGGTTGCTAAACAGTGCCGTGAACCGGTCGCCGACGCGGTCAAGGACAAGGACAGGCCGAATTTCTGTGATTACCTCGAGCTAAACCCGGAGGCCTGGGAACCCGCTGACCATTCTGAAGCCGACGTGGCTGCTGCGGACCTGAATGACCTGTTCGGTCTTGATACGGGGGAAGGGGCAAGCGCAACATCCGCAACTGCAGATCAGGCCAGGCAGGAACTTGACGACCTGTTCGGCCTGAAAGGCGACTAACCAATCAATTCTCGCAGTTGCGCGCCGGGGTCGTCGGCCCTCAGTAACGCTTCACCGATCAGAAAGGCATGCACGTCACGGCTGCGCATGAGTTCGATATCCGCACGGCTGTGTATGCCGCTTTCCGTTACCACGGTCCGGTCCGGGAACATGTCCGGCATCAGGTCCAGGGTTGTCTGCAATGACGTTTCAAAAGTATGCAGGTCACGGTTGTTAATTCCTATGAGGGGCGTTCGCAGCAATAATGCGCGTTCCAGTTCTTCGCGGTTGTGTACTTCCACCAGTACGTCAAGGCCGATACCGGCCGCGGTTGCCGCAAGGTCCTGCATGCGCGCATCGTCCAGCGCCGCCACGATCAGCAATATGCAGTCCGCACCGATGGCTCTTGCCTCGTAGACCTGGTACGGGTCGATGATGAAATCCTTGCGCAATACCGGCAGGCGGGTTGTTGCCCCGGCCTGTTGCAGGTGCAGGTCCGAACCCTGGAAAAACTGCTCATCGGTCAGTACGGAGAGGCACACGGCGCCCGCTTCGGTATAGGTTTGGGCAAGTCCGGCCGGGTCGAAATCCGGCCGGATGACGCCCTTGCTGGGGGAGGCCTTCTTGATCTCGGCGATGACCGCGGGCCGGCCGTTTTCAATCGCTGTGCGCACGGAGTTGTAAAACCCCCGGCAAGGACCGATATCCCCAATCTCCCGCTTCAGTTGTTCCAGGGGCAGCGACTCTTTTCTTGCGGCCACCCACTCCCGCTTGTATTCCAGTATGGTCGCCAGGATGTCAGTTGTATTCACTGTAATTATCCCCGAGAGGGGACTGATTAAAAATCTGTCCCCGGAGAGTGATTAGTCAGCCCGCCAGCCGGGTGGTCAGGGACGCAAGCTCCTGTAATTTTTTCAATGCCTGTCCCGAGGCAATGGCCTGCCCGGCGAGTTCGACCCCCTGTTCCATGTCCGGCGTGAGGCCGGCCACGTAAATGGCGGCGCCGGCGTTGAGCAATACGACATCTCTGGCCGGCCCCGGGTTATCCTCGAGCACCGACAGCATCATGTCGCGGCTTTCTTCGGCGCTGTTGATGATCAGGTCTGACAAGGCCCCAGGTTGTATTCCGAATTGTTGCGGCGTTACCTGGTATTTGGCGATATGCCCGTCCTTGAGTTCGACCACCTCGGTTGCAGACGAGTTGCTGATCTCATCAAGCCCGTCCAGGGAGCGCGCCACCATGCTGTGCTCACTGCCCAGCCGTTGCAGCACCCGGGCAAATACATCCAGCATGTCCGCCTGGTACACACCAATCAACTGGCGTTTGACGTAGGCCGGGTTCGTCAACGGACCCAGCAGGTTGAATATGCTGCGCGTCGCCAGTTCCCGGCGCGGCCCCGCCGCGTACCGGGTTGCCGGATGGTGGGCAGGGGCGAACATGTAACCCACGCCGATCCGGTTGATGCAGTCCGCCACGTGCTCCGGTTTCAGTCCCAGCTTGACGCCGGCCTGCTCCAGCACGTCGGCGCTGCCGGAAATGCCGGAAATGGAACGGTTATTGTGCTTTGCGACCTTCCCTCCGGCGGCCGCGATGACGAACGAGGCAGCGGTGGAAATATTGAATGTACGCGCGCCGTCGCCACCCGTGCCGACTATGTCGACCAGGTGCGGATGGTCGACGTGCACCCTCACGGCAAATTCACGCATAACCGCCGCCGCCGCGCTGATTTCCTCAATGGTCTCGCCTTTCATCCGCAGGGCCACCAGGAACCCGCCGATTTGCGCATCCGTCAGCTTCCCGGACATCATGTCCTGCATGACGGCCCGCATGGTGGAATCGGGCAGGTCGCCGCCGTTGATGACTTCGTTCAAGGCGGACCGGAAATTCATCAATGCACGTCCATCTGCAGAAAGTTCCTGAGCAGGTCATGGCCGAACGTCGTCAGGATCGATTCAGGGTGAAACTGCACCCCGTAAACGGGAAGATCCTTATGCCTTACCCCCATGATCTCGTCAATGTCCCCGCTTTCCGTCCGGGTCCAGGCCGTAATTTCCAGGCAATCGGGCAGTGATGCCTGCTCAATCACCAGGGAATGGTAACGGGTCGCCACAAACGGACTTTCCAGGCCGCTGAACACATCCGAATTCCGGTGATGGATATCGGACGTCTTGCCGTGCATGATTCGGTCGGCGTGAACTATGCGCCCTCCCAGCGCCTGCCCGATGCTCTGGTGTCCCAGGCACACTCCCAGAATGGGGATCTTATCCATGAACTCATTGATCACGGCAACAGATATCCCGGCTTCATTCGGGGTACAGGGTCCGGGCGAAATCACGATATGTTCCGGTTCCAGTTCGCGGATTTGCTCCAGGGTAATCTGATCATTCCGGTATACGCTCACTTCCTGGTCCAGTTCGCCGAAGTACTGGACCAGGTTGTAGGTAAAGGAATCGTAATTATCGATCATCAACAACATCGATTCTCACCCGGCCCGGGCTAATTCCTGCCTCATCGCGCCGATTACACCGGCATAATCATCACTGCCGAACACAGCCGAGCCGGCTACAAACGTATCCGCCCCGGCAGCGGCGATTTCCGCGATGTTATCCACTTTCACACCGCCATCGATCTCAAGCCGGATATCCCTGCCGGACGCGTCGATGATATCTCTTGCGGCCCGTAACTTGTCCAGCGCGGCTGGAATGAACCCCTGTCCGCCGAAACCGGGGTTGACGGACATGATCAATATCATGTCAATCTTGTCGATGACGTGCAGGACATGGTCCAGCGGCGTTGCCGGATTGAACACCAGCCCGGCGCGGCAACCTTGATCTTTTACCAGTTGCAGGGTGCGGTCGACGTGGCGGCTCGCCTCCGGGTGGAAGGTGATGATATCGGCCCCGGCCGCGGCGAACTCCGGGATGATCCGGTCCACCGGTTCGATCATCAGGTGCACGTCCATGGGCGCAGTTATCCCATAATCCCGCAGGGCGCGCACGACCACCGGGCCGAACGTCAGGTTGGGCACGTAGTGGTTATCCATCACGTCCACGTGGATGTAATCGGCGCCGGCCGCAACGACCGCTTCCACTTCCCGGCCCAGCCGGGCCAGATCGGCAGACAGTATCGATGGGGCAATAACGTAATCGGACATAAGCGCGGATTATATAGAACTTGGAACAGCGCGGCTATCAGACGTTAAACCGGAACAGGACCACGTCGCCGTCCCGGACGATGTAGTCCTTTCCTTCAAGGCGCCACTTGCCAGCATTTTTTGCGCCCTGTTCGCCCTGGTGTTCAATGAAATCATCATAGGCGACGACCTCTGCCCGGATGAAACCCTTCTCGAAATCCGTGTGGATGACGCCGGCGGCGCCGGCGGCACCGGTTCCCTTCCTGATGGTCCAGGCCCGGACTTCACGAGACATCGTGGAAAAAAAGGTGTGCAGTCCCAATATGTCGTAACCGGCGCGGACCAACCGGTTCAAACCGGGTTCGGATAAACCAAGGTCACCCAGAAATTCCGTTTTGCCCGCTTCGTCCAGTTCGCCGATCTCGGTCTCGATCACGGCGGATATGGCGATTAACCCGGCGCCGTCCGTTGCGGCGCGGCGCGCCAGTCGGTCCAGCCATAGGTTGGCCGTGATTCCGGTTTCCTCCACGTTGGCGATATACAGCATGCTTTTTTCCGTCAGCAAGCCCAGTTCGCTGGCCAGGTCACGCTCGGCGGCGCCCGCAGGCAATGACCTGGCAGGCGCGCCCGTATCGATATGCGCGGCCAGGGAGGCCAGTAACTCACAGCGTTGCGCCGCCGGCCCGTCACCGGTCTTCGCGACTTTTTCAGCTTTTTGCGAAGCCCGCTGCAAGGTTTCCAGGTCTGCCAGGGACAGTTCCGTATGGATTACATCCAGGTCGGCAAGCGGATCTATCCTGCCGCTGACATGGGTAATATTGTCATCCTCAAAGCAGCGCAATACCTGGGCTATGGCGTGGGTCTCGCGAATATGCCCGAGAAATTTGTTGCCGAGCCCTTCTCCTCTTGAAGCGCCGGCCGCCAGGCCGGCGATGTCGACAAACTCCACATGGGCAGGAACAACCCGTTCCGGCCTGACTATTCGGGCGATTGCCTGTAACCGGGGGTCGGGCACCGGAACAATGCCGGTATTAGGTTCGATGGTGCAAAAGGGGTAATTTTCGGCACTCACCCCGGCGCGGGTCAAGGCATTGAACAGGGTGGACTTGCCCACGTTGGGCAATCCCACGATCCCGCATTTGAATCCCATCAGCTTTCTTGTTGCGTGTGCAGGCGGGTCATGGCCTTGTCGGGCTCACCTGCGAACAACAGGGGCAGGGCCTCCAGGCCTTTATCTATTGCGCTGCCGATCAATTCCGTATCGCCGCCGTCAGGCCTGCCCAGCACATGCGCCAGCACCCGGGTCTTGTCCCCCGGATGGCTGACGCCTATTCTCAATCTCAGGTAGTCGCTGTCGCCAAGTTTTTCACTGATGTCCCGCAGCCCCTTGTGGCCGCCATGGCCGCCGCCTGTTTTCAGGCGAATCACGCCGGCATCCAGATCTATCTCATCGTGGACAACCAGGATCCCGGCGGTTTCTATCCGGTAATAATCGGCAACGGCCCGGAGCGCGCGTCCGCTGCTGTTCATATACGTTGCCGGCTTGAAAAGGAGGCAATCCACGTCCGGAGACCTGATTTGGGCAAGCTCACCGAAAAACTTTTTATCGGTCGCAAACCGGACCTTGTGTTCCTCAGCAAGCCTGTCGACAAACCAGAAGCCAGCGTTGTGGCGCGTTGCCGAATAATCCGCGCCGGGATTACCCAGGCCCGCAATGAGCTTCAGAGCGGACCGTTCGATCTCTATTCGTCCTCTGTCTGTTCCGTTGCCTCCGGCTCCATCTCTTCCAGTCCTTCCTCCATCTCTTCTTCTTCCTCTTCCTCCTCTTCGAGGATTCCTTTAGGCAGGCTCACGGTCGCCACCGATGCCGAAGCGTCTCCGCCGGACAGCAACGCATAAATTTCCACTCCTTCGGGCAGGACGATATCGCTGAGATGCACGGATTCGCCCAGGTTTACGTTTGCCAGGTCCACATCGATGTATTCAGGCAGATCCCTGGGCAGACAACTGATTTCCAGCTCGGTCATGATGCGGCTTATGACTCCGCCGCCGCTCTTTACACCCACACATTGCTGCTCATTGAGAAAATGAAGCGGCACCCGCATGGTGATTTTCTGTTTCTCATCTATGCGCTGAAAATCGATATGCAGAATGTCAGGTTTATAAGGATGTCTTTGTAAATCCTTTACTACTACCTGTTCACTCTGCGCATCCACATTGAGCGTCAGGACGCTCGAGTAAAAAGCCTCATGATCGAGCTGGTGCAACACCTCGTCATGAGACAACGAAATAGACTGGGGCTCTTTACTGGCGCCGTAAACGGTGCCGGGAATTCTGCCCGAACGCCGCAGGCGACGGCTTGCGCCCTTTCCCAGTTTGGTCCGGGACTCTGCCCTTAGTTCGTAAGCTTGCATTTCATCACTCTCAATCAATAAACATTGAACTCAGCGATTCTCCCTCGGAAATCCGGCGGATACTTTCCGCAAGCATCGTCGCAACGCTGAGTTGGCGGATTTTACCACATTCGGCGGCAGCGTCGCGCAACGGGATGGTATCCGTGACGACCAGTTCATCCAGTTCCGAAGATCTGATATTTTCCAGCGCCTTGCCGGACAGCACCGGGTGTGTACAATACGCTACTACCCTGTGGGCGCCGAATTCCTTCAGGGCATTTGAAGCCTTGCACAATGTGCCTGCCGTATCCACCATATCATCGACTATAATGCAGGTGCGGTCTTTCACGTCACCGATGATATTCATTACCTCCGCCTCGTTCGCCTTCGGCCTGCGTTTATCGATAATGGCCAGGTCCGTATCGTCCAGTTGCTTGGCGATGGCACGTGCCCGGACCACACCGCCCACGTCGGGTGACACCACGATTTGTCTTTCGTACTTGTGTTTCCATATATCACCCATCAACACCGGGGACGCGTATACGTTGTCCAGCGGCATATCGAAAAACCCCTGGATCTGATCGGCGTGCAGGTCCACTGTCAAGACCCTGGATATCCCCATGATCCCAATCATATCCGCCACTACCTTGGCCGTGATGGGCACCCTGGCGGACCTCGACCTGCGATCCTGGCGGGCATAGCCCATGTAGGGGATCACTGCCGTGACCCGCTCGGCCGATGCTCTCCTCAGAGCATCCGCCATGACCAGCAACTCCATCAGGTTGTCATTGGCCGGCGTACACAGGGACTGCAGGATAAACACGTTACGCCCGCGCACATTTTCGGCGATCTCCACCATGATCTCCCCGTCGCTGAAGCGGCCTACATCAATCTTGCCCACGGGCATGTTCAGGTTGCGCGCAATATCTGCCGCCAGGGCCGGGTTGGCGTTTCCGGAAAACAGCATCACATCGACTAATGACATAGATATTCCCTGCGGATAGTTAACGGTTATCTGGCTGGGGCGCCAGGATTCGAACCTGGGAATGCAGGGATCAAAACCCTGTGCCTTACCACTTGGCTACGCCCCATTAAAACACGCGAACTTCGGCGCACTGCGGTTCAACGCCATAACCTGAAGAAACTCCGACCTGACAAGAGGTTTCTTCAATGAGATTGCGACGGAGAACGGCGGCGAATTTTGCAGTATAACACAACTGTCAGCGTAGTTGGCTGTCCTTGTTGGCGCGCCGGTTATAACCTCTCAGCGAGATCTGTTCCCTGTCATGAGTTGCCTGGCAGGTGACACAAAATCGCACACCCGGGACAGCCTGCCGCCGCGCTGCAGGAATCTTTTCCCCGCATTCCTCACACCAATCATGACTTTTACCTTCAGGAATATTACTGCGCGCCTGTCTTACCGCGTCTTCAATACTGGCGTCGATCTGTTCCTGTACCGCCCCGTCTCGTGACCATCCTCCAGCCATCAGGTTCTCCAAAGTAAAGTCATCATCCCATAACTATAGCGCATTTTTTATCTTGTCTATCCTGTTCATCCATGTTCAACATGAAGTATCATTTTCCGGTGAACTCCATGCGTCCCATCCTTGTACTGCTCGGTCTGCTGGCCTCCCTGCTCGCGTTGTGCGCATGGATTCTGTACATCCCCGAACCGATCAACGGTCATGGCATGGCCCACCATACCGTGGATGGCATGCGCCAGGTTGGCGATATCCGCCAACAGAGTGACCCGGTCTTCGGTGTGGGTTATTTGCTTGGCGTATTGATCTACCTGATCATCAGCGTTCTGGTCTATCTCGGGGTACGGCCGGCAAAACGCGACAGACTGTTATTGACGGCCCATACACTGGCGACGCTGCTGGTATTGGGTATGTGGTCGTTTTTGATGTACCTGTTCCGGCAATACCTGCTCACAGGCGACCCCATGGTTATCGTTGCGTTCCCCTTGCCGACCCTCGTCATGCTGCTGGGTCTGTGGATAGCCCCGGTGTCGTTCTCATTAATCTATATCCTCGGGTTCAGGCGCTGGATATACACGCCGGAAGATGAAAAAACCTTTCGGGAACTCCTGGAAAGCAAACGGTCATGATGGAGACCTGGCGCAACCCGATTATCCTGCTGTTCCTGGTCCTGTACCTGGGAATGTGTATCGGCTTCGGTCTGTGGGCCATGCGGCGCACACGATCAACAAAAGACTTCTTCATGGCGGGCCGGTCCCTGGGTCCGATTGTGCTTACCTGCGCCATTTTTTCCAGCACCCTGAGCGGTTTCGGGTTTGTCGGCGGGCCGGGACTGGTTTATTCGATGGGGATGAGTTCCGCCTTCATGGTCATCGTGTCCACGGCCGGTTTCACGATGGGATTTTTCCTGGTTTCCAAGCGGATCCGTCTGATCGCGGAACTGCGTGACAACGTCTCCCTGCCGGGCATCGTCGCGGCCCGTTACAACAGCAATCACGCGCGGTTTTTAACCGCCCTGGCCATACTGCTTGGGGTGATGGGTTACCTGGCCGTCCAGATCCTGGCCATGGCCGTAGTCATGCAATCCATCATCAACAGCGTCGGCTGGTTCGGCTCAACCAGCCTGTTGTTCTGTATGGCGGTTTCTTCCGCGGTACTGATCTTTTATTGCGTCACGGGCGGTATCATCGCTTCCGTATATACCGACGTGATACAGGGGTTCGCCATGGCAGTGGCAGGGATACTTATCATGTTTACCGTTTACGCGGTGTTTGACGGCAACCTTGCCGGGGCTTCCCGGGTCCTGTACGAGGATGACCCCGCGGCAATCGGACCGTTCGGTACCGAGGGCATCATCTGCGCGCTGTCCTGGTATTTCGTGTTCGGACTGGGACTGGCCGGGCAGCCGCACATCATCACCAAGATGATGATGACGCGGAATCTTGCCGACAACCGTTATGTTCTCCCTGCATCGATCCTCGGCTACGCCTTGTCCGGGCTGTTGTGGATCATGCTCGGATTTGCCATGCGGGCACTGGTAATCCAGGGCGCTCACGCACCGCTGGGTTCGCCCGATATGGCTGCGGCCGAATTTCTGCAGTTCTACGCCAACCCCGTACTGGCCGGCATCGTCTTTGCCGCGTTGTTTGCGGCGATCATGTCTACCGCGGATGGTTTCCTGAACGTGGGGACCGCCGCCGTAATTCACGATATCCCGATAGCCGTACGCGGCCATGCGGTGAAGAATGAACTGTTCTGGGCGCGGGTAGTTACCATATTGCTCTCCGTAATCGCCGCAGGCTTCGCCCTGTTTTCCTATTACGTGAATGAACGGCTGGTGGCCATCCTCGGGGTCTTCGGCTGGAGCACCTTCGCGGCTGCGATCGTGCCGGTGGTAGCCCTGGGTCTGAACTGGAAACGGGCTACCGCCGCTGCTGCATGCGCATCCATCATCATCAGCCTGGCGCTCAACCTGTCACTGGAACTGTTCGCCATAGAAATACCCTGGGGCATTCATGGCGGGTTTATTGCGCTGCTGGTGTCCATGATCAGCTTTATCGTGATCTCACTCTTGCAGACGCCGGAACCGCCGGCTGAAGATATCGACGTTGTAATGGACATGTAGCCGGATTTGTGGGCAGGTACGGCTTGTGTTCAATAGCCCCGCTCGATATCCACCACGTTCAACATGCGCTCGCCGTTGATGTAGCGGCGCAGGTTTTCCGTGATGACGAGGCGGTTGCGCTCAAAGCCCCGGTCGGTCATATACGAGATATGGGGCGTGATAATGACATTGGGAAGAGACCACAACTCGTGGCCTTTGGTAAGGGGTTCAGGGTCGGTGACGTCCAGGCCCGCTCCGGCCAGTCTGCCGTTCTTCAGCGCGGCGATCAGTTCTGCGTTATCGGTGTTCTTTCCGCGTCCGATACTGATAAAGTAAGCGCCCTGTTTTACCGCGGCAAAGAATTCCCTGCCGAATATACCCGTCGTTTCCCGAGTCAGGGGCAGGGTATTGACGACCACGTCCGCTTGTGCGGCCAGTTCCAGCAGTTCATCAGACAGGCCCACGTACTCGACAAAGTCCGGTCCCTCCCGGACGGACCGGCGCGTGGCGATGACCCGCATCCCCAGCGCCGCCGCCCGCCTTGCGACCTCGGTCCCGATACCCCCCAGCCCCACTACCAGCATGGTTTTCCCACCGATTTCAATCATCGGGGAAGGCGTATCAGGCGGCCGCTGCCATACCTGTTCCTGCTGCAAATGATGAAAATACTGCAGGTTGCGGGTCAGCGTCATGAGCATGGCAATGACGTGTTCCGCGATGGGCGGACCCGCGGTGTGTTGTGCATTCGTCAGGATAAAATCGGCGCCCTGCGCCTCCGGAGACATCAGGCAGCGGTCAACGCCGGTGCCGAAATACTGCAGCCAGTGCAACTTTTTTGCTGTCCTGATCAGTTGCGGGCTGCAGATGCCCAGAATCACTTCTGCTTCTTGAAGGATAGCGACTTTCTCATCGGTAAAGTCCTGACCGGTCACCGTGACGATTTCAATGCCGTCGCTGACTTTTTCCAACGACTCCAGCAGTTCATCGCGCACGCCCCAGCGTGCGGAAGGTATCATCACGACGATTTTTTCCGGCCTTTTCCACCCGGGCGACTCGCGCACGGGTTGTTCCGCTTCTACAAGGCGCAGTTGTTCAATCAGCGCCTGCGTCGCCGCATCGGGTCCCGCGGCTTTCGCAGCCGTGCTCATCAGCAACAAACAAACTGCCAGCACAGAAAAAAAGTTGTTCATGGCGTGGTTATCGGTTCCCCTGTATCCGGTACTCTTTCCAGCGTATCAGTCTACCCTGCATTGGTCAAAAACCGGACAATGCTGACCATGGCTTCGGTATCAAACCGGCAATAGCGCAGTAATTGTTCTTCAAGTTCCGTTTTTCTTGCCGGGGTGGTTTCGGGGTTGATCGCTTCGATATAGCCGTCGGCTGCAGCCATTCCCTCGGCAATGCCCGCCAACTCCGAATAATCCATTTCCGGGGCAACAGTCGGCGAGACCGCTTTTATGGACCATGACCCCAGCATCTTCGGGTGGTAGTAATGCTGCCTGACTATGGGGTGCAGGTCGACCAGGCGTTCGACGATCCCCGCCAGGGGCGCCGCCAGGTCCGGAAACATCCCGGCCAGGCTGTTGATGACGCGTTTCTCATAGTTTGTATACATAAACACCGGCCCGCTCGACCCCAGGCATTCAACCAGTCTTTCCGCCAGCGCGCGCATCGGTGGGTCGCCAGACAAATCCAGGAACTCGTGGTGGCGGATATCCTCAACCCCGCCTTCGGTGGCGCCGTAGTCAACATGGCACGACCACTGTACCGGTACGAATTGATAAGGACGCATCCCCGCCCAGAAGGGCACGGCAGGTCCTATTGTCTCAAAATCCAGGTAATAGCGCGGGTATCCTAACTGGTCGAAGACCTGTTGCGCGTCCACTGATACCTCTGCCTCCCCTTTATGCGTTGCCGCGTGAATGCGCAAGCGTGTCTCAGTGGTGAGCGCGGCTGCGTCTACGTCTCTGATATCGCGACAGCCGGCGTTGACCCAGTCAGCCAGTTCCGCCTTATTGCCGCCCAGGCCCATGACCGGGTACTCTGCCTGCGCCGGCCAGCAATGGGACATGAACGCGCACTCATAGGGGCTGTAACAGTGGCCGCCGACCGGCATTTCCGGGACCGCGCCGGCAATGGCGCTTCGGGCTGCGCTGATCAATTCAACCACCTCGTCCTGGAGTTGCCGCGCCCTGGCTGTCAGGTCTTCTTCAACCAGCAGGCCGCGGTAGTCAGCGCCGCCTTCATACACAAACGCAGTGTCCACGTGGGCAAGGGATATTGTCCTGAGATCCAGGCCGGCGTTCCTGAGCACCCAGTATTGGATGGCGCAGTCCAATTCATGGTGGGGCTTGACGCTGGCGGCCGCTTTCACTTCGATTGCGCGCCAGCCTCCGCCTTTGACCGGCAGCAGGACATCGGCGCGGGCCAGTACACCATCATACTGAAACGTGGCTTCGTAAATCGGCTTGTCATGTCCGTTAGCGATAAGCTCAGCCGTTTCTCTCAAGGCTTCGCCCAGTTCCGGGGTATAGGGTATTTCTACCCCGTCCCCCGAACCGAATACCTGTTTGGCTACCTCACCCACCTGGTTCCCGGCGGCAAACAACGACTCCGCCATGGAACTCGTCTCGGCCAATTCCGGGTGATGCGCCTCCAGGTGCAGTTTCTTCCTGCACTGCCAAGCCGAGATCAGGCGGGATTTGGAGAGGTAGGGTTTGGGGGAGGGTGAATTCACTGCCAATTTAAAACACTTCCTTCAATAGTCATCCTTCATTTTCCCGGACAAGCCTCTCCATCAGCGGAGACCGGTTGCGTCCCCGGGTTACAAACCCCTGCCAGATGGCCGGTAGCTCTTCCAGGAGACTTGCGGCCTGCTCCTGCTCCGGAAACGCGGCGAACACGCTTGCCCCGGTACCGGATAGGCGGGCTTTTGCCCGGGCATTGAGCCAGTCCAGCGCCGCGGACACTTCGGGACAGAGCCGGCGCACTACCGGTTCGCAGTCATTGCGGCATCTTCCCTCCAGGAAGTCGTGAAGCGTGACCCTGGGTGTTGCGCGTTCCAGTTCAGGGGCATTGAATATTTGCGCGGTCGCGACCGGGACGTTGGGGTAGATCAGCAGATACCAGTCTTCAGGCAGTTCCACGGGTTCCAGTTGCTCTCCAACCCCTTCTCCCCAGGCGGCGAACCCGCGTACGAATACCGGGACGTCGGCGCCCAGGCTCAGACCTGCCTCAGCGACCTGATCCGTCGTCAGACCGGTGTCCCACAGGCAGTTCAGGGCTACCAGGGTCGTCGCCGCATCGGAGCTGCCGCCCCCCAGTCCACCGCCGATGGGGATGTTTTTATCGACCTGTATATCAGCGCCCTTGGAACTGCCGCCAAGCTCCTGAAGCAGTTTTGCCGCTTTGACTACCAGATCGTCGTGTTCCGCCACCTGCCGGTAATTCCGCTGGCACCTGATCCGGCCATCGCCGGTTACGGTAATCCGTAACTCATCGGCCAGGTCCAGGAACTGGAACACGGTCTGCAACAGGTGGTAGCCGTCGTCCCGGCGCCCGGTGACATGCAGGAAATGGTTTATCTTTGCCGGAGCCGGCCAGGGTTCTGACATCATCGGTCCAGGTTCCATTCCCTGACGGACAGGCGCACTCTCACCTCTCCGTTTTCCAGGTCCAGTCTTGCCGGCATGCTGACGCCGCCGACCCCGGTGTATCTTTTATAACGTATGGACCAGCCGCCCTGGCTCAACTCGCTCACCCTGTTTTCCCCGTCAAGCAGCAACCGGTCCACCTGCAGGGACGGGGCCGGAATGCCTCTTATCCAGAAGACCATTTCGGACACCGGCAAGCGCCATCCCGCCGCCTCATACAGCAGGGACTCCGCGTCTCCGGCCTGTAACAGGCTGTTGTCCGGGGAACGTAACGAGACAGTGCCGGCAGTGCCGGACAGTTCATACACGCCACCGGAGAACGGGGCAATCACACGGAGGTCATATTCGTCCCGGCGTTGCGCCCAATGCAAGGAGCCCGAGCCCGATTCGTCGGGCGTGCGCACCGCTATCCTGCCCTTCAGGTTCCAGGTTTCCAACCCCTTCAGTTCATCCATGCGGGCATCCCATGAGGGAGTGACCCTGTTTTCAACCGGCGCCTGTACGCAGGCCGACAGGGAGATTGCCAGCAGCAGAATTGCTGTGACAGGGCCTGGAATAAAGGGTCGCAAGATGCGATGGTTTAATTGACTGGATTCCTGCCTGTGCAGGAATGACGAGAGGGGGGGCAGGAATGACAAGGGGGGAGGCGGGAGTGACGCGCGGTCGGTTTTCAAGGGCTGAAACGTTCAATCACATCCAGCAGTCGTGTATCTTCGGGGGTCTGCTGCAGGGCCGTTTCCCAGACTTCTTTCGCCTGTTCCCTCTCGCCCCTGACCCAGAGCACCTCGCCCAGGTGGGCGGCGATTTCCGGGTCCTGCCTGATATTGAGGGCCTTCCTGAGGTAATCGATGGCTTCATCCAGGCGTCCCAGCCGGTACAGGACCCAACCCATGCTGTCCAGGATATAGAAATCATTCGGGCGCAGTTCCAGGGCTTTTTTAATCAATTCGTATGCCTCCGCATGCCTGTCGGTGGCGTCGGCCAGGGTGTACCCCAATGCGTTGAGCGCCTGGGCGTGATCCGGTTCGCGCTCGAGTATGGACCTGAGATCCTTTTCCAGTAAGTCCAGCCTGCCTGTTTTTTCCGCAGCCATGGCCCGGGCGTATAACAGATCGGGGTTGTATCCGTCTTCAAGCGCTTCTGTGTAGACTGTGATAGCTTCTTCGTAACGTCCTGCCTGGATCAGCAAATCGCCCTCAGCCTGGACTATGACCAGCGCCTGTTGCCCGCTCCTGGACCGAATGGATTGAAGGTGGTTGCGCGCCTCGTCCACCTGCCCGTTTCGCGCCAGCAGCATGGCGAGTCTCACCTGGGCATCAAAATAGTGTTCGCCTTTATATACGCCCTGGTACCAGGCGCCGGCTTCGTCATAGAGCCGTTTTTCCTCTGCGATGCGTCCGAGATAGTAATTGGAGGTGTCCGTCAGGTGTTCCTGGACCGATAGTTTTGTGAAAAGCGTTTCTGCCTCGTCAAGACGGTTGCTCTGCAGGTACAACAATCCAAGGGCATACAGGACATCTATATTTTCGGGTTCCCGGTCGACCAGCAGTTCGAACTGGTCCAGCGCCTTGCCGAATTGCCTGACCTCCATCAGCAGCCTTGCATAAGCCATGCGCAGGTTGAAATCACTCTCACCGTTCATCGCCAGCTTCTTTTCCAGCCATGACAATGCTTCCTGTTCCCGGCCCATACGTTGCAGGATGGAGATATAGCTGAGCGCTGCGTTGTCATTATCCGGCGCCAGGGCCAGCGTATCCTCAAGCAGTTCCCTTGAGCGCTCCAGGTCTTCCAGCCTGGCCGCGACATGCGCGAAAGCATACAGGGCGCCGGGGGAGCTATCCTGCGATGCAACCAGTTTCTCCATCACCTCCAGCACCGCGTCCTTGTCTTTTTCACTTCCCAGCAGGTTGGCAATCATCCATAACTTCTCGTCCGCTTCCCCTTCCGAATACGCGAAAATATCCTGCAGGTGCTCTGCGGACTGTTCCAGGTCGCCAGCGCGCAATTTCATGATTGCCAGCACCTGGTGAGGGTCCGGATTGCGCGGGTCCAGTTCCACCCATAGCCGGGCCGCGGCAAGGGCTGCAGCATCGTCCCGGGCGTAAACCGCGATGCGCGCGGTCCGCTCTGCAATCCGATGGTCCCTGGTATGGCGCGCCAGGTCCAGGTAATACTCGATCGAAGTATCGAGCATGCCCCTGTGCCCTGCAATTTCGGCCAGCAGCAATTTGTAAAGCAGGTATTCCGAGAGGGGTATCCTGGGGCGTACCGGTTCGACGCCGGTAATGCGCGCCTGCGCTGTCACCTCTTCCGGTTCCGGCCCGGGTTCTACAGGCGTCACTGAACTCAGGTTTGCCGGGGCACAGGCTGCCGCCATGAGCGCGATAACGCACGGCAGGGCGATTCTTGCCAGGCGGTGGAGTATTTTCAAATCCGGTTCAGTGCTCATCCCCGCGATTATATCCTGAAATGGGAATACGACAACGTGATAGAATATAAAGGATTATGGCGCTTCTGGCTTTTGGTCTCAACCATACGACTGCTCCCCTGGAGGTGCGCGAAAAAGTGACCTTCGGCGAGGACGTGCTGTCTGAGGCGCTCACCGAATTGACCGGGCACACAGACATCGATGAGGCGGCCATCCTGTCCACCTGCAACCGCACTGAAATTTACTGCAACCTGAATGCTTCCGATGAGTCCTGGCCTATCGACTGGTTTTCCGGGTTTCACGGTTGCCGGAAAAACGAACTGCATGGCTATCTCTATACCCATCCCGGCCCCGGCGCGGTCAAGCACGTGTTGCGTGTGGCCAGCGGACTGGATTCAATGGTGATCGGAGAACCCCAGGTACTTGGACAACTCAAGCAGGCGTACCAGACCGCCAGGGAGGCAGGCAGCACCGGTAAATTGCTTAACCGGCTGTTCCAGCATTCATTCAAGGTAGCCAAGGACGTGCGCAGCAACACCATGATCGGGAACCACCCTGTGTCCGTCGCATACGCGGCCGTGCGCCTGGCCGGACAGATATTCGGCGACCTGTCGAAACAGACGGTTTTGCTCATCGGCGCCGGCGAAACCATAGAGCTTGCGGCAAAACACCTGAGTGAAAGCGGTCTGCACAAGATGATTGTCGCCAATCGCACACTCGAAAGAGCGCAGAATCTGGCACAGCAATATTCCGCCTATATCATCACACTGGAGGAAATACCCCGTCACCTGGACGAGGCCGACATCATCATCTCGTCCACCGCAAGCCCCGTTCCGCTGCTGCGCAGGCACATGATCGAAGCCGCTCTTTTGCAGCGCAAACACAGGCCGGTATTCGTCCTGGATATTGCCGTTCCCCGGGACGTGGAACCCGAGGTGGGCGAACTGGAAGACATCTACCTGTACACCGTAGACGACCTGAAAAGCATTATTGATGACAACATCAAAACGCGGCGCGAGGCTGTGAGGCAGGCGGAGCAGATTATCGACGCCGAGGTGGTCCATTTCATGGACTGGGTGAATTCGCAGGATGCCGTTGCGACCATCCGGGCGCTGCGCAACCAGGCCGAACTGGTGAGCGCAGACGTGCTGGAGGCGGCGTTGCAGAAACTGCGCCTGGGCGCGGCGCCCGAAGACCTGCTCCAGGAAGTGACGCGGACCCTGACCAACAAACTGATCCATCCCCCCAGCGCCAGGCTGAACAGCCTTGATGCCGAAAAAAAAGAGGCCATGCTCCGGGCCGTTCGGGACTTGTACAACCTGACGCCGGAAGATTTGCAATAGTCCCTTGTCCGTAAAATCTTGTGCAAACCGTCAAAGAATTTTGTTCGTCATTCCCGCGCAGGCGGGAATCCAGTCTGTTAAACTGTCGCTTGCGACACCTTATATCATGAGATTTGATCCATGAAAGAGAGTCTGCAAGCGAAGCTGGAAAAACTGAGCGCACGCCAGGAAGAAATCTACGCGCTGCTGGCCGTTCCCGAGGTCATCAACGATCTGAACCGCTACCGTGACCTGAACAAGGAAGCCGCGGAAATCGGTCCAATCGTCAGTTGTTTCAAGAATTACCGGTCAAGCCAACTGGCACTGGATAATGCCAGGGCCATGCTGAAGGACAGTGACCAGGATATCCGGGACCTTGCCGCTGAAGAGATGGAAGTGTCACGGCAACAGATCGAGGACCTGGAAATGGAGTTGCAGAAACTGCTGCTGCCCAGGGACCCGGCGGACAAAAACAATATCTTCCTGGAAATCCGCGCCGGAACGGGTGGTGAAGAAGCAGCCCTGTTCTCGGCCGACCTCATGCGCATGTATTCCCGTTATGCAGAGAATTCCAACTGGCAGATTGAACTGCTGAACACCACGGAAAGCGACCTCGACGGATACAAGGCGATTACCATGCGCATCATCGGCGCTGGAGCTTATTCAAGGCTGAAATTCGAATCCGGCGCGCACCGGGTGCAACGGGTGCCGGAAACGGAATCCCAGGGACGCATCCACACCTCGGCCTGTACCGTCGCCATCCTGCCGGAAGCCGGTGAGATCAATAAAATCGAAATCAATCCGAACGATCTCAGGACCGATACCTTCCGCGCGTCCGGCGCCGGCGGCCAGCACGTCAACAAGACGGATTCAGCCATTCGCATTACCCACCTGCCCAGCGGCATAGTGGTGGAATGCCAGGACGAACGCTCCCAGCATAAGAACCGCGCCCGGGCCATGTCCCTGCTGCAGGCGAAACTGCTTGCCGCCGAAAAAGCGAAACAGGCTTCGGAAATTGCCGAAAACAGGCGCAACCTGATCGGTTCCGGGGACCGGTCGGAACGCATCAGGACGTATAATTTCCCGCAGGGCAGGGTCACCGACCACCGGATCGGCCTGACCCTGTACCGGCTGGAAGAGATCATGCAGGGCGCACTGGACATGATCATCGACCCCTTGATAAACGAGCACCAGGCGGACCAGCTCGCCGCCCTGGGAGACTGATTGACACGGATCAGAGATGCAGACCGTCAGGGAATTATTAAAGTTTGCCAGCGCCCGCCTCGGCGCTTCGGACACGCCGCGTCTTGATGCCGAGGTACTGCTCGCGGCCGCGCTCGGAACGGACAGGTCCCGGTTGTATGCCCACCCGGAAATGGCCGCTCCGCAAGGACCAAGCGCGGATTTCCTGCGCCTGTTGGACAGCCGGCGCAACGGATTCCCGGTCGCTTACCTGACCGGAGAGAAGGAATTCCGTTCCATAACATTCCGGGTGAACCGTCATACCCTGATCCCCAGACCGGAAACGGAAGTGGTCGTGGAGGCTGCCCTGGAGCGAATTCCCGCCCTAAACAGGGCCAGGATACTTGACCTTGGCACCGGCAGTGGCGCCATTGCCGTCGCTATAGCCTCCGAGCGCCCTGACTGCACCGTTACGGCCGCAGACCTGAGCGTCGGCGCGCTGGCCGTTGCCCGGGAGAATGCCCTGGCGAACCATGTCGCGAACATATCATTTGAGCAATCGGACTGGTTCGGGAACCTGCACAATAGGCGCTTCGATGCGATTATCTGCAATCCTCCCTATGTCCGGTATCCGGACACCGGGCTGCCACCCGAAGAGATCCGGTACGAGCCGCGCCTGGCGCTCGACGGTGGCCATAACGGTACAGCCTGTATCCGAACCGTCATTTCCAACGGGCCCGGACACATCAATCCGGGTGGATTCATAATCATCGAACATGCCCACGACCAGGGTGGTTTTGTCAGGGAACAATTCAGGGTTTTCCATTACCGCAATATCACCACCGGGCACGACCATGCCGGTCACGAGCGTTACACCTGCGCCTTCCGCGCCTGACTCGTATGAACGATGATCAACTGTTGAGATACAGCCGGCAGATCATGCTGCCGGAGATAGATGCGGAAGGGCAACTGCGGCTGGCGCGGTCAACGGTCCTCCTGATAGGCGCGGGCGGGCTGGGCTCCGCCTGCTCGATTTACCTGGCTGCCGGCGGTGTCGGGCATATCATACTGACCGATTTTGACCATGTGGACCTGTCCAACCTGCAACGCCAGATACTCTATAAAACCAACGATATCGGACGGCCCAAGGTGGAGGCCGGCGCGGACCACCTGCGCGCGCTCAATCCCGACGTCAACCTGACCCTGATTGAACGCGCGCTCACGGAAGATGAGTTGCTGGACTATGCGCGGCAGGTGGACGTCATCATCGACGGCAGCGACAATTTCACAACGCGCTTCGCCGTGAATCGGGCATCTGTCACAACCGGAACACCCCTGGTGTCGGCTGCCGCCATCCGTTTCGAGGCGCAGATCAGCGTGTTCAATCCGCAGGATGAAACCTCTCCCTGTTATCACTGTCTATACAAGGAGGGCTCTGAGGTGGATGCGACCTGCACCGCCAACGGCGTGCTGGCGCCCTTGCTGGGCATTGCCGGGAGCATCCAGGCGACGGAAACCATGAAACTGCTCATGGGCCTGGGCGACACCTTGCAAGGCCGGCTGCTGCTGATTGACGTAATGTCGATGGAATGGCACAGCGCCGTCCTGCCGAAAGACCCCGATTGCCCGGTCTGTGGCCGGCCCTGATATTTGGGGTCAGAGTAAGAAATTCGTCAGAATTTTTACTCTGACCCCAAATATCTTACCGAAGTTAGCGGGAACTGCTGATTAAAAACCCATATAATGGCAGGGATTTTAACCGGGCTACATTGTAATTGACTGACAAGGATCAAAAATGCGCTCTGTTCTGACAATGATCTGTGTATTCCTGGCGCTCTGTTGCCTGCCCTCAACCGCCCAGGAGGAGGCACAGATATCCAGGGAATTCACCAAGACTTATCGCGCCTATAACGCCGCCTATTCACAGCGGAATTTTGTCCGCGCCGCCGAACTCGCGCGCAAGGCGCTCGACCTGGCCGTCGCGGAACTGGGGCCGGACCATGAAAAGATTCCCGTGCTGCAGATCAACCTGGCCCACGCCCTGATCATTACCGGGGAAATGGAGGAAGCCGAACCCATACTGCTGGAGGCCAAAGCCGAGATGATCCAGCAACTCGGCGCGGATAATCCGGATCTGCTCACCATTCACGAGGACCACGCCAAGATCTACGCCAGCAAACAGGAACTGGACAAGGCCCGCGGGGAACTGGACACGATCATCTCCATCATTACGAAACAGTCCGGCGACAGGGCGCCGGGTATCGCCAACGTTCTGGTCCAGCAGGCAGCGATTCATATCGCCCAGGAGAACGTTGACATGGGCGAGGCGACCTATCTCCAGGCGCTGGAAATTTACAACGAGAATTTCGGCAAAGACAACATACGCTCTGCGGACGTCATCTCCCTGCTAGGGGACATCGACCTCACCCGCCAGGAGTACGTGAAGGCGGAACAGAAATACCTGGAAGCGTTGCGCATATACGAGGATAACCTGCTGGAAGATGATCCTGTTGTCCTGGCAAACCATTCCCGCCTGGCAAAATTGTACGTCGCCTTGCGCGACGACAAGTTTGCCGGCCATGCCGACAAGGTGATCCGCTATACGCCCGATAAGGATGGACCGGCCGTGCCGTTGTTTGTAATGCAGCCCAGA
Organism: Gammaproteobacteria bacterium; assembly: GCA_022826885.1. GTDB lineage: Bacteria > Pseudomonadota > Gammaproteobacteria > Eutrophobiales > Eutrophobiaceae > JAAXHV01. The sequence goes on from JAJDUB010000020.1 coordinate 144,071, forward strand.
TACCCGATCTTCGAGGACGGCACCAGGCCGACTGGATGGGCCCTGGTGGAATTCACGGTCACCACGGACGGGCGCGTGTTGAATCCCGGTATCGTTGAATCCAGGCCCGGAGGGTTATTTGACCAGGTCACCCTGGACGTCACCCCGAAGTGGCGTTTCAAGCCCAAGGTGGTGGACGGGCAGCGGGTGGACCAGGAACATACCAGGGTGCGGCTGGTGTTCGTCAAGGACAATATCGAGGTTTATTTCGGGGAACTCAAGTTGTAGCGTTCCGGATGTATAGAGCCGCCGCTGTTTTCTTACTGATCCTCTCCGTCACGGTCGATGCCTCCGCCGGAGACCTGTTAATCGAAGACGTCGTTCTAATCGACGGCACCGGCCGGCAACCGGTAAACCAGGTCAGCGTCCTGATCCGGGATGACCGCATCGCTGAAATCAAAAGAGGAAAATTCGATCCATCCGGGCTGGAAAATGCGCAGGTCATCGACGGCGCGCAGAAATACCTGATCCCCGGCCTGATGGATGTCCATATTCACCTGGCAGGCAGCATAAAAGTCACGGAACAGGGCTTGCGAGAGATTGAGATCGATACGCACAAAGGCATCCGGGCGCTGCACGGCTATCTCTACAGTGGAGTGACTTCCATATACGACTGCGGAAACGTGCCCGATTTTATCTTCGCCCTGAGAAACCAGGAGCGTTCCGGCGCGATAACCACCCCGCGCGTCTTTGCCGCGGGAGGTATCGTGACCTACCCGGGCAGCCATGGCGACGGTCCCGGCGCGACGACGGTTGATGACTGGCCAGAAGCGATCCCTGCCCTGGACAAGCACATCCATCGCCGGCCGGACATGTTAAAGCTGACGCTTGAGGAACGCGGCTGGGGAATGCGGCCGATGATCCCGAAGCTGCCCCTGCCCCTGATGGAAAAAATTATTGAATACTACAACGAGCGCGGTATCCGCACCACTGCGCATACCGCCAGTGAACTGCGCGCAAGACAGGCAATATTTGCCGGCATCGATACACTGGCCCATCCAGTAATCGTCGGTCCCGTTTCCGACAGCTTCGCAAAACTCATGGGGGCAAAAAAGGTTCCCATGGCAACCACGTTGACGATCGGTGAAAACTACAGCCGCCTGGCCGAACACCCTGAACACCTGGATCAACCGCTCTACCGTGCGATATTCTCAGAGGAGGAAATAAGGGAACTGAAGGAGAAAACGCGGCAGCAATACCAGGACAGGGAATGGACGTGGTGGATGAAGTTGATGACTCCGGTCGCACAGGAGAACCTGCGCAAGATACACGAGGCAGGCGGAGTCCTGGCGTTGGGCACCGACCAGACCAACGGCGCAGCCGTGCATCGCGAGATGGAACTGCTGGTTGCCGCGGGCATCGCCCCATCGGACGTCATTCGAATTGCGACATTCAACGCAGCCAGGTTCCTGGGGAAGGAAGATCAACTGGGGACCATCGAAGAAGGTAAGCTCGCGGACATGGTTTTATTGAACGCCGACCCGTTGCAGGATATCAACAACGCCAAGGACATCCATCTGGTCATCAAGAACGGCAGCGTGGTTGACAGGGATAAATTGAATCTCCCTGTCAATGAATGATTAAAAAAACAGGACCAGGGCCCAGATAACGGCAACGTTGCACAAGGCCAGAAACACGGCTGCTGAAGCGATATCCTTTGCCTTGCCGGAAAGCTCATGGATTTCACCGCCGAACCGATCGACGACGTATTCGACGCCGGTATTCAACAGTTCGACAATCAAAACCAGCAGGACGCTGCCTACCAGCAATGCCCGCTCTATCCCCGAGTTACCCAGCCACAGGCCCAGGGGCACCAGAACCAGCGCCAGGGCCAGTTCCTGCCGGAATGCAGCCTCGGTTTTAAAACAGGCAATCAGGCCCCGGTAGGAATATATCGAAGCATTGATGAGACGGGTAATTCCGGTCACTCTTTTCTTTCTCATGATGGTGGATAAAGCCTGACTTTTTATATTTGATATTATAAGGGTTTTACGGGAGGCATCTCCGTCTTTTATTTTCGTCAGAAATCAATCAACCATGAAACGCTCCGATAGGGTGACGACCTGGCTGTTAATCCTGAATTGTCTGGCGGTGTACAACCTGCCGGCAAGCAGCGGGGAGTTGATCGAGAACAGGACTTATTTCAGCCTGGGTCTGGCTGCCGTCTTTCCTGAGGAAACCCGTTTCACCGATAGCGGGCGGGCGGATTCCGGTATCGCAAAACTCTACGGCAGTCCTGATACTTTCACTGATGGTGATTTTGATACCGGCGTTCAATGGCGGGCAGGGATGGGATACCGGTTCACTCCCAGCCTGCGCGCGCAGGTGGAAATCGGCATGAGCAATGGCCTTGACTTCCGCGGTAACGCGAATTACCGGAGGGCGGGGGCGCGCCAGCCGTCAGAAGCTGAACTGGATATGCGGCAGCTCCTGTTAGCCGGGTTCTACGATTTTCCGTCGTGGCAAGTCAGTCGCACCCTGTGGATACAGCCCTACCTGGGAGCCGGCGCCGGCGTTACCGATT
>JAJDUB010000064.1 GCA_022826885.1 Gammaproteobacteria bacterium
ATTGAATCGCGTGATCCATGCTTCCGCGCGCTACCTGGATGACCATGATTTCCAGGCGTACCTGGACCTGTACCGGGAGGAGGGCGTTTATTCCGTAGTTACCAAAACGCCGGAACTGCCTGAGCCCATGATATGGATGCAGCGCTCGCGTGGGGAATTACAGGAACGTATTTCCTCCATGTCCGAACACGAATGGGAGATTGCCGGAGTGGAACAGACCCGGGTGTTATCCGTGGACCTGGTTGAAGTCGACGGTGCAATGGCGAATACATCCAGCAGTTTCGCGTTGTACCATACCGGTCAGGAGGGGCTTACGTCGTGTTACGCCGTAGGCCGGTACGATGATTGCTGGGAAAAAGTTACGGACACATGGAAGCTGGCCAGCCGCCGGGTCGTACTCAAGACCCGGCAACTGAGCATGCTTTCGCCGTTACCGATCTAAATCAGAAGCGGTATTCGCCGGTCAGGTACCAGGCAAAATCACGGGCCAGGACGTCGTTCTGCGTGCGCGCCGACCCCGAAAGCTCCGTGTAGATGATGCGGCGCTTGTCGAAGATGTTGTTCGCATGGAAGATGAGCGAATACTTGTCGTTGGCACTGTCCCAGCCGAGACTGGCATTCATCAGGCCATGGGACTGCATCACGCTGCCCGGGTCGTTGGCCGGGTCAAAGAACACCTTGGTGCGGTAGTTGTAATCCAACCGCGCGATGAAAGTGCCCATATCGCCCAGCCCGAACTCCTTGATGATCGAGGAGGCCAGCGACCAGCGCGGCACCTGGGGCAGCCTGTCGCCCTTGGCAGGGCCGCCGGTGTTGAATACGGTGGGATCGGACTTCGTGATCTTCGCATCGAGATGGCCGATGGCCACTTCCAGGAACAAGGTGTCCAGCGGCGACCAGCGCGATTCAATTTCGAAACCCTTGATCTCGCCCTCACCGGCATTGTCAAGCTGCGGGGCGATGCCTTCGGGCGCCAGGGTTTCCAGTTGAATGTCCGTGTAATCGGCATAGAACGCGGCTACGTTCAGGACAAAGTTTCCGTTCGGGTTGTTATACTTGAAACCGATTTCGAATGATTCCACGAACTCCGGGTCGTAGGTGGGCGCCGCAGCGCCGAATACACCGGCATTACGCTGCTGCACGCCGCCGCTCTTGAACCCTTCCGAGTAGGTGAAGTAGGTCATCAGGCTGTCGTTCCAGTCGTAGGAAACATTGGCCATGGGGGTCCAGTCGTCGGCCTTCAGGGTGGTGGTGCCGTCGGCAATCAGCTTCACCAGAATCCCGGGTGGCGCGAACGAAGGAACCGCGGACTGAATATTCACCACGCCGCTGTTACCCATGGGAAAGTGAACACCGGGTGTACTGGCCGTTCCGTCACTGGTGACGATGAAATCCTTGGTATCGTCGGTGTAGCGCACGCCGGCGGTAATATGCAGCTTGTCCGTTACGTCAAACGTACCCTGGGCAAAACCGGCGATACTCTCGTGGTCGTACGCGGCGCCGCTTTCTATATCAATCGAGGCAAAATCCACCGGGTTGTAGTTGTTGCCGTCTTCCGTGAAATAGAAGCCGCCGATGATCCATTGCAGGCGGTCGTTGACAGCCGTACCCAGCAACTGTATTTCCTGGGTGAACTGCTCCTGCGTGTATATCTCATCCCGTACCCAGGACAGGAAGAACGGGGTGCTGTCGCCATCGTGGGCAAATTCACTGTCGACATTACGGTAGGCAGTTATCGACTTGATTTCCAGGTTATCCGAGAGCTGCCAGTCAACCGTGCCCGAGAATCCATAGATATCATGGTTGGAGTAGGTCGGCATGGTGCTGGTGTTCTTGCCCAGGGCGATGGTGTTGGCATTGGCGCAACCCGAGGTGGTTCCCGGGATGTTCGCGGGGGTGGCATCGCAGTTGCTGAATGACCTGGCGAAAGGTGTCCCCGGGTTGTTGATACCGGGGCCTCCATTCGCCGGGTTAAGCGGCGAATTGGCGCCCAGCAGGAAATTATGGTTGAAAATGTTTGCCCCGGGCGAAGGGTCTATGGCGCGGTTGGGATTTTCCGTCACCACACGGGCCTGGCCGTTTTCCCGGTCACGGGAGTAGTCGCCGCTGAAATTGATCTCGACGTTGTTGTTCAACTGTATGCGCAAGGCGCCGCGGGCGGCAAAGGTATCATCGTCACCGGTATCCATACCGTTTAAGGGGTTGACCACGAAACCATCCTGGTCGAACTTGGCGACGGTAGCGTTCATAAATACCTTGTCGCTGATCGGGACGTTGACCTTGCCGAGCACGTCAAGCCGGTCATCGATGCCCACTCTCACCCGTACCTTGCCTTCAAATTCCTCGTGGGGTTTCTGGGTATGGATGGCTATGGCGCCGCCCGTGGTGTTACGGCCGAACAGGGTGCCCTGGGGGCCGCGCAGGACTTCGACACGGTCGATATCAATGATGTCCAGCACCGAACCGATGCTGCGGGCGTAATAGACGCCGTCCACGTAAATGCCTACACCCGGGTCGGCCGAGGGCAGGAAGTCCCGCTGTCCGACACCGCGCAGGAACACGGCTGCGCTGTTGCCGCCGCCGCCGTTGGTGTTGATATTGTCGAAAGACATGTTGGGCGTCAGCCCGGCAATTTCATCGATGCGCTGGACACCGCGTGCTTCCAGGCTCTCGCCGCTGAACACTGATACCGCGATAGGGGTATCCTGCAAGCCCTCTTCGCGTTTCCTGGCGGTAACGGTTATTTCTTCCATCAGTGCATCGATGCCGCTCTCCTGGGCAACAGCAGGACCGGCCGGCTGCAACAGGAACGGCAGCGCGAGAATTGCCGCCGGAATATACCGCTTCGGAATTAACATGGTCCGATAACCTGCGTTATCGGCAATACTGGAATTACCCATCAGATTCGCCCCGTTTGATTAAAAAGCGCCCAATTCTAGCAATATCAGGTAAATTCAGTCAACACAAAAAAAGAGTACCCGCGACTGCACTTTCCTTTTTCGGTAATAACTCTTAATATTTACCGGAACCAAATCATCCGGTTGAAGCGTGAAGCAGGCATCGAAAAAAAAGCAACCCGGCACGGTTTCAGGGATAGAGGTCGTACGGTATATCAAGGAAATCAGTTTCATTTTCATGGTGGCCGGCGCGCTGTTCGTCGCCCTGTCGCTGTTTACCTACCATCCCTCCGACCCCGGCTGGTCGCAGGCGGTCAGTGTTGCCGAAATCCATAACGACGGGGGAATCGTCGGCGCCTGGATTGCCAACGTCCTGCTTTACCTGTTCGGTTACCCGGGTTACCTGTTCCCCCTGGTATTCATCTTTGACGGCTGGCGCATCTTCAAATCGCGCCGGGACGATACGACTGCCTCCCGACTCCTGGTTACGCTGAGGGTATTCGGGTTTATCCTGCTCTTCTGCGGTTGTTGCGCGCTGGCATGGTTGCATATCGGTGTTGGCGGGGGGCTGCCGGAACACCTGCCGGACCAGACCAGCAGCGCCGGCGGGATACTGGGCCTTGCCCTGGGCCCGTTCCTGTTTGGCGTGTTCGGCTATGCGGGCAGCACCCTGTTGATGCTCGCCATGTTGCTGGCGGGCATGACATTGTATTCCGGCATGTCATGGTTGTGGCTGATCGAAAAAACCGGATTTATTACATTAAGAACTATAGATAAAATAATAATTTATACGGATAAACTAACGCAGTATATTAAATCTATGGAGGCCAAAAAGGAGCGAGTGGAACTGGTCCGCACCCAGCAGAAAAAAGTCAGGGACAGGCCCCCGCCGCGCATCGAACCGGTCATCAGCAAAGTGGAAACCAGCGCCCGCGCAGAGGCGGAGAGACAGGAACCCCTGTTCGAGATGCCCGCTGAAGCGGCATTGCCGCCACTGAACCTGCTGGACCAGCCCACACCTTCCCAGGGCAGGTATTCGGAAGCGACTCTCGAAGCCATGTCGCGCCAGGTGGAACTCAAGCTGCTGGATTTCAATATCCAGGTGGAAGTGGTGGCGGTCAACCCGGGTCCCGTAATTACCCGGTTCGAACTGCAGCCGGCGCCGGGAGTGAAGGGCAGCCAGATCAGCAACCTGTCCAAGGACCTGGCCAGGTCACTGTCGGTGGTCAGCGTGCGCGTTGTCGACGTGATCCCGGGCAAATCCGTCATCGGACTGGAAATACCCAATTCCAGCCGTGAACTGGTTACCCTGAGTGAGATACTGAGTTCCAAGGAGTACGAAGAACTCTATTCGACTACGGTGCTGGGTCTGGGTAAGGATATCAGCGGCCATCCTGTGGTCATGGACCTCAGCCGCATGCCGCACCTGCTGGTTGCCGGCACCACCGGGTCGGGTAAGTCCGTCGCCATCAACGCCATGATCCTGAGCCTGCTGTACAAGTCTCCCCCGAAAAAGATCCGCCTGATCATGATCGATCCGAAGATGCTCGAACTGTCCGTGTACGAGGGCATCCCCCATTTATTGACGCCGGTGGTTACGGACATGAAGGAAGCGGCCAACGCCCTGCGCTGGGCCGTGTCCGAGATGGAACGCCGTTACCAGTTGATGGCGACGCTGGGTGTGCGCAATATCAACGGCTATAACAAGAAGATCAACGAAGCGGCAAGCCGCCGCCAGCCGTTGACGGATCCGTTCCATACGCCCACCGACGACGAGGATGAAGCCCCGGCGCTGGAAGAACTCCCCTATATCGTCATCCTCATCGATGAACTGGCGGACATGATGATGACGGTGGGCAAGAAGGTGGAGGAACTGATTGCCAGGCTGGCGCAGAAGGCCCGGGCCTCCGGCATCCACCTGATCCTGGCCACGCAGCGTCCGTCCGTGGATGTGATTACGGGCCTGATCAAGGCCAATATCCCCTGCCGGATTGCATTCCAGGTCTCTTCCAAGGTGGATTCGCGCACCATCCTGGATCAAATGGGCGCCGAAAACCTGCTCGGGAACGGGGACATGCTGTTCCTGCCGCCCGGCACCAGTGTGCCGATACGGGTGCACGGCGCCTTTGTAGACGACCACGAGGTGCACAAGGTCGTTGAAAACATCAAAAGCCGCGGCGGTCCGAACTACATGAATGATATCACCCTTGACACGGGCGGCGGTGACTCGGCACCCATTCCCGGCCTGGAGCCGGTCTCTGATGACGTCGACCCGCTTTACGACGAGGCCGTCCGGATCGTTACGGAAACCCGCAAGACGTCCATTTCCTACATCCAGCGCAGGCTCAAGATCGGTTATAACCGCGCCGCCAGGATCGTCGAGGAAATGGAAGCCAGCGGCCTGGTCGGCCCGCTGGAAGCCAACGGCAGCCGGGAGATACTGGCCGGGCCGCCCCCACCCGTCGATTGATTTATTTATCCGCAGATGACGCAGATTAGCGCAGATTATTTTTTATTTATCCTGCGATTTCGTGTCCTGGCTGATTATATTGAATAGCAATCATCATTTTATCTGCGTTCATCTGCGTCATCTGCGGATAATTCATCTGCGTATATCTGCGTTCATCTGCGGATTATTCTTTTCCCTGGCCGTGCCTGCGGCCGGCAATCCGCTGGATGCCTTTCTTGACGGCCTGGATACCTTCTCGGCGGATTTTGAGCAGGTGTTGCTGGACAGTTCCGGCGAAGCGCTGGAGGTCACAGGCGGCGCGCTGAGATTGCGCCGTCCAGGCATGTTTTACTGGCTGTATAACGAACCGTACGTCCAGGAAATCATCAGCGACGGCAGCAGCCTCTGGGTTTACGAGGGGGACCTGGAGCAGGTTACCATCAGTGACGTATCCGGCGCCATGGAGGATACCCCGGCGCTGATTTTCAGCGACGCTAACGATCCCGGCGAATATTACGTGATTGAGGAACTGGAAGGCGAGGAGGGAAGCACAGTGGTGCAGTTGACCCCGAAGAACCCGGAATCTTACTACCGCTTGCTGCGCCTGGTGTTCTCGGGCGATGAACTGGCCGGCATGGCGCTGTTCGACAACCTGGGACAGACCTTGTTTATCTCCTTTACGAATGCCGTGCGCAATCCTGAATTGAAAAAGGATCTGTTTACGTTTTCTCCCGGTGACGAAACGGAAGTCATCGATGCAAGGCAACCGCATTAACACACATTATCGTGAGCGCCGACAGCATTGAATACCGCCCCCTGGCGGATCGAATGCGACCGGGAACCCTGGACGGATTCGCCGGGCAGGCTCACCTGATCGGATCGGGCAAACCTTTACGCCTGGCCATCGAACGGGGCCAGTTGCACTCCATGGTGTTCTGGGGCGCGCCCGGCACGGGCAAGACGACCCTGGCCCGGTTGGTTACCACTTCCTGCAATGCGCAGTTCCTGACCCTGTCTGCGGTACTGGGCGGCGTCAAGGAGATCCGGGAGGCCATCGACAAGGCGCGCCAGTTTCGGGATGTCTACGGCAGGGATACCGTTCTGTTCATCGATGAAGCACACCGCTTCAACAAGTCGCAACAGGACGCGTTCCTGCCCCACGTGGAAAACGGCACGGTCACATTTGTGGGCGCCACCACCGAGAACCCGTCCTTCGAGCTGAACAACGCGTTGTTGTCCAGGGTGCGGGTCTATGTACTGAAACCGCTTACCGCGGATGACCTGAAACGGGTCGTCATCCAGGGTCTGCAGGACCGGGAGCGGGGCCTGGGCGAAAAAAACCTGGAAATCACCGACGAGGCGCTGGACCTGCTGGTGGGCAGCGCTGACGGCGACGCCAGGCGCGCCCTCAACCTGCTGGAGATCGCTGCGGACCTGGTTGCGGCGCAACAGATAACCGGCGAACTGGTGGGCGAAGTGATCAGCGGCGCCGGTTACCGGCGCTTCGACAAGGGCGGAGAGGTCTTTTACGAGCAGATCTCCGCGCTGCACAAATCCGTGCGCGGGTCGGCGCCGGATGCAGCCCTGTACTGGTTCGCGCGTATGCTTGATGGAGGCTGCGACCCCCTGTATATTGCCAGGCGGGTGGTGCGTATGGCTTCTGAAGACATAGGCAACGCCGACCCGCGCGGGTTGCGCCTGGCCCTGGATGCCTGGGAAACACAGGAGCGGCTGGGCACGCCCGAAGGGGAACTGGCCATTGCCCAGGCTATCGTGTACCTGGCGTGCGCGCCGAAGAGCAATGCCGTGTACAGGGCGTATAATGCCGTCATGGAAGACGTCAAGGCTACCGCTTCGGCGGAAGTGCCGGCACACCTGCGCAATGCGCCTACCCGGTTGATGAAAGAACTGGGATACGGCAAGGAATACCGGTACGCCCACGACGAACCGGAGGCTTATGCAGCGGGAGAGGACTATTTCCCCGAAGGGATGACGGGGCGCCAATACTATTACCCCACAAACAGGGGACTTGAGATACAAATAGCGGAAAAACTGGAACGCCTGCGGGCGCTGGATAAAAAATAAATGCTGGATCCACATATATTACGTAAAGATATGGAGGCCGTCAGCCGGGCGCTGGCCAAGCGCGGCTTTGAGCTGGATGTCGAGCGGCTGCAGTCGCTGGAGCGGCAGCGCAAGGAGATCCAGGTCGCCACCGAGGAGTTGCAGGCGGAACGGAACCGCCAGTCGAAGGCGATTGGCAAGGCCAAGGCCGCGGGAGAGGACATCGAACCGTTGCGGGCGCAGGTTGCCTCCCTGGGTGATGAGTTGACATCGAGCCAGGCCCGGTTGGAGGAGATCCAGGAGGAACTGCACGAGTTCCTGCGCGGTGTGCCCAATGTCCCCCATGAGAGTGTCCCGGCCGGGGACAGCGAAGAGGATAACGAGGTAATACGGGCCTGGGGAGAACTGGAGGTGAAGGATTTTGCCCCCAGGGACCATACTACCCTGGGCGAGGCCCTGGAACTGATCGATTTTGAGGCCGCCACCCGCATCGCCGGTTCCCGTTTCGTGGTTATGAAGGGCGCAATCGCCAGGCTGCACCGGGCCTTGATCCAGTTCATGCTGGATGTACATATCCGTGAACATGACTACATGGAGATCAACGTCCCCTACCTGGTCAACCCCGACAGTCTCTTCGGCACCGGCCAGTTGCCCAAGTTCGCCGAGGACCAGTTCCATATCGAGAAACAGGACCTGTACCTCATCCCCACCGCGGAGGTGCCGGTGACCAACGTGGCCAGGGACACGATCCTGGACAGCGAGGAACTGCCCCTGAGGTATGTGTGCCATTCACCGTGTTTCCGCAGCGAGGCGGGGTCCTACGGGCAGGATACCCGCGGCATGATACGCCAGCACCAGTTCGAGAAGGTGGAACTGGTGCAGATCGTCCGTCCGGAGGACTCTTACCGGATCCTGGAGGAATTGACCGACCACGCGGAAAACATCCTGCAATACCTGGGTCTGCCGTACCGGGTGGTCGTGCTGTGCGGCGGCGACCTGGGTTTCTCCGCCGCCAAGACCTATGACCTGGAGGTCTGGCTGCCCAGCCAGCGCAGGTACCGGGAAATATCCTCATGCAGCAATTTTGAGGACTTCCAGGCGCGGCGCATGAAGGCCCGCTGGCGCAATCCCGCCACCGGCAAACCCGAGCTGGTACACACGCTCAACGGATCGGGGCTGGCCGTAGGCCGCACCCTGATCGCCATCATGGAGAACTGCCAGGACGAAAACGGCCACATACACATCCCGCACGCCCTGCATCCCTACATGGATGGGATGACGGTTATTCAATAGTGGGATTGGGGTCAGAGTAAAAATTCAAGGAATTTCTTACTCTGACCCCGGAATTGTAATCGAACAGGTTACGAACTGAACTCCCGCACCAGCGCGCCGATGGATTCCTTGGCGTCCCCGAACAGCATGCGGGTGTTTTCCCCGAAGAACAGCGGGTTATCGACGCCGGCAAAACCGGCTGCCATGGAGCGTTTCAGCACAAATACCGTCTTTGCGTAGTCCACGTTGATGATGGGCATGCCGTAGATGGGGCTGTCCTCCATTTCCCGGGCCGCCGGGTTGACCACGTCGTTGGCGCCGATGACGATGGCGACGTCCATCATCTCCATGCGCGGGTTGATGTCCTCCATCTCGATGAGCAGGTCGTAGGGCACGTCCGCCTCCGCCAGCAGCACGTTCATGTGTCCGGGCATGCGACCGGCGACGGGGTGAATCGCGTAGCTGACTTCCGCGCCGTTATGCTCCAGTAACTCCTGCAGTTCCTTGACCACGTGCTGGGCCTGGGCCACCGCCATGCCGTATCCGGGCACGACGACGACGCTGCCGGCCGCCTCGAGGATGTAATACGCGTCATCCGGCGTGATGGGCTTGACTTCACCTTCCACCTTGGCCAGGGCCGTCTTCACCGCGCCGAAGCCGCTGAACAGCACGTTGGCCAGGGAGCGGTTCATGGCCTTGCACATGATGTTGGTCAGGATGATGCCGGTAGCGCCCACCAGGGAGCCGGCGACGATCAGGATGTTGTTGTTGATGGCGAAACCCGCGGCGCAGGCGGCCAGGCCGGAATAGCTGTTCAGCAGGGAGATTACCACGGGCATATCCGCGCCGCCGATGGGGATCACCGCCATGATACCGAACAGGAACGACAGGGCGATGAGGACATACAGCAGGTTGGTGTTGGCCGGGTCCATGCAGAACATGACGCCGACGACGACAATGGCGGTCAGCAACAGGCTGTTGAAGGTGCGCTGTCCGGTGAAGATATAGGGACGCCCGGGGATGGTCTCGCTCAGTTTTCCGAAGGCGATGAGGCTGCCGGTAAACGTCAGTCCGCCGATGAGGATGGACAGGAAGATAGTGACCACGGTGAAGGTCGAAACGTCGCCGGAATGCAGCGCGGCCCAGCCGACAAACAGGCTGGCGATGCCGCCGAAACCATTGAATATCGCCACCATTTCCGGCATCGCGGTCATCGCCACGAGACGCGCAGCCATGGCGCCGATGACGCCGCCGATTACGAGGCCCAGGGCAATCCAGCGGAAATCGACGATGGAATGGTCCAGCAGGGTAACTACTATGGCGAGCAGCATGCCGCATGCGGATACCAGGTTGCCGTTACGCGCGGTAGCGGGCGAGCTCAGCATCTTCAGGCCGAAGATGAACAGGACGGCCGCGGCCACGTACGTCAGGTTGATCAGCAGTGCATTACTCATTGGTCGTCACCTTCCTTCTTCTTGAACATGGACAGCATGCGGTTGGTGACCATGTAACCGCCGACCACGTTGATGGAGGCGAAGGTCACGCCCAGGGTGCCGAGCAGCGTAGCCATTTCGGCACTGCCGGCGCCGGCGGATGTGAGGGCGCCCACCAGGGTGATGCCGGAGATGGCGTTGGCCCCGGACATCAGGGGTGTGTGCAGTGTAGCAGGTACTTTACTGATCAGCTCAAAGCCCAGAAATATGGCCAGGACCAGGATGAATGTCAGGTATACGGCTTCCATTGGTGACTCCTTAACGTTGCAGGTTCTTGATGGTTTCGTTGACGATGGCGCCGCCGTGGGTAATCAGGCAGCCCTGGATGATCTCGTTCTCCCGGTCCAGTACCAGCGACTTGTTTTCCTCGTCCCAGTATTCGCTCACCATGTTCAGGAGGTTGGACGAATACATCTGGCTGGCGTCGCGGGATACGAAATTGGGCCAGTTGCCCTGGCCGATGATGGTCACGCCGTTGACGATGACTTCCTGCCCGGCGACCGAGCCTTCCACGTTGCCGCCGGTCTCTGCGGCCATATCCACGATGACGCTGCCGGGTTGCATGGCTTCGACCATGTCGGTGGTGACCAGCACCGGCGCCTTGCGGCCGAACACCTGGGCGGTGGTGATGACGATATCGGATTCGGCAATGGCCGCCTTCTGGCCCAGGCGTTGTTTTTCGATCTGTTCCGGGGTCAATTCCCGCGCATAACCGTCCTTGGTCTCGCCTGTTTCACCCAGGTCGATCTCCAGGAACTTTGCGCCCACGGAGCGGACCTGTTCCGCCACCACGGGGCGGGTGTCGAAGGCGGTCACCTTGGCGCCCAACCGCTTGGCCGTGGCGATGGCCTGCAGGCCCGCCACGCCGGCGCCGATGACGAACACCCTGGCCGGCTTGATGGTGCCCGCCGGCGTCATCATCATAGGCAGCAGGCGGTCCAGGCTGTTGGCGGCCAGCATCACCGCGACATAACCGGCCAGGTTGGCCTGGGAACTGAGGGCGTCCATCTTCTGCGACAGGGTGGTGCGGGGGATCATTTCCATGCTGATGGCGCTGATGCCCTGTTGCGCCAGGGCATCCACCAGTTCGCCTTCGTTGAACGGGTCCAGGTAGCTGATGTGGATGCAGCCTTGTTTTATCCGGCCGACCTCGTCGGCTTCCGGCTTGCGGATGCGCAGGATAATGTCCGATTGTCCCAGCATACCGTTGCGGTCGGAACTGACCGCGGCGCCGGCTTCGGCGTATTCATCATCGGCAAAGCCGGAACCTTGCCCCAGCGCGGATTCGACTGTGATGTCCGCGCCGAGTTTGACCAGCTTCTTTACCGTATCGGGAATAAGCGCGACCCGGTTTTCCCCAGGATGTGTCTCCTTCAATACACCAATTTGCATAATGAGCCCCTCTGGCAGGTTCGTTAATGTCAGGTATCAGCGCGCCGGGTTTCTTCCCATCAGCTTCCGGTTTCCGGCGCTTGTATATGGCGTGCGGTGGCCGATCACGGCCGCCTTTACAAAAACGGCGCACATACTATCATAAAGATAAATCGAAAACTACTCCCGGATGAACGACAGCTACGGCAGTTACGCCCCACACCCCGCAAATCCCGCAGGTGTACAAGCTCTTCCCATTCAGTCTATCATTGCGTTTTTCCGAAACAGAAAACAGGGGACTATCTTGAAACTCGGACTGGTTGCCGGCTACTCGCAGAGTGAGGTCAAGCTGCCCATGGATGAGATCCTGGAGGCGGAACGACTTGGTTTTGATTCGGTGTGGACCGCAGAAGCCTACGGTTCCGATGCGCTGACACCGGCGGCATGGATACTGGCGAGAACCTCCAGGATCAAGGCGGGTACCGCCATCATGCAGATACCCGCTCGTACCCCGACTTCCACGGCCATGAGCGCCATGACGCTGCAGAGCCTGTCCGGTGGGCGCTTCATCCTGGGCCTGGGTCCCTCAGGCCCCCAGGTGGTGGAAGGCTGGTACGGAACGACCTACGCCAGGCCGCTGACGCGCATGCGCGAATACATAGACATTGTCCGGCAGGTGTTTGCCCGGGAGGCGCCGGTGCAGTACGACGGTTACCATTACCGGTTGCCGTACCGGGGAGAAGACAGCACCGGTCTCGGCAAACCCCTGAAGAGCATCCTGCACGGCGACCCGAACACGAAGATCTACACCGCCGCCATTACCGCGAGCGGCATCCGGCTGGCTGCGGAACTGGCTGACGGGTTTTTCCCGGTATGGATGAACCCGGAGAGATATGACCTGTTTGCCGGTGCGATCGATACCGGACTTGAGGCGGCGGGCGACGGCAAGAGCAGGGCGGATTTCGACGTTGCGCCGTTTGTGCGCGTGTTCATGGGCGACGACCTGGATCGGTGCCGTAACGTGGTGAAACGTGAACTGGCCCTGTATATCGGCGGTATGGGCGCCAGGGACAAGAATTTTTACAACGACTATACCGTGCAACTGGGCTATGAGGAGGCGGCAACGGAGATCCAGGAGCTATACCTGACCGGCAGGAAGCCGGAAGCTGTCGAGGCTGTGCCCGACAGCCTGGTGGATGACGTGTCCCTGGTCGGCCCGCCCGACCGGATAAGGGACCACCTGGCGCGCTGGAAAGAAGCCGGGAAAAGGGGAGACGTCGGTTCCTTCCTGGCATCCGGCGCATCGATTGAGGCGTTGCGCCTTTTGGCGGAGGAGTTGCTTTAGGGCGGATACGACCGTACCCGGCCGATGTGTCAGGACACACCGGCCGGATTGACAAAGAGAATTTACCGTTCCTGGCCGGCGAACATCGCCAGAATATGCAGCAGGCTGGTGAACAGGTTATAGATGGCGACGTACAAGGTTATTGTTGCCATGATGTAGTTGGTTTCACCGCCGTGGATCATCTCGCTGGTCTGGTACAGGATCAGCCCGGACATCAGCAGGATGAATATCGCCGAAACCGCCAGCGCCATGGCTGGTATGCTGAAGATGGCAGCACAGATTCCCAGCAGGAAAGCCACCAGGATACCTACCATGAGAAATCCTGCCATGAAACTGAAGTCCTTGCGGGTGGTCAGGGCATAGCCGGACAGGCCGAGAAAGATGACGCCTGTGCCGCCCAATGCCAGCATGACCAGTTGGCCGCCGTTGGAGAAAAATTGCACGTAAGCATTAATGAATGGCCCTAATGTCAGGCCCATGAAACCGGTCAGGGCAAATATCGCAGCCAGTCCCCAGATGCTGTTGCGCAGGGCGGACGTCAGGTACAACAGTCCGAAATACCCGCCCAGGGTAATCAGCAAGCCCATGCTGGGCAGGTTCATGGCGATGGAGACACCCGCCATCAACGCACTGAACAGCAGGGTCATGGACAGCAGGATATAGGTGTTGCGTATCAGCTTGTTCGTGGTCAGCACTGAAGGGGCCGGACGAGCGACTGCATACTGTGGACTCATTTCAAACCTCCGATGATTATCAGGATACTCAAGTAATATTATGGGTAACGGCGTTGCTTTTCAAGACATCGCGTTTAAAATATGGCGCTTTCTATAAACAAGAGTAGCGCGGTTATTTGAAAATTCAATGACAACGACGCGGTGGGGCCGCGGGTTGCTATACTAATAATTACTCATATCGGAGAGGTGGCAGAGCGGTTGACAAATTCGCCGGGAGCGAATTTGGACAGCGTAGCGCAGCGAAGCTGGCCCCGAAGGGGTGACCTACAGGGAGGTAGGTCACAGTGCACCGGTCACCGGTGCGTATGAACTTGATGTGCCGATGAAGGATCGACTACTCATATAGGAGAGGTGGCAGAGCGGTTGAATGCACCGGTCTTGAAAACCGGCAAGGGTTGATAGCCCTTCGTGGGTTCGAATCCCACCCTCTCCGCCAAAGACACGCAGGGGAAAAGCTCTGTAACTGACTGAATAGAATAACTAAACTGTAAACGTTAAAGCGTTACAAAACTGAATCGGTACATTATGGACCGGAATATCATATTGGAATCAGAGATTACCTGTCCCGGCTGTCACTACAGGAAAACAGAAAAGATGCCTGTCAATGCCTGCCAGTGGTTTTACGAGTGTGAAAACTGTCATACGCTATTGAAACCGAAACCGGCTGACTGTTGTGTATTCTGCTCATACGGCTCGGTGAAATGCCCGCCGATACAACAGAACGAAGCATGCTGTAGCGGGTCGGATATCACACCGGCATACAAGTCCTAGCCGCGCAATTTCAATCTCCGGTACATCCGATGACGCCGGAGGACATCCGTGCGCTACGCAGACGTGAGCATGTGAGCCAGGCCGTCTTTGCAATACACCTGAATGTTTCTAAAGGAGTGGTCAGCCAGTGGGAGCGCGGAGAGAAGCGGCCCGCCGGGACATCTCTC
>JAJDUB010000008.1 GCA_022826885.1 Gammaproteobacteria bacterium
GGATACTCTGGAGGCGATTCCACATGAATTCACAGCGGAATTGACGGCCTGTCTTCGATATGCCACCGGCAACCTGGATAACCCCCCGTGCTTCATTGAAGAACTTCCCGGAACGAACGGCGTTGACCTGGGTTGCTGGCGGTTCATCGTCTCACTGTGCCTGACCGGGAAAGGCGACTGGCGCCAGCGCGTGAGCGCCAGGGAAGGATTCCCGCCGGGTGACGCCGGAAAAGACATGAAGCACCGGTTTCAATCCCTGCTGGCGCAGTTTGCAGATTGTGAACGATTACGGGAACTGTTCCTGGAAATACGGGCGCTGCCTCCGACCGGCTACAGCGACAGGGAATGGCGGGTATTGGAGGCGTTATACGAATTGCTGGTACTGGCCAACGCCCAATTGCATGTGCTGTTTGCCGAGCGCAACCAGGTGGATTTTACCGGGCTGTCCATGGCGGCTCTCCGGGCGCTGGGCCCGGAAGACAACCCTACCGACCTGGCCTTGTACCTGGATTACCGTATCGGCCATATCCTGGTGGATGAATACCAGGACGTTTCCATCAACCAGTATGAATTACTGGAGAAACTGACCGCCGGGTGGTCCATGGAAGACGGTCACAGCCTGTTCCTGGTAGGTGATCCCATGCAGTCCATCTATCGCTTCCGGGAGGCGGAAGTCGGTGTGTTTCTTGCTACGTGGGAGCAGCAACGCATCGGACAGGTACCCGTCAACCCGGAGAAAATCGAGGTCAACTTCCGTTCGGACCGAACCCTGGTGGACTGGGTAAACAAGGCATACCGCGAAGTATTGCCGGATGAACCCGACGCGGCTCGCGGCGCGGTCAGTTTTACCCCGGCAGCGGGGTTCAGGGAACTCCCCGGGGAAAACGGCGCACAAGTACATCCCATCTTCATACATGACCAGGGGCAGGACCGCAGCCTGGCGGATGCGCAGGAAGCGGAACTGGTGCTGGAGCAGATCAGGAAAATCCGCGCATTATCGGATTCCGAGAGCATCGCCATACTGGTCCGCAGCCGCCCTCACCTGAAATCCATTACAGCCTTGCTGGCACAGCGCGAAGTCCCTTTTCAGGCGGTCGAGATTGAACACCTGGAGACCCGGCCCGTTATCCAGGACCTGTTGGCGCTGACCCGGGCCCTGCATCATCCGGCCGACCGCGTGGCCTGGCTTGCCCTGTTGCGCGCGCCCTGGTGCGGACTGAAACTGGCGGACCTGCTGGCGCTTAGCGCGAATTCCAGGAACGACACCATCTGGAACTGCCTGCAGGACGAGCAACGGCTTGCCGCGCTGAGCGCGGACGGCCGACACAGGGCGGCGCGTTTGCATGACGTGCTTGAGCAGACCTGCGCGCTGCGGGGCAGGATGCCGTTGCGGCGCTGGGTGGAGAGCGCCTGGCTCAACCTGGGCGGTCCGGCGACCCTGGAAACGGCCACTGACCTGCGTAACGCCGACAGGTTTTTCGACCTGCTGGATGAGCTTGACCTGGGCGGCGACCTGCACGGCACGGATGAGCTTGAAAAGCGGGTGGCAGGACTGTACGCCCGCGCCGATACCCGGGCCGATGATACCCTGCAGGTCATGTCAATCCACAGGGCAAAAGGCCTGGAGTTCGACCACGTGATCCTGCCCGGACTGTCCCGGCGCAGCCGCAGCGACGACCCGCAGTTGCTGCTCTGGTCGGAAAATCCCCAACCGGAGAATTCCAGGCCGGCCGGCTCCGACCTGTTACTGGCGCCGGTCAGGGCGAGTGACGAGGACAATTCGCCTATCTATGATTTCATCAGGGGCCTGGAGAAGAAAAAGCAATATCACGAAGAGGGCCGCCTGCTGTATGTGGCCGCGACCCGGGCGCACAAGCAACTGCACCTGATCGGCAGCGCCAATGTGAACGAAGATAACGAATTGGCGCCTCCCCCGAACAACACGTTGCTGGCGCAACTGTGGCCTGCAATTGAACACGAGTTCCAGGCAAAACTCGGGAAACAGGTCCGACAGGACGAACAAGAGGATTTGCCGGCAGAAAACCGGGATACGGACCTGCGGCGACTGGTCGCGGACTGGCAGTTACCTGCCCCGCCGTCCCCGATAAAGTGGACCGGGTCGGCTGAGCCCGGCGCGGAACAGCAGGACCCTGACAACGCAGACGCCAGGATAGAATACCAGTGGGCAGGAAGAACGATCATGCACGTGGGCACCGTAGTTCACCGCTATCTCCAGGTGATGGCGGCGGAAGGAATTGCCCGGTGGAACACCGGAAGAATCGGCGAACTACGGCAGAACTCACTGGAGTCACTACGGGCATTGGACGTGCCCGGGGAAGAACTGGAGACGGCCTGCGACTGGGTGGAACAGGCATTGGCGAACGTGCTGGCGGACCCGCGCGGGCAGTGGGTGCTGGCCGGCCACCGGGAACAGAACAGTGAATATGCTCTCACCGGGGTTTACCGCGGGAACATTATCAATATCGTCATCGACCGGACATTTGTTGATGAGGAGGGCACCCGCTGGATCGTTGATTACAAAACCTCGCGCCACGAATCCGGTGACATCGACGAGTTTCTCGACCTCCAGGAGGAACGCTACCGGGAACAACTGGAAAGATACGCCGCCGTCGTATCTGCCCTGGACGACAGGCCGATCCGGCTCGGTCTCTACTTCCCGCTGCTGCGCGGCTGGCGCGAGTGGGCGTTTTCATGAAAGCTCATTACCTGCAACATGTCCCGTTCGAGGGGTTGGGCAGTATAGAAACCTGGCTGCAATCAGTGCGCGCCGATGTGACAGTCACGAAATTCTTCAAGGACCCGGCGCTGCCGGCGGTGGATGACCTTGACCTGCTGGTCATCATGGGTGGCCCCATGAGCGTGAATGATGAGGCGGACCATCCCTGGCTTGCGGCTGAAAAGCAGTTTATCCGCAAGGCCATTGAGAAAGACAAGGCAGTTATAGGCATTTGCCTGGGCGCGCAACTCATTGCCGGCGCTATGGGCGCCGCTGTCTACCCGAATAAGGAAAAGGAGATCGGCTGGTTCCCTGTCACAGGCACGCAGTCCGACAACGCGGAAGAGTTCTTCGCCTTCCCACAGGAACTATTGGTCTTTCACTGGCACGGCGAGACCTTCGACCTGCCGGATGGAGCGATGCGGCTCGCCCGGAGTGATGCCTGTCATAACCAGGCTTTCCAACTGGACAGTCGGACCATCGGCCTTCAGTTTCACCTGGAAACAACCCCTGGCGCGGCGCGGGACATCGTCCACCACTGCCGGGATGAGTTGCAGCCCTCCCGTTACGTGCAGGGCGCGGCGGAGATACTCGGGGTGAAGGATTCAAACTATACGGTTATCAATTCTTGCATGGACCGGGTCTTGCAGTTCATTACCGGATAGCATCTTTCCTGCATCTTTTCTTGACTGGATATCTCAATATGACTATAGTTATGACCATAGTCATATAGGGGTTGTATTGTGAAAACTATCAAAGCATCGGAATTTAAAGCAACGTGTCTGGGAATAATGAACGAAGTCGCAGATTCGGGTGAACCTGTTGTAATTACCAAGAACGGCAAACCGATCAGCAAACTTGTTCCCTATTACCAGAAACCGGCGTCATTATTTGGTTTACATCGCGGCGTTATCAAGAGCCTTGATGATCTCATCGCTCCTTTGGATGATGCCTGGGATGCTGACCGTTGATTCTCCTTGATACACATACCCTGGTATGGCTGGATGAGGGTAGTACGCGCCTGGGGAAAAAATCCAGGGGATTAATCGACAAAGGATTGGCTAATGAAGAACTGGCAGTCTCGTCAATAAGCTTCTGGGAAATCGCCATGCTCGCGCAAAAACAACGGCTTTCCCTGTTAACCCCCGTCTCACAATGGATGCAGGAAATGTTGCAACAAGGACTGCGGGAAATCCCCGTAACCGGGGGAACAGGGATTATCGCCGCCGAATTGCCGGGTTTTCATGGCGACCCGGCTGACCGTCTCATCGTTGCGACTGCCATTTCCACTTCAGCGACCCTGCTCACTGCCGACGAAAATATATTGAACTGGAAAGGCAATTTTCAACGCCATCATGCAGCCCATTGACGGATTATCACCTGATTATGATTGCGCTATTTACGGACTATGGCTTACATGGCCCCTACCTGGGGCAGGTAAAAGCGGTGTTGCACCTCCTTCTCCCGGCGGAGAAAGTGATCAACCTGCTGGCAGACGCGCCGCGCGACAATCCCAAAGCCTCAGCTTACCTGCTGGCCGCGTTCAGCCAGGCTTTTGCCGCAGACCAGGAGACGATCTTCTTTTCAGTGGTGGACCCCGGCGTGGGCAGTTTTCAGGACCAGCCGGTCGTAATCAAAGCGGACGGTCAATGGTATGTGGGACCGGATAACGGCCTGTTCGACATGGTTTGCCGGCGCAGTTCCGGGGTGCAATGCAGGCGCATCGACTGGCGACCTGAAACGTTATCGGCCAGCTTTCACGGCCGCGACCTGTACGCGCCGACGATAGCTATGATCAGGAATAACGAGGTTCCCGGCAAGGAAATAACCTGGCAAGACCGGCATGGCTGGCCGGACGATTTATGCGAGATAATCTACGTCGACCACTTCGGCAACTGCATGACCGGCATAAGGGCTGAAGCACTGGATAATACTAATGAGATACAGGTAAGCGGCATCAGTATCCCTTATGCCCATACCTTCTCATCTGTGCCCCCTGGCAATGCCTTCTGGTATCACAACTCCCAGGGACTTGCCGAAATAGCCGTGAACGGGGGCAATGCCGCAGAACGGCTGGACGTGGGAATAGGGACTCAGTTGGTGATTTGAAGACAGATATCAGCTTACGGAAGTGGACAACCTGCATTTTGACAGCAAACGCTAAATCTCACCCATCGAAAACCTCGCGCTTTCATCATGCTGATATAATAACGCCTTCCCAAAGTCGCTTGGCAAACTCCTCTGCCGGCATAATCTCAATCCCGTCATTGGTCTTACGTGGTCGGGGCTCCCTGCATACGACAATGCGACGCGCAATACCGGGATGATCGACGATGATGCTGCGCAATCCCTTGAGGTGATCACTGTGGATACGCTCTGAGGATTTGACTTCTATCGCAACTTGCATATCGCCAATTATAAAGTCAACCTCAATGCCACTGGCGAGACGCCAGTAGCTGAGCTTCGCCTCATGCTCATGGTATCTGAGGAACGCGGACAGTTCGTGAAAGGCCCAGTTTTCCATTGCTTTGCCGTAATCCTCAGTGCCGGGCTGCAGCTCACCGCGTCTGGCCAGGCGGTTGACCACACCGACATCGGCGAAATAAAACCGGGGAGCACCGAATACCCGACGTTTCGGGCGCTTCCTGTAAGCCGGCAGCCACTTGGCCAGCAAGGTATCTTCCAGTATCTGGAAGTAGTTCTTTATGCTTTGGTTCGATACGCCACAATCGCGGGCTATACTGGAAAAGTTGACGCTTTGACCATCACTGAGCGCGGCCACATCCAGAAAATCAGAAAATGTCGGCAGGTTTCGCACCAGCCCTTCCGCGGCAACTTCCTCCTTCAGGTAGTCTGCGATATAGGCGTCCAGCATTCGCCCCGGACGACTGCCCTGGTAGATACGAGGCAGGTAGCCATGGTTGAGCATTCGCTGCAAATCAAATTCAGCACCCAGTTCGCTAGCGGTGAGACCATACAGTTCATAACGTATGGCTCTACCCCCCAGCAGGTTGGCTGCGCCCCGTTTAACCTTTCGGGCGCTGGAACCGCACAGCGCAAAACTCAAATTATAATGCTCCATCAACCAGTGGACTTCATTCAATAATGCTGGCGCTTTCTGAATTTCATCTATCACTATTTGCTGTTTCCTGTCAGCCCCAGCGGCCTGAATTTCTTCCCGAAGGGACTCGGGACGAGCTACGTAACGCCGGAATTCTTCAGACTTTAATAAGTCAATCCAGCGTGCAGCCGGGTAAGTTCGCCGCAACAAGGTGCTCTTCCCTGTCTGACGAGGGCCCCAGAGGAAAAACGATTCAGTGCCGGCTTCCGGCAAAACGAGATTACGCTCAAACATAAATTTAATTTATCATGTTATTCTCAAAAACAAAATCAATTTTTAAAACAATTTAGGCGTTGTAGTGCCATTCCAGTTCAGTATGTTCTTGTCAGCAGAAGTCCCTGGATTTCAGTTGCATATCTCCGAGCCAGGGGCTGAGATCGGTACACTGTCGCGCTACGAGGTGCAATACGCCGTCCTGTTTTTGTACCACGCCGGATATTTCCAGGAGTTTGGCCGCCGTCAGCATGGCGCCTTGTTTTGCGAAGATTGAGGGCCATATCACGCTATTGATAAACCCGGTTTCATCCTCCAGGGTGAAAAACATGACCCCGGAAGAGGTAGCGGGTCGTTGGCGGCTGGTGACGATACCCGCGGTCCGGGCCCAGGCGTTGTCGCCCAATTCCCAAAGTCCTGTTGACGTGGTAACGCCCCGTTTGTCCAGGCGTTTGCGTAACAGGGCCAGCGGGTGGCGGCGCAAGGTAAAGCCGATACTGGCGTAATCCGCCAGGATATTTTCCCCTTCCCGGGGCTTGCGCAGCATAAGGTCGGTTTCTTCTTCGTCAGGCGCGGAGAACAGGGGAGCGCCCGGTCCCGGGTCCAGGACCTCCCAGCAGGCGCGGTGACGGTCTTTACCGATGCCGTTCAAGGCAGCGGCGTCTGCCAGACTCATCAGGTCTCCTTTATCCAGTCCCGTACGCGCCGCAATATCCTGTACACCGGCATACCTGCCCTGTTTTCGCTCAAGCGCCAGGATGTGGGCGCCGGCCCGGGACAAGCCCTTGACCAGACGCAAACCCAGGCGCAGGGTTGCGGGCGTTCCGGCCTGCCCCGGGGCGCCCTCCAGGGTGCAATCATAATTGCTCTCGTTCACGTCAACGGGCAGGACGGTCACGCCATGGCGCTGAGCGTCCTGCACCAGTTGCGCCGGACGGTAGAACCCGAGTGGCTGGCTGTTCAGGAGGGCACAGGTGAAAGCGGCCGGGTGATAATATTTCAACCAGGACGACACGTAAGCGAGCAGGGCAAAGCTGGCGGAATGGGATTCGGGAAAGCCGTATTCGCCAAAGCCTTTTATCTGGTTGAAGATCTGGCGCGCAAAACTTTCCGGGTAGCCCCGCGCTTTCATGCCGCCCAGCAGTTTTTTTTCAAACGGCTCCAGTCCGCCCTTGCGGTGCCATGCAGCCATGCAACGCCGCAGTTGATCCGCTTCCCCCGCGCTGAACCCCGCAGCGACCATTGCCAGTTGCATCACCTGTTCCTGAAAGATGGGAACGCCCAGGGTGCGCTTCAACACTTTTTCCACTGCCTTGCCGGGATAGGTGACCGGCTCCTCGCCGTGCCGTCTTCTTAAATAAGGATGCACCATGTCTCCCTGTATGGGGCCGGGCCGAACAATGGCGATCTGTATTACCAGGTCGTAATAATTTTCGGGTTTGAGGCGCGGCAGCATACTCATCTGCGCCCGTGATTCGATTTGAAAGACACCCACGGTATCGGCCTTCTGCATCATTTTATAAACGGCGGGATCTTCCGTGGGCACCTTATCCAAGGTCAGCGGTTCATTCCGGTATTGGCTGACCAGCGCCAGGGCCTTGCGGATGGCGGTGAGCATCCCCAGGGAGAGCACGTCCACTTTGAGCAGGCCCAGCGCCTCCAGGTCGTCTTTTTCCCATTGAATGACGGTGCGCTCAGGCATGGCCGCGTTTTCAACAGGCACCAGGTGGGAGAGCAGGCCCTGACTGATGACAAAGCCGCCCACATGCTGGGATAAATGCCGCGGGAAGCCGATCAGGTTATTGACCAGGTAAACCAGCCTTCTTACAAGCGGGCTGTGCGCCGGAAAACCATCCAACTGGGCTGTTTCCAGGGTATTTCCATGGCGTCCGGAGACACATGCGGCCAGACGCTCCAAATGGTCCGTACTCATTCCCAGGGCCTTGCCCACGTCCCGCAGCGCGCTTTTTGGCCTGTACGTGATGACAGTCGCGGCCAGGGCGGCGCGCTCGCGCCCGTATTTTTCATAGATGTAAGCAATAACCTCTTCACGACGTTCATGTTCAAAGTCCACGTCAATATCCGGTGGTTCATTGCGTTCCCTGGAAATAAAGCGCTCAAACAGCAGGTCCATGGCGTCGGGGTTGACTTCTGTTATGCCCAGGCAATAACAGGTGGCGGAGTTGGCAGCGGAACCGCGTCCCTGGCACAAGATGCCCTTGCTGCGGGCAAACTTCACAATATCGTGAACCGTCAAAAAATAATGCTCATAGCTGAACTCCTGCACCAGGGCCAACTCATGTTCAATCAATGCCCGCACTTTTTCCGGCGCGCCCCCGGGCCAGCGTGTCTGCATACCCTGTTCCGTGAGCCGTCGCAGCCATGAGCCGGGAGTGTGGTGTTTCGGAACCAGTTCCGACGGATACTCATAACGCAGTTCATCCAGGGAAAAATGGCAGCGCTCGGCGATCCTTACGGTCTCTTCCAGTAAGGGGCGCGGATAAAGCTGCGCAAGGCGCCGGCGCGAACGCAGGTGTCGCTCGCCGTTGGAATAAACCCCGTAACCCAGTTCACTGAGGGGTTTGCCGAGACGGATGGCCGTCAATGTATCCTGCACTATCCGGCGCTTATGTTCATGTATATGTACATCTCCGCAGGCGCATAAGGGAATGGAAAAACCTGCGCTGATTTCCTGTAAGCGGCGCAGTTGTTCCTGATCGTTGCCGTCGAGCAACGACTCCACCGCTATCCACAGTGCCCCGGGGAAAAGACCGGCCAGCCAGTGCAAGCCGTGTGTTTCGATCTCCCCTCGGTTAAAGCAAGGCAGCCAGATGGCCAGGCAACCGGTGGGGCAGTTGTCCTGAACCAGGTTCCGGTCGATAGAATACTCCCCTTTTTTTGCCTGCCGGCGAGCCAGGGTGATGAGGTGGGAGAGTTTGCCGTAGCTGCCCCGGTCGGTGGCCAGCAACAGAAAGCGCCACCCTTCCTGTAATCGGAACTCGCTGCCGACAAGCAGATCGATACCTTCTTTCCCGGCCGCGACATGGGCGCGGACGATTCCGGACAAGCTGCATTCGTCGGTGATGGCGATAGCGAGGTAGCCTAGGGCTTTTGCCCGGACTACCAGTTCTTCCGGATGGGAGGCGCCCCGCAAAAACGTAAAGTTGCTGATGCAGTGTAATTCCGCATAAGGCGGCAAGTTAGCCCGCATATCTCACCAACTGATGCGGGCCGGCGCGTTCAGCCGAACAATCCATGCAAATACCATTTTTGCCTGGTTGTCAGGTCGTGGTAAATCCACACACGTCCGGCGATGTCATCGGTACCCACGTAATAATCCCGGTGTATGCCGTGGTTGTCCCACCAGCCCGTTACAATGCGCTCCGGCCCCATGAGGAAATGGATGCGGCTCCTGTAGTAAATTCCGTCGTCCTTGTTCAGCAATTCCCTGGGCTTCGGCAATAACCACAGGGGGCGCCGGTTGTCCGGCGGCGCCGGCCCGGCGCTGACCGACACGCCGGCGCGGCAGGCGTATTCCGGTCGATGATCCGCATGGGTCGTGATGCTCTCCAGCGCAGCGGCGCCGAGACGGGTGGACAATTGTTCAAGGAGTGGCGCAATATCCTGATCTTCCTGCTCAAGGCCGCTGCCGGAAAACAAACAACGGGTCCGGGGGGCAACCCTGTAAAACCGCTCGGCGGTCAGTGTTACCCTGACGACGGCCGTGGCCAGCTTTGTCCTGCTGAGCTTCGTCTCCGCCAACAGCATCAAATAACCGGGTTGGCGTATTGGCTGGCGCAAGCCGATATGGAGCACCGTTACCGGATCCTCCCTGTAATAAAAATGCACCTGGTAATCCATGGTGTACAAATCCTGTTTCTGCAGGAAATCGCATAAGCCGGTCACAAGCTCATGAACGGCGGGTAGAAGCGACTGTTGCTCACCGATCTCAAACGAAAATTCCCGGGTATCGAAAAATCGGGGGGGTATCCGATAAGCATTCAAGGGGTCGGGCAGCTTTCCCAGGGCCTGGTCCAGGTGGGTAACCAGGTCCGTTCCAAAACGCCGCGCCAGCTCGCCTGAAGGCAAACGCCAGAGGTCGCGCAGGATACGCACGCCGGTTTTATTCAGTTGTTGTCTGCGCTTGTCATCCAGGGGCAGGACCTCAATACCCAAGGGCCCCAGGACCGAGCGCAAATCTGCGCCGCGCTCGACGAGCAGGTTGCATCCGGCCCGGGCCAACATCAGGCTGGCTGTGGGCGTGGGGGTCGTTGCCTGGTAAAAAACGTGTTTCCAGCGTTCGGTCAGTTCCCGGGCGATGGTATCCCGGATCGCGGCGAGGCCGCCAAAATAGTTGATGCTTCCCCCCGCCTCCAGCAGGAACGAGCAGGGTGGATGCAAACTGACCAGGGGGCTGAACTGCAAGGCCCAGGCTGCCAGCGCCTCCAGTCGTTTCTCCCGGGCGATTTCGTTGTGCGGGTGAACTTCCAGGGCCAGTCTGGGCAGACAAACAGCAAGCCACAGGGCTTGTTGCCCGGTGCTGGTACCAGTTTTGTTACATGCCTCTTCTTCCCGGTAAAGAAGCGAATCCCGGAAAGAAAGAGCAGAAATTGGCCGGGGCATATCCGAAAACCATGGGGTTAACCCGGATAAGGGATGTCCGCGCTGTGGTATTGATGGGCGCCGCGGGCTTTCAAAACCCGTGCATGGATACCCTGGTCACTGTGTTTCACCTGCAATTGCAGGGCTGCGGGTGAATTTTTCCCGCGCTGATTGCGAAACAACACACAGGGTGTTTTACCGGCATCGGCAGCCAGTTGCAGGCGCCGAATGACCCCGTTGGGCAGGTGGTTCAACCATACCATGAGCAGACCGCAGCGCTGTGACTGCAGCGCTTTTTCAATCGTCCAAAGAGCATCCCGGCAGGAGATATTCGGGCCGATTGTCATCAGGAAGTTAATATCGATATCGGCATTCACCAATGCCGGAGCATACGGGATGTACGGCGGACAAACCCAGAGTATCCAGCGCCTGCGCCGTGTCATGGACTTCATCAATGGCAACAACAACTGTAATTCACCCGTACCCCAATGCGGGGTAATCATTTCGACCACGGCATTTTTCGGCCAGCCGCCACCGGGCAGTATTGCATCCAATGAAGCATGACCCGTAGGGATGCCGTCCGGTTTCCCCTGACAGACCTCATCACCCGACCATAGATGGGGATTGTTGCGTATCAGCTCTCGCAATGAATTGTTCATCGTGGTTCTCCTGCAAACGCTACAGGTTGCGCACTACACCGACGGCTATACCCTCAAGGGCCAGTGTTTCCTGTTTCAGATCCACCTCAATTGCAGGAAAGTCGGGGTTTTCCGCTTCCAGGTAAACCACCTGCCCGGTCCGGCGCAGCCGTTTGACTGTTACCTCATCCTGTAGCCGCGCCACCACGATTTGGCCGTTATCCGCAGTGGGACTACGGTGTACCGCAAGCAAATCCCCATCCAGTATCCCGGCATCCCGCATACTCTCACCTCGTACACGCAACAGATAATCCGCACGGGGAGAAAAAAACGAAGGGTCAACCGGGCGATAATCCTCGATATTTTCCTCGGCCAGCAGGGGACGACCGGCGGCAACCCGACCCACCAGGGGGAGACCGGGCTCAAACGCGCCGGCTTGTACCAGGCGTATCCCCCGGGATGAGTTGGGGATCAGCTCTATGGCCCCTTTGCGTTCCAGCGCCTGTAAATGCCCCCGGGTCGCATTGGTCGAACCAAATCCCATGGCTACGGTAATCTCGGCGATGGTGGGCGGCATATTGGCGACCCTGATGCTGTCCTGTATAAATTCAAGCACCTGCAATTGTCTGGACGTCAGTGTTTTCATACTGAATATATTAGCACTGCTTTTTTAAGCAGTATAGCGGATTATTTTAAAAGGTCAAGCAGTACGCAGCCAGGGCAGCAATTCCCGCTTCAGCCGGATGGGTGGGGTCAGAAAGGGGACGGAATTCAATTCCGTCCCCACGCGCTATTTGCTGAAAGGCGGTGGGCCGCTGATGTTGATGGTGCCGACCATGCCCTGTTGCTCGTGGCCGTCCTTGTGGCAGTAGAGCTTCAGGTTCCTCCCCTTGGTCATGGGATAAAAGAACCACTCGACGGTGGCGCCGGGTTTGAGTTCGATATCGTTGACTGCGCCGTGTATTTCCGTGACGGTCTTGCCGGATGCGTCAGCGACTTCCACCTTTCGAGTGAAGATGCGGGTTGCGAAGGAATCCGAGGTGAAGTAATGGTCGTCCGAACTGGGGTTGTGCAGCACCAGTTTGTAGTATTTGCCCCGTTCGAAAGAAAGGGTGTCCGGGACGAATTTCATTTCTTCATCCGCTGTGCCGAGACTTACTTTGACCTCGATAGCCTTGGGGCCATGACGCCTTTCTTCGGCGCCCAGTAAAGAGGCATGTAACAGGATTACCACGACCAGGAGCGTCTGAATTTTCATCTGTTTCTCTCTCTTAAAAGGATTGTTAACAAGCGGTCAGCCGAGGAACCGTTCCACTGCCGAGTTGAGCGCGTCCAGTTGTTCCAGCGGCGGCACGTGGCCGCAATTTGGGATCATGCAGACTTCCGACTGTTTAATGGAGTCAGCGAAGATCTGCGCGTAGGCGGGCGGGATTAAGGCGTCGTTTTCCCCCCAGACGACCAGCGCGGGAGCGCTGATCCTGTGGATGCGTTTGTTCAATCCCTTGTCCGGTATCGGCCAGATTACCTTGGCGGTACAGCCCAGGGTCCAGAGGAACTGCACCAGTCCTTCGTTTGCAACGTCCTCATCCTCCGGTTGTGTTAACGCTGCCTTCACCAGTTCCGAACCGGTATTGTGGAACAATACAGCAGCCAGTTGTTCCGCGTCCTTGGCAGTCCAGTCGGCGACGGTGTAGGACCAGTCCTTATGCCAGAGTCCGATGGGTGCGATCAGCGCCAGCCTGCTGATGCGTTCCGGCCTGTGGGCCGCCAGTTCGGCGGCCAGCATGCCGCCGAAGGAATGGCCGATGAGCCGTGTAGAATCGATCCCCAGGCCGGTCAGGACGTCATCATAGGCCAGCACCGCATCCCACAGGTCTTCCACCTGGTCGATGTCATTCGGCTCGCCGGGGAAGGTGCCGGGAAAATACGGCGCATAGACCGTATACTTCTCGGCCAGTCCAAACAGAAACGGGTCCCAGTTCAACCCGCCGGCGGAATGCAGGAAGACCAGGGGATCGCCCGTTCCTGCCACGTCCACCCGGATGTTCAACATGCCCCCCAGGACGGATACGGTTTCGTTACGGATTTCCGCCATGGTCGTGCTCAAGCTGCCCGCCGGACCGGTTGTTTACAGTTTTCCGGCCACCAGTGGTTTTCCCAGCCCTCGTCATCCCAGACGCCGCGCAGGTGGGGCAACACGTCTTTGGCGATCCTGTCGATATTTTCAATGGTCTCCTCGTGGGACATGGAGCCGAAATGGG
>JAJDUB010000081.1 GCA_022826885.1 Gammaproteobacteria bacterium
CGAGTTCTCCTGGAAGATTGACGGCGGCTATTCCTGGAGCCGCGGCGAGTGGGCCTATGATGTCTGGCTGAAGGACAAGGTGGCGCGCGCCCTGTCCTCCGCGATCGGGCCGGACGGGAGCCTTCACTGCGTCCTGGACCCAGGCCAGCTCCTGTTTGGCGCCAATTTCGAAGGCGCGACGGTAAGTCGCATCCTGGCTGAAGGTCCCGATCCGGATTGCGTTCCCCTGGACCTGTTCAGCGAGGATGCCCTGCAGCGCGGCGAGGTCCCGCCGGAGGCGGTGAATTATATCCGTGACCGGCAGAAACTCAAGACCGGCTATAATCTCTGGACCGCGGGGTTTTCCATGGAGGGGCGGCTGTTTGAGGCGCCTGCCGGCGAGGCGCGTGGTGTAGTGGGCATGGACTGGCGCCGCCGCAGCCTCAATGACCGACCTCCCCCGGCGTCGGTGGAAGACAACCAGTGGGGCTTCACCTCGTCCGGGATCACCATGGGCGCTGACCGGGTGATAGAAGGCTATACGGAAGTGGAAGTGCCGCTGCTCTCGGGCGTCAAGCTGGGCGGCGTCAGCGTGGCGGAGGAACTCACGATGAACGGCTCCCTTCGATATACCCACTACAGTTCCTACGGCAGCGATACCACCTGGCGCCTGCTGTTCAATTACGCGGTCAATCCCGTGTTGCGTATGCGTTCGTCGGTGGGCACTTCGTTTCGCGCGCCGGCGCTGTTCCACCTGAACCTGGCGCCGGTGACTGGCTTTGTCGCTTCCAGGGCAGATCCCTGCGACCGGTTCCGCGATCCGTCCCGGGACCCGGACCCGAGCAGCAACCTGTACCGGAACTGTGAGGCGCTGGAGAACCAGGGCATCATTCCCCCCGACTATGCCCCCTCCTCAAGTATCCGGGTCGCATCGGGGGGCAACCCCGATCTCGAGGCGGAGACCTCTGACTCCTGGACCCTGGGATTTATCGTGACCCCGGACCTGGCCGGCCGCTTTCCGGCCCTGGGCCTCAATCTCAGCCTGGCATTCGATTACTACGATATAGACCTCAAGAACTCCATCTCCCGGCTCGGCGCCAGCGACATCCTGTCCCGTTGTTACAATTCCCTGAACTTCAGCGCCGAGGAATGCGACCTGGTCGGCGGACGCAATCAGAATGGAGAGCTTACCGGCGTCAACTCCTCGTACATCAACGTCGCCATAGAGCGTTCCCTGGGGTATGACATCACCGTGCGCGCAGACCGCGAGTTCTCATTCGGCGACCTCAGCGTGGATATCCTGGCCACGCGCCTGCTGGCGTACCAGTACGGCCTGGGCGATGAGAAACCGACCAATTACGCGGGACGTCATTCCTACGCGGACTGGCGCGGCGAGGCGGACGTGCGCTTTCAGTGGCGCGATTTCACCTTCATCTGGACCGCGGACTACGTCGGTTCCACCGATGAGGAACCCGTATACGCATTGCCGGGAGATGAATCCGTCACAAACATCGCTGAAGCCGACGATAAGTTCTTCCATAACCTCTCGATCCGCTACCGCGACCCGAACCGGCGCTTCCAGCTAATCGTGGGCGTGCGCAACATCTTTGACGTGCCCCCGCCGGTAGTGGGGTGGGGAGGGTTCAGCCCGTCCACTGGAACGGCTGTCGGCTATAATATCCCCCTAGGCTCCGGATACAGCCTGTTCGACCGCAGGATTTTCGCCTCCTTCAGCTATGATCTCTCCTCACTGTTCTGAACAAGCAGGACGTCGGGTCCCCGGCGTAATGAAGTTCAAATTTGCCTCCCTCATAAAACTGGCCTTGTTACTGTTTGCGCCCGCGGCGGCGGCTGTCGAGCCGCCGACCCTGGAGGAGTTCGCCATGCGGCCCCTGGTGCGCGACGTTGACCTGTCCCCATCCGGCGAACATCTGGCGATCATGCGCTTGCCCGGACCGGGACAAAACTACGTTGTGGATATCTATGAGAGCGCGCACCTGGACAAGGACCCGTACACACTGGGCGCGGAACACATGGATATCGTCGGGGTGAACTGGGCCAATGACGAGCGCCTGCTGATCCGCACGCGCCAGCCGGTGGAGGTACCGGGAAGGCGCATTGGTTACAACAGGGCGGGCATCGGTGCGGCCGGCAAGGTCAAGACCTATGCCTGGAAACTGCTGTCTGTAGGGATCGACGGCGGACGCTGGGTGGAACTGCCCGGCAAGAACAACATCACACGTTTCGCATTCGAAACCTATGTGCAGCGACTGT
Organism: Gammaproteobacteria bacterium; assembly: GCA_022826885.1. Taxonomy (GTDB): domain Bacteria; phylum Pseudomonadota; class Gammaproteobacteria; order Eutrophobiales; family Eutrophobiaceae; genus JAAXHV01. Next base: position 2,254 of record JAJDUB010000081.1, read on the forward strand.
TCAGTCCCCGTGTGGTTTCGCGCCTTCCATCCGAGGAGGACTGGGTGTTGATCGAGTGGTTCAATGCCGAGGAGAACGGCACCGAGGTATTCAAGGTGAACGTCAACAACGGCCGGCCGCAACCGGTCTTCAAGTTCTCGGCAGACTACTTCGGCTACGAGTTCGACAAGGATGGAAACGCACGGGTACGCAGCCGCGCCAACAAACACGATAACACCATCACAATGCAGATCCGGACCGGAAAAGAAGGCGACTGGAGTGACTGGACCGACTGGCTGACCTGGGACGTGGACGAGGACCGTTACGTGGAAATCCTGGGCTTCGAACCGCCGGATTACAACCAGGCATATGTATTGTGGTCGAAAGATCGCGACACGGAAGGCATTTACCTGTTCGATATGGAACGCCCGCAGTCCGAGCCTGAGCTGTTGTTTGCGATCAACCGCTATGACGCCAGGGACATTGTCAGGGCCTGTATCTCGCAGGAGTGCGTGGACGGTGATGCAGACCCGCAACTGGTGGGATTCTCGTACGTGGGTGATTCTTACACCATTCATTATATAGACGAGGCCGCCGCGGCCCTGCAACAATCCATCGACGCGGTCCTGCCGCCGGGCAATTTCAACAGGATCCATGACCGGGCGGCGCAGGACAAGTACATCATCGTCCATTCGATGGGTCCGCGGGAACCGGGCCGCTACTACCTGCTGCGGGACAAATCCCGTATCCAGCTCCTGGGCAGGGCATCTGCTATCGAACCGGAACAACTGGGCGAGCGCAAATCCATCTGGTACGAGGCCCGGGACGGCATGAAGATCAATGCGGTGCTGACGCTTCCCACTACCGGCGAACCGCCGTACCCGGCCATTGCCCATCCCCACGGCGGACCGCGCAGCCGCGATTCGCTGTTCTGGAATTCGTCGTTCTGGGACGAATGGCCGCAGTTGCTGGCGACCCGGGGTTACGCCGTGCTGCAGCCCAACTTCCGCGGTTCCACGGGCTTCGGTTTCGACTATTACAGCGCCGGCAACAAGGAGTGGGGCTACAGGATGCAGGACGACGTGGATGACGGTATGCGCTACCTGGTGGAGCAGGGCATCGCCGATCCGGACAGGATGGCCATCTTCGGCTGGAGCTACGGCGGTTACTCGGCGATGGTGGGCTCCATGCGCAGCCCCAATATCTACCGTTGCGCGATTCCGGGCGCCGGGGTGAGCAGCATGGAACTGATTGAAAAGGATACATGGCATTACCGGTTCCGGGACGTGATCCAGAAATGGCGCGGCGGGCTGTCCCCCATCCGGAACATGGACGCGGTCAACGTGCCCGTGCTGCTGGTGCACGGCGACCGCGACCTGATCGTCCCCATCAAGCACAGCGACCTGTTCGCCCGGGAACTGGAGAAACGCGGCAAGCCGTACAAGTACCTGAAACTGGTGGATGCCGCACATACGGTCGACACCCTGGGCTTCCGGCACTACCTGGATTTCTACCGAACCCTACTGGATTTTCTTGCCGATGACTGCGGGATGGCAAGTACCTGAATGCCTTGATTATGGGTAATTGATCCACTAGGATTAATAAGCTATTGATATGCCCGCCTCCAATCGTGCCACGGATTACGGGGGCGGAGGTTCCGAAGATATGCACAGCGCCATTACACCCCCGGATTTCAGGCTGCCGCAGGAGCAGGTGCCTGAGACGGTAGTCGAACAACTCACCGGTGAGGAGCGGGACGAGTACATCCGCCGGATTAAACACCTGCTACGGGAACAGGACGCAGTGCTGGTGGCGCATTACTATACCGACCCGGATCTGCAACTGCTGGCGGATGAGACCGGGGGACATGTTTCCGATTCCCTGGACATGGCGCGCTTCGGCCATGAATCCGATGCGGCAACCCTGGTTGTCTGCGGAGTGCGTTTCATGGGTGAAACCGCGAAGATCCTGAACCCGGAAAAACGGGTCCTGATGCCTGACCTGCACGCGGACTGCTCCCTGGACATTGGTTGTCCCATCGACGAGTTCAACGCTTTCTGCAACAGCCATCCGGACCGTATCGTGGTGGTTTACGCCAACACCAGCGCCGCGGTAAAGGCGCGCGCCGACTGGATGGTCACCTCCGGCAGCGCGGTGGACGTGGTCCGGCACCTGGCGGAAAAAGGGGAAAAGATCATCTGGGCCCCGGACAAATACCTGGGTGAATACGTACAGGCGCAATCCGGGGCGGACATGGTGTTGTGGCAGGGCAGTTGCATCGTCCATGAGGAATTCAAGGGCAGGGAACTGGCGGAGTTAAGGAGAAAGCACCCCCGCGCCAGGGTGCTGGTGCACCCGGAGTCCCCGGCGCCGGTCATTGCCCAGGCCGACGTGGTCAGTTCCACCACGGGTATCATCAAGGCGGCAAAGGAACTGGACTCGGACAAGTTCATCGTTGCAACGGACCGGGGCATCTTCTACAAGATGCAACAGGCCGCTCCGGACAAGACCTTTATCGAGGCGCCTACGGCCGGCCGGGGCGCAACCTGCAAGAGTTGCGGGCACTGTCCGTGGATGGCCATGAACAGCCTCACTAAACTGCTGGATACACTGAGGTCGGGCGCCAACGAGGTTTTCGTTGATGGAGACATCATAGAGCGCGCCCGCATACCCATTGAAAGGCTTCTTGAGTTTGCCGCCCGGCGCGGACAGGTCATATACGGAAACAGTGACGCGTGATTAAGGAAGCTCTGACTTAATCCCGGAGGGTCCTTAACTTCAGGGGACGCGCAACATGTGTTCTCTGTGGTAAATCACCTGCCCTCTGTGGCAAAATACCCCGATACGATACAGCGCGTGAGATTATGGCAGGACACAGCAAATGGGCGAACATCCAGCATCGCAAGGGCCGACAGGACGCCAAGCGGGGTAAATTATTCAGCAAGCTTATCCGTGAAGTCACGGTATCCGCCCGGTTGGGTGGCTCTGACCCCGACGGCAACCCGAGACTGCGCGCGGCCATCGATAATGCATTGGCCGGCAACATGCCCAAGGACACCATCGAGCGGGCGGTGAAGCGGGGCGCGGGCGGCGCGGAAGGCGACAGCCTGGAGGAAGTGCGCTACGAGGGGTACGGCCCGGGAGGAGTCGCGGTGATGGTCGACTGTATGACCGATAACCGCAACCGCACCGTCGCCGAAGTGCGCCATGCATTCACCAAGTGCGGCGGCAACCTGGGAACCGATGGCTCGGTCGCTTACCTGTTTTCCAAGGTGGGACTGCTTTCCTATCCGCCCGGGACCGATGAGGACGAATTACTGGAGGCGGCGCTGGAAGCGGGCGCGGACGACGTTGCCGGCAATGATGACGGTTCCGTTGACGTATTGACGACACCGGATGATTTTCTTGACGTCAGGGACAGCCTGGTTGAGACCGGTCACCCGCCGGATGCGGCGGAAATCACGATGCGCGCCGCATCCGGCCAGACGCTGGACCTGAACGGCGCGCAGACCATGATTCGCCTGCTGGATACGCTGGAAGACCTGAATGATGTGCAAAAAGTGTATTCCAATGCGGAAATTCCCGATGAAGTCCTGGCCCGGATCGATTGATCATGGATAACGCCGGGAGCAGGCCCGGGCCGGTTCGAATTCTCGGCATCGACCCCGGCTCCCTGCATACGGGATACGGCCTGATCGATATGGACGGCAACCGTGCCGTGCATGTCGCTCACGGCCAGGTAACGACACAGGCCGGGGAGTTGTCGGACAAACTGCGCCAGATTTTCCGGGGCATCAACTCGGTTATCGGCGAATTCAGTCCGGACGAATGCGCCGTGGAAAAAGTCTTCATGTATCGTAATGCCGATTCCGCATTGAAACTGGGGCAGTCCCGGGGCGCTGCCATCACGGCCTGTGCCGAGCTCGACCTGCCGGTGTTTGAATATACGGCCAACCAGGTGAAACAGGCCACTGTGGGCAAAGGCCATGCGGAGAAAACCCAGGTGCAGTACATGGTCAAAGTGCTGTTGTGTCTGAACGGGGTTCCCCAGGCGGACGCCGCGGACGCGCTTGCAGTTGCCTTGTGCCATGGGCATTCCCGGGAGAATATATCGCGCCTCAAGGAGATAGCGACGGCCCGGCAGGGATACTCCCAGTGATCGGTTGGCTGCGCGGCAGGATAGTAAAGAAACAACCGCCGGGATTGATCCTGGATGTCCATGGGGTCGGTTATGAACTGGAGGCATCCATGAATACGTTCTTCCAGTTGCCGGCCGCGGGGGAGGAAGTCGAAATCCTGACCCACCTGTCGGTGCGGGAAGATTCCCACACGCTCTACGGTTTCGGGAGCGAGAAGGAACGCAGCTTGTTCCGCGCCCTGATCCGGGTCAACGGCGTCGGCGCCAAGATGGCGCTGGCGATATTGTCGGGAATCAGCGCGGCGGAATTCGGCCATTGTATTGAAACGGGAGATGACACCCGGCTTCAACGCCTGCCGGGCGTCGGCAAGAAGACGGCGCAACGACTCATTGTAGAAATGCGCGATCGCCTGGATGAATGGCATACGGGCCACCTGCCGGACAGGGAACAGGCCGGAACCCGTCCCGGCGCTGCCGACCCGGTCAACGAGGCGGTCAGCGCCATGATTTCCCTGGGCTACAGGCCCCAGGAAGCCAGCCGCCTGGTGCACGCGGTCAGCGCCGAGGACATGGACAGCGAGGCCCTTATCCGCGCCGCCCTGAAGGCCGCCCTGACATGACGGCAGGAGGTCCCGCATGAGCGAACCCAACCCGGTGATTTCCGCGCGCGGGTCGAAGGAGGACGAGGCGGTGGAAAACACCCTGAGGCCGCGCCGGCTCAGTGATTACCGCGGCCAGCCGGTCGTGTGCGAACAGATGGAAATTTTCATCGGCGCCGCGAGCAAGCGTTCCGAGGCCATGGACCACGTGCTGATCTTCGGTCCTCCCGGGCTGGGGAAAACGACCCTGGCGCATATTATCGCCAATGAACTGGGGGTGAACCTGCGCCAGACCTCGGGCCCCGTACTGGAACGGCCCGGCGACCTGGCGGCGCTGTTGACCAACCTGGAACCCAGGGACGTGTTGTTTATCGACGAGATACACCGTCTCAGCCCGGTGGTGGAAGAGGTCCTCTACCCCGCCATGGAGGATTACCAGATTGACATCATGATCGGAGAGGGGCCTGCGGCGCGGGCCATCAAGCTGGATGTCCCCCACTTCACGCTGGTCGGCGCCACGACGCGGGCGGGGTTGCTGACTTCGCCCCTGCGGGACAGGTTCGGCATCGTGCAACGGCTGGAGTTTTATTCAGCGGCGGACCTGTCCGATATCGTTATCCGGTCGGCGGGCATACTGGACGTGCCTATTGCTCCCGCGGGCGCCCGCGAAATTGCAGCGCGCGCCCGCGGCACTCCGCGTATCGCCAACCGCCTGTTGCGCCGGGTGCGCGACTACAGCGAAGTCAAAGAGGACGGCAGCATCAGTGAAGCCACTGCATCCCGCGCCCTGGACATGCTGAACGTCGACGGCTCCGGGTTTGACATGATGGACCGCAAATTGCTGCTTACCATCATAGAGAAATTCGACGGCGGCCCGGTAGGGATTGACAGCATTGCCGCGGCGCTGGGCGAAGTCAAGGACACGATAGAAGACGTTATCGAGCCCTACCTGATACAGCAGGGCTTCATGGTGCGCACTTCAAGGGGCCGCATGGCGACCAGGCATGCCTGGACCCACTTCGGCCTGCCCGTGCCGAGAAGCCGGGTGGTTGAAAATGATTTATTTGATCAAATCAGTCCGGACGGATAACCTTGCCCGATTTATAATGTGATTGGTACGGATGAAACAATTCAAGTGGCCTGTGCGCGTATATTATGAGGATACCGATGCCGGCGGCATCGCGTACCATACCAGTTACCTGAAATATATGGAGCGCGCAAGAACCGAATACCTGCGCGACCTGGGCTACAGCCTGAAACAGTTACGCGCGGAACAGGATATCCTGTTCGTCGTGAACCGTATCGATATCAGTTTCAAACGTCCTGCCGTATTCGATGACGAACTGACGGTTACGGCGGCGCTCAGGAAATCCGCCGGCGCAAGCCTGGCCTTCCACCAGACCATTTACCGGGATGACGAACAACTGTGTGAGGCCGACATAGCCGTCGCCTGTCTCAGCGCCGAACGTTACACTCCCAGACGCATGCCGAAATCAATAATTATGGACCTTGCCCATGACTCCTGACATGTCCTTTTTTCACCTGATCACCAATGCCAGCGTCCCGGTGCAGGCGGTCATGCTCATGCTTGTTATCGCTTCCGTCATGTCCTGGACGATGATCTTCAAAAAACGCGTCTGGCTGAACCGGGCAAAGCACGCAGCGGATGCATTCGAGGAACAGTTCTGGTCGCTGGAGGAGTTGACGCCCCTGTATCAGCAGATCAACGAAAGACGCGCCGAAGCAACCGGCATGGAACTGTTATTCGAGGCCGGTTTCAGGGAATTTGTGCGCCTGCAGAATAACAGGGGCGCGATACCGGATGTCGTCATGGAGGGGGCGCAGCGCGCCATGCGGGTCGCGCTCAACAAGGAGGTTGAAGAACTGGAGGTTCACCTGTCGTTCCTCGCCTCGGTAGGCTCCACCAGCCCCTACGTGGGACTGTTCGGTACGGTCTGGGGCATCATGAACAGCTTCCGCGCGCTGGGGAATGTGCAGCAGGCCTCGATATCCATGGTGGCGCCGGGCATTGCGGAGGCCCTGATAGCCACCGCGATGGGGCTGTTTGCCGCAATCCCCGCGGTAATAGCCTATAACCGGTTTTCCAATGACGTGGAGCGGCTGGTAAACCGTTACGATACCTTCATAGAAGAGTTCTCCTCCATACTCCACCACCAGGCCCATAGCTGAAGCAGTTATTATGCGGCACCGAATCCGAAAACGTCCGATGTCCGAGATTAACGTCGTTCCCTACATCGACGTGATGCTGGTGTTGCTGATCATATTCATGATCACCGCGCCGCTGCTCAGCCAGGGAGTAAAGATCGATCTGCCCCAGGTCCCATCGGAACCGTTACCTGCCAGCGACAGCGATCCCGTGATCGTCAGCGTGGATGCGGCTGGGAACTTTTTCATCAATTACGGCGAGAACCAGGACCAGCCGGTCTCGCCCGAAGTGCTGGTCAACAGGGTAAGCGCATTGGTGAAATACCGTCCCAAACTCCCGGTGCTGGTAAAAGGGGATACTGACGTTAATTACGGGCGGGTAGTGCAGGCCATGGCCCTGCTGCAGGGCGCCGGCGTGAAGGGCATCGGCCTGATCACCGAAGCGCCTGAACAATGATGCGCCATGGGGTTCCTGACGCTACGTTCGTTCCTGTATTCCCTGGCGCTGCATGCCGTGGTGATCACGGGGTTGGTCGTTAATTTCGACGCCCCGCGCACACCCGTTTTCAAACCCAAACCTGCGGAAAACATCGTTGAGGCGGTGACGGTTGATGACCAGGCCGTGGAACAGGAATTGCAACGGCTCAGGGAACTGGAACAGGAAAAGCAGCGGGCCATGGAGGAAAAGCTGAAAGAACTGGAAGAACAGGCCAGCGCGGTGGAGAAGAGACGTAAAGAGGAGGAAAGGAAGAAACAGGCTGCAGAGCAGAAACGCAAGGAGGAAGAGAAACGCAAGAGTGAGGCAGAGAAGAAGCGCAAGGAGGAAGAACGCAGGATAGCCGCGGAACGCGATCGCATTAAACAGGAAAAGCTCGAGGCAGAAGCGGAATTGAAACGTATTGAGGATGAGAACCGCAAGGCCGAAGCCGAGCAAAAACGGCTGGAGGAGGAGAAGCGCAAGGCGGAGGCGGAACGGCAACGGATAGAAGAGGAAAAGAGGAAGAAGGAGGAGGAAGAAGAGCGGCGCAAACAACTCGCGCTGGAACAGCAGGCGCAGGACAAAATAACCCTGCAGAATATCGTTGCGGAAATTTATCGGGTGGTTGCCGGCAACTTTAACAAAACCGGCTTGCCTAAAGGACTGGAATGCGTATTATCAGTACAAACCGTACCCGGCGGCGAAGTGATCAGCGTGACCATAAATAAACCAAGCGGCAATGAAGTATTCGACAGGAGGGCCGTGACTGCGGTCCAGAAGGCCTCACCGTTGCCGTTGCCTTCGGACCCGGCGGTTTTTGAGCGCCTGAGGCTCAGAAAATTCAACTTCATATTCAAACCCGAGGACTGATGGCGTGAGATACATCGCCTGCCTTTTGACCCTGTTATTGCTGGCAGTGCCCTGGGCCCAGGCCCAGAATGAACTGGAAATTGTCATCGACACCGGCGTTGAGAACATACTGCCCATCGCCGTGATACCGTTCGGCTGGAACGGCGCGGCCGGCGAGCAACCGATCGATCTGCACAGGACGATTGCCAACAACCTGTCAAGAAGCGGGCGTTTCGCAACAATGAGTGACAACGAGATGCCGCAGCGTCCGGTGGAATTCGCGCATGTCAATTTCAGTGACTGGCAACTGGTGCGCATGGAAAACATCGTCATCGGCAACCTGAAACATACGGAAGCCGGGGACTATGAAATTGAGTTCAGGTTGCTGGACGTGTACAAGGCAAACCAGTTGACCGGGTTCCGGATCAAGGCCAAGCGCAGACAGTTGCGCCGGATCGCGCACCGCATCAGCGATATTATCTTCGAGAAACTCACCGGCGTTCGCGGCGCGTTCGACACCCGGATCGCTTACGTTACAGTCAAACAGGATGAGGCCGGTCGGGACCGGCACAGTTTGCAGATCGCCGACGCCGACGGGTTTAACCCGCAGGTGCTGCTCGAATCGGACCAGGCGCTGATGTCCCCGGCCTGGTCGCCGGACGGAAAGCGCCTCGCCTATGTTTCCTTTGAAGGAGACAGTTCCTCGGTATTCGTACAGAATATTCGGACAGGCCGGAGGGAAGAGGTGGCTGCCCACGAGGGGATAAACAGCGCGCCGGCGTTTTCCCCCGATGGCGGACGGTTGGCCATGACCCTGTCAAAAGACGGCAACCCGGAAATCTACGTGCTGCACCTGGCCGGCAACTCGCTGCAGCGAATCACCCGAAACCGCGCCATTGACACGGAACCGAACTGGTCGCCGGACGGCAGCAGACTCGTATTTACTTCCGACCGCGGAGGGACGCCGCAGATCTACGAGGTCGGCCTTCAGGGCGGCGCCCCCCGGCGCCTCACCTTTGACGGATCTTATTTTGCGCGGCCGCGCCATTCCCCCGACGGCGCCGGCATAACCATGGTGTACGGCAGTAACGGCGCGTACCGGATTGCCTATCTGGACACGGGGAGCGGCAGCCTGAGTGTGCTGACGAATAACCGGCTGGATGAATCCCCCAGTTTCTCCCCTAACGGCAGCATGATCATCTACGCCACCAACGGCCGATATGGTTCCGAACTGGCAGCGGTCTCCGCAGACGGCAAAGTGCGTCAGCGGCTGGCCTTGCAGGACGGCGAGGTGCGGGAACCGGCATGGGGACCATTCCCGGCGGACTGAATATGAAGCATGGAGTGGCCGGCGACTTTCGAACTGAATATTAATCACAAATCAGGTAATCAATGTTATTCTTTAGCCAGGATAACCGGAGAACGATAATGATTAAGAAATTTCTGCTGTTATTTTTTCTGGGCCTGTTTGTCACGGCCTGTACCACGACGCCTGAACAGGGCGAGGGCCCCGATGTTGTAGACAAGACCGGCAGCGCAGATATGGCGGATGACGGCGCCGGCGATGCGGAAGCGGGTAGCGAAGCGCAGGCATTCGGCGCGGAAGGGGATCAGGCTACCGCCCTGCAGGAACTGGAGAACCCGGAAAGCCTGCTCTCGGTACGCATTATCTATTTTGACTACGACAGCAGTACCGTATTGTCGCAATTCGAAGAGATCATCCAGGCCCATGCCGGTTTTCTCCAGGCCAACCCGGGCGTGGTCACCTCCCTGGAGGGTCATGCCGATGAGCGCGGGTCCCGCGAATACAACCTGGCCCTGGGCGAGCGGCGCGCGCTGGCGGTCAAACAACAACTGGTTGTCCTGGGCGCCTCGCCGGAACAGGTCAGGACCGTGAGTTACGGTGAGGAGCGGCCTGCGGACCCCGGTCATGACGAACAGGCCTGGAGTCTGAACAGGCGCGTGGAGTTCGTCTACTGAGCCGATAACCGATGCGGGCTGACGGTCGCAAATCCGGGCTGGTGTTTACCCTGCTGATCACCGTACAGGCAGGGGTTGCCGTAGTGAGCGCCCAGGAGGCTGCCGATACGGAGGTCACAATTGCCGAACGCCTGGAACGCATCGAAAACGCACTTTCCAACCAGGGCCTGCTGGAAATGGTGCAGCAGGTTCAATCCCTGGAGGTCGAGATCAGTCGCCTGCGCGGGCAAATGGAAGAACAAACCCATGAACTGGAGCAACTGAGGAAGCGGCAGCGGGACCTGTACACTGACATAGACAGGCGCATACAGCGCCTGGAAAACCCGGTAACCGCTGCAACGGGAGCTTTGGCCGGCGAAGGTGAGCCGCCGCTGCAAACCCTGTCGCCGTTCCAGGGGACGGAAGTGACAGGCGGGCAGCAGGCCGAAACGCCGTTGACCCTGGAACTGGTCGAACAGGAACCGGCGACCGGCAGCGCCGCGGGAGAGCAAATTAATGGGGACGGACTTAAGTCCGTCCCCGGTACGGAGCCTGCCGGGGAGGCGCTGACTGCGATGCAGGAAACGGCGCTTTCTGAAGCGCCCGGGGGAAGCGTTGCCCACACGCCGGTGCAGGAACAGGCAACGCCGGAAACAGCTGAAGGCGTTATCGCCGCAGCGCCGGTTGCTGTGGACCCGGTGCTTGTCGAGGCCGCTTACAGGCACGCCTTCGAGCTGTTGAAGCAGTCCCTGTACGACCCTGCGATCAAGGCGTTCCGGGAATTCCTGGTGCGTTATCCGGGCAGTGAACACGCCGATAACGCCCAGTTCTGGCTGGCCGAGGCGTATTACGTGAACAACCGGTTCGGCCAGGCGCTGGTTGAATACAGTACACTGGTTCAGCGTTATCCCGATAGCCCTAAACTGGCCCAGGCAACATTGAAGGCCGCGTTCTGCCAGCATGAAATGGGCCAGGTTGACGGGGCCAGGCGGCAACTGGACGAAATAATTCAGCAATATCCGGGGACGACGGCCGCCAGCCTGGCGCAGGACCGGCTCACAAGGATCGCAACGGAAACGGTTTCCGCTGAGAGTGTTCCATCCAACTGAGCGCTGGTTCAGGATTTCCCAAGGTAATCCTCCACTTCCGCCAGCCGCGCGGGCGTGCCTACATCGAACCAGCGGCCGCGATAGAGTTCTCCCGTGACCTGCCCGCTTTCCATGGCCTGGCGCAATACCGGCGCCAGGGCAAATACCGGTTCCGTTACGGAGCGAAACAGACCGGGATGATAGACCCCGATACCGCTGAAAGTGCACCTGGGTTCTCCTGAGCCTGTAACCATGCCATCCTGAAGGACAAAATCGCCCCCAGGATGATGCGCCGGATTGGGGACCAGGACCAGGTGGGCCCAGCCTGAGAGCGCCGGTTTCAGCGTTTCATGGGGGAAATCCGTCCAGGTATCACCGTTGACGACCAGGAACGGGTCATCTCCCAGCAAGGGTAATGCCCGTTTGATGCCGCCTCCCGTACCCAGGGGATTATCACCCTCGGCAGAGTAACGGATATTCACTCCGTATGCGGCGCCGTCGGCGAACCATGCCTCTATCCGCTCACCGGAACGGGCATGATTGATCACCAGATCGGTAAACCCGGCGCGCGCCAGGGCTTCCACGTGATATTGCAATAACGGCTTGCCGCTCACCGGCAACATCGGCTTGGGCAGGTCAACGGTCAGGGGACGCATTCTCTCGCCCCGGCCCGCTGCCAGAATCATCGCTCTCATCATTCGTTTTCTTCGGGGAATTAAGCGGGACATTCTATCCTTTGCCGGATACCGATGGAAGGCAAGCCGGAGGGTGACGTGATAAACTGCGTGCATTTCAATTTTAATGATGTGTGACCCGGCGCGCGCCGGGTTTTAAGGACACGGGAATATGTTGATAGCGACGATGGCGGTGCTGGGCGGTCTGGCCCTGCTGGTGCTGGGCGCGGACCGGTTTGTTTCCGGCGCCGCAGGAACCGCGCGCGCGCTGGGAGTATCACCCTTGATCATCGGCTTGATCGTGGTGGGCATCGCCACGTCCATGCCCGAGGTGTTTGTAGGCGGTGTGGCGGCGTGGGACGGAAAAACCCGCATCGCAATAGGGAACGCCCTGGGTTCCAACATCGCCAATATCGGCCTGGTGCTGGGAGCGACCGCGCTGCTTACTCCGATCGTGGTTCAGTCTCGGACTCTGAGACGGGAGTTTTTTCTCATGCTGGCGGCAATGCTGATAGCGTTTGTGCTGATGTTCGACCAGCATCTGTCGCGTATAGACGGCCTGCTGTTGCTGGGCTCGCTGTTGCTGATGCTGGCATGGATAGTCAATCAGGCAAAACGTGAAGCGTCTGCCGCGCTCGCCCAAGGGGAACAGGAAGGAACCCCCGGCCTGGTGAAATCCATCGTTTTCATGCTTGTCGGATTGACGGTTTTACTGGGAGGCGCTGAACTGCTGGTGCGGGGAGCGGTCTATATTGCCAGGGAGTTCGGCGTTAGCGACCTGGTAATTGGTTTGACTATCATTGCAGTCGGAACCAGCCTGCCGGAACTTGCCGCTTCCCTTATGAGCGTTGCCAGGAAAGAAATGGATATCGCCATCGGCAACGTGATCGGTTCCAATATGTTTAATATGCTGATGGTATTGGGCATACCGTGTATTATTTATCCTGATACCTTCGGCAGAGAAGTCCTGCTACGGGACTTTTCCGTTATGTGGGGGTTGACGCTGTTGATGGTGTGGATGGTGTTTTGTTCGGGTAAAAACAGGTACAGCCGCGTGGAAGGCGCCATACTGTTGCTATGCTTTGCCGGTTACCAGTACTGGCTGTTCCGGGGCTGAGCGTATCTGGAAAGAGTACTAGTGTCATTATAATGTTGAGCGCTTTTGAAAAATGGCTTATGCAGGGCTGCCTGTAGTGTCCGGCCCCGGCAAACAACCTGATCCCCAACAGTTGATGCGGGCTGCACGCGCGGTTATAGACACGGAAAGACAGGCAGTAAGCGCCCTGGAGCAGCGTATTGACGGCCATTTTGTCGGCGCCTGCCAACTGATCCTGGCATGCGAGGGAAGGGTTGTGGTCCTGGGCATGGGCAAGTCAGGTCACATCGGCCACAAGATTGCAGCTACCCTGGCCAGTACGGGCACCCCGTCTTTTTTCGTCCACCCCGCCGAAGCCGGCCATGGCGACCTGGGTATGATCACCCGGGGCGACGTGGTTATCGCCTTGTCCAATTCCGGGGAAACCGCGGAGATCATCACCCTGCTGCCGGTGATTAAACGCCTGGATATCCCGCTCATAGCGCTGACGGGCAATCCGGCGTCCACCCTGGGAATGGCCGCTGCAGCCTGCCTGGACGTAAGCGTCGCCAGGGAAGCGTGCCCGCTTAACCTGGCTCCCACGGCCAGCACCACGGCCAGCCTGGTTCTCGGAGATGCCCTGGCGATTGCACTGCTCGAAGCCCGGGGCTTCAATGCCGATGATTTTGCCCGTTCTCATCCCGGTGGCTCGCTGGGAAGGCGCCTGTCATCCGTACGGGATGTCATGCATACCGGGGACGATATCCCCAGGGTGGACGAGAAGACCATATTGAGCCGCACATTGCTGGAAATGAGCGCAAAAGGGTTGGGCATGACCGCGGTGCTGGATGAGCAGGGTGAAGTCTCGGGTATATTTACCGACGGTGACCTGCGCAGGACGCTGGATGCCGGCTTCGATGTGCATACCACTACCACTGCCGAAGTGATGACAAGAAACCCGCGGACTATCGCTGAAACCTGTCTGGCTGCCGAGGCGTTGCGGATGATGGAAGAACACCGGATCAATGCCTTGCTGGTGCTGGACGAGGATCAACAACTGGCAGGCGTTCTGAATATGCACGACCTGCTGCGCGCGCAAGTGCTCTAACTAACCCATGGTCCACAGGTTACTGATACTTGCATTGCTCATCGGCGCGGCCGCCGGCAGCGCCTGGTTGTTGAACTGGTTATCCGCAGAGCCCGGCCGCGGGCCGGCAACCGATGCGCGGGCGCCGGATTATTACATGGAGGACTTCTCCACCCTGACCATGAACCAGGACGGCAAACCCAAGAACAGGTTGTCGGCTGACTATCTCGCGCACTATCCGCATAATGACAGTACCGAACTGGTCAGGCCGCGCATGGAAATATTCCGTGAAGATGAACTTCCTTTGTATATTGATGCCGAAAAAGGACGCCTGGCAGAAGATGATGATACCATTCTGCTGTACGGTATCGTAAAAATGTGGGAGTACGATGATACGGGGAAGCCTGTGCTGGAAGTCAGCACTTCCCATGTGAAGGTGTTGCTCGACGAAGAATATGCAGAGACAGACAACTACGCGACCATCGTTACAGGTACTGCCGTTATCACCGGGACCGGCATGCGAGCGTATTTACCCGAGAGCCGACTGGAAGTAATCAAACATGAAAAAACCACCATTAACCCGGATTCCTGACCGGATGATGCGAAAATCGCGCCGGGCGGTTGATGTATTTATCATATTGTCCTGCCTGCTCGGGAGTCTGACGGCATTTGCCCTGTCCACGGACAAGGACCAGCCCATAGAGGTCGAGGCCGACGAAGCGGAACTCGATGACATGAATGATGTCAGCATTTACCGTGGGAACGTAATCGTGCGGCAGGGGTCCATCCACATGACGGGCGATGTCATGACTGTTTACAGCAAGGGCGGGGATGAACTGGACTATATTATCATCGAAGGCAACCCGGCAACCTACAAGCAATTGCCGGACAACAGCAGCGTGCATGACCAGGCCAAGGCAATACGTATGGAGTATCATGAGACGAAAAATCTTGTGATTTTGATTCGGGATGCCTGGGTGAAACAGGACACCTCGACTCTTGTGGGAGAGAGGATAGAGTACAATACCGAACTCAGTCGAGTGAAGGCATGGAGTCGCCCCGACGGCGAAGAAGCGGCAAAAACGCCCGCGGCCGAAACAAAGAGCCGGGTAAAATTGATACTGAAGAAGAAAAAGGAATCCGGTTCGTAATTTTCCGGTAAAGTTGCATGAACGTTTTATCCGTACAGGGCATTTCCAAGTCATTCCGTTCGCGCCAGGTTGTGAGCGATATCAGCCTGACCGTCAACAGCAGTGAAATTGTCGGGCTGCTGGGTCCGAACGGTGCGGGAAAGACAACCAGTTTCCACATGATCGTCGGCCTGATTCCCTGTGACAACGGCGAAATTTTCCTGGACGGAAAAGATATCAGCCTGCTGCCCATGGAAAAACGGGCGCGACTCGGATTGGGCTACCTGCCCCAGGAGTCATCAATCTTCCGCAAGCTGACCGTAGAGGAAAACATCCTGGCCGTGCTTGAGTTGCGCAAGAACCTGAGCAAGGCGGAAGCCAGGCGGCGAACAGAGGCGCTGTTGCACGAATTCCATGTGTCCCATCTCCGTGACAGCCTGGGCATGAGCCTGTCGGGTGGAGAGCGCCGCCGCGTTGAGATCGCCAGGGCGCTTGCCACCGAGCCCCAATTTCTCCTGCTTGACGAACCCTTTGCCGGTATTGACCCCATTTCCATAAACGACATACAACGGATAACAGGCTATCTGCGGGAAAAAGGCATTGGAATCCTGATAACCGATCACAATGTCTGGGAAGCACTGGGCGCCTGTGACCGCGTGTATATCGTCAATGACGGCAGGATCCTGGCAGAAGGCACCCCGGATGAAATCCTGGCAAATGAAACCGTGAGGGACGTCTACCTGGGTTTCGAATTCAAGATGTAACCCGCATTACGGGACAAAGGCGGCTTTTTTGCGCTACACTTTTGGACATGAAGCAATCGCTGGGACTCAAACTAAGTCATGGTTTAACCATGACGCCGCAGTTGCAGCAGGCTATACGGATGCTGCAGTTGTCCAGCCTGGAATTGAATCTGGAAATCCAGGGAGCGCTGGATTCCAACATGATGCTGGAACTGGACGAAGATGATACAGCCGGATTTCAGGACAACGTCACAGGACCCGATACTGTGGAAGTCAACGGCTCGGACTACCCCGAAGCATTCGATCATGACGCAACCCCCGATGAGCTGCCGGTCGATACTGCCTGGGAAGATATCTATGAGGCCGCAACGTACTATCCCCGGAGCGGTGATATGGCGGAGACCTACTCCGATGAGTACCGGGACATCGGACAGCGTAATCTTCAACACCACCTGCTGTCGCAACTTGACCTGGTTACACTGTCCGTAACCGACAAGGCCATCGCCATCGCCTTGATCGACGCAATCAATGATGATGGGTACCTGACCGCGAGCCTGGAAGAAATCCGCGCCACGCTGGCTGCCGACTTCGACGCTGAAGCGGATGAGATAGAGGCAGTATTACACCTTGTTCAAACCTTCGAACCGGCCGGCATCGGCGCCCGCGACCTCGCTGAATGTCTGGGTCTGCAACTGGCGCAACTGGCGCATGATACTCCCTGGCTGGATGAAGCGCGCACGATGGTCGACCAACATCTGGAATTGCTGGCCGCACACGATTACAAGCGCCTGGCGAAACAGGTGAAGCTGGAGCGGCAACAACTGGAACAGGCGATCGCGCTGATACAGTCCCTGCACCCGCGCCCGGGCAGCCAGGTACAGGATACCCGCGCCGAGTACGTGGTGCCGGATGTACTGGTAAAAAAGGCAGGCGCTTCATGGAAAGTGGAACTCAATACGGATGCGTTACCGCGCTTGCGTATCAACACGGATTATGCAGGCATGATTCGCCGGGCGGACAACAGCGCGGATAACGTCTCACTGAAAAATCATTTGCAGGAAGCGCGCTGGTTTATAAAAAGTCTGCAGAGTCGCAGCGAAACCCTGCTGCGGGTTGCTTCCTGCATCGTTGAGAAGCAACGCGCATTCCTCGAATTCGGTGAAGAAGCGATGAAGCCGCTGGTATTGCATGACGTGGCGGAGAGCCTGGAATTACACGATTCGACAGTTTCCCGGGTGACTACCAGAAAATACATGCATACGCCCAGAGGCGTGTTTGAACTGAAATACTTCTTTTCCAGCCACGTGGGTACCGAGGAGGGTGGAACCCGTTCGGCCACGGCTATCCGGGCGCTCATTAAAAAACTTGTTCAGGCTGAAAAGCCGGAGAAACCCCTGAGCGATAATAAAATCGTCGAACTGCTTGCGAAACAGGGCATCCAGGTTGCGCGCAGAACCGTTGCCAAGTACCGCGAAGGGATGTCCATTCCATCATCAAGTGAACGAAAAAGGAGAATATGAGGATACCATGCAAATCAACCTGTCCGGCCGTCACCTGAACATCACGCCTGCGTTGCGTTCCTATGTAGCGACAAAATTTAACCGCATAGAACGCCATTTTGACCACGTCATTACCGCACACGTAGTATTGTCGGTCGAGAAGGAGCGTAAAAAGGCGGAAGCATCCGTACATGTGAATCGGGGAAACCTGTTCGCCGATGCGGAACACAACGATATGTATGCGGCCATAGACAGGTTGATCGATAAACTTGACAGGCAGGTGAAGAAGCATAAGGAAAAGTTATCGGATCACCGCGGCTGATCGCTCCTCTTGTGTCCGGGCGATATACCTTCAATGGAAATATCAGACATTCTGGCGCGCGAGCGCATTCTATGTAACGTAACCCTGTCCAGCAAGAAGGCCGCGCTGGAGACCCTTGCGAGCCTCATTGCGGGCGCCGATAACGGCGTGACCGGACAGGAAGTCTTCAACAGCCTGTTATCCCGGGAACGGCTGGGGGGCACCGGACTGGGCAACGGCATCGCTCTGCCCCACGGTCGATTGAAGAACAGCTTTTCCACAACCGCCGCGTTTATCAAGCTGAAACATGGCGTGGATTACGATGCTTCCGACCGCCGACCGGTTGACCTGATGTTTGCCTTGCTGGTGCCGGAAAACTCGACCGAGGAACATTTACAGATCCTGGCGCAGCTTGCCGAAATGTTCGACAAGCCGGAGTTCCTGGCGCGGCTCAGGAGGCAAAAATCCAGTGAAACCATCTATGAACTGTTGACGGGTGACCGGGCTTGCTGAAAAAAACCGTAGTCATCATCAACAAGCTGGGATTGCATGCCCGTGCGGCCGCCCGTTTTGTGGAAACTGCAGCCGCGTATGAATCGGATATCAGGATTAAATGCGGCGATAAATCCGTCGACGGGAAAAGCATCATGGGACTGATGATGCTTGCCGCGGCAAAAGGGGCGAACGTGGAGTTGATCGTTCATGGCAGAGACGAGGAAAGAGCAATTATGGCGCTGGTGAGACTGATCGAAAGTCGATTCGAGGAAGAGATATGACCCTGTCGCTACACGGCATGGGCGTTTCCCGCGGGATTGCCATAGGCCGCGTGCATATCATCGAGCGCGGCCGGCTGGACATTCCCGAATATCACATAGAAAAGGACCAGGTGGAAACTGAAACCCGGCGTCTTGTTGACGCAGTCTCCCTTGCCAAACAGCAGTTGCGGGCAATCCGGGACCATATCCCGGCAGCAACTTCCCCGGATATTGCTCCCTTCATAGATACGCACCTGTTGATGCTTGATGACGCAGTCCTGACCCAGGAACCGTTGCGCCTGATCAAATCAGCAGCACACAACGCGGAGTGGGCGCTGCAATTGCAGCGGGATACGCTGATGCACGTATTCGATGAAATGGAAGACCCGTACCTGAGGACCCGCAAAGACGATGTAGATCATGTCGTAAATCGCATTCAGAGGATCTTGCTGAAACAGAAACCGTTACGCCATGAAGAACCGGACAGCCGCCTGAGCGGATACGTGTTGATCGCCGATGACCTGACGCCCGCAGATACCGTACTGATGCAGCTTCACGGTATTCTCGCTTTTGTGACGGAATACGGCGGCCCCACATCCCATACCGCCATCCTGGCCAGAAGCCTGGTCATTCCTGCAATCGTCGGTCTTCATGAAGCCGGGCGGATTGCCCGGGAAGACGACATGGTCATCGTCGACGGTAACACCGGTGTCATGCTGGTCGACCCGGATGAGCACAGTCTCCGGTATTACCGGAAGAGACAGCAGGAAGACAGGAAATACTACGCCGGCCTGATACGGTTGAAAGAAACACCGGCGAAAACCCTGGACGATGTTCCGGTAAGGTTACACGCTAATGTTGAATTGCCCCAGGATTTTGAAATTGTAAGACAGGTCGGCGCCAGCGGGGTTGGGTTGTACCGGACGGAATTCCTGTACATGAACAGGGAAACTCCGCCCGAGGAAGAGGAGCATTATGAAACCTACCTGTCAGTGCTCGACACGATGGCGGGATTGCCGCTGACGATACGGACCGTTGACCTGGGGGCAGACAAGCAGGTGGATGGCGGAAGACAGGGGGGTGGCTCCGTTCAGGCAAATCCGGCACTGGGATTACGCGCCGTCCGGTTGTGTCTGAAGGAACCGGCGTTGTTCCGCCCGCAGTTGCGTGCGATTTTACGGGCTTCCGCCCACGGCAGCATCCGGCTGATGATCCCCATGCTTTCCAACATGCAGGAAACAGGGCAGGTCCTGGAGATGATCGATGAAATCAAGATGGAGCTGGGCAACCAGGGGGTGGAATTTGATGAAGATATCCCCGTGGGCGCCATGATCGAGGTGCCGGCAGCCGCCATCTGCGCGGATATTTTTGCCGGCCAACTCGATTTTCTGTCAATCGGCACGAATGACCTGATCCAGTACACCATCGCCATAGATCGCGTTGATGATGAGGTGAGTTATCTTTACGAACCACTGCATCCGGCGGTACTGAGGTTGATACGAATGACGATTGACGCGGGCGACAGGGCCAACATCCCGGTCGCGATGTGCGGGGAAATGGCGGGAGACATCAAGTTTACCCAGTTGCTGCTGGGTTTGGGCCTGCGTGAATTCAGCGTGCATCCGACTTACCTGCTCGAAGTCAAAAAAAACATTCTGGAGAGCAACCTGGGCAGGCTGTCCGGCATTGCGGACGCCGCCTTGCAGGCCAGCACCGCCGCAGACGTCGAAAAACTGCTGGAACAACTGTAATCCCCCCACGGCCGGGAGAAACGGGGACAGATTTTAAATCTGTCCCCTTTTACTCTATCCTTTATCCCTATGCGTGAGTTAACCCGGCAAGAACAACTTTTTGAGTTCCTGGAGGACGGCAATTTTGACCAGGTCCGGTCGCTACTGGAGACTTTCCACCCCTCGGAAATAGCCGACCTGCTCGAGAGTCTGCCCGGGCGCCACCGCAGGACGCTCTGGGGTCTCGTTGATCCGGAAGTCGAAGGCGACGTGCTGACCGAGGTCCAGGACGTGGTGCGCGCCGGTCTGCTGGAACGGATGCAGCCCCGGGAAGTGGCAGAGATGACCAAGGGGCTGGATACGGATGAAGCCGCAGACATATTGCAGGACCTGCCGGAAGAACTGGTAGACAGTGTTCTCCTGTCGATGGATACCCAGAACCGGGAACGGATCGCCTCACTGTTGTCCTACCCGGAAGACACGGCCGGCGGTCTGATGGATACGGATGTCGTTTCGGTGCGCGCGGACGTGTCACTGGATGTCGTGGCGCGCTACCTGCGACAACTGGGGGAGATTCCCGAACATACCGACAGCCTGATAGTAGTGGACCGGGAAAACCGGTACCTGGGTGTGCTCCCGTTGGCGGACGTGCTGATAAACAGGTCGGAGGACAGTGTCGGCGAACACATGTCTGAGGGCGTCGGGCTTCCCGCGGATATGCCGGCAGAAGACGTGGCGCGGCTGTTTGAACAACGTGACCTGATATCCGCGGCAGTACTGGACGAGAACAGGAAACTGCTTGGCAGGATCACCATCGATGACGTGGTGGACGTGATCCAGGACCTGGCGGAACAAACCATGCGCAGCATGGCCGGCCTCGGCGAGGACGACCTGTTTGCCTCGGTCCTGTCCAGCACCCGGCGGCGCGCGGTGTGGCTGGGCATCAGCCTGCTCAGCGTGTTTCTTGCCGCCTGGGTGATCGGCCGGTTCGAGGCTACCATACAGGAACTGGTGGCGCTGGCCATTCTTATGCCCATCGTCGCCGGCATGGGCGGAATCGCCGGCAGCCAGGCGCTGACCATCTCCGTGCGCGGCCTGGCCCTGGGCCGGATCTCCAGGCAGAATGCCCGCTCGCTGATTCTGAAGGAATGCGCAGTCGGGTTATTCAACGGCGCGATATGGGCAACTGTTGTCGGGCTGGTCGCTACCCTGTGGTTCAGCAATCAGGGACTGGGCATGATCATCGGGCTGGCGATGATCATCAACCTGATCTGCGCCGCTCTGGCCGGTTCAATGATTCCCCTGATATTGAAAAAGTTCGGTGTCGATCCTGCCATCGCCGGCGGGGTAATACTGACCACCGTAACGGATGTGGTGGGGTTTATGACCTTCCTGGGTCTTGCGACAATATTCCTGTTGCCTTGATCCGTCACCAGCTGAAAAGCACCCACTGCGGCACGGTGAAGTCATCGTAGATCTCGCTCATCCGTGTCTCCATCTGGCCGTCTCCGTCGCGGTCCACCAGGTAGTAAGCAGGACCGACCGCCGGGATAATCTTGGTCATGTAAAGCCGTCCGTCGAGGCGGTATTCTTCAATGATGGCATCGTCCTTGCGGATGATGGTCACCTGCGGTTCGATGGTCTGGCCGCTCTGTAACGGGTCCGGTATTGTCGGCGGCTCAGGCACCGGCGCAAGTTCTTCGTCTTCGTAAGTCTGCGCTACGGCCAGAGTAAGCAGGGACAGGCTGAATATACAAGCGACAAGATATTTCATGGGCTTTTTCCGTTTTGTTATTAAAGGATAACCGACGAAGAAAAAAAATACAGCGAATATTGGCAAGATTCAATGTGTGTTTCATAATATGACCTGATTTCAGATAGCTCGCCTATGCCAAAAAAATTATTGACCCTGGTTGATGGTTCCTATTACCTGTTCCGTGCCTACCATGCCATGCCGGGCCTCACGAACGCGCGGAAAGAGCCGACCGGGGCCATATTCGGCGTTATAAACATGCTGCGTAAACTGCTCAAGGAAGAGCAGCCGGATTATTTTGCGGTTGTGTTCGATGCCAAGGGAAAGAGTTTTCGCAACGACCTGTATCCTGAGTACAAGGCCAACCGTCCTCCTGCCCCGCCCGACCTGGTGGCCCAGATAGAACCCCTGCATGAAATTATCCGGGCCCTGGGCGTTCCATTGCTGCTCATCGACAACGTGGAAGCGGATGACGTGATCGCCACCCTGGCGGCCCGGGCGTCGGGCGCAGGATTGCGCACACTGGTATCCACCGGCGATAAAGACCTGGCGCAGATCGTCAATGACGATATTCACCTGATCAATACCATGAACAATACCCGCTTTGACAGGGACGGCGTGATCGAAAAGTATGGGGTGCCGCCGGAACGTATCGTCGATTACCTGGCGTTGATCGGCGACACATCGGACAACGTGCCGGGGATTCCCAAGGTGGGCCCCAAGACCGCAGTCAAGTGGCTGGCGCAGCACGGCAGCCTGGACCGGATCGTGGCCAATGCGGACAGCTTTCCCGGCAAGGTCGGGGAATACCTGCGTGAGAACCTGGGTCAGATCCCGTTGAGCAAGGAACTCGTCACCCTGAAAACCGACCTGGACTTGCCGGTCGGGCCGGAGCGGCTGCTGATCGCCGACCAGGATAAGGTCGCGCTGAGGGAACACTACCGGCGCTGGGGTTTCCGCAGTTGGCTACCGGACGTAAACGGCGCCGCGCGCGCGCCGCCTGAAGCGCCCGCGCCGGAACCGGAAGCACCCTCCGGTTTACAGGCCCAGGAAGAAGTTGACACGCCGGAGGAAAACTATGAAACGGTTTTGACGGTCGAACACCTGGAACGCTGGATCGACAAGCTGGCCGGGGCGGACATTTTTGCCTTCGATACGGAAACCACCAGCCTGGATTATATGCGCGCGGAACTGGTGGGCCTGTCGTTTTCCGTGCGGCCCGGCGAAGCAGCCTATGTGCCCGTTGCCCATAATTATGACGGGGCGCCGAAGCAGATCTCGCGCCGCAAGGTGCTGGAGAAACTGCGCCCGCTGCTGGAATCGGAGAAACCGCTGGTTGTCGGCCAGAACCTGAAGTACGACCGCAACGTGCTGGCCAACTACCGGATTGGGCTGAACGGCATAGCCCATGATTCCATGCTGCAATCCTACGTGCTGGACAGCGTGGGCACCCGCCATGACATGGCCAGCCTGGCAAGGAAATACCTGGATAAAACCGTCACCAACTATGAAGACGTGGCCGGGAAGGGCGCCAAACA
The DNA here is from genome assembly GCA_022826885.1 of Gammaproteobacteria bacterium. GTDB lineage: Bacteria > Pseudomonadota > Gammaproteobacteria > Eutrophobiales > Eutrophobiaceae > JAAXHV01. The sequence goes on from JAJDUB010000081.1 coordinate 25,795, forward strand.
GGTTTCCTTCAACCAGGTTCCCGTAGAGCAGGCGTCTGCCTACGCGGCGGAGGACGCGGACATCACCCTGCGCCTGCACCGGACTCTCTGGCCGAAACTGGCAGCGGAGCCGGGGTTGCGGGAACTGTATACGCGTATCGAGATGCCCCTGCTTAATGTCATCGCGCGCATGGAGCGCAACGGAGTCCTGATCGACAAGGAAATGCTGAACCGGCAAAGCGAGGAGTTGCAAGAGCAGATGCAGGAAACGGAACAACAGGCGCACCGATTGGCGGGCCAGCCGTTCAATATCGGCTCTCCCAAGCAGATTTCGGAAATCCTCTACGATAAATTGCAGTTGCCGGTGCTGGCCAAAACCCCTACGGGACAGCCTTCGACCGCTGAATCCGTGTTGCAGGAACTGGCCGCGGAACACGAATTGCCGGCATTGATCCTGAAACACAGGGAGTTCAGCAAGCTGAAATCCACCTACACGGATCGCCTGCCCGAGCAGGTCAACCCGGCCAGCGGGCGTGTCCACACCTCCTACCACCAGGCCGTAGCTGCGACGGGCAGGTTATCCTCATCGGATCCCAACCTGCAAAACATACCGATACGCACCGAGGAAGGCAGGAAAATACGCCGGGCATTCATTGCTGCGTCTGGAAACGTGTTGCTGGCCGCAGACTATTCCCAGATTGAACTGCGGATCATGGCGCATCTCTCCGGTGACTCTGCCCTGCTGGCCGCGTTCGCCGCGGGCAGCGATATTCACCGGGCCACCGCGGCCGAGGTCTTCGGGGTAAACATGGCCGGAGTCAGCCCGGAACAACGCAGGGCGGCCAAGGCCATCAACTTCGGTCTGATTTACGGCATGTCGGCATTCGGCCTGGCCAGGCAACTGGGAATAGACAGGGGTTCGGCGCGGCGCTACGTGGATAAGTATTTTGAACGGTATCCCGGGGTAAAGGAATACATGGACACGACCCGCATCCGGGCCAGGGAGGCCGGTTACGTGGAAACCGTCTTCAAACGGCGCCTGTACCTGCCCGATATCGCGGCCCGCAACGCCGCCAGGCGCCAATACGCGGAGCGCACCGCCATCAATGCGCCGATGCAGGGAACGGCAGCCGATATCATCAAACGGGCGATGATCGAAATTGATAAAAAACTGTTGCGTTCCGGAAAAAATATCAGGATGATCATGCAGGTTCATGATGAACTGGTATTTGAGGTTGCAGAATCAGAGGTGGTTGAATATACACAGGAAATTCGCAGCCTGATGTCGGGCGCGGCCGGGTTGAGCGTGCCCTTGATCGTTGACATCGGTACGGGCGCCAACTGGGACGAAGCGCATTAGTACTCTTTCAACCTGATATTGCCATGTTCAGAGCCACACAGCGGCGCCAATACGGCGTTGCAGCCCTTGGCAAGGACGCGCCATTCCCGGCGGGCTGCGCCTTGTCTTGACGCCGCTGTGTGGCTCTGAACATGGCAATATCAGGTTGAAAGAGTACTGAAAGATGGCCGGTAACTTTTCCGGCATTGTTGTAATACTGTGCTAACATTAACTACAAATGTGTTCGTTTCTTACATGTATCTCCCTGGTTCTTCTCCAGGATAATCGGGGTATCTGATTTTTATAAATCCGGAAACGCGCCATGCTGTTAATTCCCGCGATTGATATAAAGAACGGCAAATGTGTCCGTTTGCGCCAGGGAGATATGGGCGAAGAAACCATTTACAACAACGACCCGGTCGCGATGGCGACAAAATGGGTCGAGACCGGGGCAAAAAGGCTGCACATCATCGATCTTGACGGAGCGGTTTCCGGGCGCCCCGTGAATGCCGATATTATCCACGACATAGCCGAAGAGCATCCCGACATTGAAATTCAGGCCGGCGGGGGGATTCGGGATGAAGACACGATCCAGACCTACCTGGACGTAGGGGTCAACTACGTAATTATCGGGACCCGCGCGGTGACGACACCCCACTTTGTTTCCGACATCTGCCTGGAGTTTCCGGGGCATGTTATTGTCGGCCTGGACGCAAAAAACGGCAAGCTGGCCACGAACGGCTGGTCCAAACTGTCCCATCACGACGTCATCGATATCGCCCAGCGCTTCGAACAGGACGGGGTATCCGCCATCATTTTCACCGACATCGGCCGTGACGGGATGATGAGCAGGGTTAATATAGAGACCAGCGTGCAGCTCGCAAGATCAGTGACGATTCCGGTCATAGCCTCCGGCGGGATAAAAGACCTGGAGGATATCAAAGCCTTGTGTTCGGTTGCCGCCGAAGGCATCGCGGGAGCGATCACCGGGCGCGCTATCTACGAGGGCAGTCTCGATCTGAAACAAGCCCTTGACCTGGTCGATGAACTTTGCCGGATCCAGGACTCTGATGGCGCCTGATTCGGCGCGGTAGGTCGGGTGGCCCGGTCCCGATCGGCACTCCGGATAGACATGCCCTTTTTTGAATAGTCATGGGACTGGCAAAACGTATCATTCCCTGCCTGGATGTGGACGCCGGCCGCGTCGTCAAGGGGGTCAGGTTCGTCGATATCAGGGATGCGGGCGATCCGCTGGAAGTAGCGCGTTGTTATGACGAGCAGGGAGCCGACGAACTGGCATTCCTCGATATTACGGCCAGCAACGAGGAAAGGGATACCATGTTGCACGTGGTGGAGGCGGTCGCCGGAGAGGTTTTCATTCCACTCACCGTGGGAGGCGGCATCCGCACGCTGGATGACATTCGCCGCCTGTTGAATGCGGGTGCGGACAAGATCAGTATCAATACCGCGGCAGTAAATAACCCTGAGCTTGTCAGGGAGGCCACTCGGGAATTCGGCTCACAGTGTATTGTGGTGGCGATTGATGCAAAGCAGGCCGGCGCTAACGGCGCACGGCCAAAATGGCAGGTTTTTACCCATGGCGGGCGCCGTGAAACGGGAATAGACGCCGTAGCCTGGGCGGAAAAAATGACCGGTTACGGCGCCGGGGAAATTCTCCTGACCAGCATGGACAGGGACGGCACCAGGGACGGTTTTGACCTGTCCCTGACGCGCGCGGTCAGCACTGCCGTCAGTATTCCCGTGATAGCTTCCGGTGGCGTCGGGAACCTGCAGCACCTGGTGGAGGGCGTTATCGAGGGAAAGGCCGATGCAGTGCTGGCGGCCAGCATTTTCCATTTCGGTGAATATACGGTGAGGCAGGCAAAACAGAAGATGGCGCAACACGGTATCGAGGTAAGGAGTTAATCCATGTCGGCTATGAATGAACCGGGTTGGCTGGAGCAGGTTAACTGGCACGCGGACGGCCTGCTTCCGGTGATCACCCAGGACCATACCACCGGACGGGTCCTGATGCTTGCCTGGATGAACCGCGAAGCCCTGGGACTCACCTGCGCAGAAGGCCGCGCGGTATATTGGTCCAGGTCGAGGAACAGCCTGTGGCGCAAGGGAGAACAATCAGGCTTCGAGCAGCGGATCAGGGAAATCCGGCTGGACTGCGACCGGGACACGCTGCTGCTGCGGGTCGATCAGCAAGGAGGAATTGCCTGCCACACCGGCCGGGAAAGCTGCTTTTTCCTGCGCAAGACCGAGGCGGGCTGGGAGGAAGCCGATCCGGTCATTAAGGACCCGGAGGCAATCTATAACAAGTAATGGGGAGTACGTTAAATGAATATAATAAATGAGCTCGCTGATGTGCTGATAGACCGGAAAGGAGCAGACCCGGATTCTTCCTATGTCGCTTCCCTGTATGCGAAGGGAAGAGCCGGTATCCTGGAAAAAATAGAAGAGGAATCATGGGAACTGGTTGAAGCGGCAACAGCCGGCGAATCACGCGAAGTCATACACGAAACTGCCGATTTATGGTTTCACACCCTGGTTCTGTTGTCCCACCTGAATGTCCATCCTGCCGAAGTTCTCTCTGAAATGGAAAGACGTTTCGGCGTGTCCGGCCATGACGAAAAGGCAGGCAGAGAGTGAATGGGCCCAAATATGTGTCATAATTAACCTTGGTATATATTCTGCTGGAGATGAACTATGAGTTTTGGTATCTGGGAACTGGGGATCATTATGGTAATCGTCGCCCTGTTGTTTGGAACCAAAAAGCTGGGCAGTATCGGCGGCGACCTGGGCAATGCAATCAAAGGCTTCCGCAATGCGATAAAAGACGATGATCCCGACAGTGGAAAAGAATCTTCAGGCGGCAAGGTCATTGAAGGCGAGGTAGAGGACGGCCAGAAAGGAAAGCCGGCCGAATCCTGACAGCGCGTCTGATGTTCCATGTTTGACATCGGTTTCTGGGAGCTGCTGGTCATTGCCGTGGTTTCGCTGCTGGTGGCCGGTCCCGAGAGGCTGCCCGGACTGGTGAGAGATGCCGGCAGGTGGGCGGCAAAACTGCGCCGTTATGTCATGCAGGCCAAGTACGAGTTCGAACAACAGTTACGCATCGATGAGGTCAAGGATTTCAGCAAAGAGGTGGAGCGGATGGACGAACTGATGGATATCGCCCCGGACAAACACGGCAAGATCAAGGCAACCGACGATTGAAACCCATGGCGGACGATTCTCCCCGTCCCGATACCGATACGGAACAGCCGCTCATCGCTCACCTTGCCGAACTGCGTAACAGGCTGTTGCGCTGCCTGGCCTGTGTGTTTGTCATTTTCCTCGGCCTCAGCCTATTCGCCAACGACATTTACGCGCTGATAGCCGGCCCGCTGCTGGCGCAACTGCCTGATGAGAGCAGCATGATTGCCACAGAAGTGGCATCGCCTTTCCTGGTGCCGTTCAAACTCACCTTCTTTGCCGCCGTGTTCGTGTCCGTACCGTACCTGCTGTACCAGGCCTGGGCGTTTGTCGCGCCGGGACTGTATCAAAATGAACGGCGCCTGGTATTGCCGCTGCTATCGAGCAGCGTGCTGCTGTTCTACCTGGGTTGCGCTTTCGCTTTCTTTATCGTGTTCCCCCTGCTGTTTGCGTTCCTGACGTCCACTGCACCGGTCGGCGTTACCGTAATGACCGACATCGGCCATTACCTGAATTTCATCCTCAAGATGTTCTTTGCGTTCGGCGTTGCCTTTGAAGTGCCCATCGCCATTATCCTGTTCGTTTACACAGGACTTGCTTCGGTTGAATCACTGGCGAGGAAACGCGCCTATATTATCGTCGGCGCATTCACGGCCGGCATGTTGCTGACCCCGCCGGACATTATCTCCCAGGTGTTGCTCGCAGTACCCGTATGGTTGTTGTTCGAACTGGGCCTGATCCTGGGCCGGTTTGTCAAGCGCCGGGCGGAGGATACGCCGGAAGACAGCGCCTCGGCAACGGAATAAGTTGCAGGTGATTTCCCGGCGCCATTTCCTTACACTGCTGGGCGGGATGAGCATGAGTGGTTGCCTGCGGGGACCCATGCTGTTCAATCCCTGCCTGCCCGCCCGCCTGCCGGAGTCCCTGGCGAACACCGAACTGGTGCGTCAGGCATTCGACGGCTTGCGGCCCGACTATATCCGGGACGGTCATGTACACCTGTTGGGTACCGGCGACAGCGGCAGCGGCGCCTGGATAAACCCGCAATTGCAATCCATCCGGCATCCCCTGCAATATACCCAGTTGCGGTTCTACCTGAACGCATCCTGCGCGGCAGAGGACAACGCGGACGAGAGTTTCCTGGCCCGGCTGCTGTCTCTGAGACAAGGATTTCCGCCGGAGAGCCGGTTCATGCTGCTGGCGTTCGACTACAGCTATGACGAGACAGGCCGGCGCCGTTCCGACCTGAGCGCGTTTCACACCCCCAATGAACTGGCCGCCCGCCTGTGCCGGGAATACCCCGGGGATTTTGAATGGATCGCCTCGGTACACCCCTATCGCGGAGATGCCGTCGAGGCTCTGGAGCAGGCGCGCAAGGCCGGCGCCCGGGCCGTGAAATGGCTGCCCCCCGCCATGGGCATGGACCCCGGCGCAGCGCGTTGTGACGCCTTCTACACAGCCCTGATCCGGCTGGGCCTGCCCCTGCTGGTCCACGCCGGGGATGAAAAAGCCGTACACGGCAGCGGACGCCAGGATTACGGAAACCCGCTGCTGCTGCGCCGACCCCTGGAACACGGTGTAAAAGTGATCGTGGCGCATTGCGCATCTCTGGGGCAGGGCCGCGACCTGGACAAGGGCGCGGGTGGCCCCGAGGTGAGTAATTTCAACCTGTTTGCGCGCCTGATGAATGATCAACGCTTTGAAGGATTGCTGTTCGGCGATATCTCGGCCGTGACCCAGCGCAACAGGCGCGCGGCAGTGCTGAAAACGCTGCTGGAAACCGATGCCTGGCACGGGCGCCTGGTAAACGGTTCGGACTATCCCCTGCCCGGCGTCGTGCCGCTGATATCACTGCGTAAGCTGCGGTCACGGGGCTTCCTGTCCGAAGCCGCGGCACAGGTGTTGAATGAAGTGCGCCGGCACAACCCCATCCTGTTTGACTTCATACTGAAACGCCTGTTACGTAGCGGCGAAAAGCGCTTCAGCCCCGGCGTTTTCGAAAGCCGGCGCGTGTATGGATAGCTCTTGAATTAAATTGTCCAATCAATCACGTGTGGCCAAAATTGAAGCTGGCGACCCGTCCGTATCCTTCGACCTTCTATTGTTGTTCTCTCAGGTCTGCTCCCACGGAAGCCCGTGGAAGCGCCAGCCGTTCACGTTGCCCCGGTGGCGGTTTTCGTCGGGGTCGCCTTCAAAGCCTTCGGCAATGTTGACCGTGTCTTTGTAGCCTTGTGCCTCCAGCAGTTGCGCTGCCAGCATGGAACGTTTACCGCTGCGGCATAAAGTCAGGACCGTGACATCCCTGCTCGCCGTTCCAAGGAGTTCGATGACCTTTTGCGAAAAATCCGGGTCGGTCTGCCAGTCCGGGAACTCCTGCAAGGGAACGTGGACGGCGCCGACGGGGTGGCCTACGTAATCGAACTCGACCTTCGAGCGCACGTCCAGCAGGATCGCGTTCGGGTTTTCCTGGAGCATTTTCCAAGCCTGTTTGGGGTTAACTTCGGCAACCATTTTTTGTCTTCCTCAGCAAGGGTTAAAGTTGATTTTTATCCTTAATCATAGCATTGATGGATACCGGACGTGCCGGAATCCCGGCGGGAAGACTGTTATTCGCCCAGCCCGGCTTGTATATCTGCGATGATGGATTGTACGGTCTGCAGGGGGTCGGGCGACTGCGTGACCGGGCGGCCGACCACCAGGTAGTCTGCGCCGTCAGCGATCGCCTGGCGGGGTGTCAGGGTGCGTTTGTGATCGTCTTGGCCGGTGTCGGCCGGTCTGATGCCCGGGGTAACGATCAGGAACTCCTGGTCGCATAACTCCCGGCGCAGGGCGCGCACGGAAGAACCGGACGCGATCAAACCTTCACAGCCGGCATCCAGGGCCTGCCGGGCCCTGCGTATGACAATGGCGTCCGTGTCCGGCACAGCGCCGTCGGGAGCAAACTCCTTCAGGTCCGCGGCATCCATGCTGGAAAGTACGGTAAGCATCAACAGGCAAGGTTTGTCGTTGTCTCCCCGCCCTTGTTTCGCTGCCGTCACCGTCGAACTGCCGCCGTGAATGGTCAACAACTCCAGCCTGCCGGCAAATTCATTGGGCATGTTCGCCAGCGCTGCCTGCACGGTCCGATCAATATCGTTGATTTTCAGGTCCAGGAAGACCTTCCTGCCGGCTTCCAGCAGGGTCCTGATGAACGGCCAGCCTTCGCCCAGGAACAGTTGCCAGCCTACCTTGTAAAAGTTGACCGTGCCTTCCAGTTTTTCGATCAGGTGGTTTGCCTCTGCGGCGCTGTCGAAATCCAGCGCGACAATCAACCGATCCGCGGGCGTAGGGGATACGGGCGGAATTTCAGTTGGCATGAATGTCTCTCATTGAGTGTAGCCTAACACACATCACTGGCCGGTTACAGGACACCGTCCTGTTCCAGTTGCCGTAGTGCCTGTCCGGCCTTCAGTTCCGCCAGTCTGGTTGTCCGGAATACAGGCTCGTCCCTGTTCAACGACAGGACGCGTTCGCGTTGCCCCACTGCGTGGTTGCGGCGCCAGTCGCTCGGGCCGAACAGGCCGTAGACGGGAATGGAACCGCAGGCCAGCAGGTGCATGGGGCCCGAGTCATTGGTCACTGCGAATTGGGCGTGGGCCGTCAGGGCAACCAGTTGCAGGAAAGAGAACGCACCGGTTGCATCCGCGCCTGTGACGCGGGCCAGGTCGGCGTTTGTAT
>JAJDUB010000006.1 GCA_022826885.1 Gammaproteobacteria bacterium
ATCACTGGCAAACTGCCACAAACCCGCTTCCTGTGCGCTTTGCGCGACCTGACCCCATCTCCCTTGAAACAGCCTTGACTGAATTTGATGCCATCGAAAAATATTTTGCCGGCTTGACTCCCGGAGGGCGCGGAGTCGTGCTCGGTGTGGGGGATGACGCGGCGCTGCTGGAACCGGACCCGGATTGCCGCCTAGTCGTCAGCACCGACACCCTGGTTTCCGGCGTCCATTTTTTCCCCGATGCCGATCCTGCCGACGTCGGTTACAAGGCCCTGGCCGTAAATCTCAGCGACCTGGCCGCCATGGCTGCTCTCCCGCGCTGGTTCACCCTGGCGCTGACCCTGTCGGAAACAGAGATGACTCATGAGTGGCTGGACGGATTCGCCCGCGGACTGGCAGAACCGGCACGGAATTACGATGTCGCACTGGTCGGCGGCGACCTCTGTAAAGGACCTCCGGCAGTGACGGTGCAGGTCATCGGCGAATGTCCCAGGGGCAATGAAATCCGGCGCCACGGCGCCGCGGCCGGCGATCATATCTACGTCAGCGGCGAGTTGGGCAGCGCGGCCTTTGCGCTGGCGACGCTAAAATCCGGACGAACTCCCGACCCGGTTTGCCTTGCCCGCCTGTTGCGGCCTGTTCCCAGAGTCGAACTGGGAGTTTCACTACGCTGGATCGCAAGCGCCATGATCGACATCTCGGACGGATTGCTCGCGGACCTGGGCCACTTGCTGGCCGCCGGCGCTGTTGGCGCCCGGGTCGATATCGATACAATCCCGTTCCACGAGCGATTGGATGAGGAACGTGACCCGGCGCAGAAATGGCGCTGTATACTCAGCGGCGGGGATGACTACGAACTGTGCTTCACCGTCCCACCGGACAGACAGGACCAACTGGGAAGTATCGGCTGCCCGGTATCCCGCATCGGTGAGATCACGGCGGAAAAAGGGCTACATTGCGTCCGCAACGACGGTATCGAATACGTACCGGACAGGACCGGGTATGTGCATTTCTAAGTTGATCCCGCCAACCTGCGTCCCTGATATTTGAGCCAGGATAAGATATCGGCATAGAACTTCATTGAACCCGGAGGGTAACTATGAAAGAGGTTGATTTTAAACAATGGCTCGATAGATACGGTGCTGCTTGGCAGGCAAAAGACTCTGATGCATTTGGAGTTCTTTTCTCGAACACGGCGCTCTACTACTGGACACCGTTTGAAGAGCCAAAAAGTGGTACGGAGGAAATCACCGGCGCATTCAGTGATGCAGTTGCGACCTGACCCTGTTTCCGCCGTGGTAATATCGAAGTATTCCATTAAGGGGTAGCAGGCATGCGTGTTTTGGTCGTAGGAGCAAACGGATTCATAGGTTGTGCTGTGGTTGTTGCGTTGCACCGCACAGGCATTCAAACGCGTTGCATCGTCCGTAGCGCAGGTTCGTTCACCCGCCGCTTTCCGGAAACCGATACACGCTCACTTGATCTGACCGCGGACGCCGCGCGAGACATGGACTGCTGGGCCGGCCTGCTTGAAGGAATCGATGCGGTCATCAATGCTGCGGGCGTCCTTCAGCCGGGGAAGGCGGAAGATGCCTGGTCTGTCCATTGCCATGCGCCGGCTGCCTTGTTCAACGCCTGCGAGAAGACCGGTGTTCGCCGGGTTATCCACATCTCCGCAATCGGGGTAATGGAGGCGGAGACCACCTTCGCGCTGTCAAAACGCGTCGGCGATCAGGCTTTAATGGCAAGGGATCTGGATTGGACCATATTAAGACCCGCGGTAGTGGTCGGAGATGGTTCCTATGGCGGGACGTCACTGCTGCGGGCACTGGCTGTCTTTCCGTTCATCACACCGCTGATCGGCGACGGGAGCACGCCGATGGATATTATTCACAAGGATGATCTGGCGACAGGCATCGTTGAACTCCTGCGTACCGGCAGTGGCATGCGGACGGTACTGGAACCCGCCGGCGCTGGAAGACTGACCCTGGTTGAGGTGATTGCCGCTTACCGGAACTGGTTCGGACTTCCGCCGCAACCCGTTGTCAGCATCCCGGATTGGGGGGCAACGCTCATTGCCCGAACAGGCGACATGACCCGGATGCATCCGATTACATCCACGGCGCTCATCCAGTTCCGTGCGAGACTGACGGGCGATGCGTCGAGGTTTGCAGAAGTGACGGGCATCAGGTCGCCCGGTTTGCCGGAGAGACTTGCCGCACACCCCTGCGAAAGTCAGGATTTATGGCACGCCCGCCTGTTTCTGTTGAAACCGCTGGTACGCTTCAGTCTTGCCTTGCTCTGGGCCGTGTCCGGGTTGGTTGGGCTCCTTGCGCCCGCTACGACGTTCGGGCCAGTCCTTGAATCGTTGCCGATGCAAGGTTTGCACGGTAGCGCCGTCGTCATCATGAGTACGGTTGACCTGGCTATCGCGCTGGCGCTCACTCTCGGTTGGCGACTGAAGCTCATGGCCTGGATTCAAATCACGGTGGTCCTGGGTTATACCCTGGTCCTCGGTATCCTGGCGCCGGCTCTGTGGGTCGCCCCACTGGGTGGCCTGCTCAAAAACATACCGATTCTCATTTTGCTGCTGCTCCATAGAGTCTTGGAGGAAGAACGGTGAGCGACGCTTATCTTTGGCTCAGACTGATTCACGTACTCAGTGCGACCCTGTTGTTCGGAACAGGTCTTGGGACTGCATTTCACATGTACGTGACACATAAGTCAGGCAATGTGACTGCGATTGCATCGGCCACGCGCAACACCATCCTTGCGGACTGGCTGTTCATTGCGACATCAGGGATCATCCAGCCGGTTTCCGGGCTGTTCATGGTCCATATAGCCGGCTACGATTATTTTGAAAGTTGGCTGGTTGCGACATACTTTCTATACGTCATCACCGCGGTTTGCTGGACCAGGGTCGTTGCGCTCCAGTATCGTATCCGGTCGCTGGCAGTGGCCGCCGCCGCGGCAAACAGCCCGCTGTCCGCTGACTATTACTCTGCCATGCGGTTATGGTTCATCCTGGGTTGGCCGGCATTCATTTCACTGGTAATTATATTTGTGCTGATGGTCATGAGGCCTTCCCTGTGGTAGCCTGGTTCACAGTCAACAAGCACAGAACACAGTAATCCCGGCAAATATCAGCAAAAATTCCGAACGGCTATGCGGCGCTGCCCCCAAGGCCAAAAGTGATTATCGGCGCTGCCGCCTGATCATCGGGGAGATACAGGGATTGCCGACATCGGAAAATAAATTAAACCGGTAGTGCCTTACTTCTTATCCTTCCATTAAATATTCAGTCGTTCTTTCGCATCAAACCGGGGCTTCGCCGCCGTCTTGTCCAGTTCCTCTCCCCATCTGTGCATTGTGCGACCTGACCCCGTGCACACGCGGAAACGGCTCTGGGAGCTGTGTCATACGGAGTTTTTTCGGTTATTCTTCGTTGAGCAACTCGTTCAGGTATGCATATTCTTCAGGCACATTTGCAGCAGCTATGTCACGGACATCGTCCTCGCTCAAGTCTTCAACACCCAGGACTTGCCTGTCCCGGCGTTTCAGACGATGGTATTCCTCAGCCGATAGCAGGATATATTTTTCCCGGCCATTTCGGGTTATACAGACAGGTTCTTTTGAAGCCAAC
>JAJDUB010000046.1 GCA_022826885.1 Gammaproteobacteria bacterium
ATCGGCACCCTGGGGCTTGCCGTCCTGGCGCGCCATTTCAACATCCCGTTCTATATCGCCATTCCCTACTCAAGCATTGACATGGATGCGGCAAGCGGCGCAGATATTCCGATCGAGGAACGGGCGCAGGATGAAGTGACCCACTGGGGCGGACACCGCACCGCGCCTGAAAACGTGAAAGCCGGTAATCCCGCCTTCGACGTCACGCCCAACGACCTGATTACGGGCATCATAACCGAGCGGGGTATTTTGCGAAAACCATACGATCAGTCGATCCGGGCGCATTACCCATGCACCTGAAATACCACTTCGCCAGCGACAACACGGCCGGGATCGTCCCCGAGGCCTGGGACGCCCTGGCCGCTGCCAACCAGGGGTTTGCCGCCGCTTACGGCGAGGATGAATGGACTGCAAAAGCCTCGGACCTCATCCGTGAAGTATTCGAGACGGACTGTGATGTGTATTTTGTCTTCACCGGCACCGCGGCCAATTCCCTCTCCCTGGCCGGCATCTGCCGCCCGCAGCACAAGATCATCTGCCACCGGCTCTCCCATATCGCCACCGCCGAGTGCGGCGGTCCCGGTTTTTTCTCCGGCGGTACCGGGTTGGAAGTCCTGGATGGCGCTGCCGGGAAAATTCATCCCGACGACATCGAACGCGTGTTACAACAACCTTACGATTTTCACTACCAGATACACAAGGCGGTATCCATCACGCAGTCGACGGAAACGGGCACCGTTTACACGGTGGATGAGATCAGCGCCCTCGGCAAGGTGGTCAGCGACAACCAGTTGCACTTTCACATGGACGGTGCCAGGTTTGCCAATGCCGTGGCGGCCCTGGGAGTAACTCCGAAAGAGGTCACCTGGCAGGCAGGGGTCGACGTCCTCTCTTTCGGCGCGACGAAGCTGGCGCTGCCGGTCGGAGAAGCCATCGTCTTCTTCGATAAATCCCTGTCCGCTGAATTCGGGCATCGCTGTAAACAGGCGGGCCACGTGGCATCGAAAATGCGTTTCCTCTGCGCGCCCTGGGTGGGCCTGCTGGAAAACGGGGCCTGGCTGAAACACGCCCGGCATGCAAACCGGTGGGCAGCCAGGCTGGCCGCGGGACTGGAACAGTTTGCCGAAATCGAACTATTGGCGCCGGTCGAGAGCAATGCCGTGTTTGTCAGCTTCCCCGATGCCGTGCACCGGTCAATGCGGGATAAAGGCTGGATCTACCACATCGTCATCGGTGAAACAGGGGCGCGCCTGATGTGTTCATGGGATACGACAGAGGGCCATATCAATCAGTTCCTCACCGATCTGGAGAGCGCTTTTTCAGATTGACACCGGCCCTCAACGGCCCGGGCAGCCTTCTACCCGACTGTCAGGACAAGCCGGCCGTGGGCAGTGCGATCCCTTACCTGGACCAGCGCTGAGCGGTAATCTTCCAACGGAACCCGTGTTACAGGGGCCGGTTTGATCTTTCCTACCTGATACAGCGAAAAAATATCGGTAAAGCAATCCTGCATGATGTCAGGAGTTTGTTTGCGGTAATCGCTTACCTGTAAACCGCTCACCTCAATTTTTTTCAACAGCAGGTAATTGGCCTTGATAGTGGGTATCCGACCCGCGGCAAAGCCGATGACCACCATCCTGCCGCGCCAGGCCAGCGCGCGTATCGCCGCATCAAAAAAGTCGTCCCCCAGTGGGTCCAGGATGACATCAGCGCCCCGTCCCTGGTTGGCCGCATAGACCTGCCGGCGCAGTTCTTCACGCAGGTCGGTGACGCTGAGATCGATCACCGCTTCGGCTCCGGCATCGAGTACCAATCCGGCTTTTTCCGGCCTGGCTACGCCCGCCAGCGTGCGTACACCCATGGCGTGCGCAAGTTGCAGCGCCGCATGACCCACTCCGCCCGAAGCGCCAAGTATGAGGGCAACCTCCCCTTCACGGGCACGCGCCCTGTCACGCAAAGCCACCCAGGCCGTGTCATAAACCAGTGCCATTGCCGCGGCATCGGCGAAAGACATGGAGGCGGGAAGACGATAACACTGGTCAGCAGGCGCCGTGACCTGTTCCGCATAACCGCCCTCCTCCGCCATGGCCAGGACCCGATCACCGACTTTGAACTCGTCCACATCATCACCCACCGCTTCCACCACCCCGGCAGGGGCTTTCCCGGGCACAAAAGGGCACTCCGGACGGAACTGGTATTTACCCGCTATCACCAGCAGGTCCACGTAATTAACCGCAACCGCCTTGATGCGGATGAGCACTTCACCGGGACCTGGTAAAGGTCCCGGCATATTGCCGATTCCGGTCGCCTCAATATCTCCAAATTCACTGACAATGACTGCCTGCATGACCCTTATCTTCTGACCGGTTGCGGGTTAACCCGGCCTGCGGTCATTAAGGCGAGCAAATCGCGCTTGCTCACCTTGCCGCCCGGAGTCATGGGCATGTCATCGATCTCGACCAGGTATTCGGGCATGTCGTATTTTGACAGTCCCTCAGCTTCAAGGTGTTTGAGGATTTGTCTGGAATCAGGATTCGTCCCATTGGCCGGTTTAATCACCAGGCATACCTTTTCACCCAGGCGCTCGTCCGGGAATGGTACGGCGGCGACCTTATCAACATCAGGATGGCGCGCGGCAAGCTGTTCTATCCGGGCCGGGTAAATATTGTGGCCGCCGCGGATGATCACGTCCTTGATACGGCCCTTGATATGCAGGTAACCGTCTTCGTCCAGGCTGCCGATATCACCGGTCATGAACCAGCCGTCCGAATTGAGTGAGCTTGCGGTCGTTGCTTCATCCCCATAATACCCCAGCATCAGGCTGGCTCCTTTACCGCCAATCTGACCGATCTCACCGATACCCAATTCCATGTCTTTATTTTCCAGGGACCAGATTTTTATCCCATAACCGGGACAGGCGCGTCCTGCCGTTCCTATAATCCGCCCAGGGGCATCGCCGGGTAAGGTGTAGTTATGGGAATGGGCCTCCGTCATGCCGTAGCCTGTCTGGGGCATGACGCCGTACTCCAGCAACTCCGCTACGACATTGCCGGGCGCCTGTGCGCCGGAAATGCGAAACCCCGTGATCTTTTTGAAAGTCTGTGTCCCGGCTTTTCTTAATTCCTTCAACAGGTCGATGGCGTGGGCGGGCACACCGTAGATGAATGTAGCCCCGGTCCCGAGCAGGTCGTCCACCAGGGATTCACCCGGGGCAAGCTGACTCAGCACGATTTCAGCGCCGCTGTAGAGCGCAGTGACCATGGCGCCGAAACCCAGGTTATGGCTTAACGGACTCAATGTATAAATGACAGAAGCCGAGTTGAAATGCCAGTCCGCGGCAATGGCGCGGGCATTGGCCAGCAGGGTATTGTCACTGTGCATGACGCCTTTGGGTTCGCCGGTGGTGCCGGAAGTAAGAGCAAGGTAGACAAGGGTATCGGGATCCGGAACCACCCGTCCTGTCTCAGTATCCGGATTGGAATTCGTCACAAGATGGTCACCGAAAAGAGGGATTCCGGCGTTATCTCTGCTGGACGGTTGCAGGGCATAGTGTACGGGAACATGCTTCAAGCGCGCCAGTTCGGCATCGACGCCGCACTGATCCGCCCCCGTACCATAGCCCTTCTCACTGATCAGCGCGGCGGACTGAAAACGATCCAGTATCTGCATGACCTCCGCAACCGTATGATTCCGGTGTAACGACGGGCAGCAGGTATAGCGGTTTCTTGAGCAGGCCAGCAACGCAATCACGGTTTCCAGCCGGTTCGGCAACCAGACCGCCACCTGCCGGCCGGGTTCAACCCCGTTTTCCGACAAATCCATCGCCAGTCGTTCCGCTGCCGAGACAAGCTGCCGGTAGGTCAGGCGGCGGTATCGATCGCGCACGGCAAAGCGGTCCGGCGCCCGCTCGGCATGCTCCTGAACGATCCGGAAAATGGTCTTGTCCTGCCAGAAACCCGCGGCGCGGTATTGGCGCCGCTGCGCCGCGCTGTGTGTCGTGATTTTCGGGTTATTCATTTTTGAGATATTATTCCGTTGCCCATACTATAACGGATAAAGCGTCTTGGAACTTAAATCCCACAATCGGTACGCCTACTCTCCCATTTCCGAACGACCGGATTATGACTGGCCGGATGGCAAGCGGCTGGCCGTCTATTTTGCCCTGAACATCGAGCATTTCAGTTTCGGCGAGGGACTGGGCCATACCCCGACGCACCCGGGCACTCCGCCGGACGTACGCAATTATTCCTGGCGGGACTACGGCTTGCGGGTCGGCATCTGGCGTATTTTTGACCTGTTTGACGAACTTGAGTTACCGGCCTGCCACCTGATGAATGTTGCCGTCTACGATTACGCGCCCCAGATCCCTGCTCGCATCCGCACTCGCGGGGACGAGTTCATCGGCCACGGCCGCACCAATTCCGAGGAACAGGCTGCCTGTTCGGAGCATGAAGAGCGCCTGCTGATCGGGGAAACCACCGAGACATTTCGCCGGCTCGAGGGACAGGCGCCCGGCGGCTGGATGGGTCCCTGGATTTCCGAGAGCGTGCATACGCCCGGCCTGCTGAAGGAGGCCGGTTACGATTACCTGCTGGACTGGTGCGCGGACGACCAGCCGTTCTGGATGACCACCCGCTCCGGCCCGATACTTTCAATCCCCTACCACATCGAAATCAACGATTCCCCCGCGCAACTGACGCGCCGTCATACCGCAGATGATTTCACCCGCATGGTTACTGCACATTTCGATGAGCAACTGCGCCAGAGCAACAGGCAACCCCTGGTCTTCAGCCTGGCCCTGCACACTTTCGTTTCCGGCCAGCCTTACCGGCTCGCCGGCCTGCGGGATATCCTGCTGCACATCGTCAACCACCCCAACGCCGACAAAGTCTGGTTTACCCGCCCCGGCGCCATTTACGACCACATCGTTTCCCTGCCGGAGGGGGTTGTGCCATGACTTCCACGCCCGATTGTGATGTGCTGGTAGTCGGCGCCGGCAATGCCGCGTTTGCCGCGGCGCTTGCAGCGCGGGAGCAAGGAGCAAAGGTCGTGATGCTGGAGTGCTCATCTGAAGAAGAGGCCGGCGGTAACAGCCGCTTTACCGCCGGCGCCATACGGGTCGTTTACGATGGCGTGGAAGACCTCAAGTCCTTCATGCCAGACCTCAGTGAGGAGGAACTGGCGACCACGGATTTCGGCAGTTATTCCGAAGAGCAATTCTTTGACGACATGGGCAGGGTAACCGATTACCGGACCGATCCCGACCTGTGTGAACTGCTGGTGAGAAACAGCCGCGCTACGCTGCTTTGGATGCGTTCCAAAGGCATCCGCTTCACGCCCATATACGGCCGCCAGGCCTTCAAGGTTGACGGAAAATTCAAGTTCTGGGGTGGCCTCACAGTGGAAGCCTGGGGCGGCGGCCCCGGCCTGATGGAAGCCTGGACAACGGCTGCAAGCAAGGCAGGCATCGATATCCACTATGAGACGCGAGCCCTGGAATTGCTGCACGAAGACGGGCAAGTACGCGGTGTTCGCGTACGCAACAAGGGGAAAACAACCGCGATTAAAGCCGCCGGCACTATTCTCGCCACAGGCGGGTTCGAGGCCAACAGCGAGTGGCGCACCCGTTATCTAGGTCCCGGCTGGGACCTGGCCAAGGTCAGGGGCAGCCGTTACAACGTCGGTGACGGCATCCGCATGGCCCTGGATATCGGCGCCTCCCCGGCCGGCAACTGGTCCGGCTGCCACGCGGTGGGCTGGGACCGGAATGCGCCGGAATTCGGCGATCTTGCCGTGGGCGACGCCTTCCAGAAACACAGTTATCCCTTCGGTATCATGATCAATGCGCGGGGTGAACGTTTCGTCGATGAGGGGGCTGATTTCCGAAACTACACTTATGCGAAATACGGCCGGGTCATTCTGGAGCAACCCGGCAACTTCGCCTACCAGGTATTCGATGGTAAAGTCCTGCACCTGTTGCGGGATGAGTACCGCATCAAGCAGGTTACCAAAGCGGTTGACGACACGCTTGAAGGTCTGCTGGCGCAACTCGACGGCGTAGATTCAGATCGCGCCATGACCCACATCAGGGAATACAACATTGCGGTGCAGACCTCGGTCCCCTTTAATCCCAACGTCAGGGACGGCCGCGGGACGAACGGCCTTGCCGTCCCGAAAAGCAATTGGGCCAATACCATCGATGCCCCGCCGTTCCATGCTTACGGCGTGACCTGCGGCGTGACCTTCACCTTCGGCGGGCTGCGTATAGATACCGATGCCAGGGTTTTGAATACGGATTATCAGCCTGTTCCGGGGCTGTACGCGGCAGGGGAACTGGTGGGCGGGCTGTTTTATTTCAATTATCCCGGCGGGACCGGGCTGATGTCGGGGGCCGTATTCGGTAAAATCGCCGGAGAACAGGCAGCCAAAATAACAGGGGACAGATTTAAATCTGCCCCCGAACCGTGATACAGGTAAACCGTATGAACAAGCAATCGGAACAGGCAGTATATGATCGCCAGGGCTTTGGCAAGAACCTGGAGCTGGCGCCTCCTGCAGGGCTGTTGATAGTGGATTTCATCAACGGCTTTGCCGACCCGGAGGTGTTCGGCGGCGGTAATATCCGGCCTGCCGTCGAGAAGACCGGCAAATTGCTGGCGCTGGCCCGCAAGCGGGGCTGGCTGGTCAGTTATACCAGGGTGGTGTACGCCGGCGACGGTTCCGACGCCAACGTGTTTACCGACAAGGTGCCGGGATGCCTTGATTTCACCGAAACTTCCGAACTCAGCCAGGTAGTCCCGGAACTACCCCCCGAGCCCGGCGACCTGATCATACGCAAACAATTCCCGTCCGCCTTTTTTGGAACGCACCTGGCTTCCGCCCTGGCGATGAAGGGCATCAGGACTTTATTTATCACCGGGGCGACCACCAGCGGTTGCGTGCGCGCCTCGGCCGTCGACGCCATGTGCCATGGCTTCAAGCCGGTGATCGTCGAGGATTGTGTAGGCGACCGTTCCGTTCAGCAGCACGAAGCCAACCTGTTTGACCTGAAAATGAAGTACACGGAGGTAATGAGGCTGGAAGAAGTTGAGGCGTTGACCTCCCTTTAAGGATGCCGCAGAGCAGTCAGGAAACCCCGAACAACAGCTACCCGGGCGCGCCGGTTCGCCGGCTGGAAGACTACGGATTGTTAACGGGCAGTGCCCATTTTGTTGACGACCTGCAACTGCCCGGAACATTGTGCGCCGCCTTTGTGCGCAGCCCTTACGCTCACGCGCTGGTTAACCGGACCAATACGGAGGAAGCTGCAAAGGCGCCGGGAGTAGTAGCTGTCCATACCTTGCCGGACCTGCAACCCCGGCTTACCGATACCAGGATGGCCACAGGGCTGCCAAGCCGGAGCCTTCGTCTTGATGTCAAGCCCGGGGTACTGGCCGGAGACGAAGTGGTTTATGCAGGCGAACCTGTCGCAGTGGTGATTGCCCGTTCCCGCTACGCGGCAGAAGACGCGGCAGACCTGGTGGAAGTTGACTATGAACCCCTGGATGTCGTGGCCGACTGCCGTTCTGCCTTGCATACGGACAGTTCGGCCGTACACAGGAAACTCTCCCACAACATGGCTGCCGCATTTGAGTTCGACTACGGAAATACGGAAGACGCCTTCCGGGACGCGGACCTCGCCTTCAGGGAGTCCTTCCACCTGCACCGGGGGGGCGCTCACTCCATCGAATGCCGGGGCGCAGTCGCGCGCCATGATCCCGCCACCGATCACCTGACGCTGTGGACTTCCACGCAACGCCCCCACGGGATAAAACGGGTAATCTGCGACCTCCTCGGCCGCAATGATGACAGTGTGCGCGTCATCGCCCCCCAAGTCGGCGGCGGATTCGGGCCGAAACTGGTGTGCTACCCGGAAGAGGTGGTAATCGCCCTGTGCGCGACCATCCTGCAACGGCCGGTGAAATGGATACAGGACCGTTACGAATACTTCCTCAGCACGACCCAGGAACGGGACCAGTACTGGGACGTGGAAATTGCGCTGGATAGTGACGCGACAATCAGGGGGATGCGCGGCGCCTTGCTGCACGACCACGGCGCCTATACGGCGCGCGGCCTGAACGTGCCGTATGCCTCGGGCATCACGCTGCCCCTGGCCTATAATATTCCCGCCTACCACCTGGACGTTTACGTGGCGCTTACCAACAAGGTGCCGGTCACGCCGGTGCGCGGCGCGGGACAGCCCCAGGGAGTGTTCGTGATGGAACGGCTGCTAGACCGGGCGGCCGGCAAATTATCCATCGATCGGGCCGAAGTACGGCGCCGCAACCTGGTCAGGAAGGAACAGATGCCCTGCCGCAAGTCCCTGCGCCTGCGCGGCGATACCGAAGTCATCCTGGACAGCGGCGATTACCCGGCAACCCAGGAACTCGCCCTGAAACATGCCGGCTGGGATTCGTTCAGGGAACGGCAGCAATCAGCCCTTGAACAGGGCCGGTATATCGGCATCGGCCTGGCCAATTTTGTCGAGGGGACCGGGCGCGGGCCCTATGAAACGGTCACGGTGCGCATCAACGCCTCAGGCAACGTTGCCGTCGCCAGCGGCGCCACGGCCATGGGCCAGAGCACGCAAACCATGCTGGCGCAAATCGTTGCCGAACAGCTCGGCGGGGATCCTTCAAGGATCGGCGTCACCTGCGGGGATACGGACGCAACGCCCCTGGGCTTCGGCGGCTTCAACAGCCGCCAGACCGTCATCGCCGGCGCCTCGGCCCATGCCGCTGCCAGGGCCGTGAAGGCCAAGGCGTTTAAACTCGCAAGCCGTCTCCTGGAAGCCGCGGAACATGACCTGGAGATCGACGGCCGGGCCGTATTCGTCAAGGACGCGCCGGACAGGAGGCTGACGTTTGCGGAACTGGCCCGCGCCGCGTCCGGGCTGCCGGGCTTCAAACTGCCCGTGGCGGATATGGGCCCGGGACTGGAAGCCACGGAATCCGTGATCATTGACGACATGGTGTATGCCAACGGTTCGGCCGTGGCCGAGGTGGAAGTGGATATCGATACCGGCCGGGTCACGGTGCTGCGTTTCCTGGTCGTCCACGACTGTGGCCGCAGGCTCAACCCGGTGATCGTTGACGGACAGGTTCTCGGCGGCATTGCGCACGGCATCGGCAACGCCCTGTTCGAATGGATGGGCTTTGACGAAGACGCGCAACCCGTCACCACTACCTTTGCCGACTACCTCCTGGTGGCGGCGGACAACATGCCGGAAGTAAGGCTGTTCCACCTGGAATCGGACTCCCCGTTCAATGCACTGGGCGTCAAGGGTGTGGGCGAATCGGGCTGCCTCCCGACACCTGCCGCCATCGTCTCCGCGATTGAGGACGCGCTGGCGCCTTTCGGCGCGAAGCTCAACCAGGCGCCCCTCACACCCGCCGTACTCTGGGAATTAATCCGCTCAGCCCCCGATTCTGCGCCCGATACTGCGCCTCCCGGACACTGGCGTGCGCCGGACATCGACAAAGACGCCTACAGGCAGGAATCACTGGACGGCCGATAACGATGAAACCCGCGCCATTCACCTACCACCGCCCCGGCAACCTGGAAGAAGCGCTGGATATCCTGTCACAGGTGGCGCATGAAGACGGCCGTATCCTTGCCGGGGGGCAAAGCCTGGTTCCAATGATGGCGTTACGTCTCGCCTTCCCCGCGCACCTGGTGGACATCAACGACATACCCTCACTGCAGGGTATCGAGGTGGAACAACAATCCCTGGTCATCCGCGCCCTGGCCAGGCACGCCCATTTTCATCAACCCGCCGTTTCCGGGCCGTTGGGGTCGATGCTGGCGACGGTGGCGCATAGTATCGCGCATTACCCGATACGCCAGCGGGGCACCTTCTGCGGCAGTCTCGCCCATGCCGACCCTGCTTCGGAATGGTGCCTGACCGCCGTTACCCTGGGCGGGTCGGTGATGGCTCAAAACCGGAACGGCAGCAGGGAAATACCCGCCGGGACGTTTATCCAGGGTCCGATGACTACGGCGCTGGAAGCGGATGAGATGATCACCGCGGTGCGCCTGCCGATACCCGACGCCGACTCGCGCTTCGGGTTTTACGAGTTCAACCGCCGGGCCGGGGATTTCGCCCTGGCGATGTGCCAGGTCATGTTTACACCGGAAGAAGACAGGATGACCGGGGTCAGGCTGGGCATCGGCGGCGCTGAAGAAGTCCCGCGGCGGCTCGGGGAAGTCGAAGAAATGCTCACGGGCCAACGGCTCACGGAGAAGGTAATCCTGTCCGCCGCCGAACGCGCGGCAAGCATGATCACGCCCCTCGAAGACATACAGACACCGGTTGAATATCGGCGCCACCTTGTCGGGACCTCAGTCAGACGTGCGCTGAAAGCGGCGCGGGATTCCGGTAATGAGCGATAAAATTCCCTTCACACTCAACGTCAACTCACGGGAATACCAGGTTTCCGTGGAAGCCCGCCAGACCCTGGCAGACGTCATCCGCGAAGAGTGCGGGCTGACCGGCACCCGCGTCGGCTGCGAACATGGTGTATGCGGGAGTTGCACCATCATCGTTGACGGCGCGCCGGTACGCGCCTGCCTGATGTTTGCGGTACAGGCTGAAGGGAAAGAGGTCAGGACTATCGAGGGCATGGCCGACGGCGAGGAACTGCACTCTGTCCAACGCGCATTCAGCGATAACCACGGCCTGCAATGCGGTTTCTGCACCCCAGGGTTCATCATGCTGATAACGGCGGCCCTGGAGCAGAATCCCGCGCCCACCGATGAGGAGATCAGGGAGATGCTGTCGGCCAACCTGTGCCGTTGCACCGGATACCAGAATATTTTCAACGCAGTAAAACAATATGTGGGAGAATCAACCGAAACAACAGGAGCACACAAAAATGACTGACATAACCGAAGCTTCCACCGGTAAATTTGTCTCCGTGGATGGAGTGAACATCCACTACAACGACGCCGGCGCAGGGGAGCCGGTCCTGTGCCTGCATGGCGGCGGTCCCGGCGCGACGGCCTGGAGTAACTTCAAGCAGAATATCCCGGCCATTACCGGCGCCGGGCGCCGCATGCTGATGATGGACATGCCGGGTTACGGCCAATCGGGATTCCCCGACGGCTGCAGCGAGGACTTCTTCGATTTCACCGGCAGAATGATTGACGGATTCCTGGGTGCGCTGGGCGTCGAAGGCGCCGTGGACATCATCGGCAACTCCCTGGGCGGCCAGGCCGCGCTCGGGCTGGAGCGGTGCAAACCTGAAAGGGTCAGACACCTGGTGCTCATCGGCAGCCAGCCCACCTCCGCAGGCCTCGTCATTCAACCGCAGCCCCAGGAAGCATTGAGAAACATCTTCAATTACTATGCCGGGGAAGGACCGACCCTGGAGAAGATGCGGCGCCTGGTGGAAAGCCTGTTGTATGACCCGTCCCTGGTCAGCGATGAAACCCTGCAGGAACGCTTCGAGGCAAGCAGGGACCAAGGACAGATGCGCCTGCTGGGGCTGCCGCGCCGGGACCTCTACTCAGAACTGGAGCAAATCGCCTGCCCCACCCTGCTGGTCTGGGGCCAGGAGGACAAGGGCGGCGCACTGGAGGTCGGCCTGCAGATGCTGAAAAGGATGCGGGACGCGCGCATGCACATCTTCCAGCGCTGCGGCCACTGGGCGCAGGTAGAGCACCAGGCAGAGTTCGAGCGGGTGGTACTGAACTTCTTTGCTGGTTAACCACCTTATGAAATACATCGAACCCGCCAGCCTGCCCGAGGCGCTCGAAATCCTGTCCGCAGACGACGAGGCCCGTTGTCTTGCCGGCGGCGCCACCCTGGTGGCCATGCTGAATGCGGACCTGGTTGAGCCTTCAACGTTGATCGGACTGCGCCGTATTGATGAACTTGCCGGTATTTCGGTATCCGGGGACCATATACGCATCGGCGCTACGACGACCCATGCGCAGATTGCCGGCGATGACAGGCTGACCGGCAACGCGGCAGTCGTCAGGGACGCCGCCAGGCAAATCGCCCATTCTGCCATCCGTAACATGGGCACCATCGGCGGGGCGGTCTGCCACGCCGACCCCAATGCCGACTTTCCCGGCGCCCTGGTCGCGGCCAATGCCGTGCTTGAGGCAGCCGGTCAATCCGGACGAAGACAGATCCCGGCTGACGAATTTTTCCTGGACTACCTGGAAACCTCCCTGGAGGAAGACGAGATACTGAGCGCGGTCATGGTGCCGGTGGAACCGGTCGGCGCCAGGGGCAGACATCTTAAATTCAGCAGGACCCATGGCGATTACGCCACAATTTCCATCTCCCTGGTGTTGGCTATAAACAGTGGCGCCTGCAGTCATGCCAGGGTGGCGGTCGGTTCAGCCGGGCCGGCGCCAGTGCACCTGGCTGAGGTCGATGCACTCCTGACAGGATCGGACCTGTCCGGGGAGACCATCAAACAGGCAGGCCAAAAACTGATGGAGGCCGCTGACCCCGTCGATGACGTGCGCGGCAGCGCGGAGTACCGCCGCATGATCATCCCGGGTCTGTTGCAGCGGGCCGTGGACGAGTTGCGGTAGATCGCGTAATGCTTGGTGTGTCTGGGGTCAGAGTAAAAATGCACAGAGACAATGGGGACGGATTTAAAATCCGTCCCCCACATGCCGGGATGATCAGCCGGCGGCAATTTCTGCAACGGGCCGGCGGCCTGACGTTTTGTCTCGCCTTAGCCCCCCTTATCGGTTACGGCACCGCTGAAGCGGATGAGCTTATATCCACCAGGGACAAGCGCGCGATCCAATTTAACGCATACGTACACATTTCCCCCGACGGCACGGTGACCATTATCAATCCCGCCGCGGAAATGGGCCAGGGCGTCATGACGGCCCTGCCTGTCATTGTTGCGGAGGAACTGGATGTGGAATGGGACGACGTGCGT
Source organism: Gammaproteobacteria bacterium (assembly GCA_022826885.1). Lineage (GTDB taxonomy): Bacteria > Pseudomonadota > Gammaproteobacteria > Eutrophobiales > Eutrophobiaceae > JAAXHV01. Next base: position 12,948 of record JAJDUB010000046.1, read on the forward strand.
ATTGAATCTTCTCCGCCATTCGGCGAGGTCTACGGCGACCCCGCGTTCTTCAACAGGATTTTCACCACTTCCAGCAGGACGATCACCAATTACTACGAGCGCCTGCGCCGCTTCGGCCGCGAGGCGAGACAGGTGCTGCTGGAAAATGCCGCAGAGGAATGGCGCGTGCCCGTGGCGGAACTGCGGACCACGCCCAGCCTGGTCATACATGATAAGACCGGGCGCAGTATCAGTTACGGTGAGATAGCCGCATTCGCCGGGACTGGTGCGGCGTTTGACGGGGGCGAACCGATAACGTTCAAAGCCCCTGAAACTTATCGTCTGGTAGGTAAAAACATCCCGCGCCGGGACCTCCCCGGCAAGGTCAGCGGCAGCGCGGAGTACAGCATGGATGCCCGGCCCGGGGGACTGGTCTATGCCGCGGTATCCAGGGCGCCTGTTGAAGGCGCTACTGTACGCGCCCTCGATGAACATGATGCGCGCAGCATCAGCGGCGTGATCGACGTGATACAACGGCCCGAATCCGTCGCCGTCGTTGCCACCAGCTACCCTGCGGCACTGAAAGCCCGTGACAGGCTGGAAATCTCCTGGCATGAAGTGGAAGGCATGAGTGACTTTGACAGCGGCGACGCCCTGCAGCAACACCGTGCGGCAGCGCTTGACTTGTCCCGATCCGGTTTCCCCTGGGACACACAGGGCGATATTTCCTCCCTGGCGGATAATGCAACGCAGGTCTACGCGGCAGAGTACCGGACGGATTACGTCTACCACGCCCAGATGGAACCGCTGAACGCGGTGGTATCGGTCACGGACGCCGGGAAGAAAGCCGAGGTCTGGGCCGGAACCCAGGCGCCGGCCAACACGGTAGAAGCGGTTGCCCGAATCCTGGATATCCCCGTGCATGACGTCAAACTCAACCGTTCCCTGCTGGGCGGCGGGCTTGGACGGCGCACCGTGCCCAGTATGGATTTCGTAGTTGACGCCGCCTGGTTGTCCAGGGTGCTGCGACGGCCTGTCAAAGTGGTCTGGACCCGCGAAGATGACCTGCGCAGCGGACATCTCAAACCCATGACGGCCCACTACCTGCGCGCCGCTGTCGACACCCGGGGCAATATTTCGGCCTGGCAGCATCGCGTTGCCAGTGATGAGTCCATAAAAATGCTGGACCGACCCAGTTACGAGGCATTTGGCAAAGTGCCCGTCACATCCATGCTGGGCGCTTCGCACCACGCCATGGACCGGACCCTCGGCGACGCTTACGACCTGCCCAACCGCCTGGTCGAGCACGTTGCCATGGATACGGGCGTACGCCTCTACCCGGTGCGCGGCGTGGGCGCAACACCCAACAACCTGGCCATTGAATCCTTTATTGATGAATTAGCTGTACAACAGAACGCCGATCCCGTCGAGTACCGCCTGCGGCTTCTGCATAAATCCGCACGCGGACGGCGTATCATTGAAACAGTCGCCGGGATGGCCCACTGGACACGGGAACGGCACGAGCGCGCGCTGGGCATTGCCTATACCCACTATGTGGATACCGTCGCCGCGGCGGTGGCTGAAATCTCCTTTGACCAGAAGCAGGAAAAGATCACCGTCCACAGTGTCTGGCTTGCGGCCGATGTCGGCCTGGCCATCCAGCCCGACAACGTCAGGGCGCAACTCGAAGGCGGCATCGTCCACGGCCTGGGTTATGCCCTGTCGGAACGTATCACCATCAAAAACGGCCTGATACAACAGCGCAATTTTCACGATTATTCCGTTATGCGCATGGCGGATGCGCCTGCCGTGCATACGGAACTGTTACACAGCGACAGGGCACCGACCGGCGTCGGGGAAACCGGGTCGATCCTGGCGCCCGCAGCCGTGGCCAATGCTTTCGCGGCATTGACCGGCAGGCGCCTGCGCCATTTACCGTTCACGCCCGACCGAATCCGGGAAGTATTGATGACATGAGGGTGGAGTTATGACCGACAAGCAAGCCGTGACATTATCCATAAACGGTGATCCGTACGAGGTATTGGCAGCTCCGCGCCAGACCCTGCTCCAGGTGCTGCGCGAGCAGCTTTCCCTGACCGGGACAAAATGCGCCTGCAACAACGGTGTGTGCGGCAGTTGCACGGTGTTGGCGGACGGTCTGCCGATGCGCGCCTGCCTCATGCTGGCAGTAGCGGCGACGGACCGCGAAATTACAACTATCGAAGGACTGGAGGCAGACGGCGAACTACATCCCGTACAACAGGCCATTATTGACCATCAGGGTCTGCAATGCGGATTCTGCACTCCCGGGATGGTCATCGCGGCAAAGGCGCTGCTCGACAGTAACCCGAACCCGACACTTAATGAAATTCGCGAGGAACTGAGCGGCAACCTGTGCCGCTGCACCGGCTACGTGAAAATTGCCGACGCGGTACTATCACTGGCCGGTGCAGAACGGGGACAGAATTGAATTCTGTCCCCTGCGTTACGTATAACCCTGACCCCGGTCCGGGGATCGGTGGGGTCAGAGTAAGAAATTCGGAGAATTTTTACTCTGACCCCGAAATTTCAAGGGGACGGAATTGAATTCCGTCCCCTGAGAAGAGGAAAACAGGTATGAGCACAAACATGGCGGAAAACCAGCAGATTAACCCTATTATCGGCGCTTCGGTCCCGCGCATAGAAGGGCCTGAAAAAGCGACCGGGCGGGCCGTATATACCGATGACATCACCCGGCCAGGCATGTTGCACGCAGCCCTGCTCGGCAGTCATTACCCTCATGCAAGGATCCTGTCCATTGACACTTCCCGGGCAAAGGCCCTGCCCGGCGTCAAGGCCGTCCTAACAGGCGCCGACCTGCCGCTCAACTACATCGGCATGTTTATCAAGGACCAGCTCCCCCTGGCGCGGGACAAGGTCTGCTATAGCGGCGAACCGGTCGCGGCCGTGGCCGCGGTTGATTTGGCGACGGCGCGGCAGGCACTGCGGCTCATCGAGATGGAGTATGAAGAACTCGAACCGGTAACGGACGTGGAAGAGGCCCTTGAACCGGACGCGCCGGTCATACATGAAAAGCGCGACGAATACCCCACCATGTATGAACTGCCCGAAGAACCGAACGCCATCTGTTTCACCGAGTTCATGGAAGGCGACCCCAATACGGCGTGGGACAAGTGCGACGCCATCGTGGAGGACGAATACCTGGTGCCGGCCCAGTACCACATGTACATGGAACCAAGTTCGACCGTGGCCGAAGTGGACGGCAGCGGCAAAGTCACGTTGTGGTCGTCAACCCAGGGAGTCGCCCGCTCACAGATGTACACCGCGCTGGCGCTGGGGTTGCCCATGTCGAAGGTGCGAGTCATAGCCCCGCGCATAGGCGGCGGTTTCGGCGGCAAGTGCGAGTTCACCAACCAACCCATTACCGCGCTGCTGGCGCAGGCTACCGGCCGGCCGGTCAAGCTGACCTTTTCCCGTGAAGACGACATGACCATGATGAAACGCCGTCATGGCGGCAAGATTTACATGAAGACCGGCGCCAAAAAGGATGGCACCCTGGTGGCCCGCGACTGCCGCATCATCCTTGACGGCGGGGCCTATGCCGATGAGAGCCCGGAAGTCTCGCCGGTGGCGGCCTTTTTCAGCCAGGGTCCGTACCGCATCCCGAACATGCGGGTGGAAGCCTGGTCGGTATACACCAACCTGTCCCGCGCCAGCGCTTTCCGCGGCTTCGGCAACCCACAGGCTACGTTTGCCAGTGAATCCCAACTGGATGACCTGGCGGACCAATTGGGAATGGACCCCCTGGAACTGCGTCTCAACAACGCGCTGGAGCAGGACGACAAATTTTTCTGCGGCAAAACCATCGAGAAGGCCACGATGCGGGCCTGCCTGGAAAAAGTGCGGGATGCCTCAGGCTGGGCCGCTAAACGGTCAGGCGGCAGACCGGCCGCGCCCGGAAAAAAACGCGGTATCGGCATGGCCGGCATGAGTCATATCTCCGGCCTGGCCGGGGCCGGGGCGAACGTATTGCTGAACGAGGACGGCAGTGTCACGCTGAACTGCGGGGCCGTCGATATCGGCCAGGGTTCGGACACCATATTCACCCAGATCGTGGCCGGCGCTTTGGCCCTGGATATGGACCAGGTCAATTTTGCCGCGCCGGACACGGACTCATCGCCATACCAGTTCCAGACCTCGGCAAGCCGCAACACCTATACCATCGGGCGCGCGGTGAAAAAAGCCAGCGACGACGTCCGGGATCAGATTTACCGTCATGCCGGGGAGATACTGGAGTGCGACACCAATGATCTTGAGCTAAGGCAGGGTGGCGTCGTCGGTGTGAAAGGCGTGCCGGACGCGGCGTTGCCGTTCATTGCCATTGCCGGCAGGGCGCTGTGGCAGGAAGGCGGCCCGATCATGGGTACCCATAACTGGCTCTACACGCCGCAGGACCGCATGGACCCCAAGCGCATGCTGCTCAGGGGATTTGCCCTGATGCCCGACGGAATCGGCATCTTCACCTTCGGGGCGCAGGTTGCGGAGGTGGAAGTGGACGAGGTAACGGGACAGGTGGAAGTACTGGAATACTGGGCCGCCCACGACGTGGGCAAGGCAATCAATAAAACCTCGGTGGAAGGTCAGATAGAGGGCGGAATCGTACAGATGCTGGGTTACGCCCTGACCGAAGAGATGCTGTGGGACAACGGCCGCATGATCAACCCGACCATGATGGATTACAAGATCCCCGGCATGGCGGACGCGCCGTACAAAATCCATTCACTGCTGATCGAGGAAGCGGAAGAATCCGCGCCGTTCGGCGCCAAGGGTGTAGGCGAGATCTGCGCGGTCGGGCCGGCGCCTGCAATCGCCAACGCAATCAAGAACGCCGTCGGCGCCAGGGTTGCCCAAATTCCCGCCACTCCTGAACGGGTGCTGACTGCGATGCAATCCGCAGATGACGCAGATTAACGCAGATAGATTTTATGGAACCGATACCTGAAGTTGTAAATACAGGAAGGTTCCCTGCCAGGGCACGACAGAATCGCTGCGATAGATACGGCCGCAGCAGCTTTCGAATTCGCCCCGCTCGGGGTAGATGTCAAACAGGTTCCGCGCGCCGGCTTTCAGGGAGAACCGGTCACCGAAATGCAGGGTCGCCTCCGCGTCAACCATGAACTCAGCGCCGAATTTCTGAATGACGGCCAGGTCTGCGGTGCTGGTGTTTTCATAGTCGCCGTAATAGCGGCCCCGCAGCAACAGGTCTAAACGGTCCCGGCTATGGCGCAGGGATGCCACGGCGCGTACATCCGGGGCGCCATTTTCAACGTCAAACTGCGCTTCTGCGTCCACGAAACGTCCGCGCTCAACGAGCCGGGTTTCGTTGTAGTTGCCGGCCAGGTGCAGCATGTTATTTCCACCGAAACCGTCGAACTCAAAAGTGGCCGACAGGTCAACGCCGCGGGTTTTCGAATCCACGTCGTTGGTGAAAAAGCGCACCTGCGAAATGGTATTGGCTCCAGGCACGCCCAGCGCTTCCAGTTGTGCAGTCTCCCCAGGCCCCACCGCGAACTGTGAGGACAACACGATGCGGTCGTCAAGCCGGATGTGATAGTAATCAAGGGTCAGGGACAGGCCGTCCAGCGGTTGTGCGGCGAAACCCAGGCTGTAGGACATGGAGTCTTCGGCATCCAGCGGACGGGCGCCAAACAAGGCCGAAACCGGATGCTCGGCGGGGTACACCCCTTCTGCCATGGGCAAGCCGCTCGGGCCGACCCGGGTGGAGACGTTGGTTGTCGAAATCTGGCCCGGCGTTGGCGCCCGGAAGCCTGAGCCGACCGAGCCGCGCAGGTTGAGATAATCCGTGACACGGTAACGGGTCGCCAGCTTCCAGGTAACCACGTCGCCGAAGTCGGAGAAATGATCGAAACGCACCAGGCCGTTAACCAGCAATTCATCCGTCAAATCCATCTCCAAATCGATGTAACCGGCATAGTTGTTCCGGCTCAGCCCGCTTGCAAACTCCGGCGCATAACCGGGAAAACCGTTAGAGCCGACCGGTACCGTATTATGGATCGGGTCGCCTGCCGGACACAGCGAACCGACCGTTTCCAGACCGGGAATCCGGCACTCGACAACGGTCAGGTCGTCATCCGGGTCAGCATCGACCTCGGCCTGGGTAATCTCGAAATTAAAGGGGTCAGCCGCGGCGTACGGTCCTATCGCAAACGACAGCGGGTCACCTTCTTCGATCGTATACCGCTCGCGACGGTATTCAAAACCGAAAGCGGCATTCAACGGGCCGGCAAAGCCCAGTTCCACGGGCAAACTGAAATCGGCGTTCACGGCAAGTTCATCATTAACCAGATCGCCGGGTCGAAAGCTCGTCGGCGTCTCCGGCCCCAGGGACGGATTGAGTGTGTTGGCAATTCGATAACGAATTTCGTCAGAACCATAGCTCACAGACAGGTCCAGTCTCAAACCATTGCCCAGTTCCCCCCGCAGGCCGCCGACCATGCTGTAATCGATCACTTTCCCGGAAAATTGCGGTGTGAACCCCGCCGGATACAGGCCGGCGCGGGGGTCGTAGATGGAGCCGTCCGCCAGCCGTAACGGCAATAACTGGCTGACGCCGGGACGCCGGTAAAAAAACCCGCCGCTCTGGTCCTTCCAGGAGTAATTACCGAAACCATACAGTTCGAATATCTCCGAGACCGGCAGCGCCGCGTTGACAAAGAAAAGCGCCTGTTCACGCTCCGGCTGTCCCCATATCTGCGCCGGGCTGTCGAAATCACGGTCACCGCCGACGCCGGTGAAATTGTCGGCGAAGCGCGTGTCGGGGTCGTCCGGGATGCCGTCACTGCCCGGCAACACCTGTTCAATCGTACCGTCAGCCCCGTAGGTATAGGTAAACGCATCGGGCCCGAACCAGGTCACACCATCTACCGTTAACCGGCTTTGGGTGGCCTGCAGGGGCGTCAGACCCGAACTGCCTATGGCAATGTCGTAAGGTTGTGAACGGCTGCTTGGTTGAGTATCCGAATATTGTCCGCTTATATTGATAAACCCTTCACTGCCGAGAGGAAAACCGGCGTTGGCTTCAACGGTGACTTCTTCGCCATCGCCTTCCGTATAGCCGCCGTATTTTCCGTGCAGTTCGTAGCCTGAACGATTCTCCCTGAGGTTGAAATTTATCACGCCGGCAATTGCGTCGGAGCCGTACTGGGCTGCGGCGCTGTCCCTGAGCGTTTCCACGGACTGCAACGCAACAGAAGGAATACTGCCCACGTCGGGGCCGTGCGCGCCAAAGCCGTTCAGTTGCATCAGGGCGGCGCGATGGCGGCGCTTGCCGTTGACGAGAACCAGGGAATGGTGTGAATCCAGGCCGCGCAGGCTGACCGGACGTATAAAGGTCGAGCCATCGGAGATCGGCTGGCGGGTAACGTTAAA
>JAJDUB010000049.1 GCA_022826885.1 Gammaproteobacteria bacterium
GCGTACCCCGGAGGAAATGGCAGCTTACCTGGATGCCTGCCTTGAGGAAGCGGACGGGGATGCTGCATTCATTGCGAAGGCCCTGGGTGATATCGCTCGCGCCAAAGGTATGTCCCAGGTGGCACAGGATGCAGGGTTGTCACGCGAAAGTCTTTATAAGGCGCTTTCCGGGGAACGCTATCCCACATTTGACACAATCCTCAAGGTCATTCACGCATTGGGGCTGAAACTGAACGTCGAAGCTGTACTTACGGTCGACTCTCAACCCCAAGCCAGATAGCTGTGTTCAACGGGATCAGATGGGGTCGGACCACCCTAACTATTAGATATTATTATTTTTGATGCAGGCAGGACCTATTTGCTTGTCTGCTTGACTTCCATATAACGGCGTAAAACCTGATTAATATGAGTCTGATATTTGCCACCCTGAACTTTGAACCACTCGAGCATATCAGCATCCAGACGTAAAGAGACCTGTTTTTTAACTGGCCGGTAGTATTTCCCTATAACCGGATTATTCCATTCAGCCATCTCTGGAATCTCAGATGTATCTATCTCCCTATCCGCCATCGAAGCCAGTTTTTCAATTTCAGATCTTTGTTTTTTTGTGAGTTTGCTCATAGAAATGTCTTTCTTTTTTAGTCGCCTTTCTGGCAGAAATAATTCGTATCGAATCCTCATGTTTCTTTTCAATCACAATATGGGCGACAAGAAGGAGCGTCGCGCCACCCACCATCCCTAATGTCTGCCAGCGTTCTTCGTCATTGTCAAAACGATCCTGGATACTTATATGATAAGGATCGTCAAATACCAGACAGGCCGTATCAAAAGAAACTTTATGTTTCGCTTGATTCGCTCGATCCTTATCATGATTCCATTCAAAACGCATGACATTATTGTAGATACAAAACTATAACTACACAATAAGAATATTTAATATTTCTGATATCGAGCTTCAACCGGGACGCGGCACAATAATGCCCGGCTGACAATGCCCTTGATAACACCCGGCAATCCCACTATAATGGAACGTCCATCAAGAAGAACTGAACAAGGAGGCTCACACATGTCAAACATACAGTTGTTTCTTTCACTCGCGGGTTTCTTAACCGCCATATTCGCCTGGTTTCGTTTCGATATCAATAAACGCTTTGATGAGCAGAAAGAGTGGGTAAATAAACGCTTTGATGAGCAAAAGAATTCGATGAACCAGCGTTTCGACGACGTGAACCAGCGTTTCGACGACGTGAACAACCGCTTCGATGACGTGAACAAACGTTTCGACGACATGAATAACCGCTTCGATGATCTGAACACCTCGATTCACAAGCGCATTGACGACCAGAACGCCATGCTGGCGCAACACTACGTTAAAGGATCAGATGGGGTCGGACCACCCTAACTAGCTGTTTCCATTCAGTTTATATGCCGGTCGCACCTGTTATTTCCCCTTAAAGTCCTGTTTTGAGGCATGAAAAGCACAGTTTAAGCATCTTATAGCGCCTCTTTATGAACTACTTTATCTTCATCGTAGGTTTGCAGGAAACGTTGGATGCCTTTCACATAGACATCTCTGCTTAATAAAAACCCGTTGTTGTGGTCCCCCGAAACAGGGAGGAACATTTTCGGTTCCGGCGCGGAGTCAAACAGGCGTTGCCCTAACCTGGCCGGGACCACTTCATCCTGGTTGCTGTGGATCACCAGGACCGGGCACTTGAACGAGGTAATATATTTGTCCACCGGGTAATGTATCCGTGATATCCAGGAAACAGGCAGGTAGGGATAATGGTGTTTTCCCAGGTCTTTAATGGAGGTAAACGTGGATTCCAGTATCACTGCCGCGGGCGTGACCTTTGCCGCTAACGCGGCGGCCACCGCGCCGCCCAGGGAGCGGCCGAAAACGATGATCTCATCCGGGCGTAACCGGCGTTCACTAACCAGGTAATTCCAGGCGGCCATTGCATCCCGGTAGGTGCCGCGCTCGGTTGGCCGCCCCTCGCTTCTGCCGTAGCCGCGGTAATCGATGATGAAAACCGCTAAACCGATGTCATGAAATATGGAAATCGATTCAAGACGATGGGACAAATTTCCGGCATTGCCATGAAAAAACAAAAGCGTTGCCTGCGCGTCCGGGTGAGGAACATACCAACCGTGAATTTTAATGTCGTCATCCGTAACCAGGTAAACGTCCTCGTAATGTAAACCGGCAGCTTCAGGCGTGTCGCTGAGCCTCTTTCCGGGAAAAAAGACCATTTTTTCCTGGAAAACGAAGAGCAGGAGCATCAAGCCAAGAAAAAGCGCTGAAACGACAAGAACAAGGGAACTGAGCATACGCATTAATGGCGGCATCAGGAAAATAAAAGACTGGCAAGTATCCCCTTTTCTTTGTCAGTCAGGCTGCGGCAACGGGTTCGGGGTCGATAAAGAAAATCAAGTGCGTATCGGTCAGATCGGCCTGATTGACATCCTGCAGCGTGATCTCTCCGCCGCCGTGTGCGAGCAGGTCAATAACGAGGTCGTCTCCCTGTTGTTGCAGGTTCAGGTCGTCTATCGTGTCAATCCCGTCAAACGCGCTGAGGTCGATGCTATCCTCGTCAGTCCGGAAATCCGTGATGACGTCGTAGCCGCTGTCGTACGCGAACACGAAGACGTCGGCGCCCGGCCCGCCTGACAACTCGTCATTGCCGTAGCCACCGTCAAGCAGGTCATTGCCGGCGCCGCCGGACAAGGTATCATCACCCCCGAAAGGGAGATAAGAAATCAGTTCAATTTCGCCCGGATCGTCAGACATGCTTTGTTCGTTCAAAGCAGCCGGAACCGGTTCTTCGTATATAAGGAATGCCGGGAAGTTGTCACCGATCAGGATGTCATCGCCGTCTCCACCTTCCAATGCGTCGCTGCCGGCGCCGCCTTCAAGCCAGTCCGCGCCCGACCCGCCGTCCAGCCGGTCAGCGCTGCCGCCGCCGTGGAGGTAGTCATCGCCCGGTCCGCCGGTCAACTCGTCATGACCGTCGCCGCCGTCGAGCAGATCGGCGCCCGTCCCGCCGCTCAGTATGTCGTTGCCTATCCCGCCGACCAGTGTGTCATTACCGGGACCGCCCTCCAGCGTATCATCGCCGCCGGTCAACTCGTCGATAATCAGCATCAGCAACAGGTTGTCGAGTGTACTCTCACCCTCGCCGCTGTCGCTCATGGCAAGCGCCGAGTCAAGGTTCATGCCATCATCAACCACGAACAGGAACGGCGCGCCGAATCCCGCTGTTGACGAGGAGTCACCGACGAGCAAATCGTCGTCATCCCCGCCGAACAACATATCGTTCCCGGCGCCGCCTTCGAGCCAGTCATTGCCGGCGCCGCCACGCAGTACGTCGTTGCCGGCGTGCAAGCGGTCGTTGAGATACGCCAGCACGTCAGCGCGGGTCAAGTCGGGAAGCAGCGGCGGCAGGGTATTATCAACCCTGTCACCGCCGTCGATGACACCCTGGTTCCCGGTCCCGGCCTCCCCGAGCGGCGTCTCGCCGGGAAACAGCTGAAAAAAGATCCGCTGCAACGGGCCGGCATCATCGCCCAGCAACAGGTCATCGTCATCACCACCCTCCAGCGTATCATCGCCGAGGTTGCCGAGCAGGAAGTCCCGCCCGCCAAGACCGTAAAGGCTGTCATTGCCGCCACCGCCTCGCAAAATATCATGGCCGGCGCCGCCACGCAGTTCATCATTGCCATCGCCGCCGCCGATATCGACACCATCGTCGAAATGTCCGCCCGTATCCCCGGCTTCCGGGTCAACCAGAGTCAGTGTGTACTCGCCGGCGTGGTCTTGTGCGGGGTTACCGAGATAGAGGCCGGCGCTGAGATAGTAAACGCCGCTGCTGTCAGGGGTGAAGTCGATCCTGGAGTCGAGTTGCCCTGTAGCGAAGTCGGAGTCGTCATTGACGGCAACCTGTTCGCCCGCCGAATTAAAAACCCTCAGGATCGTGTCGGCGCCGCTGTTATCCCCGGCGCCGGCCAGGTGAATCTCGTAGGTTTTTCCTTCAACCAGTTCGACCCTGAGCCAGTCGTTGTCCTGCTTGTCCTCGAATACGCCGTTGAATGTATCGCCGGCAGAGAGGCTGTACGCCGTCTGTGCGTTTGCCGTAGCGTCTGTGGAGGGGTTCTCTCTAACGTGTGCCATATATTAAAACCATATTTGTCAGGAATATTCTGACTAGCAATATTGTAACCGGATTCCAAGTGCAAGGAATTACACTCATTGTCAGGGTGTCAGGCTGGTCACAAGGCAAATCGGAAGAGGAAGCCGTTGATTTTATGGACACTATTGGTGAATCACCAGTGGTACGCCGGTTAATCCCATGTGAAAGTCCGTAGACCAGCAGGAGGTGATTTTTGTTTCCTGCATGATGTGCAGACCCATGGCATCCGTAAGAGTCAGTTTTTGATCAGAAAATTTTCTGAGAAATGAAGTAGCTGAGATAATCTCCTGTTTGCCAACCCCAACAATGGTCAGCATGTTTATGGTTTCAATGAATGCCATGAACTGCAACGCCCGGGTTTCATCATAACGTTTTAAAAACCAGCCATGCCCTTCTGCAATAACAAGGCTTGTGGTAACAAGGGGAGGGGGGTCGGCGAATAAGCGAAAGAACAGGGGGTGGTGCGTATCCGAACCATCTGTGAAGGCTATCAATGCTGACGTGTCAACATAAGCCTCAGTCTTTTTGTCCATAAACGACATCGTCTATCCGCTGACTGGATTGGGGATCTCCCGTTTCGACCATACCTGCAAAACGCATCCAGGGTTTTGTCTCATCTACTGAAAGCGTGGAACGCAATGAGCGACGTAGTAATTCCGCGAGAGAGATCCCCAATCGCCGGGCCTCCCGTTTTGCGGCGTCATAATCACTTTCGCTGAGACTGATTTGTGTACGAATCATGATGATAACACAATAGCAACTTTTGTTATCAAACACAACTTTTAAAATGTATAATGAAGTGAAACGCCGTATTAATGAGTTACGGGGGAAAATCAGCGATTTAATGCCAAATCAGGGCTTTGGGTGGTAAACCTGGGTTAATAGTTGTAACCATTTTCAAGAGATGGCCATGAATTACCGGAAGCAGTGCTTTTTTGCGGCAGTCCTGCTGGTTGGTATCAGCCTGCCAATTCCCGGCACCGGTTACGCTGCTGCATTTCAAATTGACTCTAACGAGCTGAAAGGCCTCAGCTATCGATTGGTTGGTCCCATGCGCGGTGGGCGCGCCACCAGGGTTGCCGGGCTCAGTGGTGATCCGGCAACCTATTATTTTGGTACTGCAGCCGGTGGTGTCTGGAAAACCACCGATGGCGGCATCACCTGGTTTCCGATTTTTGACGACCAGCCGGTGAGCGCTATCGGTGACATTGCCCTTGCGCCGTCCAACCCTGACATTATTTATGTCGTAACCGGCGACGCCAAGTCACGGGGCAATGATTCTCACGGTAACGGGGTATATAAATCCATTGATGCCGGTGCAACCTGGCAGCATATGGGACTGTCCGGGGTCAGACAGACAAGCCGCGTGATAGTCCACCCGGAAAATCCCGACATCGTCCTGGTAGCCGCGCAAGGCGGGTATTACGGGCCCGGCAAGGACCGAGGCGTGTTTCGCAGCCGGGATGGAGGCAGGACCTGGCAGAAAGTCCTTTACGTCGATGAACACACCGGCGCATACGATGTCGACTTCGTGCCGGGAAGTCCCGACAAACTCTATGCAACGATGTGGCAAATGCTGCGCAACCCCTACAGCCTTGTCAGTGGCGGTCCTGGAAGCGGCCTTTTTTATTCGTCCGACAGCGGTGATACGTGGAAGGAATTAACAGGAAACGGTTTACCGGATGGCGTGCTGGGCAAGATCGGCGTAGCAATCTCACCGGCAGATCCCAGGCGCATATACGCGGTCATGGAAGCTGAACAAGGCGGGCTTTATCGCTCCGATGATGGCGGCCTTAACTGGAAATACGTAAACCCAAGCCGCGCACTGTGGAGGCGCGCCTGGTTTTTTATGGACATCGTTCCACATCCCCTGGACCCCGACACGATTTTTGTCCTGAATATCCAACTCGAAAAATCAGTCGATGCCGGTGAGTCGTTTACAACGATGAAAACCAATCATGTCGATCATCACGACTTGTGGATCGACCCAGGAAACCCCCAACGCATGTTCAGTGGTAACGACGGCGGCGCAAACGTATCCGTCAATGGTGGTCTGAGCTGGGCCCGTTCCGATGACAACCAGCCTACCGGACAGTTTTACCGGGTAATTACCGATGATCGTTTTCCCTATTTTATATACGGCGGACAACAGGACTGGGAGACAATCGCTATCGCCAGTCGCGGCAACTGGAATGGTATTGGTTACAGGGACTGGTATCCCGTAGGTGGTTGCGAAATGGGTTGGTCGGCGCCTGACAAGAGAACAAGCAATTATGTGTATGCCGGCTGTACGGATGGTGGTATCAGCCGTTACGACCGCAAGACCCAGCGCAACCAGTCGGTAGACCCATGGCCGCTGACCAATATCGGACACGGCGCAAAGGATGCCAGGTTCCGTTTTCAATGGACCTCTCCGATACTCGTCTCCCATCATGATCCAAGCGTAATGTACAGCGGCGCCAACGTGCTGTTGCGGTCCGAAAATGACGGCATGAACTGGGAGGTAATCAGCGGCGACTTGACTCGTGATGACAAAAGCAAACAAGAGCCATCGGGCGGCCCGATCAGTAGGGATAATGTCGGCACCGAAGTATACGGAACCATCTATGCGCTGGCTGAATCGAGACTGAAAAAAGACCTGCTCTGGGTTGGTACGGACGACGGACTGGTTCACGTTACCGAAACCGGCGGCAGGGAATGGAAGAATGTAACACCTCCGGAAAAGCTTCTGCCCGAATGGAGTCGTATTAATTCAATCGAGGCTTCCCGGCACGACCCTGCCACAGCTTATCTTGCGATTCATCGCAGGGAGTGGAATGAATATCGTCCCTACGTGTTGAAAACAACCAATTATGGCGCTGACTGGGAATTGATCACGAGTGGCCTGCCCCAAGACACCATTGTGCGTGTGGTGCGCGAGGATTCGAAACGGGAAGGCTTGTTGTTCCTCGGTGCCGAGATGGGCATGTACTTCTCGCTGGATGGCGGCAGTCAATGGCAATCGCTACAGCTCAACCTGCCGGTCGCACCTGTTTATGATCTGACAATCAAGAATAATGACCTCGTTGTTGCAACACACGGCAGGGCCTTCTGGGTGCTCGATGACATCTCGCCGTTGCGCACACTGACGGCGAAGCTGGCTGCAAAACCGTCCCATATTTTTTCACCCAGCGCTACTGCCAGAATCCGGGATGATTTTTCAGTTCCAGGCACACCGGTAGGCCGGAATCCACCTCCGGGTGCTGTGATTTACTACAATCTCGGAAAAATACCGGAGGATCCTGTGAGGATATCGATCATCGATAGCGCAGGTAACACGGTGCAATCCTTTTCTTCATCACCCGACGCCGGTGAATCGCTGGAAACCCACGCTTCGGTGGATATGGGCGCTTATTACGGCAGGTCATCTCCCGTTTCTGCAGAACCGGGACTGAATCGCTTTGTCTGGGATCTTCGCCACCGCGGCCCCACCGGAATAGCCGGCAGCGTGATCTTCTGGCACCCGCCGAAAACACCTCCGGTCGGACCGTTGGCCCTGCCGGGCGAATATGAAATCCGCATGGAAGTTGATGGCGCCGTATCGGCTGCAGCGCTGACGGTAACTGCTGATCCGCGTATTGCATTTCCGGTAGAGGAATTACGCAAACAATTTGATCTGCACCTCAAGGTACGCGACACACTCTCCGAAATCAGTGAATCGGTATTGGGAATTCGAAGGGTTTACGATCAGATTGATCGCATTCGTTCGAGATCCGGAAACAACAAGGAAGCCGATAGCGTAAACATGGATCTGAAAAAACTGCGGGACAATTTGATGGCTGTGGAATACGCACTGACGGAACCCCGAATGCAGGGCCCGTCGGATGCATTTCATTTTCCTGTCAGGCTGGACAACCAGTTAATCCTCCTCATTGGAACAATTGCCAATTCAGACAGGGCGCCGACCCACCAGGCCTATGAAGTTTATGAGGTTCTTAAAAGCAGGGTAGATGAACAACTGAAGATGTTGAAGAAATATCTTGAGAACGATGTTCCCGATCTCAATAAAATGTTGAGGGAGGCCGGTCTGAGTCCGATTATCATCGGCACACTTTAAGGACAATCAAATCTGCCACCCCCGCTCTGCCTCCACCAGGCTGGCACGGTAGTATTTCAGTCCGGTATAAAGGATGAGTGCCGACAACGGCGCCGATATTGCAACAACGGTCGCCAGGGAATGGCCGACCAGGGCCGCGTCGCCATACAGATAGTCTGTCAACAAGGCGACGAAGGTCGGACCTATACCAAGTCCTATGAGGTTGACAGTCAAAAAATACAGTGCCGTGACCTGGGCGCGCATCTGGTTAGGTGTGACCAGTTGTATCGCGGCAGGAGAGATACCGTGCGGCAGGGCCCAGAGAAAGGTAAACGGCGCCATCAGCGCCACGGCGAGCCAGATATTGTCGACCAGGAAGGCGGCAGCGCCGAACGGAGTGCAGCAGAGAGCCCCAATCATGACAACTCTCAGGTTAGCGTCCGTATAACCACGCCGGCGCAATGCATCCGCGATCCATCCTGCTCCGACCACGCCGGAAGTGCCGAAAATCAGCAACGTGCTTCCGTAGATGAGACCGACCTCCCCCGGCGTCCAGCCATACTTGCGAATGAAAAATGCCGGGGCCCAGGACAGGATCGCATGGGCCAGCATCACGAACATCGAAGCCCCGATAAAATGATGCCCATAGGCACGCCGGTTTTTGCGCAAAAATGCAATGATTTCCCTGATTGGAATGCCCTTGGTAACTGCGCCCGGTTCACCTCCGAGCAGTCCCCTGCGCGCCGGTTCGCGCAGGGACAGCACCAGCAGCGCGAGTAATATGCCGGGTAAACCGACGGCGATGAATGCCATCTGCCAGGCGCGAATCTGTCCGAAAACCGGGATATCAACAACGTCCAGCCTGGTGACTAAATCAATTACGTAACCGCCGATAATATATGCCAGCCCGGCGCCCAGAAAGCTGCCCCCGGAAAAGACTGCAATCGCCCGGGTAACCTTGCCGGGCGGAAAGTAATCAGCAAACAGCGAAAAAGCGGGCGGTGACAGCGCGGCCTGACCTATTCCCATCCCGATGCGAGCGGTAAACAATTGCCCGAAAGATTTTGCCAGTCCGCACATCACGGTCATCAGGCTCCAGAGGAACACACCGGCGGCAATGATGGCGCGGCGGTTCGAGACGTCTGCAAGACGGGCAATGGGGATGCCCACCAGGGTGTAGAACAGGGCAAAGGCAATTCCCTGCACGAGCGATATCTGGGTATCGGTGAGCTGCAGGTCCTCCCGGATAGGTTCGACCAGCAGGTTGATAATCTGGCGGTCGATGAAGGAAAAGATATAAGCAACCGTCAAAACACCGACGACATACCAGGCGTAGGTCTGGTTTGGGTAGTCGTCTTGCCTGGCGTTTGCTGATGAAACAGCTTCAGGTTTATTTTTCATTTTTTTATGATGGCGAAGTGGAGACAGACGCTGGCGGCGGTCCGGATTTGAGTTTTCACTGCGTTCCCGGAGGTGCCGTAGAAGGCTTTGATACGCAGGCGAATATTACATCACTCAGGGTTTAAGATGTCTGTCGAAAAAATCTAATATCTTTCCGAAAGCAAAGCGGGTCTGTTTGATACTGTCGTTGGCAATGGGATGCTTCGCCCCGGGCAAGGTCACCAGTTCAAAAGGCTGATTTTCAGCGATCAGGTTTTCCGCGAGAGCGATGGTGTCCGAATAGAGTACGACGATATCCCGGGTACCGTGCATCAGCATCAGTGGATCCTGGAGCCCGGAAGACTGGTACAAAGCTGACTGTCTTTCGTATCGTCCCGGGTAGTCATTTCCATGGGGTTCACCCATCACCCACATCTGCTCAGGGTAGGCATGCCAGACATTGGTGGCAGGCGCGACGGCGACACCGGCGGCATATACCCCCGGTTTCCTGAACAGCGACATGGTTGTCATCAGGCCGCCATAACTCAATCCCCAAATTCCTACACGTTCCGGGTCGACAAAACCCTGTGTCACCAGGTGACGAACGCCACTCTCGATATCGTCTACCTCAATGCTGCCATACTCTTTCAGGGCCTCCCGGAAGGCGCGTCCGTGACCCCAACTGCCCCGTACGTTGACATTGAAAACCAGGTAACCCCGGGCAACCAGCAACTGGTCAAGGCCCCAGGTCGGATGCGGTGCATTACCGCCCGAATTCTGACTCCCTCCCCATTGGTTACGAACGGTATCGCGATAGGCCGAGCCGACTACCAGTGGATACCGCCGCGTTGGGTTGAAATCAGGCGGCAGGTACAGGCGGCCAACCAGGGGTACGCCATCGATGTGACTGTTAAATTTTACGTATTTTACTTCTGCCCACGCGTAGGATGTAAATTGTGGTGACGGCGAATGTGTAATCTTTGCCGGCTGACTTTTCCCGGTGGTCTGGGCAAGGTATAGATCCGCTGGAGTATGGTCGTCCGAGAAACGGTAAGCAACCTGGCTGAAATTCCGGGAATATACCGGTTCATAGGTGCCCGGTGCCTTGCTGATACGGGTGACCGTAGCCCCGGGCGCAACCGCGACACGGTATAACTGGCGATCGGCGACATGCTCACGGTTGGCGATGAAATAGATCTGTTTATGATTACTATCGACGATAAAGTCGGCCACTTCCCATTTGCCGCCGGTGAGTGCAACAAGTGCGCCACCGGCTTGTGTTTGGTGATACAGATGATAATAACCGTCGCGATCCGAAAGAATAACCAGACCCTGGTCATCGGGCGCCCAGGCGGCAGACCAGCCAGTACTATTACGGTTACTGTCGTACGAACTGTAATGGACCTGGCGCTTGCCGGATGCCACGTCGTACACAAAAATGTTGCGTTGCTTTATAAGGAAATCAGTGTTGTCAACAAACAGGGAGGCACTGTCGGCGGACCAGCCATATCCCCAGATCTTGTCTCTGGGGTTTTCTGCGTCGAGCCAGCGAATTTGACCATTTGAAACTGCTGTTACACCCACCCTGCGTCCAGGCGTCCGGTCACCGGGAAAGGCGCGTGTCACCCGGTGAACCCGGGCTTTTCTGTCTTTGTGATAATAAACCTCTATTTCGCGCACATCGCGATTGTCGATTTCAATGAAGGCCAGACGTTTACTGTCGGGAGACCAGCGATAACTCTCAATAGACACCCTTTCATGTACCGTGTTTACCAGGCGCCGGGATTCCGCCTTTCGACCCCCAAGGCTGCGTATCCAGAGTTGTCCATCAACCAGGTAGGCAAGAAGATGTTGATCCGGAGAGAGGGATAGCCGGCTGATGCCCGATTGATGTTCCTGCAGCATAACCGGTCGGGCGTTACCCGCGGCCAGGTAAAGGCGCCCATCCCCGGCAAAAATTATCCGTCCATCGGCAAGACACCTGACTTCATTGATGACAGACTGGCCGGCCTCAGCGGGCATTCCGGGAACAACAGGTTGTTTACTGCCAGTCGCCGTTGAGTAAAGCCAGATTGAGGGGGTTGCCTCACCTTTTTCATTCCACAGGAAGGCAAGGCGCCGGTTATCGCCGCACCAGTGAAACTGCTCAGGAGGGCTTCCCAATAATGGTGGGTCGCTATACAGGCGCTCCAGCGACCATGCAGTTTCACCATTTTCTGCTGCTGCCGGGCCAATGTAACAGCTACATAGCACGACCAGCATTATAAAAAATATTCTTACCGGCGATTTTCTTTTATGTGACATTATGGCGCTGCTATAAAACAGGATTGTACGTGGTCTCCCTCCCGGTTTGGGCGCCGAACTGCTCTGCCACCCGCTGATTAAATATGCGCAGGTGGCGAGCAGTTACGCGCTTCGGTGACAAGTATTGGCTCAGAAGCTGTAGGAAACACTTGCACCGTAAGTTTGGGGTGAACCGTACAGGACACCTGCCGGCAGAAACGTGGAAGCAGGGCCAAAAGCCTCAGTCCGGTATACCTTGTCACCGATATTCCGCATCCAGAATGACACCTCCCAATTATGATCCGGCAGTTTCGCGCCAACTGATGCATTGGCAAGCCAGTACGAATACCCCGAAGATCCTGGGTGATTTGGCAACTGCAATTCCACATCATCCGTAAAGCTGAAGTTGAATTGAGCGAAAGGCTGGAACAGTCCGTACGTTTTTTCCGAATCATAGCGCAGCATGCCATTCAGAGAAATTTCCGGTGTGCGGGTGGTAGTATCTCCTTCGTAGGTACCGGCTATAATATCAGAGTCAACGTAATTGGCGCCAAGGTAAAATGAGAGTTCGGCGGTGGGCGACCATACCAGTTCAGCCTCCACGCCATAAATCTCAACATCACCGGCATTGCCCAGTATGATCAGGCGAATCTCGTTTACGTCGACCCCGGTAGAGGCCTGGAAATCCTCCCAGTCATAATAATATCCAGCTGCATTGAATTTCAGACGGCCGTCAAGCAACAGGGATTTGAAGCCCGCTTCATACGCGATGATATTTTCTTCTTCAAAGGGCTGAAGCTGATCCGGATCGCCAAAACTGATGTTGCCGGGAAAACTCTGCCCGCGAAAGCCGGTGGCGACACTGGCATAGACCAGCCAATCCTCGTTTGGCCTGTAATTGACACCCGCTTTCCAGGTCACCTGGTCACCGTCTATGGCGCCGTTGAAAGCGGTCACCATCGGAAGCGGGGTCCCCACCGTGTGGCCGCTTTGTTGAAAGTCCCTGGACTCCGAGGTGTATCGAATGCCCGCAACCAACTGAATCTGCTCAGTCATGTCCCATTCGACCTGGCCGAAGCCGGCGATGGATTCGTTCTGCTGATTTATGTTGTAGTGAAAGATGGTAGAAAAGAGATGGTGCTCGCTGAGATCGGGCACCAGCAGGTCGTACACGTCCTCTTCCGAATAATAGGCGCCCACGACCCAATTGAAGTCACCCCATGAATCATCTGAAGCTATCCTGAGTTCCTGGGTGACTACGTTGATGTTCTGCTTGGAAATTCCGCCTATCGTTCTGAACGGCCCACCCTGCTGGCCGATACCGGTCGTTCTCTGAAAAATCCGGTAGCCGGTAACAGAGGTGAGAGTCACACGCTCGAGGTTCCAGTTAATCGTATTGGCAAGACCTATGGACTGGGCATCTATATCGCCGCTGATCCCGAACTCCTTGATAGTAGTTCTGGGATCCGGGTTGGGATCGGATACCACGGTCAGAACACCACGGTCCGTCGGGCTTTGCACAGTGAGGTCGTAACCGCCGATGGTAACAGGGATATGTACGGCATTTGTAGTGTCATAGCCAAAGGAGGCACACTGGGTTTCATCCCGTACTCCGGTTACGGCAAAACTGCAGAAAGTATTCGGGTCTGTGTGGAGGGTATTGCCGTGATGTTTCATGGCAATTACCTGGGAATCGTCCCAACCGGCATCGACTGCCGTATGCACCTCAAAATCGGACGTGGGCTGCCAGAGGGAACTTACGCGAACGGCATTGCGGTCTATATCACCGTTGCGACGATGGCTGCCAAGACTGGGATTATCGAAGAGATGCCGATTATCTATGGTCTGCCATCCATCTTCCAGCGCGACCACACCTGCGACCCTCAGGGCCAATGATTCACCGACCGGAATATCGACTGCACCCTCGACGTGGGTAATGTTACGGTTACCATAAGACGCGTTGATATAACCACCCCATTCCGACCCCGGTCGGCGCGGGATAAAATTAACTGCTCCACCCGTTGTATTGCGGCCGTACAGGGTACCCTGCGGTCCTTTCAATACCTCAATCCTGTCCATGTCAAACAGGGCATGAGCAATCATGCCGTTATAGGGGACTGCGACGCCGCCAACGTAAAGTGAAAGTGTCGGATTCTGATTACTTGCATTATTGTTGGTGCCGATACCGCGCAGAGTAAACTCCGGGTCTGTCTGGTTCAGGGAACTTTCATTCATGAACATGCCGGGAACGATGCTCGCGAGGTCCTTCGGCGTGAGGATGCGCATGCCTAACAGGTCTTCTCCACTGAAGGCCTGCATCGAAATGGGAATATCCTGTATACGCTGTTCCCGATATTGAGCGGTTACAACAATTTCTTCGATTGCCGTCGCCTGTGCATGTGCGGTATGCATCGGGATTGCGGTCAATAAACTGAGATTTGCGAAAATGAACAAACCCAGACGAAAATACTGCCTGCTGGCTATCACCAGGTGTTGAAATACGAGTGCCATGATACCCCCCTTATACAGTGTTATTCGATGAGGGAGTGAGAGACATGATACGCCTGCTTGACAGGACGGCTCAGGCTGCTATCCTGCCAAGCGAGGCGGCGGGGCGAGCTCTCTCACGTAGCACAGCCCCAGCTTCAAACAAAACGGGCCGATCGCAAGTCGGCCCGTTTCTTATTTGGATTGTTATTTAACCCAGGCACAAGGCGCAGGGCCAGAAGTGGTTATCCATCAAGTATAGGAAAGAGTTGTTGACAAGACAAGGAATATCGGAAGGGTAACAAAAAGTTCATAATTCCTGCGGCCGGCGTTTGATTGATTTTCAGCCGCCAATCGATCAGAATTAAATTGAAACGGTACTGGCATGTGAGCATAAAGAGCTGCGCTTTTGGCAACCATGCATGAATACTCCCAAAGGAAATAAAAATGCGAACAGGTGGTAACAGGCTGGACGTAGAAGGCATAACGGGTGCGTGGGCTATCATTCCCACGCCCGCCATCACGGCAGGTGATGATTGGCGGACTGAGGACTCGGTCGATTACGACGAGGTTTCCAGGGCCGTAGCCGGCCTGATCGAAGCCGGTGTCGATGGCATTATGTGCCAGGGCACGTTCGGGGAGGGGGCCACTCTTACCTGGGAAGAAAAAAGGAAGATGACTGAGGTCATGGTGGAAACGGCTGCGGGGCGAGTGCCCATCTTCGCGGGTGTCACCACGCTGAATACGCGTGAGACTGTCAGGCAACTCAGGCATGTGCGGGATACAGGCGCCGACGGCACCATGTTGGGTTTGCCCATGTGGCAGGAAATCGATGTGCCCGGCGCAGTGCAGTTCTACCGGGATGTTGCCGAAGCAGTTCCGGAACTGGCTATTTGTATCTACGCTAATCCGGAGGCATTCAAGTTCTCTTTCCCCACGCCATTCTGGGCGCAGGTGGCAGAGATTCCGCAGGTTGTCAGCAGTAAATACATCAATATTGCCCAATTGCAGCTCCACACCATGGCGTCGCGCAAACGTGTGCGTTTTCTGCCCCTGGAGTTCGACCATAGAGATGCTGCCAGAATGGACCCCGAGTTCCATACGGCCTTCTGGTCTCCGTGTGCCTGCACGGGGCCTGAGCTGACCATGCACTGGCGCGATATCATCAGGGAGGCGGCCCGGACCGGTGACTGGTCGCGGCCGGATGCCCTTTATCCGCGTATAATGTCGGTGCTGTCGAACCTGTTCCCGCCCGGGGGGTTTCCCGAGTTTTCACGCTATAACATTCAACTGGAGAAGGAGCGCATCAACGCGGCAGGCTGGATGAACGCCGGCCCCTGCCGCCCGCCGTATACAACCGCGCCGGAGAGTTACCTGGCCGGGGCTCGCCTGGCGGGGACCGGTTGGGCGGAACTTAACCGGGAACTCTTGAGTGGAACCCTCTGAGCACAATTCCTGGCGATGGTGGTACAGGTGTCGGGAAAAGGCCTGAGCAGTGAGCGGCGAGCTGGAATTTTATTTTGACTTCCTGAGCCCGTTCGCCTATCTCGCGCATGATCGTGTGTGCAGGTTAGCCAGGGGATATGGCAGGAAACTGACCTACATGCCGATCGATCTGCGGGCTGCGAAGATTGCCGCCGGGAACACCGGTCCGTCCAATCGCGACGTACCGGTCAAGTTGCGCTACCTGAAGACCGATATTGATCGATGGGCGAAGAGGGTCAATCTGCCGGTCAGTTTTCCGCCATCACTGGATTCCCACCGGATGAACGCCGGTACCTTCTATGCGCTGGACAGGAGGCTCGGGGAGAAATATGTCAGGGAAGGCTTTAACCTGGGTTGGGGATTGGGCGGTGATATAGGATCTGATGAGACATTGACCCGGTTGGCTGAAATAATGGGCTGGCCGCCTGCGGAATTTATCGAATATGCCGGCGCGTCGAAGGCGTCGCCTGAATATGTGGAGTCGAATCGGCAAGCAGTGGAAAAAGGTGTTTTCGGTGTTCCCACCATCATTGTTGACGGTCAGATGTGGTGGGGTAATGATCGCCTGGATTTTGTCGAGGAATACCTGGCCGAAGCTGACAGCGCAAATTAGCCTCCTTATTACAGAAACTCGCGCAGTTCCACAACAAACTGCTCGAGCCGGTCATGGTGCGGCCAGTGGCCGGCATTTTCGTATAATGAGACCTGTGCGTTGCGAAAACAAGCAAGCCTGCCGTCTTCCGCTGGGTTCGATGCCCAACTGTCCTTGCCGTAGATCAAACGGGTGAGGCAGGTGATCGAGCCCCAGAGCTGCCTGATGACCTCCGGTTCCAGGTCGTCCGGCGGAAAGATACGCGCGCAGTTGTCGAATTTCCAGCTATAGGTGCCGTCTTCATTCTGGATGACGCCGTGGTGGGTGAGATGGCGGGCCTGCTCGTCCGTCAGGTAACTGTTTGCCGTCTTCATGCGCCGGTAAGCTTCCTCCAGCGACTGGTAACGTTTCGGTTGCCTGCCGGCAATCTGCCGCCTTTCTTCAATCCAGTCGCGCATACGCTGGGCCATGGACACGGCCTCCAGCTTCGCGATATGTTCCGGTCCCAACGCCATGCCCTCAATCACGACGAGTTTGCGTACCGCCTGCGGATACAGCCCCGTGTACCGCAATGAAATGGAGCCGCCCAGGGAATGGCCGACAATCGTGACCGGCCGTAATTCAAGCTGGTGTATCAGTTGGGCAAGATCATAGGTAAAAGCCGACATTGAATAGGTTCCGTCCGGTGACCAGTCACTGTCGCCATGACCTCTCAAGTCGGGCGCAAGCACATGCCAGTCCTGCGCCAGTGCGCGTGCGGTCCAGTCCCAGCTTCTGCAATGGTCCCTGTTTCCATGTACCAGCAACAGGGGCGGCGCGTCCGTGTTGCCCCAATCGACATAGTGCAGGCGCAGGCGCTGGGAGATATATATATGGGATGTGGGGCCGATGAGCATGACAAGTCCTTCAGGAGAAGCCGGTTGAGGTTTTTTGTTTTTGCAACAGGTCGCGCATAGTGTAGCAAATTCGTTGTCTCTCCATGAGTCGAAATAAATGGCTTTTTTTCCGGAATTACCTGATCATCTATCAAAACAATGACTGGCTTTGACTATAAAACATCCCTGGAGAAGATGACCCACCATCCGGGCGTATACCGGATGGTGGACGGAGACGGCGCCCTGCTTTACGTGGGCAAGGCGAAGGACCTGAAAAAACGGGTCGCCAGCTATTTCGGCAAGAAGCCGGATTCCCTCAAGACCCGGGCGATGGTCAGGCAGATCCGGGACATCAACATCACGGTCACACGCACGGAAGCAGAGGCGCTGCTGCTCGAGAGCAACCTGATTAAACAGCATAAACCCCGTTATAACGTGGTGTTACGGGATGACAAGAGTTACCCGTACCTGTATTTGTCCACTGACAGTGAATTTCCCAGGTTGAGTTTCTACCGCGGCGCCAAGTCCGGGACAGGGCAGTATTTTGGTCCTTATCCCAGCGCCAAGTCCGCCCGCCGCACCCTGAACCTCACCCAGAAGCTGTTCAGGATCCGTCAATGTGACGACAACTTCTTCAGGAATCGTTCCAGGCCATGCCTGCAATACCAGATCAAGCGCTGCACCGCGCCCTGCGTGGGACTGGTCGACCCCGGGGATTACGGGGAAGACGTAAAACATACGGTCATGTTCCTGGAAGGCCGTAACGAGGAAGTGATCAGGGAATTGACCGCGCCCATGCAGAAGGCAGCGGATGCGTTAGATTATGAGCGCGCCGCGCAGTACCGGGACCAGATTGTCAGCCTGAGGAAGATACAGGAGAACCAGTACATCAGCGCGCCAAGGGGGGAGCTCGACATCATCGCCTGCTACATGGAGAGCGGGCATGCCTGCGTGCAGGTCTTCTTCATCCGCGGCGGTCTGAACCTGGGCAACAAGGCATTTTTCCCGGTTCACACCGGTGAGTTGGGCGAAGAGCAGGTCCTCAATGCGTTCCTGCCCCAGTACTACCTGACGGGCTCCCGCAACAGACCGGCGCCGGGTGAAATCCTGCTCAGCCACCCGGTAGCGGATGCGGAGGCATTGATGGTCCTGCTCGGTGAGAGGAGGGCGAAACGTGTCAGGATCAAGCATAACCACCGCAGCGAAAGAAGGAAATGGGTGGAAATGGCGTTGAACAATGCGGAAATAGCCCTGAAGACGCGTCTTTCCTCCAGGGACGATTATGTATCCAGGTTCGAGAATTTGCAGGGCTCATTGGGCCTGAATGAACCCGTGGAACGGATAGAATGCTTTGACGTCAGCCACTCCGGGGGTGAAGCGACGGTTGCCGCCTGCGTGGTATTCAACCATGGGGGCGCGGTTAAAACCGATTATCGCAAGTTCAATATCAAGGACGCGCCTGCCGGGGATGATTATGCCGCCATATCCCAGGCATTCAACCGGCGCTATTCACGCATGAAAAAGGAGGAGGGGAAGCTGCCGGACCTGATATTGATTGACGGCGGCAAGGGCCAGGTCAACTCCGTCAGGGCCGTGGCGGAGGAACTGCAACTCGATGAAGTTACGCTGCTGGGTGTGGCCAAGGGCAAGGCAAGAAAACCCGGCATGGAGAGGCTGGTTTTTTCGGACGGCAGGACTGAAACAAGCCTTGCGCCGAACTCATCGGCCCTGCACCTGATCCAGGAAATCCGGGATGAGGCGCACCGGTTTGCAGTTACCGGGCACCGGCAGCAGCGCAACCGCAAGAGGGCCAGATCAGTCCTCGAGGACGTGGAAGGTGTCGGTTCAAAGCGGCGGAGGGAACTGATACGATACTTCGGCGGTCTACAGGGTGTGTCCAGAGCAGGTGTTGAAGAGCTTGCCCGGGCGCCCGGTATCAGCCACAATCTGGCAAAAAAGATCTACGCTTCCTTCCATGGGGATGAGGTGTGAAAATGAATTTACCGAATATTCTTACTCTGTTCCGCATCGGCTTGATCCCCGTTTTCGTGCTGGTTTTCTACCTGCCGTTTGACTGGAGCAACGAAGCAGCCTGCATTATCTTTGTGGTTGCGGCCGTAACCGACTGGCTCGACGGCTTCCTGGCGCGCAAATTACAGCAAATCTCAAAACTGGGCGCGTTTCTCGATCCCGTTGCCGACAAGCTGATGGTGGCGGTTGTGTTGGTCCTGCTGGTAGAACGTAATCCCGGCATACTTCTGACTTTACCGGCTGCCGTAATCATCGGCAGGGAAATCGCCGTCTCCGCGCTGCGGGAGTGGATGGCGGAACTGGGGGCGCGCAGCAGGGTAGCCGTGTCCGTCTACGGCAAGATAAAGACCATCGCCCAGATGGCGGCCCTGCCGCTGTTGATATACCATGACACGCTGTACGGCCTGCCCGTCTATGGTGTGGGACTGGTCCTGTTATATCTTGCCGCGGTATTGACCCTGGTATCAATGTGCCAATACCTTGTCAGCGCCTGGCCGAAATTGAAAGAAAATACCTGAAAACAGTAAGTTACGGAGAACCTGGAATTCGTGGGACTTGACATCCCCCAACCTGGCGTTATAATTCGGCGACACTTTGGAAAGGCGTTCGGTAACGCCAGGGAGGGTTGACGGATGAATGATTATTGCGGGAATAGCTCAGTTGGTAGAGCATCACGTTGCCAACGTGAATGTCGCGAGTTCGAGTCTCGTTTCCCGCTCCAAATGTACACCCTGAGGGGCCCCGGATCAGGTTCCGGCCAACCTCGGGGTTTTCATTTTGTGATTGAGCACAGCCCAGGCTGGGTGGCAGAGTGGTGATGCAGCGGCCTGCAAAGCCGTCTACGCCGGTTCGATTCCGACCCCAGCCTCCATGTTTTACGCCCAGGCCCGGGTGGTGGAATTGGTAGACACAAGGGACTTAAAATCCCTCGGGGGAAACTCCGTGCCGGTTCGAGTCCGGCCCCGGGCACCAAACCCTGTTTGTTTATTCTGAATTTTTTTGAATCATTTTTAAAAGTGAAATTGCAAGCAACCCACTTTGATGAGCCAGTGTTTCCAATATCTCGAAGTGGTTTAAATCAATCCCGATTACATAGTCCACGGTCTTATTGCTCTTTTCAATAGCCTGTGCAAATTCGTTGGATTGGCGAATAAACTCCGGTGATTCGTTGGTGCCATGACTGATAATGACTGGTGCGGATAACTTATCCAAATGTCGCTGCGGACTTAATTTGTTTTCCGTTTCCTCCGTGATATTCAGATATTCGCTGCGTGCAGACAACCTTACCGGTTCGAGGTCATACATGCCGCTGCAACACAATCCGCCCTTGATTATGTCAGGAGGTAAATTAAACCCGGATTGCCAGTCTGTTGTCAGGCAAACAGCAGCAAGATGTGCGCCTGAAGAATGACCACAAAGGTAGATATTGTCTTTATTCCCGCTGAATTTTTCTGCGTTATTATAGACCCAGGCAACAGCCCGTCTTACTTGTCCGGCTAATACCATCAAGTCTCCCCCAACATCCAGCACGGAATCAAAGTCTATTGCTATCCAGTGTATCCCGGCTTTTGTGAACAGGGGAGCGGGAAAGGCGTAATCTTCGGCAAAGCCAATGCGCCAGGCGCCTCCATGAATATATATGATAATCGGGGCATTACTTTTTGAAGTGGCATATACATCCAGCTTCTCTATGTTTTTTTGACCATATTGAAACAGCTTTGGCTCACCTGTCTCTTGTCTGGCCTTTTCACTGTTCGACTGATAGCGGGCAATCACTTCCTGCATATTGGATGCATAGTTACTTTGATCGTAGGCAGCATCCAGCGCTTCCTGATCCATATCTCGCCAGACCAAAGTACTGTTGTTATTATTTACTTTCATTTACGTGGTAGATTGAAATATGAAGATTCTTTGGTTTCTATACAAATGATCTGAAACATATGATTAAGTGTTTTAGTTTATTTTATCACTTAAAATCGTAATTTAAGTTTTCGGTAGAGGGAGCACTGGGTGGCGAAATCGCCAGAATCGTTTACGGTTACACAATTCGCGGCAATTGCCGTATGTTTCGTGCTGCAAATCATCGATGGCATGGACGTGCTGGTGGTGGCTTACGCCGGTCCGCAGATAATCGAAGAATGGGGCATCACCAGGGGCACCTATGGCTATATTTTCAGCGCAGGTGTCGCCGGCATGACCATGGGTTCGTTTTTCCTGACGCCTCTTGCCGACATCATCGGCCGGTGCCGGGCGGTGCTTGCGGCGGTCACAATCATTGCCTCGAGCATGTTGCTCACGGCCTTCGTCACCTCGATCGCGCAGTTGCTGGTCCTGCGCTTCATCGTCGGACTTGGGATCGGTCTGGCAGGGCCGACCCTGTCGACCATTGGCGCGGAATACTCGCCGCCACGCTACCGGCATTTCGTCGTGTCGATGATCGGCGCCGGTTATGCCGTGGGCGCTATGCTCACCGGCGTCGTAGCCGCGTTCATCGTGCCCGAGTACGGCTGGCGGGCGATGTTCATCACTGCCGCGGCGGTTACCGGCATCATGCTGCCGGTCGCATTCGTGATGTTACCGGAGTCGCTGGAATTCCTGCTGAAAAAACAGCCCCCCGGCGCTCTGGCGCAGGCAAACCAACTGCTCCGCCGGCTCGGCCGCCCGCAGCTGGACGAGCTCCCTGCCGCCAGCGTCGAAAAACGTAGCGGCCTGGGCGTCGGGAACCTGCTCGCCGAAACCCGCCGCCGCTCCACCCTGGGACTCTGGATGGGCTTTTTCATGGTTTATGCCACCGTGTATTTTCTGCTGGGCTTCGTCCCCACAATCGTCAAGGACATGGGGCACCCGGAGGCGGATTACATACTGGCGGGCACGGTTTACAACCTCGGCGGTCTGGTTGGCATCATCGTCCTTGGATTGCTGTTCACCCGTTATCGCCTGGCCGCGGTCATTATTGGTTTTCAAGTGGCTTCAGCCGTTTTCATGGTGGCATTCGGTGTGTTGACGCCGCCGCTGGCGATCTTGTTGACGGTGATCGGCGTGTTGGGTTTTTTCAGCCAGGCCGGCCTTATCGGCATGGTGGCGGCGGGCGTGCGCCTTTACCCGACTGAATTGCGCGCTACGGGTGTCGGTTGGGGTCAGGGTATGGGCCGCGCAGGCGCCATCATCGGCCCCATTATAGGCGGGCTGCTGATGGTGCCCGGGTATTCGCGCGCCCTGAATTTCAGCCTGTTTGCCATACCGTTCGTTCTGGCCGCGCTGGCGGTGATGTTCATCCGCTTTCCGAAGGAGCCTGCTGAAACCTGACCCCGGGCGCGCCACGAGGAATTTCCATTGTATTTGATGGATTTTCACTGTATTTTACTGAAGGTCAGCGAAAACGGCATTAATAAAAAACCAGTTAAATGATCCAGGGGGAGGCCTTCGTAATGACTCAACGCACGCTCCGCTCACGTGTTATAAGCATGTTTGTCGCCACAATAACCGCCGCGGTCACGAATTCTGCCGGCGCCCAGATGCTGGAAGAAATCATCGTCACGGCGCAGAAGCGCGAGCAGAACGTGCAGGACGTCGGCATAGCCATCACCGCGTTCAGTGGCGCGCAGCTCAAGGAACTGCGGATGACCGAGAGTACCGACGTCGCCTACATGAGCGCCGGCGTATTTGTATCCGGCAGTAGCGCCGGACAGACCCGCGAGTTCACGATTCGCGGTGTCACCCAGAACGACTTCGCCGATTTTGCCGAGAACCCGAATGCTACCTACGTCGATGAAGGCTATATCGGGTTTCGCCAGGGTAACGTGTTCGCGGCTTTCGACCTCGAACGCGTCGAGATCCTGAAGGGTCCGCAAGGGACGCTGTTCGGACGTAACGCTACCGGTGGTGCGGTCGCTTACCACACCAGGAAGCCCACAGAGGAGACCGAAGGTTTTCTGGATCTGACCTACGGTCGCGAGAATACCGTCAACGTCGAAGGCGCGATCAGTGGCAGTCTCAGCGATGGAGTTCGCGCGCGGCTGTCGGGTATATATAAGTATCACGATCCCATCCTCAACAATGTCTACCCGTTGGATGCGATAGATAATCCGGCCGGCCCCGGCAGTCCGCCGTGGTTCGGCTCGGCGACCAGCGATGCAGACGACGTCTGGAACGACAATCAATGGGCGATCCGCGGCCAGTTGGAATTCGACATTACCGATAACGCCCGGTTCCTGGTTTCCGGTTTCGCCGGGCGCGCGAAGATCAGCACCTCCCCCAACCAGCACATTGCGACCACGGGTGTGCGCATCGACAGCGATGGCGATGGCGCGAAAGATGACACCATCAACAGTATTTTCGCTGCGGACGATCCGCTCGGTTGTGAAGTGATAGACGGCGATACCGGCGGTTGCCTGCCCATCAGCCTGACCGACGGTGAGTTCTTTCCGGGTCCCCCGCTCTACGGGCGGTCTGATGCCGTGCGTCCCGTAGTGGGCGGTGACTTCTGGGGACATATCGACCCCGACGGGGATGGTTTCGATATTTCCAGCGACATGACCTCCGATGATTTCAACCGGAATGAAACCGAAGGCGTCACCGCGAAGCTTACCTGGGATATCAACGAAGATATGACCCTGACGTCGGTTTCCCATTACATGCATTTCCTGATGCGCGAATCGATCGACGTTGAGGGTTCTCCGACCGCGCAAGGGGCCATCTCACGCGATACCACGGCCGACAACTTCGCCCAGGAGCTGCGCCTGAGCGGCCAGTTCGGCCGCGTCGACTACGTCGCCGGTCTGTACTATCTCTGGATGGAAACCAACGACCGGAACGCATTCGATTTCTCCGAGGGCGGGCCGTTGACCACCGCCCTGACGCCGTTTCTCCTCTCGTTTTTCAACCCGTTCGGCGTGGCCCCTTTTCAGCCGGGCGGCGCCCGCTACCCCGGGGCGGTCGCCTCCAACAACATCGTCGACCTGGAGACGAACTCCTACTCGATTTTCGGCCAGATGGACATCGAACTCACGGACCAGTTTGAACTCGTTCTCGGCGCCCGGGTGGTGTTCGAAGACAAGGACTACGACTTCGTGAACGAGTTTTACGGAAACCTGGACGATTTCCGCGTCGAGTTCGACAAGCGCGTGCCGCTGGTGATCGAGTTCGCGCCGTATTCGGACAGCACCAGCGAGACATTGTGGACGGGCAAGGCCCAGCTCAATTACCGGCCCAATGATGACTGGCTGCTGTATTTCGGAGTGAATCGCGGCGTCAAGGCCGGCAGTTTCAACGGTCCGGTGAACGCCGGGCAGGCACGGCTCGCCGACGAGCAGTTCCCCTACGATTCCGAGGTGCTGCTCGCCTACGAGGCCGGCTTCAAGGCCACGCTGTTCGGCGGCAGTACCCGGCTGAACGCCAGCGCGTACTATTATGATTATTCCGATTACCAGGCCTTTCTGTTCGTTGGTGCGTCGGGCGCTATTTTCAATAACGACGCGACTTACAAGGGCATCGAACTCGAGTTGCTCTCAAGCCCCGTCGACAACTTCACGTTCATGTTCAACGCGTCCTACATCGATGCTGAAGTCGAGGACCTTGCGGTCGCGCCGAACGTGGAGCGGGATGTCGATCCGGCTTTCACCCCGGACCTGCAACTCAGCGGTCTGGCGCGCTACGAGTGGCCGGACTCACTGGCCGGCGGCACTGTCGCTTTGCAGGCGGAATTTGACTATGCGGCACACCGTTACCAGAATATCCGCAACTTCGACTCGCAGAGGATGCCGTCGTACGTGATGGGCGATGTCCGGGCATACTGGACCAGCGCCGATGAGCATTGGGAACTCTCGGCGTTCGTCGAGAACGTTGCCGATGAGCGCACCTTGTTCACCGGTTTCGACTTGTCGACGCTGTGCGGGTGCACGACGGTGGGTTACTACAAGCCGCGCTGGTGGGGGATCAGGGCACGCTATAACTATTTCTAATCCAGGCGATGGGTATTCTTGTAGACGGTGTCTGGCATTCGGGCGATCATCACGAAACGGAAGAGCACGGTGGAAAATTTGTCCGCAAGGACAGTACGTTTCGAAGCTGGGTGACTCCGGACGGAGCGGCCGGACCGAGCGGTGAGGACGGGTTTCCGGCCGAACCCGGGCGTTACCACCTTTATGTGGTTACTGCTTGCCCGTGGGCACACCGCACGTTGATTGTGCGGCGCTTGAAAGGATTGGAAGACGCGGTCTCAGTGACGCGCATGGTCCCCGAGATGACTGAGAACGGATGGTGCTTTGCCGAACCAGGCGCCGAGCCGCGGGCAGAGCCGGATCCGCTCTACGGTGCGAAACATCTCTACCAGATTTATTTGCGCGCGGATCCGAAATGCAGCGCGCGTCCGACCGTTCCGGTGCTTTGGGACAAGCAGCGGGAGACGATCGTCAACAACGAATCTTCCGAAATTCTGCGCATGTTCAACAGCGCCTTTAATGACTTTGCCGGTAATCCCGATCTTGACCTGTATCCGGAAGAACTACGCAAAGACATCGACGAACTGAACGCTGAAATATACACAAACGTAAACAATGGCGTTTACCAGTGCGGATTCTCAACGACCCAGGATGCATACGACGAAGCTGTATCTGCCTTGTTTGCAACCCTGGATAAGGTGGAGGCGCGTCTCGACGGCCGGCGCTATTTGATCGGCGATCGCCTGACAGAGGCCGATTGGCGACTCTATACCACACTGCTGCGCTTCGATGCTGCATATTTCAGTTTCTTCAAATGTAACTTGCGGCGTATCGCGGATTATCCGAATTTGAGCAACTACCTGCGGGAGCTGTATCAAATCGACGGGATCGCGGAACTTCTGGATATCGAAGACGCGAAACGCCAGTACTACTCGCTGGAAAGAGCATGGTACGGCCGTCCCGCGATCGTGCCGCGCGGACCGGTACAGGACCTTACCGCTCCTCACAACAGGCAACGCCTGCCGGCCGCGGCTTAAGCCCGGCCGCCGGACACTTTTCTATTTTTGTTTTTTGCGGGCCTGAAGGCGGGAACCCTCACGCTTGATCTCAAAGATATCGATACATTGCGGTCCGGCGTTCACGCCTTTGCCGGAAGCAAGATTGAATATGAAGCCGTGGAGTGAGCAGCGGAGCATTTTGCCATTACCCATGATTACGCCGCGGCGGACAAAATCGCCGTCCTTATGTGGACACAATCGCTGGGCGCCACGGTAATCATCACCGATTTGGAAAATGACGATGTCTTCACCGTCAACCGTGGCTGCTACCGGGAACTCCGACTCCTCCGCGTCGATCTCCCGGAGATCATACCACTCTCCTTCACCCATTCTAAACGCTTTGCCTAGGCTGCCGCCCGGACTCCGCCTCCCACCTGCTGGATTCGGTCCATGGCAAAGCCGCGTTCAATACGGGTAAGAAATAATCCGATCTGGTAAGTGAACGGTTCTTCCAGGAAACATTTATAGGTGGCCGTCAAGGCGTCCGCAAGCGGCAAGCCGACTTTGTCGCATGTCCCGTAGAAACATTGCTGGACCCGGGTGGCAATATCGAGATCAACCGTTGTATGGTCCCAATTTAACCGGCCAAGATCAGCAGCCAGCGCGTCCAGGAAGGCCTTTTGGCCAGGTACCAGGGTGGCGGCCCGTTGCGGAATAATGTCTTCATCGATCATCGGCAGCCAGTTGCGTTCGTTGCGGGCCAGGGTGACATCGCAGTCGTAGCGCACACCGCGTTTGAATGCCATCACCGGCAAGATCTGGCGGTCGCTGTTGCGGGTTTGTTGCTCACAATCTTCCAGTTCAAAATCGCCGTCTTCGATTTTCATCACGCTGACATCCGCCGGTCTCCCAACAGCCAGGCTGCCTGCATGGTCATCAATGCCGATGGCGCGAGCCGGCGCGATGGTGATGCATTCGATGATTTTTTCAAGCTCGATTCCAAGTGCCAGAATGCAGGTCAGCACATTAGTGAAGGAGTACACCGGGTGCATTACGTTGAATTGTTGCAAGTCTGAGCTGATGGTGTGAAACAGCAAGTCCTGGGCGATGGCTTTTTCAGCTATATCAAAAGAAAAATTTGTTGAGCCCATGCCGATATCGAATAAGACCCCGCGCTTCTGAGCGGCCCGGACTTCACGCCGGATTTTACCGTCCTCGTCCAATATCGTGCCGGGATTGCCATGATATATATGTGTAATCATGTCACCGCGCTCAGCGACCTCGAAGGCAGGCCCGGTAGTGTCGCGCCTGGGTGCAACCTGAAAGTCACCGATATGGGTATAGGTAGGCAACTCGAGAATCTGAGCTGCGCCTTTGCCCAATCGCAGCGGCCCCCAATCATGGTCGCCGAAGGCGCCGAGCTTCAAATAAGCAAATGTGTCACGGTCCTCATTGACGATGTCGAGCCAGGCCGCCATATCCCATGAGCCTAAAGTGCGGACATCACCTTCAATATAGGCCGAGGTGATGATACCCAGCGGCCGCACATACGGGCCACAATACAGATCGGTAACGGTGGCATCGGTCATCAATGCCTTGAATTCCGGGAAGGTGCCAAAACCAGGTCCGCCGGCATCAACAAACGTCGTGACACCCCCATAGATCCCGATGTAATCGGGATAGGCGAAGCCGAGGTCGCCATAGGCATGCACGTGTATGTCAACCCAACCAGGGGTGACGATCAGACCGGAGACATCAACAACGTCGGCATCTGTGCTTAACTCTGAAGCACCAATGGCGGCGATCTTGCCGTCAGTAATAGTGAGATCGGTAAACCTGTCCAGACCCTGCGCCGGATCGATTATCCGACCCCCGCGTAATATGGTGGATTGAGACATGGAGCAACTCCCCCTTAACGGACCGGTTAATCAGTATAGAAGTTGTTTGCAACGAAGTCGAGCACTTTGTTATGGATTTACCTGCGTAGTCAAATCGATGGAATACCAGGTTTTTCCAACAAACCCGCATCGTGCACGATGCGACCGTCAACCATCGTCAATACCGGTGTCAGTTGAGGCAAAAGTTCTATGTCACAGGTCAGCGGATTGGCATCGAGGACCATAAACTCCGCCGCCATGCCCGGTGCAATGACTCCCCGATTGTCTTCTTCCCAGTTAATGTAATGGGGACTTTGACAGCAGATGCGCAATACTTCCTCACGCTCCAGACGAGAATTACCCAGATGTTGTTGTCCGGTTTCATCCCAGCGTACCAGCGCTTCCCAGGCGGTGAAAAACATCGAGGGGGGTACATTGTCCGTGCCCAGTGCCACAGGGATGCCTGCATCGAGCACCTCGCGAATGGGGCAGGCGTCCTGGCCCAGACGGAGTTCAGCCGCATGTGAATAAATGAATGACGGCGTCATGGTAATGATCAATCCAAGATCCCGAACCCTGCGAAGTTGTTGTGCGCTTGCATTGATCATGTGAAAGCCAACGCAGCGTAAATCTCTGATCGGCGCCTGCTTATCAATTTGCTCGAGCATGTCAAGGGTGCCGTCAACACTATGATAGGGTGGGTGTATGGCAATCAGGAAATTC
Source organism: Gammaproteobacteria bacterium (assembly GCA_022826885.1). Lineage (GTDB taxonomy): Bacteria > Pseudomonadota > Gammaproteobacteria > Eutrophobiales > Eutrophobiaceae > JAAXHV01. Next base: position 28,936 of record JAJDUB010000049.1, read on the forward strand.
AATCGCAGCTTCCGTTTCGCGGCTTCAATGCCGATTTCAACAAATTCTGAAGTTGTAATACCCTGGTCGAAATTTCCGGCCCATTGGACATAGGGATAATCCCTTGCGATGATTGCAGCTATCTTTGGGTCGGTATGATCGAGGGTAACGCCGGAGACACGAAAATTGCCGCTCGCCATACCGCGGCCACCTGCCGAAGGCGCCCATTGATCCAGAAGATCAATAAGCCGGCTGCGATTCATATAAGAGGAAGGGAGGCTCACTGCTGCAGACATGCGAACCGAGAGTTCACCCTGCTCATCAATTTCCCGATAGGCGCGTAATAACTCGGGTGTAAGACCATGTGCCTCGTATGCTGATGTTGTACCTGAACTGCTGTAAATTTCAGAGCTGCGGCGCACCGATTCCAGCCGATCTTCATAGGTAAAGCGGGGAACATTACGAAACAATGTGTACTCGAGTATGGAAGTCCGGTTGGTTTCAAGGAAGAGACCGGTTGGCAAACCACCGGGGTCACGGACAATCTTTATATTATAGGGGTCGACTGAAGCAGCGGTAATATCACAGCGGCGCAAGGCTTCACTGTTGGCAACTGCCGGAAAGGGAGGACGGGCCCACCAACCCCAGACGCCGCGAATGAAAACCGGATTATCGGGTGCGACTTCGTCCAGATCATAACGATTGGGAAAACGTCCTTCCTTAAGCATTGAGGGATTATTTACATAGTCGAAAGGCGGTCCACCCATGGGCATGAAGACGAGCCACTCCCCCGGCTTTGCCCTGGTTGCCGCTTCTGCAACACGCTCGACAATTGCTGAAACCGAATTGGCGCCAATCAGTGACGCACCACCCAGGGTCTTTAACCCTTCCCGATCCATGTGAGGGTGGGTGTCAAAGAACCCGGGCAGGAGTGTTCGACCCTGCAAATTTATCCGGCGGGTGTCCGGGGCAACGCGTGCTTCCAGATCTGCAGTTTTACCTACCGCCGCGATCTTTGAACCACGTACTGCCACCGCTTCGCTTATACTGGATACACTGTCGAGGGTGATAATATTTCCATTGGACAGGAGCAGATCAGCACGCAAGGTTGAACCTGTCATCTTGAGATCAGGCGAGATCGAAACGATCCAGGTTCATCACCTTGTCCCAGGCAGCGACAAAGTCCTGTACAAACTGCTGCCGGGAGTCGTCACAAGCATAGACTTCCGCGTACGACCGAAGTTCGGAGTTCGAACCGAAGATGAGATCGACGCGGGTGCCGGTCCACGTGAGTTCGCCTGTTGCACGGTCCCGGCCCTCGAACACGTTGCCGCCTTCGGAGACCGGTTGCCATGCCGTACCCGGATCCACCAGGTTCACGAAAAAGTCGTTGGTGAGCGCCTCAGTCCGCCTGGTGAGGACGCCGTGTCGTGAAGCTCCGGCGTTGGCGCCCAGGACGCGCATGCCGCCGATGAGCACCGTCATCTCGGGCGCAGTCAGCCCCAGTAACTGCGCCTTGTCCACCAGCAGTCTTTCCGCCGCGGCGCCGTTTGCGCCGTTCAGGTAGTTGCGGAATCCGTCTGCAACCGGCTCAAGTACGGCAAAGGACTCGACATCAGTCTGCTCCTCAAGGGCATCCCCGCGCCCCGGCGTGAACGGTACCTTCACGTCCTGTCCGGCGTTCATCGCAGCCTGTTCGACAGCGGCACAACCGCCCAGAACGATCAGATCGGCCAGCGACACACGTTTTCCGTTTGTTTGCGAACTGTTGAACTCCCGCTGGATACCTTCAAGGACCTGCAGGACATGCGCCAGTTGGTCCGGCTGGTTAACCTCCCAGTCCTTCTGCGGCGCAAAACGGATACGCCCTCCGTTCGCCCCGCCGCGCATGTCCGAGCCGCGGTAGGTTGACGCGGAAGCCCAGGCGGCCGAGACCAGTTGGGAAACGGAGAGACCTGAAGCAAGTATCCTGGCTTTCAGGGCCGCGACATCCTGCTCATCAATCAATTCGTGGGTGACGGCAGGAATGGGGTCCTGCCAGATCAGTTCTTCCGCAGGTACCTCAGGGCCGAGGTAGCGGGCGCGGGGCCCCATGTCGCGGTGCGTCAGCTTGAACCACGCGCGGGCGAAAGCGTCGGCGAACTCGTCCGGGTTCTCGTGGAAACGCCGCGAGATCGATTCGTAGATGGGGTCCATGCGCATGGCCATGTCCGCCGTGGTCATCATGGGGGCATGGCGTTTGTCCGGGTCGTGGGCATCCGGCACGGTATCAGAGCCCGCGCCATTCGCGGGCTTCCACTGCCACGCGCCGGCAGGACTCTTGGTGAGTTCCCACTCGTAGCCGAACAAGGTGTCGAAGTAGCTGTTGTCCCACGTTGTCGGGGTGTGGGTCCATGCGCCTTCGATACCGCTGGTGATCGCATCGCCGGCCTTGCCGCTGCCGAAACTGCTTTTCCAACCGAGGCCCTGCTGCTCTATGGGAGCGCCCTCCGGTTCGGGACCGACATGGGTGTCCGCTGGAGCCGCACCATGGGCCTTGCCGAAGGTGTGACCACCCGCGGTAAGCGCGACGGTCTCCTCGTCGTTCATTGCCATCCTGCCGAAAGTCTCGCGAATGTCCCGGCCCGAGGCGAACGGGTCGGGATTGGCGTTTGGCCCTTCAGGGTTTACGTAGATCAGGCCCATCTGGACCGCGCCAAGCGGTTCCGCGAGTTCCCGGTCGCCGCTGTAGCGCTTGTCGCCGAGCCACTCGTTTTCGATACCCCAATCAATGTCTTCTTCGGGTTCCCAGATGTCCTCGCGCCCACCGGCGAAACCGAAGGTCTCGAATCCCATCGACTCCAGGGCGCAGTTGCCGGCCAGGATCATGAGGTCGGCCCATGAGATTTTCCTGCCGTATTTTTTCTTGATCGGCCAGAGCAGCAGGCGCGCCTTGTCCAGGTTGCCGTTATCCGGCCAACTGTTGATGGGCGCAAAGCGCTGGTTGCCTGTACCGCCGCCACCCCGTCCATCGCCGATTCGATAGGTGCCGGCGCTGTGCCATGCCATGCGGATGAAGAACGGTCCATAGTGGCCGTAGTCGGCAGGCCACCAGTCCTGTGATGTGGTCATCAGTTCATAGAGGTCATGCTTTACCGCGGCGAGGTCCAGGGTCTTGAACTCTTCGGCATAGTTGAAATCCTCGTCCATCGGGTTGGACTTTGAAGAATGCTGGCGCAGAATGCCCAGATCGAGCTGGTTCGGCCACCAGTCCCGGTTTGTGGTGCCTCTGCGGTTAGCGCCGCTACCGGTTTTGCCCATTACGGGACACTTGCTTTCACTCATGATTTACTCCTCCACGTGACATGATCAGGGAAACCCTGGTTTAATCAGTGCTTAAAAGGTTTGACAAACAATGCTTTCGCGCTTAACTCTTAGGCAAATATTGGACGTTAAAGTTCATCGTGCCGGGGAGAGAGAACACTGCCCGCGATCCGGGTTCGGTTCGACCTCGGGCAGGTCGAGAATGCGCTTTAATTCATCGGCGCCGCCTACATAGTTCCCGTCGAGCCAGATCTGCGGCACGGTGACCGGGGTTTTGGGGCCGATGATCGGTTTTACCCTCGCCAGCATTTCATACAGCGCCCGGGGATCCTTGACGACGTCGTGGTACCGATAGTCGACACCCGCCTGTTCCAGGTATCCCTTGGCGCGCACGCAGTGGGGGCAGGTGGCCTTGCCGTAAGCGTGGTTACCCTGTATCGGTGAGTTGCCTGTTGCTTCCTCAATAACCGACTGGGTCAGTACGCCCCGGTTCAATGCCGCTCCCTGGGATATGATCCTGCCGTTTACCAGTACAATCGGGGCATGCCAGCCTCCTTTGGGCAGGGGCTTCCACCATTCCGTGAGCCAGTCGCGCATGTCGAGTTCGACATCTATACCTGTCAGGTCCGTATCGATACAGTCCTGGATAATGTCCTTGGTCAAGGCGCATTCCCCGCAGGGGATATTGACCTTGAAAGGGCCCCAGGCGCCGGCCCAGCGGAATACGGTGATGTTTACCGGGTTGGTCATGGTTCACTCCTGATTATTTTGATAATCAAAACGGTTTGGGGCCGCCTGTTGCCCAGTCAAGCAGTTCTGCCGTATGCACAAAAGGGACATCGGTGAACTGCCGCAGGTGCATCATGCAGGCCATGTTGCCGCTGGCTACAACGTCTACGTCTGCCTGTTCGATATAGACCGCTTTTCTTTCTCCCAGTTCAGCGGCGATCGCCGGTTGCAGGATATTATAGGTGCCGGCCGAGCCGCAGCACATATATTTTTCCGGCAGTTCCTTTACGTTGAAGCCGGCTTGCCGCAACAGGGTCAGTGGTTGTGAGTCGATTTTCTGGCCGTGTTGCATGGAACAGGGACTCTGGTAGACGACCCGGACCTGCTCCACGTCGCCGTTGTTGGTCATGTCATGGTGGTCGGATAAAAATTCCGCTATATCCCGGGTCATCCCGCTGATTCTACCGGCATCTGCCGCCAGGGACTCGTCATTACGGAACAGGTGGCCGTAGTCCTTGAGCATGGTGCCGCAGCCGGAGGCATTGACGATCAATGCCTCGAGCCCGTGTTCATCAACGTGTTCTATCCAGTCAGTGATGTTTTGCCGGAAGCGTTTTTCCGCCAGGGCCTCTTTACCCAGGTGGTGTTCGACCGCCCCGCAGCAGGCCGGTTCCGACAGCAGGTGAACGCGCCAGCCCCGGCGCTCCAGCAGGCGGATACTGGCTGAATTGATATCCCCGCCTATTACCTGTTGTACGCAACCGGCGACGAGGCCCACAGCTTTTCCGGTCAAATCCTGGGTTCCTCCATTTTGCTTCAGCTTTGCGCGTGCCGATGGGGTCCGAAGATTTAGTGCGCCCTGGAAGCGTCCGGGAAGCAGCCACCTGATGGGCAAGAGCAGCCTGGAGAAGATCAGCAGCAACCGGAACCTGGCCGGGTTGGGCAGGGTCATTGCCAGCAGGCGCCGGAACAGCCTGTCCCGGAACGGGCGCCTGAATTTTTTTTCGATATAGCTGCGTCCTGCATCAACCAGGTGCATGTAATTGACGCTGGAGGGGCAGGTAGTCATGCAGGACAGGCACGAGAGGCACCTGTCGATGTGGCTGACTATTTTTTCGGAAGGTGTTTCATCGTGCTCCAGCAGGTTTTTCAGCAGGTAGATGCGGCCCCGCGGACCGTCCAGTTCATCGCCAAGCAGTTTGAAGGTAGGGCAGGTGGAGTTGCAGAAACCGCAATGCACGCATTTACGCAGGATGCTGTTGGCCTCGTCCAGCCCGGGGTCTGTCAGTTGTGCGGCGGTGAATTCGGTGCGCATTGTTAATTTACGTGGAGGCGGCCCGGATTGAAGATGTTTTCCGGGTCGAAACTGTTTTTTATCTTTTCATTCAGGCGTTTGATTGATTCATCGGGGAACGGATAAATACCGGTATCCTGTTTCACGGCGGAGGGGGAGCGATAAATGGTCGTGGCGCCGCCGATAGTATTAACCTCCCGACTTATGGCGTGTATTTTATCTGTCATTCCGGCCTGGCAGATGCCCACCCATAACCAGCCTCCGGCAGCGTCCAGGTACCAGGTACAGCCGCGCAGTTCATCGATGAAACGGGTCAGGTCCCATGCCGATGCCGGGGGGAGTGAAATTTTAAGGATGCCCGGGGTGCGTTGTTCGTCCTGTAGCGGCGCCGTGTTTGCTATCAATGACCAGGCTGCAATCGACGCTGCCTGCTCGAGGACGCTGTATTCACACGCGCCGGGTAGCCACCCCGTGATGCTTTGCAAACGCTCCTTGACGGACAACTCCGTTCCTTCCAGTCTTATCAGCGTCAGCGTTTCACCGGGAAAAGAGGCGTCGTCCCGTCCGATTGCCGTCAGTGCCGCCTCGGGCAAATACGCCAGGCCGGATGTTTCGCTGGGGGTGGAGACGACCTGCGCCATCAGGGCCGTTCCCAGCCTTGCCGACAGTCCCAATACGGCCAGACTCCGGGATACAGGCGGCGCCGGCAGGACTTTAAACGTGAGTTCAGTGATTACGGACAGCGTGCCCCAGGAACCGGTAACCAGTTTGCTCATGTCATACCCGCTGACGTTTTTTATTACCTTGCCGCCGGATTTCCAGGTATCACCGCGCCCGTTGATCGCCCTGACACCCAGGATATGGTCCCGAGCGCTGCCTGCCTTGAACCGGCGCGGGCCGGCCAGGTTGCCGATGAAACTTCCGCCTACGGTGCCTTCATCCTCCACCTGGTACATCTTGTTCAAGGCGGGCGGTTCAAAGGCGAGGTGCTGGTTGTGTTTTGATAATTCTTCTCGTATTTCGGTTATCGGCGTACCCGGCAGGGCGGTCATGACCAGTTCTTCCGGGTGATATTCCAGTATCCCGCTGAGCTTCTCGAGAGACAGGGTACAATCCGCGCTGACAGGCAGGCCGAACCCGTGCTTCGTGTTTTTCCCCTGGACGGAAATTGTCTTGCCCTCTGCAACGGCCCACTGGGCCAGTTCCAGGGCCTGCTGTTCCGTTTCCGGCGAAAACCGTTCGTTTGTCATATTATCCGCAGATGACGCAGATTAACGCAGATGAAATAATGATTGTTGTTCACTTGTCTTATCTTGTGTTGAATCGATAGCACGACACTAAAGAATAAATGAAAAAATAATCTGCGTTAATCTGCGTCATCTGCGGATATAAACAATTAAAACCTGGGTATGTCCGGGAAGGGGATATTGCCCTTGTGCACGTGCAGTTTGCCCAGTTCCGCGCAGCGGTGCAGTACGGGGAACACCTTGCCGGGGTTCAACCGCCCCTCCGGGTCAAAGGCGCATTTTATCCGCTGTTGCTGTTCCAGGTCCTGTTCATTGAACATCGCGGGCATGAGTTCCTTTTTTTCAAAACCTATCCCGTGTTCGCCGGACAGGACGCCGCCGACGTCCACGCACAGGCGCAGGATGTCCGCGCCGAACTCTTCCGCTTTTTCCAGTTCCTCGGGATCATTCGCATCAAACAGGATCAGCGGGTGCAGGTTACCGTCGCCGGCATGAAATACGTTTGCCACCTTCAGTCCGTACTTGTCCGACATCTCCCTGATCCGGGTCAGTACGTGCGAGAGTTCCCGGCGCGGTATGGTGCCGTCCATACAGTAGTAGTCAGGCGATATATCTCCCAGTGCCGGAAAGGCCGCTTTTCTCCCGGCCCATATACGCTCGCGTTCTTCCTCTGATTCGCTGACTCTGATGAAGCTTGCCTGGCAATCTACGGCAATGCCCCGGACCTGTTCGATCAGCTCGGCTACTTCGCCTTCAGGCCCGTCCAGTTCAGTGAGCACCAGGGCAGGGCAGTTCACCGGATAACCTGCATGGACAAAATCCTCCGCCGCCTTGATGGCGAACTCATCCATCATTTCTATCCCGGCGGGGATGATGCCGGCGCTGATGATGCCGGCCACACAATCACCCGCAGTTTCATTGCTGGGAAACCCGAGCAACATGGCCTTCGCCGTTTGCGGCTCCTGAATGATCCTTACCGTCACCTCCGTGATGACTCCCAGCAACCCCTCCGAACCTGTCACTATGCCCAGCATGTCGTACCCGGCAGGGTCAAGGTACTTTCCGCCCAGGCGCAGTATCTCTCCTTCCATGGTCACCATTTCAATCCCCATCACGTTGTTCGTGGTGAGCCCGTACTTGAGGCAATGGACTCCTCCCGAGTTTTCACTGACGTTGCCGCCGATGGTGCAGACGATCTGGCTGGAGGGATCCGGAGCGTAGTAATACCCCCTGTGGCTGACGGTTTCGGTGATCGCCAGGTTGGTCACCCCGGACTGGGCGACCACGCAACGGTTGTCGAAATCGACTTCGAGAATCCTGTTGAATTTACCCAGGCCGAGAACGATGCCGTCAACCAGGGGCAAAGCGCCGCCTGATAACGATGTGCCGGCGCCCCTGGGCACGACCTTGATATTCATGCGGCTGCACAGCTTCAAAACGGCTGCGACCTGGGCCGTGGTCTCGGGCAGAACGACCAGCATGGGCACCTGCCGGTACGCGGTCAGGGCATCCGTCTCGTAGACGCGTAATGCCCCCTCATCGACAATCACGCACTCATCGGGGAGAATTGTCCTGAGTTCTCTGATCAGGGCCTCCCTGTTCTCCAGGGCGGCATTATCGACAGGCAATGTCTGCATGGGCTTGAAGCAGTATATCAAATTAAATCGTGCCGCCTAAGGCGACTCATCTGTACCGGTGACCCTCTCCCCGTTCTTGATCCACGAACTGTTTAGGGAAATTCCTAAACTGAGCCTCACCCCGGAACTAGACACCCGTAAATTCGAGATTTCCGGCTTTTTGATGTTGCTGGTAAAACGCCTCCGGTGTCAGATCATTCAGCGATGAATGGGGTCGATACTGATTATACTCCATCCGCCAGGTTTCTATTTTCTCTTTTGCATCATCCAGAGACAGGAACCAGTTCGTGTTCAGACATTCATCCCGTAAGCTGCCGTTGAACGATTCGATAAACGGGTTATCCGTGGGTTTTCCGGGTCTTGAGAAGTCCAGTGTGACCCGGTTCTCATAGGCCCATTTATCAAGCGCCTTGGAGATGAACTCGCTCCCGTTGTCCACCTGGATCCGTAAGGGAACACGCTGTTCATTCAGTTTAAGCCGCTCCATGATGTCCACCACATGCTCGCCTCTGATGGACTGCTCCACGTGGATCGCCAGGCATTCCCGGGTAAAATTATCGACTACAGTTAAGGCCCGTATGCGGCGCCCGTTAAACAAATTGTCCGCCACAAAATCCATGCTCCAGCACTGGTTGACCCCATGGTTCCCGGGACGGGCCAGGCGGTGTGCCGCCGCCCGGCGCCGGCGCGGCCGCTTACTGCGCAAATTCAGCCCCTCCTCGCAATAAATACGGTATACCTTCTTGTGGTTGACCTGCCAGCCCTCACGCCGCAACAGGACGTGCAGCCGCAGATACCCGTAGCGTACCCGGACCGCCGCCAGTTCCTTGAGCCGGTGGCGCAAGGCTGCATCCGTGGGGCGAGTGGATTGGTAGTACCAGGTCGAGCGCTGCAACTGTATGACCTCACAGGCCCGCCGGGTGCTCACCCGGTAGGCGTCCTGTAACGCACGCAATTGCCGGCGTTTCTGCGCCGGCTTTAACACTTTTTTGAGAGGACATCTTGTAACATCTGCTTGTCCAGACTTAAATCCGCCACCAGCTGTTTCAGCTTCTTGTTCTCCTCTTCCAACTGCTTCAGGCGCCGCAACTCCGGCACACCCAGGCCGCCGTACTTCTTGCGCCAGTTGTAGAACGTCGCATCGGAAATGCCCAGCTTGCGGCACACCTCGACCACCCGGGTCCCGGTCTCGGCCTGGCGCAGGGCAAAGGCAATCTGTTCTTCGGTGAACTTGGTCTTCTTCATGGCAAAACCCTCCTCTTAGGATTGTGATTTTGCCAGAAATCTCTAGTTTAGAACGGTCCAGTTTGGTGGGGGGAGGTCAAAACGGCGGGTGGATCAGGTTACGGGGAGGGGGTCAAAGCGATCATAATTGTCGGTCCCAAATGAAGCTTGGCCATGCCGAATCAGATATAATTCACTCACAGAAAGTTTTACTGTGTATCAGTTGTTACTTGGTCACCGGAACAAGCGCGCCAGTTACCGCGGAAGCATCTTCCGAACCGAGAAAGCAAATGACGTTTGCCAGCTTCTCGGGTGATAACCATTTTGAATAATCCGCCCCTGGCATATCGGCTCGATTTCGTGGGGTGTCTATAATGCTGGGAAGTACTGCGTTCACGTTAATATTTTCTTTCCTCAATTCCTCGGAAAGGCTTTCAGTCATACGCATCACAGTGCTTTTCGCTGCGCAATATGCTCCCATGTTTGGTAGACCTTTTAGTGCATTTACTGCACCCACATTGACGATGCTGCCGCGTCCTTTTCTTATCATAATTGGAACACATGCCCGAATTACGTTATGGAGGGTTTTGACATTCATTGTAAACATAGCATCCCAATCTTCTTCCGAGGTTTCATAAACAGTTGGCCCCATCTCAAACCCTCCAGCTATGTTCAATACAACATCCACATCCGCAATATCTTCGAATAGAGATTGAGTCGCTGATTGATCTGATAAGTCAACTGCGTACGAGTTATTCTGATTATTCTCATTTTTTGAATTTAAATCTATTTCAATAGGGGTGCCACTCAATGATATTACTTTTTCTACCACTACTTTGCCTAAGGCCCCATTAGAACCGGTTACTACTACACTTTTGTTTGTTAAATTCATTCGTTATCTCCAAATAAACTAAGTTTTCCGAATTATTTGAGTAAAAAAATAAACGTATAAATTAGTGATGGTGTATTCGAGCAATACCGTTATTAAGTACTTTTACATTGCGCTCCAGATTGGTTGCAGTGAATTTTATATCTGTACCATCCTCCCAAAAATCAAAACGTAAACTTTCTCCAGGAAGAGTAGGTGCACTAAAGCGTAACGCTATATCCTGGATAAGTTCTGGATCGGAATCACAGTAAGTATCTAATGCAGCACGAGTTGCGAAACCAAATGAGCATAAACCATGAAGAATTGGCCTATTAAAACCCACGTCTTTCGCGATCTCAGGATCAACGTGAATAGCATTAGGATCGCCACTGAGACGATAAATAAGTGCTATATTATTTGCTATTTGATATTCAATACTCTGGTCGGATTGACGGTCAGGTATTTCTACTGGGAGTGGAGGACTATAGTCGGAACTTCCACAACCACCGTCACCCCGTAGATAATGTGATAATGTAATTGTACTAACTATTTCATCGGATTCTTTATCCCAAACGGTCTTTTCCAAATATAAAAGTGCCCCTTTCTCCTTACCTTTATCTATTACACCTAGTACCTTGTGTCTTCCTATATAGGTTCTGTTTGGAAGGATAGCTTTATGTAATTTAATACTTTGTCCTACATGTAATAGCTTTGAATAATCAATCTCCAATTCTGGAGCTCGCATCCAGGGTCCTGGGTAGGCAATCATTACTGCATGACTGGGAAATGCCTTGAGACCTTTTTCATAGACAAACTGAAGCTGTTTTGGATCAATAGGGTCCATTCCTATTCCAATCCCTAAAGAATACAGTATGCAATCTTTTTCGCTTAATCGTTGCTCAATTGGATCAAACTTTTTTGATAATACGTTTTCAAGATGCATTTAGATCGGCTCCCAGGAGAATACGTCGGTCGTACGTTCGAGTGAATACATGCTTGGTTTGAATGCGGGTAGAATTCGGTCAATCACAGCTTCGGTTGTTATGCCGCCATCATGCCCAATATGTCCAGTTCGGATGGGTCTTGGTTGGCTAAATAAAAAGACCTCATTTGCTCTCGCACCAAATATTTGTCCAGTTATATCAATAGCAGAATCTGATAATAGAGCACAAACAAGGGGTGCGATTTTTTCAGGAGACTGTTTTTCCAGAATTTTCCACCTCGCTTTCTGTTCTTCGGTTTCTCGAGGAACGCCGGCCATGAGCATCGGCGTCATAGCAAATGGTGCGATGCAGTTGGATCGGACATTAAATCGTTGCATATCTATTGCTATTGCTCTTGAGAGGCCTGCGACCCCCATCTTGCCAGCACAGTAATTAGCTTGCCCCAAATTGCCAACTAAACCTGACGTTGATGTCATATGAACAAACACGCCAGTTTCCTGTTCTTTAAAAATCGGTGCGGCAATTCGAGCTGTATTAAAGCAACCCTTTAAATTGACATTGATAGATTGATCCCATTCTTCTTCTGACATTTTATGGAAGATGCGGTCACGGAGAATTCCTGCATTGTTAACAATGCCATCCAGATGACCAAAGTTATCCATCGCCGATTCGATTAATTTTTCAGCAGCAGACCAATCTGAAATATCATCTTGTGACGCGATCGCTTCCCCTCCCGTACTATTAATCTTTTCCGTGACTTGTTGCGCCATACTATAACCGTCACTATCTTTACCAATGTCATTCACTATTACATTAGCACCTTGGCGTGCAGCTTCTTCAGCAATATGTTGCCCAACACCACCGCCAGAGCCGGTTACGATAATTGTTTTACCACCAAGTATATTTGACATAAAAAAGATCCTAAATAGTGAAAAAATCAAGAAACTAACTTTCAGTTGTTATAGCGCCCGATAATACTTACCGCTGCCACACCGTTGTAGGGAACGCCACCTAGATTATGTGTTAGTGCCAGATCAACCTTATCCAGCTGTCGATCGCCAGCACGACCAAGCAGTTGTAAATAGCCTTCGTAGGCCATACGGAGGCCAGATGCAGCTATTGGATGCCCAAAACATTTCAGGCCACCGTCTATTTGACAGGGCACTCCACCATCTGCGTCGTAAAAGCCATCAAGAATATCTTTAACAGCTTCGCCATCATTTGATATGGCCAAATCTTCCATCGTCACAAGCTCGGTAACAGAAAAGCAATCATGTACTTCAATCATGTCGAGTTCTTGTCGTGGGTTTTTTATTCCCGCTTCCTTATATGCATTTTGTGAAGCGATGCGTGTGTTTCTGACATAACTAGCATCCCAATCTGCCATACCTGATTCACGTCCCGCACTTAAAGATAACTGTAATGCCTTGATCGAAACCAAATCCGTTTTTCCTAAGCTTTTTGCGATTTCTGGAGTTGTTACAATTGCACACGCTGCGCCATCGCTAACACCACAACAATCGTATAATCCAAGAGGTTCTGCAATTATTGGTGCAGTCAGTATACTGTCCATATCTATTGCACGTTGTAAATGTGCTTTCGGGTTGTGTACGCCGTTTTGATGGCTTTTCCATGAAACATGTGCGAGTGATTTTTTAAAATCTTCGCGATTCAGCTTATATTTTGATTGGTATCCTGAAGCAAGTTGCGCAAAGCCTGCTGGTGCTGAGCCGTATGGAAGCCAAAGATCATTAAAAGTTCCCTTGAAAATCGGCGGTAAGCCACCAAAACCTGTATCTTTTAATTTTTCTACACCAATGGCCAAAGCGATATCAACAGCACCCGCAGCGACGGCATATACCGCTCCTCTCAATGCTTCCGTTCCCGTAGCACACATATTTTCCACTCTCGATACGGGTATCCCTTCGAAACGTAATGCTGTCGAGAGAGGTATTGCTGAGTTGCCGACGTTGACATTATCTAATGCAGAACCATACCAGGCAGCGCCGATTTGATTTTTTTCGATTCCTGCATCTGTTAAAGCTTCTGTAAACGCTTCTACTGCTAAATGTTCGGATCCTGCATCCCAGCGTTCACCGAATTTTGTACAGCCCATTCCGATGATAGCTACTTTGTCTTTAATTCCAGTGGCCATAGTGATTAACTCCCCTGGGAATATACCGGTGTAGCTTTCCAGAAATACCGGTGTAGTCCTCGTTTTTGGTCTTTCTGTTTAATGCGATAGACCATTTTTAACTCATCACCAACTCTCAATTCATTTTGTCTTACTCCAACGATCTCCATTAGCAATCGCGCATCATTTTTAAATTGCACTAAACCCCAATACATGGGAGGAGCGGGATAATATTGCAAGTAGTCCTGAGTAAAGGTTGAAACTTTGGCTTCTATATCCGCGAGTCGTATTGAGACTTGTTTCGAGGTTGAGCCACAGTTAACGCAGGTCGCAAGCACGGGAAACTGTGTTGTCTTACAATCAGGACATTGTCCTCCATTAAACCCTGACATCTGATCCTGAGCACGATAGAGTTGAGAAATGGCTACTTTGCTGTCGAATTCAGCACGCATGCCCCAGTCCACGCTAAATTCATCACTAAAAGATAGGAATTGTGTATATTTTTCCACCGATTCACCTGAGTCAATGACATCGGAGAGATTTAGGTCAGGCTTATAATTTGCGATAGCTTCTGTGCATTCGAACAAAATCGCATCGCAACCTGCGCCAAACCCAACAAGTAGTATTTTTTCCCCAGGCTTTGCTTTTTCCAGGGCAGCGGTAAATATCAGTAAGGCCTGCGGTGTCCCCGTGTCTCCAACTTCTGGCATAAGATTGTCAACAACCGCATCAGCATTAATACCTATGCGCTTTGCTAAAGTTATTCCAAGACGTGAAATGCTACCCGGCATGCAAAAATATGAGATTTCATCAGCGCTGATATTTGTTTTATTGAGTAATTTTGCAACTGTTTGTGGAACGATTTTTAGATAACCTTCATCTCGAATCCATCTTTCTTCCCAAGAATAATCATAGTTCTGTTCACCAGAACGATAGTGATCGATAAATTGAGTTACTATGGAATGTGAATCAACAAACTTTGCTATTATATTTTCACTACCTACTGCGAGAGTTGCAGATCCTGCAGCATATTGAATTTCTTGTATGCTACCTGGCTTTGCTCGTCGTTTGTCAGATGCCACGATATAGCTAGTGCCGTTGGAATTACTGTGTAATGCTGTAATGAGCGCAGATGTACTGGCTCGTAACGAACCGGCTACATCCATTACTTTAAGATCTGGTGGAAGGTCGGCAGCAAGAGCGACACTGGTCGCGTTTTGGTAATCGGCATAGGGTGCTGATGTAGATGCGAAAATTAATGAATTAACATTGATTGACGGTTGTGATTGCAGGCACGAGCGTAACGATTCAACTCCCATCGTAATTGCATCTTCGTCCCAACTACAAAAACGACGATGTCCTTTACCCAGGGACCGTAGTGCAGGTATCGCCCACGAATTCTCATCGGCAATCAATTTCCGGCTTATTTTAAAAGAGGGTAAGTATGTACCATACCCTGTGATCCCTGATTCTGACATGTCAATTTTGAAAATACTCCTAATAAGATTGAGGTAAGTCTAAGACTTTTGTGCTGATGAAATTGAGAATCATATGCTCTGTTATAGGCGCAATACGGCCTAGAATACTCTCGCGATAAAAGCGTTCAACATGATATTCCTTTGCGAAGCCCATCCCCCCGTGTGTCAAAACAGCTCGAGTTGTCGCATTTTGTGCGGCGCGACCGGCCATAAATTTAGCCGCATTTGCATGGGCGCCGCTTGGCTGCTTATTATCATAGAGTCTGCATGCGTTCAATGCCATTAGCCAAGCCGCCTCCAGTTCAATCCAGCTCTCAGCTAATGGATGTTGAATGCTTTGATTTTTACCAATAGGTCGGTCAAATACTTCACGTTCATTCGCATAATCAACGGCACGACGAAGAGCATCTTGCCCCATCCCTATATATTCACTGGCAACTAATATCCGCTCTGGATTGAGACTGTCGAGTATGTAATAAAATCCTTTACCTTCTTCACCGATGCGATCTTCTTCGGGAACGAAAATATCATCAATAAATACAGCATTGGAATCGACAGCAGAACGGCCGCATTTTGCTATTGAGCGAACTTCGATTTTAGATTTATCCAAGTCTGTGTAAAAAATCGTCATTCCATCAGTTGGCTTTTTACCCTCATCTTTAGCTGATGTTCGAGTAAGCAGAAGTATCTTATCGGCAACTTGTGCAGATGATGTCCACATTTTACGACCCGATATGCGATATCCACCGTCGACTTTTTTTGCAAAGGTAGAAATACTGGTGGTATCCAGCCCGGCATTGGGTTCAGTAACGCCAAAGCACGCCTTTTCTTCACCTGTGATAAGTGGTGTAAGAAATCGCTCTTTTTGTTCTTCACTACCATGAACAACTATTGAATGAGGTCCAAATATATTCATGTGAATGGTAGAAGCTGATGTATATCCGCCACCGGAGCAGCGCGTGACCGTATTCATCATGATGGCAGCTTCCATTACCCCTAGACCGGCGCCACCATATTCCTCCGGCATTGTGATACCAAGCCAGCCTCCTTCGGCCATGGTAGTATAAAATTCGTGAGGGAATTCTGCTTTTGTATCGAGTTCCAACCAATAATCATCTGTGAAGGATTCACAGGTTTTTTCTATAGCATCTATAATCGCCTGCTGGTCTTCTGTGTAGTCATTATTCATAGTGATTTTCCAAGCTAGGTTCGTGACGTAGAAATGATTAATTAAAGGAGCAGGGGATGTCTGTATTCGTCGTAAGTTGCTGATAAATACACATAGCAATCTAGCTTTCTACTTCTAGAAGTCGTTTTTTCATTCTGGCCAGAACTTCCTCAGTGTATTCAATCTCTTCCTCAGAAATTCCGTG
>JAJDUB010000056.1 GCA_022826885.1 Gammaproteobacteria bacterium
TACTTCGATCGGCTGTCCTTCGCCGGCAACCCGGTCGCCGCCAACGTCGAGATCATCGACATCAATATCATCAACGGCCCCGATATCAAGACCGACGGTATCGATTTCAGCGGGCTTTACCAGGCGCCGCTGGGGCCGGGGAGGTTCAGCGCAGGCTTCAGCGGGACGAGAATCCTGGGTTACGACCTTGACGCCTGGGAACTGGGGGAGGCCTACAACGCACTCGGCCGGTTAAACTACACCACGTCCCTGGCGCGCACGCTGGTCAAGCTGAAGGCCCGGGGGTACCTGAATTACGCCTGGAAGTCGTTAAACGTCCGCTACGGCGTCAGTTATGCGGACGATTACGTTGACATTGACAGGAAAATCGACAGCCACTTAACCCATGATGTTCACGCGAACTACAGGCTGTTGCAGGATCGGCTGGAAATCTGGGCATCGGTAGTCAACCTGCTGGATGAAGACCCGCCGTTCGTCCCCAGGGAGATGAACTACGACCCGTTCACCCACAACCCGTACGGGCGTACGTTCAAGGTCGGTATTCGCTATAGTATCGGCGAATAAAGCCCCGCCGTTCCTCGCCTTCGTCATTCCTGCTTCCGCAGGAACGACACAACGTTTACCGCGGGTTGAATACAGCAAGCAGTTCGCCGACTTCCCTGCGGTTGTTCCCGTCTCTGCTGATGTTTCTCCTGACCTTGAACCGGGAAATCCGCGCGCCCCGGGTTATGTATAAATCCTGTATCTCTACGGTATCGTGGTTTGAAATGACAACCTGTATCCGGTTACCCGCCAGTTCGCAGGCGATGTCCGCCAGCCGCACATGGTCATCCCAGGTGAAACCTCCCGTGTGGTAATCGGTGAAATGCGCGGTATCCGACAAGGGGACATACGGCGGGTCGCAGTATACCGCATCGCCGGGTTGAGCGACTGCCATGGTCGCATCGAAAGGGTCCTGCTGCAGGCTGACTCTGCCGGCGCGCCGGACGAACGCCAGCATTTCTTTTTCCGGGAAGTAGGGTCTGACATAGCGGCCGAACGGTGTATTGAACCCGCCCCTGGAGTTGTAGCGGCATAAACCGTTGTAACCATGCCTGTTGAGGTACAGGAACAGCGCCGATTTCCTCCGGGCGTTACGGGTCTTGTTAAATTCCTTACGATAGGCGTAATAGTACTCACGGGTATTGGTCCTGTCGATAAAGAACCTGCTGCAATAGCTGATGAAACTGGTTCCTTCTTCAACTAGCCGGCTGTAAAGACCAATCAGGTCCGGGTTGGCGTCCGCGAGCAGGTATGCATCGTAGTCGGCATTGAGAAAAACCGCACCCGACCCGACAAACGGTTCTATCAGCCGGTTCGCCGGGCGCAGGACTCCGCGTATCCTGCCAAGCAGCCGGTATTTCCCCCCCGGCCACTTCAAAAACGGTCTTATGTCCGGTTGCTCTATGATTTTTCTTCTTCCGGTGCGCGCGCCCTGATGCTTAACGCGTGGATTTCTTCCGGCATCATGTCGCTGACCGCCTGGTACACCAGGCGGTGCCGTTCAATGGTGGAATGACCCTGAAAGCGGGAACTGACGATGCGGACGGTAAAGTGGCCGGCTCCGCCCGCGGCGCCGGCATGCCCGGCATGCAGGTGGGAGTCATCGATGACTTCCAGGTGTTCCGGCGCCAGGGCCTGCTGCAGTTTCGACCTGATGGTCTCGATTCTGTTCACGTCAATCCTCGCCGGACCGGGGTTGCTCGATGGCGTAACGGGACAGGAACATGACCAGGCCGGCCAGGTAAACGATATTCAACACCAGGAACCCAAGCAGTTTGAACGTGGCCCAGGCCTCGGTGCTGAAATTCCAGGCGACAAATAAATTGATAAAGCCGCAAAGCAGGAAGAAGGCCACAAAGGATAAATTGGCCTGGCGCCAGACGGTCTGCGGCGCATTGAACACCTGTCCCATCAGCCGCTCCGTCAGGTTGCGCCTGCCGATGTAATCGCTTACCAGGAACGCAAGGGAGAAAATCCAGAATACCACGGTAGGTTTCCACTTGATAAATCGCTCATCCCGCAGCATCAGGGTTGCGCTGCCCAGCACGAGCACCACCAGGAAAATGATGACATACTGTTTTTCTATTTTCCTGGTAATCAACCAGCCCAGGAAAATCTGCAAAAACGATGTTGCAATCAGGACTTTGGTCGCCAGGTAGATCCCTTCCTGCCTGTTTTCGGGGATGAACAGGGCAACCAGGAAGGCCAGTCCGGGCAAAAAGTCCAGGAAAAATTTCATATTATCGATATCATAGCCGGTGTATGGCGCAGTATTTTAAAATCCACCCGGACAATCCACAAGTGCGTTTGTTGAACCAGGCTGCGCTGATCCTGCAGCAGGGCGGGGTGATAGCCTATCCCACCGACTCGTGTTATGCCCTGGGCTGCCTGCCCGATAAAAAAAGTGCTTTCGAAAGAATACTCTCCATACGTCGGTTGAACCAGAAACACAATTTTACATTATTATGTTCATCGATGACTGTCGTGGGTTCCCTGGCAAGGACGGACAATACCGCGTTCCGGTTGATGAAACGCCTGACGCCCGGGCCATACACGTTTTTGTTACGGGCCTCGCACCATGTGCCCCGTTATATCCAGCACCCGAAAAAAAAGACGATAGGGTTGAGGATCCCGGCGCATGATACGTTGCTGGCATTGCTTGAAATGGTCAGGGAACCGCTGTTGAGCACCAGCCTGATACTGCCGCAGGGTACCGCGCCCGAGACCGATCCTGAACAGATCTGCGCCGTGCTGGGCCGTGAGGTCGACCTGGTGATCGACGCCGGTCCCTGTGGAACGGAGTTGACCACGGTCATTGACCTGACTTCGGATGCCGTAGAAGTCGTCCGGCAGGGCCTTGGTCGTATTAAAAATAATTATCTGCGATAATCTGCGGATAAATAACATATAAAGGGGATACTATTGGCGACTTCAGCGAACCAGCGGGTGATGTCCGGTATGAGGCCGACCGGCGCACTGCACCTGGGTCATTACCACGGCGTACTGAAAAACTGGGTCAGACTTCAGAACGAATACGAATGCTTTTTCAGCGTGGTCGATTGGCATGCCCTGACCACGGAGTATGAAACGCCTGACATCGTCGAGAATAACGTCTGGGAGATGATCATCGACTGGCTGGCGGTGGGCATCAACCCCGGCGCGGCGAAACTGTATATACAATCACGTATCCCCGAACACGCGGAACTGCACCTGTTGTTGTCCATGATCACCCCGCAAAGCTGGCTGGAGCGAGTACCTTCCTACAAGGAGCAGCAGGAGCGGCTGCATGACAGGGACCTGACCACCTACGGTTTCCTGGGTTATCCGCTGTTGCAGACTGCCGATATCATCATATTCAAGGCAAGTTTCGTACCTGTCGGAGAGGACCAGGTTGCCCACGTTGAGATGGCGCGCGAGGTGGCGCGGCGTTTCAATTACCTGTACGGGCGCGATCCCGGGTTTGAAAAAAAGGCCGAGAAGGCGGCCAGAAAAATGGGCAAGAAGAACAATAAGCTCTATTTCGACCTGCTGAAAAAGTACCAGGAGCAAGGCAACGTACAGGCATTGGAAAGAGCCAGGGCGCTGGTGGAAGCACAGCAGAATATCAGCATCAGCGACCGCGAGCGCCTGGTAGGATACCTGGAAGGCGGCGGCAAGATGATCTTCCCTGAACCCCGGGCGCTGCTGACCGAATCTCCGAAAATGCCCGGTACGGACGGGCAGAAAATGTCCAAGTCCTACAACAACACCATCTCGCTGCGGGAAAAACCCGGCACTGTTGAAGGCAAGGTGAGGACCATGCCTACCGACCCGGCCCGGATCAGGCGCAATGACCCGGGCGACCCGGAAAAATGCCCTGTGTGGGACTTGCACAAGGTCTACTCGGACAAGGATGTCAGGAGCTGGGTAGAGGAAGGCTGCCGCAGTGCCGGCATAGGATGCCTGGATTGTAAAAAACCCCTGATAGACTCCATTCTCGAGGAGCAGACGGAGATCAGGGAGCGGGCTGACGAATACATCAATGATCCGGAAACAGTGCGCGCGATCATCAACGAAGGTTGTGAGACGGCGCGGGATATTGCCCGGGAAACCCTGAACGAGGTACGCGAGGCCATGGGGCTGGATTATGGCTGAGTACCCTTTCCAGTTAATATTGACATGTTCAGAGCCACACAGCGACGCCAATACGGCGTTGCAGCCCTTGGCAAGGACTCGCCATTCCCGGCGGGCTGCGCCTTGTCTTGACGTCGCTGTGTGGCTCCCTGCGGGCGGGTCGGGAAGCGGTCGCCCGCGGCGTTGCGCCGCTTGGCAAGGGCGCGCCATTCCCTGCGCGGCGCGCCTTGCGCTCAACCGCTTCCCGGCCCGCTGAACATGTCAATATTAACTGGAAAGGGTACCGAGCCACAGGGCAGTGTACTGCAGGAGGAAATGCCGTTTGCCATAGTGCAGGGCGTTCCCCTCAGCGAGGTCCCCAAGGACCTTTATATCCCGCCTGACGCGCTGGAGGTGTTCCTGGAGGCCTTTTCCGGTCCCCTCGACTTGTTGTTGTACCTCATCAAGCGCCAGAACCTGGACATCCTTAACATACCCATCGCCAGGGTCACCGAACAATACATGACTTACATTGAATTGATGGAGGTATTGCAGCTGGAGCTGGCCGGGGAGTACCTGGTCATGGCAGCCATGCTGGCGGAGATAAAATCCAGAATGCTGCTGCCGCGCCCTGAGCAGGATGAGGATGAGGAAGACCCGCGTGCGGAACTGGTGCGGCGGTTGCAGGAATACGAAATATTCAAGCAGGCGGCGCAGGACATCGATGACCTGCCGCGGCTCGGCCGCGACTGTTTTGCCGCGCTCATAGATTTCCCCGATAAACATGTTCACTCAACGCCGCCCGAAGTGTCGCTGGATACAATCCTGCAGTCGTTCGGTGAGGTATTACGGCGCGCCGAGGTGTATTCCCATCACCACATCCAGCGCGAACCCCTGTCAGTCAGGGAACGCATGGTATCCATACTGGACCGGGTCAGCGCCGACGAGTTTACCCGCTTCAGTGACCTGTTCGTCGTGGAAGAAGGCAGGGCAGGCGTTATCGTGGTTTTTCTGGCGTTGCTGGAACTTGCCAGGGAAACCCTTGTTGAAATCGTGCAGAATGAAACCAATGGTCCGATCTATATCAAGGCAGTCACATGAACTCTGTTGAACTCAAGAAAATTATCGAGGCTGCGCTGATGGCGCTGAATAGTCCGCTGAGTGTCACGGACATGATGTCCATGTTCGGGGAAGACCCGGACAAGCCCGACCGCAGGGCTGTCAGGAAGGCGCTGGATGAGTTGCAGCAGGACTACGCCGACCGCGGCGTGGAACTGAAAGAGGTTGCCAGCGGATTCCGCTTCCAGGTCCGTCCGGAACTGGCCGAGTGGATTAACCGGCTGTTCCGGGAGAGGCCCCAGCGTTATTCCCAGGCGCTCCTGGAAACCCTGGCAATTATCGCCTACCGGCAGCCGGTCACCCGGGGCGAGATCGAGGATATCCGCGGCGTGAGCCTCAGTACCGGTATTATCCGCACGCTGTTTGAACGCGAATGGATAAAAGTGGTAGGTCACCGGGACGTACCGGGGCACCCTGAATTGCTGGCGACCACCTACCAGTTCCTGGATTATTTCAACCTGAAGGAACTGGCCGAACTGCCGACCCTGGGCGATATCAGGGATTTCGGCCAGATTGAACCCGACCTGTTCGACAGCGCGGGTCAGGCTGCGGACGGAGATGCGTCTGAGGACGTCTTCGAGGACAATAACGTCATTCCGTTTTCGAACCAGCCCGGTAGTGGCTGATAGAATCCAGAAAGTACTGGCGGCCGCTGGGATTGGATCGCGCCGTTCTATTGACGGCCTGATCAAGGCTGGCCGCGTGCGCGTCAACGACCGGGTTGCGCAACCGGGAGACAGACTCAATCCCCATGACCGGGTGAGTATCGACCGGCGCCGGGTCACGCTGGGCTCGATGCCGCCTGGCGCAACCGGGGCAAGGCCGAAGGTGCTGGCCTACTACAAGCCCCAGGGTGAAATATGCACGTCGGCGGACCCGCAGGGGCGCCGCACGGTCTTTGCCGGGCTGCCTAAGTTGAAGCGGGGACGCTGGATCAGCATCGGCCGCCTGGATATCAATACCAGCGGGCTGCTGCTGTTCACCGACGACGGGGTATTGGCAGACCGTCTCATGCATCCGCGCAACCAGGTTGAGCGCGAGTATGCCGTGCGCGTATCAGGACACGCCACGGAAGAACAGCTTCAGGTATTGAGGAAAGGCGTTGAACTGAAGGACGGAACAGCGCGCTTCAACGCAATCTCCCGCGGCGCCGGCCAGGGCAGGAACCGCTGGTACAAGGTGGTCATCACGGAAGGACGTAACCGGGAGGTGCGGCGTCTGTGGGAGTCCCAGGGTCTGGCCGTCAACCGTCTTATCCGCATACGCTACGGTTCCTGCAACCTGCCGCGCAGCAGGCGTCCCGGCCAGTTCTGGGAATTGGGCCGGGAGGAGATTGACGCTCTTCTCTCGCTGTAAGCCGAATTTCTCACTTTGACTTTTCGGAGATTTCCGTTAATCTTGGCATCCTTTTTTGTAATTTATTCAGTAAATCACCCGCTATGACCACCAGACAGCCCCTGGTAGCCGCCAACTGGAAGATGAACGGCAACCGCGCATCCGTCGAGGCATTGCTGGACGGCCTCAGGCTGGGTTTGCCGGTAGACGGTGTGGAAGTCCTGGTATGCGCTCCTTTCATCCATATATCGCTAGCGGCGGAACTGCTTGCCGGCAGCGACATCGGGCTGGGCGCGCAGACGGTGTCGGAATACGGGAACGGCGCTTACACCGGCGAGATTTCGACGGATATGCTGAAAGATTACGGTTGCGGGTATGTTATCATCGGGCATTCGGAGCGGCGCCATATCCTTGGCGAGACCAACGAGACGGTGGCAAGGAAATTCCGCCACGCCAGGGAGAACGGATTACAGGTCATACTGTGCCTGGGAGAGCGGCTGGAAGAAAGGGAAGCGGGCATGACCGAGCAGGTGCTGTCGGAACAACTGGAAGCGGTCATTGCCGGAGCGGGAATAGAATCCCTCACCGGCGCGGTCATCGCGTACGAGCCGGTATGGGCCATCGGCACGGGACATACGGCAACGCCGGAACAGGCCCAGGCGGCCCACAGCTTCATCAGGCTGCAGGTGGCCAGGCACGACGACCGGATTGCCGACGCACTGCGTATCCTCTACGGCGGCAGCGTGAAAGCAGACAATGCCGCGGGGCTGTTCGCTATGGCGGACGTGGACGGCGGCCTGATCGGCGGCGCATCCTTGAAAGTTGATGATTTCCTGGCGATTTGCCGGGCAGCGGGGTAAAGATGGAGACATTACAGGCTCTTTTACTGGTAGTGCAGGTGATCTGCGCCATCGCATTGATCGGTTTTATTTTGATACAACACGGGAAAGGCGCGGATGCCGGCGCGGCATTCGGCAGCGGCGCATCGGCCACCGTGTTCGGCGCCGCGGGCTCCGGCAACTTCCTGACCAAAACGACCACGGCCCTTGCGTTCGTGTTCCTGCTCAACAGCCTGGCCCTGGCCTGGATGGCCAAGGAGCGCAGTGTGGAAGCGCGGCAGTTGAATGTAGTAGAACCGCCGGTGATCGAGCAGCCGGTCGAGGAGACCGTGGCAGTTCCGGATGAGATCCCGGTGGACATGATTGAATCGGATATCCCCGTAATTCCCGAGTGAACGGGATATGGATTTACGCTGAGAATCCAGGGATCAGGCCTGTACTATACTTGAGTTAAATCTCCAGCCCGTGCCGATGTGGTGGAATTGGTAGACACGCTGTCTTGAGGGGGCAGTGCCCAAAAGGCGTGCCGGTTCGAATCCGGCCATCGGCACCATTTGTTGTTTATATTTCTTTATGAATTCGAATATCACTAAAACGGAAACACACGACCTGGCCTACCTTGGAAAAGACCTGGGCGTTACCCCGATTATCTCACTGTTGGACGACGGACACCCCGTTACCGATAAGCTGGTCGGCAAGGCCATCACCCTGAATTTTGAAGGCGTAAATGAAATTCTTGAGGGTTATTTTGTGGATCAAAAAACCATATCCTGGAATTTTGGAACGGGCGCCAATAAAGACACCGAGTTTACCAATCCTTACGTAGCATTCGAGATCGCAGAAAACGTATTTTTTCTAACCTGGGCTGAAGCGGCTGCCACATCAAGAAATTCCACTACCCTGCATGAGGGAACCTGGCATGTCACATTCATACTGGATCTGAATAAAATGCTTGTTACCGATTCTTATATCAATCCTGATGATAACGGCGCTTCGGAGTTCAACCTGGCCCAGGGCAGGGTTTCGATAAAAGATATGGATGCGGCGGTGTGAGTTTCGAAATACCTTCAGTCGTCATGGAATGACACCGGCTGATAATCTGTCCCAATGCGTTTCAAGTGGTAAAATCACAAAACCTGTCTGTTTGCCATGAAAAATATAATCATAAAAGAACCGGGCGGACCGGAAGTCCTGACCGTTGCCGAAGCCGACATCCCAACCCCCGGACCGGGGCAGGTGCTGGTAAAAGTCAGCGCCGCGGGCATCAATCGTCCTGATGTGATGCAGCGCCTGGGTAGGTACCCGCCGCCACCCGGCGCATCGGAAATCCCCGGACTTGAACTTTCCGGCGAGGTCATCGAAACCAATGGTGATTTTGAGTTCCCGGTAGCGGGCGACAGAGTTTGCGCGCTGGTCCATAGCGGGGGTTATGCGGAATATGCGGTCGCTGACGCATCCTTGTGCCTGCCCGTGCCGGACAACCTTGCCGTGGACGATGCGGCCGCCCTGCCGGAAACCGCGTTTACCGTTTGGAACAATGTCTTTGATCGTTGCGGTTTGAAAAAGGGCGAGTCCCTGCTTATTCACGGCGGATCAAGCGGCATAGGCACCATAGGCATACAAATGGCAACTGCCATGGGCGCAACGGTCTATGTCACGGCCGGCAGCCCGGAAAAATGCCGGTTCTGCGAACAACTCGGAGCCAGGTTGGCCGTTAACTATAACGAAGAGGATTTTGTAGAGAAGATTACCGAAGCACAGGGCGGCGCTGGGGTTGACGTGATACTCGACATGGTCGCGGGCGGTTATATCGGCAAAGATATACAACTTGCCGCGCCGGACGGCCGTATTGCAATCATCTCGGGATTAAAAGGCTGGAAGACGGAAATCGATTGCCGGTCCTTAATGGTCAAGCGGCTGACGCTCACCGGGTCCACCCTGAGGCCCATGTCTGCGCAGTACAAGGCGGCCATTGCCCGCAACCTGGAAAAACATATCTGGCCTTTCATCGGGAAAGGACAGACTAAACCGGTCATTTACAGAAAACTGCCGCTGGAGCAGGCAGCCGAGGCTCACGCCATCATGGAGAGCAGCGCGCACATCGGCAAGATACTTCTAATCAATGAATGATTACCGCCAGGGAATACCTTAAAGCCCCGGTTCCAATCCGTGCAGGCTACGGTGAAAAATATCCTTATGGGCGTCAAGGTAACCGTGGGCAATCTTGTTATGACGCTGCTTTATCTCATTGTGGAACGCCGGCAAGGCATGGAAAGGAACCGAGGGCGATAAATGGTGCTCTGCATGGTACGGCATGTTCCAGGCTAACCAGCGAAGCAGCGGGTTGACTAATGTTGTGCGGGTGTTCTCCAGCAAGTCGGTGTTATTGACCGGCCGGCCGACATGCTCGGTCATGCGCACCATACGCATATAAGGTTCGGCCAGAAACCTGGGGATAAGCCAGTAATACAATGGCGCAGCTATGTCGTAGATTATCATACAGGCGCCAATCGACATATAAATCAACAACATTGCCCAGGCCTCAACAATGACTTTCCAGCGTTCCGTAAGAGGCAGGAATAATTTTTCTTCCCGCGTGATGATACCGCAAAGGTGAATGGCAAAAGGCTTTAAAAAACCCCACCAGTAAGGCAGGGACGACAGGTAGAGAAAATAACCGAACAGGTTTTTTGGTTGCGGAATCAATTCCGGATCACGCCACCTGTTCTGTGTATAAGTATGGTGCGCCGTGTGTTCCCAGCGAAAATAGACGTTCGGCAGCAGGATAATTGCGCCGAAAATCCAGCCGAAGAAGTCATTCAGCCAGCGCGTCCTGAAGGCGGTACGGTGTGCAAATTCGTGCTGGGGGGAAAACAGGTGCACGATGCCCACACCGTGCAGGAACATGGCAGGTACGAAGAAAATCGAATCGACGGACAGGAAAACCAGGTAGCCGGTGATGGAAAGTATAACGACATGCCGTAACAGGTATATCCATGCGTGTCTGTCAGTCCTGCGCATAAGCGTTCGCAGGCGTTTTCGATCCACGATTTCCTTGATCTGGTGTATGTGTTCCAGGGCCATAATCAGTTTATCCGGGACATGAATAAATGTTGCATAATAATAAACTATTTTGTATATTATACAACATACATTTATCTGTATAATAAATGATCCGGTGTTATCAGTTTAATAATCAGACACACGTTTAAATGTCCGGGAAATGGCACATAATAGCCGGTTGTGAAGATATTGAGGATGGCGATGGTATCACGGTAGTAGTTGAAAATAAGGAAATTGCCGTTTTTCGCAACGGGCAGGATTACTATGCAACAGACAGTTGTTGCACCCATGCCAGGGCGCCGCTGGTTGACGGTTATCTCGATGGTCAAATTATAGAGTGCCCGCTGCACCAGGGAAGGTTTGACCTGCGCAATGGCAAGGCGCTGTGCTCGCCGGCGACAGTTGACCTGAAAATCTATTCAACCAGGACCGTAAACGGTGAGATTCAGGTCAGGGTTTAATGGAACGGGCGGACTGTCAGTTCAGTGCGCCAATCACCGTTACCATTTTTACCGGCACGGTAATCAGTTCCACGGGGCCATGGGGCGATGAAGGGTCGAAATAAAGTGAATCACCGGGAAACATGTGGTAGGTACGCTCGCCTTCCTGGTATTTCAACTCTCCTTCAAGAACGTACATGAACTCGATACCCTCATGAAATATCAAGGGAAATTCTTCGGTCTTCTCCGTCAGTGTAATCAGGTAAGGTTCGAGCTTTATGTCGGAATGGAACGTGTGGCCGAGGAGCTGGTACTGGTGCCCGATACGGTTGTCATGGCGTTGTACGATTAATCCCCGGCCGGACTTGACGAAGGTCGATTCATGACTCTGGCGTACATTCTGAAACAGGTTTGCAAGTGAAATGCCCAGTGCGTCACTCAGGGACTTAAGGGTAGACAGAGACGCGGAGGTATGACCGTTTTCTATTCTCGACAGCATGGAGACGGAAATATTGGCAACTTTGGATAATTCATGCACGGAAAGGTTCTTTTTCTTTCTGGCGCGGCGAATCGTTTCGCCGAGCATCTGCTCCAGGTGTCCGGTTTCCTCTAAAGATTGTGTATTCATGTGATGAGTTACTCCATCTTCAGTCTTGTCCGCAATGCTATAGATTATCACCAAAACTGGCAAAAAGCCTGGCGTAATCCCGATCCGAAACGTGAGTATGATGTCATTATAATCGGCGGCGGCGGCCACGGCCTTGGCGCCGCCTGGTACCTGGCCAGGGACCACGGCATTACCAATGTGGCAGTGCTGGAAAAGGGCTGGCTGGGCGGGGGCAACACGGCCCGCAATACCATGACCATCCGGGATAATTACATCCGCTCCGCCAGCGTGCCTTTCCACCGCGAATCCATGAAACTGTGGCGCGGGTTGAGCCGGGACCTGAACTACAACGTCATGCTGCACGAACGAGGTATGATCACATTCTTGCAGAGCGGCAGTGGAGTCAGCCACGCACGGCGCATGGCCGATACCATGAGCGTATTCGATTCGGAATACATCATGCTCCCGTTGGATGAACTGAGACGGCGAGTCCCTTTTTTCAGCGACACGGCCAGGATGCCGATCATCGGCGCGGTCTACCACAGGAAGATTGCCATGGCGCGCCACGATGCCGTGGCCTGGGGGTATGCCCGCGCCGCCGACAAGCGGGGCGTCGATATTATCCAGAACTGCGAGGTTACCGGCATATTGCGGGAAGGCAACCGGGTGACCGGCGTCGACACCAGCCGCGGCGTGATCAAGGCAAAAAAGATCGGGATGGCCGTTGCCGGGCACGGTAGCGTGGTGGCGGAAATGGCGGGGATACGGCTGCCGCTGGAAACCTGGCCGTTGCAGGCACTGGTCTCAACGCCCGTGAAGCCGGTGCTGAACGAAATTTTTGTCGTCGACGGTTTTCACAACTACTTCATGCAGTCGGACAAGGGTGAACTGGTGGTCGGCGGTGTCACCGATCCTTATCCTTCCTATGCGCAACGCGGCTCTCCTCAAGTCACAGAGCATGTGATTGAAGGCCTGGTGGATGTTTTTCCCGTGTTCAAACGGATGAAATTCATGCGTCAATGGGCGGGCATGTTGGATATTACCTACGACAACAGCCCGATCATTTCCGGGACCAGCCTGGAAGGCTTCTATATCGACGTCGCCGGTTCCGGCGGGTTCAAGACGACGCCGGTTGCCGCAAAAATGCATGCCGATCTCATAGCCAATGACCGCCCCCATCCCTTGATCGAGGAATTCGGCTTGAACCGGTTCCAGACCGGCAGGCTGCTGGTAGAAGGAGGCGTCGATGCCAATCGTTGATCCTTATGGGGCGATAACATGTTGTTAATCCCCTGTCCCTGGTGTGGCGCCCGTAACGAGGACGAATTCCTGAACGGCGGCGAAGCGGACAAGCGGCGTCCGGCAAACCCGGTACAAGCCGGCAGTGAAGAGTGGTACCGCTACCTTTACACCCCCGCAAACACCAAAGGCTGGCTGCGTGAACGCTGGTGGCATGTCCGGGGATGCCGGCGCTGGTTCAAGGTCGACCGCAATACCCACACCCATGAAATAAAACAGGTTGAGGAAGCGGACCAGTGGCGTTAAGCGGAAACCGGTATCGACTACCCGGGACCGGGCGTATTGACCGGAATAAACCGATCATATTCAAGTTCAACGGTAAAATCCTGCACGGATACGCCGGCGATACTTTGGCATCGGCCCTGTTGGCCAACGGGGTAAGAATTGTCGGGCGCAGTTTCAAATATCACCGGCCGCGCGGCATAATGAGCGCCGGTGTTGAAGAAACCAATGCCGTCGTCCAACTCGCCGGACGGGAAGATGAGCCGGGTGTCATCGCAACCGTCACTCCCTTGTACGAAGGACTGGAAGCGGCAAGCGTCAAGGGATGGCCGGGCGTGCAGTGGGACATCGGCGCGATCAACGATTGGCTGCACCGCCTGTACCCCGCCGGTTTTTATTACAAGACGTTCATGTGGCCCAACAACTGGTGGAATGTTTACGGTTACTTTATCCGCCGCATGGCCGGTCTCGGAACAGCGCCGGTAACGCACAAGCCGGAGGAGCGTTACGAAAAACGCTACCACCATTGCGACGTACTCATCATCGGCGCCGGACCAGCCGGGCTCGCGGCCGCACTGTCAGCAGGTAAAAGTGGCGCCCGGGTCATGCTGGTGGACGAACAGGTGGAAGCGGGAGGCTCATTACTGAACAGTGAACGGGAGCTCAATGGAAAGCCTGCCCTGGACTGGGTAGCCGAAACCGTCAGCAGCCTGCAGCAAATACCGGAAGTTGTCCATTTACAGCGCACAACAGCCGTGGGGTACTACGACCATAACATGGTTTATGCGCTGGAGCATGAACCAAAAGACTCGTGGTTACGTGAAAGGCTCTGGCGGGTAAGGGCAAAGCGGGTCATTATTGCCGCCGGCGCCATCGAACGTCCCCTGGTTTTCCCGGACAACGACCGACCGGGAATCATGCTGGCCGGCGCGGCCGCTGCCTATGTCTGCCGTTACGGCGTCAGACCGGGGACCCGGGCGGTCGTTATTACCAACAATAACAGCGCCTACGAGTCGGCTTTTATCCTTGCCCGCAATAATATCCGGATTGCCGCCCTGCTGGACACGCGCCGGCAGGTCAGCAATGAACTACGCGAACAGGCGGAACGGCTCGGAGTCCCGGTGTTGACCCGTTACGGGGTCAAGTCGGTCAAGGGCAGAAGCTCCGTGTCGGGAGTGGTGGCTGCGCCGTTGGATGACCTTTCCCGGGAGCAGTATTATCCCTGTGACCTGGTCTGTACCTCGGGTGGCTGGAACCCGACATTGCACCTGCAATCGCAATCCGGCGCAAAACCCGTCTATTCCGCGAGCATAGCCGCATTTGTTCCCGGTGAGTCTGTGCAGGACGAGATAACGGCCGGTGCGGCCAAAGGCAACTTCGGCTTGAACGAATGCCTGACGGAAGGGATTGAAGCCGGACGGCAGGCCGCACGCCTGACCGGACATGAACCGGCCGGAGCGGGAACCCCCGTTGCCGGACCTGAGATGGAATTCTCCATCGACGCCACCTGGGAACTGCCCGCAGGCAACAAAAACCGGCGCGCCTTCCTGGACTATCAAAATGACGTCACCAGCACTGACGTAAGGCTCGCCCTGCGCGAAAACTATGCCTCGGTGGAACTGGTAAAACGCTACACCACGGCTGGCATGGGCATCGACCAGGGCAAGACCAGCAACGCCAACACCATCGGCGTCATTGCCGGTGCGACCGGAAGCAGACCCGGCGACGTGGGTACAACCACTTACCGGCCGTTGTACAATCCCGCCAGTTTTGCCGCCTGGGCCGGGATCGACCAGGGAGACACCATTTTTCCGGCGCGGCGCACCCCGATCACGCAATGGTTTGAGAAGCGCCAGGCAAATTTCGATGAGGCCGGCGCGTTCTGGCGCAGGCCGTTCCAGGTCCCGCGTGACGGAGAGACACCGGCAGAGGCGGTTAACCGGGAAGCGCTTGCGGTGCGCAACGGCGTAGGGATTTATGACGGCACGCCGCTGGGAAAAATTGAAATCAGCGGCCCTGGCACGCTGGCGTTCCTGAACAGGGTCTACACCAATAACTGGAATGATCTCCCCGTCGGCATGGGCAGATTCGGTTTTATGCTGCATGAAGACGGCAGGATGTTTGACGACGGAGTGACGTTCCGGTTGGGCGGAAACCATTACCTGATGACGACCGGTTCCGGCGTTGCCGCCGCCGTCCATGCCCGCCTGGAGCAGTTGTTGCAGTGTGAATGGCGTGACCTCCAGGTTTACCTGACAGAGGTGACCGAGCAATGGGCCAATATCTGTGTCTGCGGGCCCCGTGCCAGGGAGGTGCTGGCTGAAACCGGGACAGACATCGATTTGGACAAGGAGGCGTTTCCGTTCATGGCGATCCGCACCGGTAAGGTGGGCGGGTTCGCTGCGCGTGTGGCGCGGGTCAGTTATACCGGCGAACTCAGCTTCGAGGTCAATGTGCGGGCAAGGGATGGATTGGCCATGTGGGAGGCATTGATGGATGCCGGCAAAAAATATGATATTACCCCGGTGGGGTCGGAAACGAGTCTGCTGCTGCGGCTGGAAAAAGGCTTTATCGCGGCCTGGGCGGAGGGGGATGGTTATGCCAACCTGTATGACGCCGGCATGGACCGGGTTATCGATAATACGAAACCGGACTTTATCGGCAAATGCGCGCTGGAGCACGCCCGGACATCCGGCGGGGACCGGCCGCATGTCGTCGGTCTGGTGCCTGAAGACCCCAAGTTTGTCCCGCCGGACGGCGCTCCAATCATCGATCCGGATGAAACCGATGAGGCAAAAAAAATGCTCGGTCATGTTACTGCGGGCGGATACAGTCCCAATCTCGGTTACGCCATCGCCCTGGCGCAGTTGAAAAACGGCAGGGGCCGGCTTGGCGAAACGGTCACCATCTCAACGGCAG
>JAJDUB010000060.1 GCA_022826885.1 Gammaproteobacteria bacterium
CCAGGCGGTACTCGACGACTTCAGGCGCCCTGCCGATACAGCGCGTGCCGATATGGCGCGGTTCCTTGTTCGCGGTAATACAGACATACGTGCCGGTTTCGGTCATGGCCCAGCCCTCCACCAGGGGAAAGCCGAAGCGCTCTTCAAAACGCTGCAGGTGCTTCGGGTCGACGCCCGCCCCGAACCCGAACTTGACCTGCCGGCCCACGTCGTCATGCTCCGTCTCAGGCTGGTTCAGCAGGATTGCCGGTATCACGCCGAGGTAATGCAGGCAGGTCGCCCCGGATTCGCGCACCGTTTCCCACCAGGTGGATGCGTGAAAACGGTCGAGCTGGATGATGCAGCCGCCGCTCATGATCATCGCCATCATCGAACACAGCGCGTTCATGTGCACCAGCGGCAGCGGCGTCAGCATCCGCTCCTCTCCGTATGTCAGGCGGCAGTAACCGTCTATGCCGGCATACCATTCACCCATGCAGGTAAAGTATTCGTTGTTCAACATGCAGCCCTTTGGCGTCCCTGTCGTGCCTGAGGTGTAGAGCACCGCCACCTCGGTCTCCCGGTCCGGTGTTCCCATTGCCGGTTCCGAGGCGCAGGGCGGCAACCGTGACATCGATTCGGTGTCAGCTATCGGAATTGCCTTGTCCCTGCCGGCCAGGGCCGCCTGTACTTTCTCCCGGTAACAGGGCAGGCACAGCACGAGACAGGCGTCGCTGTGGTTGATGACGTAAGCGATTTCCCGCGGCAGGAAACCGGAATTGACCGGCACTACGCTTGCGCCGAGCTTGTTCAGGGCCAGGAAGTGCAGAAAGAATTCGGCCCGGTTGTCCATCATCACGGCAACCCGCTGGCCGTAGCCGTATCCCGCCCCGGCGTATTGCTCACTCAGGACGTCGGCGGCCCTCAAGGCCTGTTCATAAGTGTAATCAACAGCCCCGTCAAAATATCCCCTGGCAGCCTGGCGCGGGATGTGCAGAAAAGCCTGTGTGGAGACTTCAACCTCTGTTTTCAGGAACTCGTTGTAGACAGTCGTCATTTGCTAATCCTTGCCGTGCGCCGGTCAGGCATGGGACAGATCTCCCAGTTGCGAACGGCGCAGTTGTCCGGCAAACGCATCCTCTTCTGCCGCAGCGCGCGGGCTTTTGTCGGTGATCGAAAACAACCAGGCGAACAGGAAACAGGCGCCCATGGAGAACAGTGTCGGGTAGGCGAAGGGAAACAGTGGTTTCGCATGACCCAGCACTTTTACCCAGACGGTCGGCCCCAGGATGATCAGGCTGACGGCAAGCAGCAGCCCGGTATACCCCCCGAACAGGGCGCCCCGGGTGGTGAACCCTTTCCAGTACATGAACAGGAACAGGACGGGGAAGTTGGCGCTGGCCGCGATCACCAGCGGCAAGGTGGCCAGCACCGCCACATTCTGGCCTCTGAACAGGATTGCCAGGAACATGCCGGCGGCGCTCAACAGGATCACGGTCACCCTGGACACGCGCAGTTCTTCCGCGTCGGTGCAATCCCCCTTGCGGATGACGCCGGCAAACAGGTCGTGGGAAACGGTCGCGGCGGCGGATAACATCAGGCCCGAAACCACGGCAAGAATGGTGGCGAAGGCGACCGCGCAGATAAAACCCATGAAGATGTTGCCGCCGATGATCTGCGAGAGGTGGACCGCCGCCATATTGCTGCCGCCACGCAGCGCCAGTCCGCCGGAGGTGAATTCCGGGTTGCCGGTCAACAGCACTATGGCGCCGAGGCCGATGAACACCACGACGAACTGGAAGTAACTGATGATACCCATGGCCCAGGCCGCGGAGCGCCTGGCCTGCACCCCGTCCGGCACGGTGAAAAACCGCATCAGGACGTGGGGCAGTCCGGCGGTCCCGCCGATGAATGCCAGGGTCAGGGACACGACGGAAACGATATCCGGGTAGAGCAGTCCCGGTTGCATGATGGCGATCCCCCGGGGATGCGCGTCCACGGCCAGTCCGGCCAGCTTGCCGATATTGAAATCAAAGGCAGCGAGTACCCCGACGGAGAGTATGGTGCCGCCGCCGACCAGTAACACCGCCTTGATGATCTGCACCCAGGTAGTTGCGATCATGCCGCCGAAAGTCACGTATATTGTCATCAGCACACCCACAACCAGCACGCCCTGGGTGTAACTGAGACCGAACAGGGATTCGAACAGGGTGCCAGCCGCGACCATTTGCGCCAGCAGGTAGGGCACCGCAACGGCCAGGGTGACGACAGCCGCCATCAACCGTATCGGCCGCGCCTGTAACCTGACGGAAACCGCGTCCGCGAAGGTATAGGAGCCCAGGTTGCGCAGTTTTTCCGCGATCAGGAACAGGACCACCGCCCAGCTCAGGATCAGGTTTACGATAAAAAAGATGGTGTCATAGCCGGCGAGATAAAACAGGCCCACCAGGCCCAGGAAAGATGCGGCGGACATGTAATCCCCGGAAATGGCGATGCCGTTCTGGATTCCCCCGATGGTATTGCCGGCGACGTAGAAGTCTTTCCTGGAGCGGGTGCGGCGGGCCGCATAGGCGGTGATGAACAGTGTGGCGATGATGAACAGCACGAACGACGCGATGGCGGGGTAATTCAGGTCAGTCATCATCCCGGGACCCATGCATGTCAAGGTATGCGGAATTGATCCTGATCACGTAATACAAGGCCGCGGCAAGTATGACCAGGACGATGAGCAAGGCCATGCCCATACCCACGGAGATGACGCCGCCTTGCGCCAGTGGCGCGCCCATGAACCCCTTTGCGTACACACTGAGCAGGTCGAACGCCAGCACCAGTCCGATCAGCGCACTGATCAGCGTCCAGGACAACCTGCTGTGAATGCGCCTGAATTTCCGGTAGGCGGCGGAGTTAACGGATGTCCCTGGTTCGGACGACATTCAGAAGTAGATGAGTATGTTTTCCAGCGGTGCATCGCAGTTGAGCAGGTCGACGCGCTTGGCGGCTATCCTGAATCCGTCCTCCTCGATGCGCAGCCTGTGATGATAGGTCCCGGCAAAGACATCCTGTTTTTCACGCCGGTACTGCAGCATGATAAAGCGTGAGTTGACACTGCATTCAGCCGCGCTTTCATCATATCCTTCCAGGATGACGTTGGTGACCAGGTGCACACTGCGGGGCTTGGGCTGCAGGGAAAACGCATTGGGATGCTTGTAGCGCTTGATGCGCACCGCCCTCAGCAAACCCGTCTCGTAGATCAGGGAAACATGGTTGTGCGGGTCTTCCTGCTCCGCCGCCGCCGGGACCCAGTACTCCGCGTCCTCGAGGTACAGGGCATTCCATTCTTCCCAGCGCTGCTCATCCAGCAGGCGCGCTTCGTGGTACAGGAACTGTTCTAATTCTCTGAGATCAGGCGAATTGGCTGGTTGTTCGGTAGGCATCGGGGTACTGTCCTGTTCGGGTATCAAGTCGGTCTTTATAACTGTGTCAGGGACGGATTTTAAATCCGTCCCCATTCTCTCGAAACCTAAGCCGTAGCCTCACGCGGCGCCGACCATGTAGTCCTTCCAGGTGCGGAACTGGTGGCGGAAAACCATGTCGGAGGTGCCGGTCGCGTGCCTGGTGCCATCCTCGTCCACTTCGTCCTCGCCCAGGTGGCGGTGCTGGCTCACCCACTCATTGCCGTCCTGCGTCTGCAGGCCGTACTGCAGCCTGTGGTAGGCTTCGTAATCGTCCGGGCCGACCAGGTTGGCATGGGAATTGATCAGGTTGCAATAGGTAATCGAACGCTGGAACAGTTCCTCCGGCGCGCCTACCTGCCTGAACACCCAGGATTCAATAACGGTTTTGTCTACGGCTACCGGCTTGACGACACGGATAGAGGTGATGGCGCCCTTCAGAGTGAAACTTGGATACACCACAGTGTTATGGCGGTTTACCGCAAGGATTTCCCGCGCCTTTTGCTCACCGTATTTCCCGATCAAAGCGTCCATGTAGCCGGGTATGGGTGAATAGGCGGAGTGAATGCTGAATTTGCCGCCGGTGACGCTGTGCCCGTAATCCCAGGCCGTCAGGCCCATTTTTTCGAAGAATTCGTAGTTGTTGGTGAACGGCGCCAGCATCTCGAGTTCGAACGGGACGGGATCGTCCTCTTTCAGGCGCTCGTCAAAGACCCGCTTCGCGGTGCCGCTGGAAGACTGGTGCACGACCATGGGGTGCATGGCGTCATTCAGGTTCTCCACAAACATCTTCCAGTTGGAATCATGCAGGTAACGGAAACAACCCCCGGCTATTTCAATGCGGCCTTCAGGGGAGCGTTCCACCAGGTTGTCGATGGAGACCGCCGCGCCGCTCAGCCAGGTCTTCAAATCCGGCCCATCGGACGCCAGGCTGGCGAACACCAGGCCGTGGTAGCTGTCAACCCGCGGGACCTGCTGCATGTTGGATTCAGGCTTGCCCTTGCCGAAACCGGCGCCGCTGTAGCCCTCCTCCCTGGGGATATGGAGCAACGTCCCGTCGGTATCGAATACGTAACCATGATAGCTGCAGCGCAGTCTGGGCATGTTGCCGCAACTGTCTCCCACCACCTGCGCGCCCTTGTGGGCGCAGCGGTTGAACAGCACGTACACCTTGCCATCCTTATGCCGGGTCATCACCACCGGTTGCCGGCCGATGCTGGTAGCGAAATAATCCCCCGGTTTTTTTACCTGGCTGTCATGGCCGACATAGATCCAGGACCTGTTCCAGATGCGCTCCATCTCCAGGTCGAAGACTTCGGGGTCGGTATAGACTTTCTTATGGACGCAATCCTCCCTGATCAATCCCGCCAATTGGTTATCAGTGTAATGCGCCATCTTTAATTCTCCCGCAGGTGCTGCATTCAGCCTCGGATATTTTACTGATTATAACCCATGATCAATCCGATAACACCTCACCGCGGGCAATGGCAAGTTCCAGCATTTCCTCCGGGTTGGGAGGTTTTGCGGCGGTTCTGAGTTCAATCTCTTCCAGGTTGTCCCGCTCCGCATTCAGTTCGGCCGCAAACTTCCCTGCCCCGTATTGCTCCGGCCAGTGCTGGTCCTTGTAGCCGTAACGGGCCGCGGCATTCAGTACGAACTGTGGTTCGTTCATGATCGGGCGCGCCAGCGCCACCATGTCCGTCCTGCCCGCGGCAACCAGGGTATTGACCTGGTCCGCGCTGGTGATGTTGCCCGCGACAATGGTCGCTATGCCCGTCTCGTTGCGCGCCAGGTCGGCAAACGGCGCCTGGTACATGCGCCCGTAAACGGGATCTTCGTGACTGACCACCTGGCCCGTCGATACGTTGACAATGTCGGCGCCGCTTTCCTTGAGCAGCAGGAGGAATTCCCGCAGGTCCTGTTCGGACAGTCCGTCGCTGATCCAGTCCGTTGCTGAAATTCTCACCGATACGGGCCGTTCCGCCGGCCATGCCCCGCGCACGGCGCGCAGGATACGCAACGGGTAGCGGGCCCGGTTGCCTATATCCCCGCCGTAATCGTCAGCGCGCCGGTTGGTGTAAGGACTGATGAACGAAGACAGCAGGTAACCGTGCGCCATGTGCAGTTCCAGCATGTCGAAACCGGCAGTAACCGCGTTCACGGTGGCATTCACGAAATCGGCTTCCACCCTGTCCATCTCTTCCCCCGACATTTCCCTGGGCAGGTGGCTGTGCTCCAGGTACGGCAAGGCAGACGGCGCAATAATCTCCCAGGCATTTTCCGGAAGGGGCTGGTCGATGCCGCCCTGCCAGGGGATGCAGGTCGCGCCCTTGCGCCCGGCGTGACCTATCTGCGCACAGATTTTTGCTTTGCTGTGGCTGTGCACGAACGTACAGATGCGCCGCCATTGTTCCGCCTGTTCCGTATTCCATATCCCGGCGCAGCCGGGCGTGATGCGCCCGTCCGCGGAGGTGCACAGCATTTCCGTATTCACGAGACCGACGCCGCCTACGGCCCGGGCGCCGTAATGAACAAAATGCCAGTCTCCGGGCATGCCGTCCAGTGCGCAGTACTGGCACATGGCGGACAACTGTACGCGGTTCTCCACGCGCAGTCCGCCTATCCTGAACGGCTGGAACATCGGCGCTGCAGGGTTTTCCGTGTCGATATCGTCGAACCCGGTCAGGGTGCGGGCATGTTGCGCAAACCAGCGGTCCATGGAACGGATAAAAGCCGGATCGCGCAGCCTCAGGTTGTCGTAAGTCACGCGTTTGGAACGCACCAGCATGTTGAACGTGAATTGCAGCGCATCCTGCCGGGCGTAACGGTCCACGTTCTCGAACCAGCGCAGACTGGTGACCGCGGTGCGCTGCAGGCGGTCCGCCTCGGGTTTGCGCATCTCCTGGTAGGCGTCCAGGGCCGCACTGACCCGGTTGCCGTGTTGCTGAAATACATGCGCCAGCGTGATCGCGTCTTCCATGGCCAGCTTGGTGCCGGAACCGATGGAAAAATGCGCCGAGCGGCCCGCATCGCCCAGCAGCACGATATTCCCGTGACAGAGCCTTGCGTTGCTCACCACGGGAAACTCACGCCAGAGCGAGCGGTTGGTGATGATGGGATGGCCTTGCAGGTCTTCCCTGAACACCTCCTCGATATAAGCCCGGGTATCCTCCTCCGAGAACGCATCCATCCCTGCATTCAGCCAGGCCTGGTGGCTGCACTCCACGATCCAGGTGGACATGCCCTCTTCATAACGGTACCCGTGCACCCACCACCAGCCATGTTCGTTGCGGCGGAACGCAAAGGTGAAATTGTCCAGCGGCAGGGTGGTAGCCAGCCAGCAAAAGCGATTGGGACGCCAGTCCATTTCGGTGCCGAATTCTTCGGCATACGCGCTGCGCACCATGGAGGTGATGCCGTCGCCGGCGACAACCAGGTCGTGGCCGTCCATGTCCAGTTGCGCCAGGTCGGTGATGTCGGTATTGAATCTCAGGGTAACGCCAAGCTCCTCGCAACGGTCATGCAGGGCATTCAGCAGCTTAAGGCGCGACAGGCCGCAGAAGCCGTGGCCGCCGCTGACGACCCGGGTCCCATGGATGCGCGTCTCTATCCTGTCCCAGTAGGCGAACTGCTCGACTATGCGTTTGTAGCTGGGCGCATCGGCCTCCATGAACCCGTGCAGGGTATCATCGGAAAATACCACCCCGAAACCCCAGGTGGCGTCGCGCGGACCGCGCTCGATCACGGTAATATCATGACCGGGATTCGCTTTTTTCATCAACAGGGAGAAATAGAGCGAAGACGGCCCCCCTCCGAGACAGACTATTTTCAAACCGTTCATGCAAGCCGTTCCATTTTTACCAGAGTGTAAATGGGATTATCTTACATGTAAACGATTTGCGTCTCGACTCTCTTCAGGATTTTCTGCTCACCCCTGTTCTTCTTCCAGGCGTTCCCTTACGGTCTTCAGCAGGCGCACGAGTTCCTCCTGTTCCACGGGCTTGAGCACACTCAGGATTTCGTGGGTCCAGCGCTCATGATCCGGCGCCATCTGACGGAACAGTTCGGCGCCCGCCCGTGACAAACAGATATTCTGGACGCGCCTGTCCGACGAGTGCTGATTTCTGAAGACGAGACCGTCATGCTCCATCCTGTCCAGCAGGCGGGTGATATTTCCCCTCGACGCCAGCAGTTTTGCTGCCAGTGCAGAGGTGCTGAGACCCGCGTCTCCCGCCAGGTCAAGGTGCGCCAGCACATCGAACCTGGACAGGGAACTCCCATAGGACTGCCGCAGCCTGGCCGACATGATCTGGTCAAGTTTTTTTGAACACTTGAGAAGGTAGAGCCAGGCCCTCAGCGAATGTTTGGAATCGCCGGTTTGAGCCTTTGAAGGATCAGTTTCGCTGCCGTCTTGCTTGACGCTGGACACGGTATTGCCTCAATCGGGTATGACGGCCGTTGTTTCGATTTCCACCTTTGCCCCGTCTTCGAGCAGTGCGGAGACCGCCAGCAATGACATTGCCGGGTAGTTCCTGCCCATGATTTCCCTGTAGACCTGACCTATATCCTTCCGGGATGACTGGTATTCCTGTTTGTCCAGGATATACCAGGTCATCCTGGTGACATGCTCGGGCCCGGCATTTGCTTCCGAAAGCACTGCAATCGTATTCTCCAGGGCCTGGCGCACCTGGTCGACTAGATTGTCGCTGAGAATCATATTGTTCCTGTCCCAGCCGATCTGCCCGGCCACGAATACCAGCCTGCCCCGTGCTGCAATTCCGTTGGAATAGCCTTTTGGTCCGGGCCAATCCGGTGGTTGTAGTATCCGCATAAGTGACATCCCGGTTATTGTTTTGCCTGTCGGCGGGACAGGTAATACATTATAACCGCTAATGTATGGAATTCTTAATTCCTAATTCCTGATTCCTAATTTATAATGTGTTCCACCCGCAAGGGTAAAGCCTTCTGACATCATCCATTTCTGTTTGAGAAAAAATCTTATGAAGTCTTATTTTGAGAACATGCAGCGATTCGGCAAGGAATTGAAGTCCGGCCGCATCAAGCGTGCTTCTGCAAGCATGGAACAGTTGAAACAGGTCGAGGCGGAAATCGGGCAACGCAGGAAAGACATCGAGAACGCAGGTTTCTCTACCGAACAGATCAACAAGCGCGGTTCGATGACAGTATGGCAACGCCTTGAACACCTTATCGATCCGGGGACCTGGCGGCCATTGCACAGCTTGTACAACCCTTCAGATAATGCCAACGGGTCAACCAACGTGGTGGACGGGCTTGCCAGGGTCGCAGGACGCTGGGCCGTGGTGATCGGTTTCGACAACAAGGTGCTGGCCGGCGCCTGGTTGCCGGGCCAGTCGGAGAACATACTACGCGTTACCGACCTGGCGAAGCGCCTTAATATCCCGTTGATCTGGCTGGTCAACTGCAGCGGGGTGAAACTGGATGAACAGGAAAAATTCTATGCCAACCGGCGCGGGTCGGGCACGACGTTTTATCGCCATGCGGAACTGAATCAGGCGGGCATCCCCGTACTGGCCGGCATCTACGGCACCAACCCTGCGGGCGGCGGCTACCAGGGTATCAGCCCCACCATTCTGCTGGCCCACAAGGGCGCCAACATAGCCGTCGGCGGTGTCGGCATCGTCTCGGGCATGGCGCCGAAAGGAGGCTTCAGCGCGGAAATGCTGGAAGATCTGGTTGAGAAGACCCGCGCCTTCAGCTCCGAACCGCCGGGAGGAGTCGATACCCATTACCGGGAGACCGGGTTCTTTACCGAGGTGTTTGACGAGGAGACCGGTGTGCTCGATGGCATCCGGGAATACATGGAAGCCATCCCCGCCTACAAACCCCGTTTTTTCCGGGTTGCAGATCCTGCAGAACCGGCATTTGCAGCGGAGGACCTGTATTACCTGTTGCCCGGCAACCAGAAGGAAGTGTATTCGTTCGATGAAATACTGGCCCGGGTGGTGGACGGCAGCGAACACATGGAGTTCCGGCCGGACTACGGTCCGGAGGTCTATACCGGGTTGTGCAGGATGGACGGCTTCGCGGTCGGCTGTATCGGCAACCGTTCCGGCTACCTGGGCAAAGGTTATCCGGAGTATGCGGACTATCCCGGCATGGGAGGGAAACTGTACCGCCAGGGCCTGATCAAGATGAACGAATTCGTCACTCATTGCGGCCGGGACCGAATCCCGGTTGTCTGGTTCCAGGATACGTCCGGCATCGACGTCGGCGACCTGGCCGAGAAAGCAGAATTGCTCGGCCTGGGCCAGTCCCTGATTTATTCCATACAGCAGACCGACGTGCCCATGATGCTTGTCGTCCTGCGCAAGGGTACCGCCGCGGCCCATTACCTGATGGGAGGGCCGACTGCAAACCGGCACAATGCGTTCACGCTGGGCACGCCGGCCACCGAGATCGCGGTCATGCACGGGGAAACCGCAGCGGTCGCCATGTACTCGAGGCGCGCAATCAAGGACAAGGACGCGGGCAAGGCGCTGGATGAAGTGGCCGGCAGGATGAACGCGCTTGCTGAACAATACCGGCAGCATTCCAGCCCCGAGTATTGCGCGCGTTACGGCCTTGTCGATGAGATCGTGGACCTGTCGGACTTGCGCAATTACCTCACGGCGTTTGCCGGCGCGGCCTACCAGAACCCCCGCTCAATCTGCCCCAGGCACCAGATGATGTTGCCCAGGATCATTCGGCAATAACCCTGACCAGCGTATCTCACCTGAACAACAAGGTAATACCTGTTAATGTCCGGCGCACTGGTGAAATCAAGGTAGAATCGAGTAAATGGAACAGGCCCTGGAAGTTTTCCTGAACGGTATTGGCGGAGTATTCGCTGGTATGGCAGTGTTGTACCTCTGCATCAAGCTGCTCGCTCTAGTGGCGGACAAGCCGGCGGAGGACAAGGAAGAGTAATGGCATTTATCGAAAACATGGGTATTTTTGCTGTCACGCCCGGCCTGGTGGTAATGTGGCTGATCGGGCTGGCGCTGATCTACCTGGCCGTTACCAAACAGTATGAACCGCTGCTGTTATTGCCCATCGGGTTCGGCATCCTCCTTGCCAACCTGCCGCTGACCGGATTGATGGAGACGGGGGAAGGTTTGCTCTGGCGCTTTTACCATCACGGGATAGAGTGGCGCATCCTCCCACCCTTGATATTCCTGGGTCTGGGCGCGCTGACCGATTTCGGCCCCCTGCTCTCGCAACCGCGGCTTATCTTCTTGGGCGCCGGCGCGCAGGTAGGCGTTTACCTGACGTTTTTTCTGGGTGTCGGCATGGGCTTCAGCCTGGAGGACGCGGCTACTATCAGTATTATCGGCGGCGCGGACGGGCCGACGACTATCTTCCTGGCGGCCCAACTGGCGCCGCATCTGCTTGGTGCCTGCGCCGTCGCCGCGTATTCCTACATGGCGCTGGTGCCGATCATTCAACCTCCCATCATGCGCCTGTTGACTACGGAGAATGAGCGAAAAATCCGCATGGCCAAGGGCCGCAAGGTCGGTTCCAGGGAGAAACTGCTGTTTCCCATCATTGCGGCCCTGGTGATTATCCTGGTGGTGCCGGCATCGGCACCGCTGGTATCCATGTTCATGCTCGGCAACCTGTTCCGCGAATCCGGGGTTGTCGACCGTTTGACCGATACGGCGCAGAATTCCCTGATGAACATCGCGACCATATTCCTCGGCGTCAGCGTCGGCGCCACCATGAGCGCGGACACTTTTTTGCGCACCGACGTCATACTTATTTTCTTCCTGGGCCTGTTTGCTTTTATGGTCAGCACG
This sequence comes from Gammaproteobacteria bacterium, assembly GCA_022826885.1. Taxonomy (GTDB): domain Bacteria; phylum Pseudomonadota; class Gammaproteobacteria; order Eutrophobiales; family Eutrophobiaceae; genus JAAXHV01. Next base: position 11,249 of record JAJDUB010000060.1, read on the forward strand.
GCTAGCGGCATACTGTTTGCCAAACTGATCAATGTTTTTAGCGTGAACAAGATTAACCCCCTGGTCGGCGCCGCTGGCGTCTCGGCAGTACCGATGGCGGCCCGGGTCGTGCAGAAAATCGGCGCTCAGTCCGATAAAAAGAATTACCTGCTCATGTTTGCCATGGGTCCCAATATTGCCGGCGTGATCGGAACCGTCATTGCAGCCGGTATATTCCTGACTATATTGAATTAAATGCGTGGAAGACAATAATGACGTAATTCTGGGGACACAATACTTAACTAATATTCATCTTCACAACAGAATACATCCTGACGGCAGTTCTGTCGTTGCATCGAGTGGTGAGGTAACCCAGGTTGAACGATCCTTACCAGCCTTTACATATTGGCAGTCTTCCATAATTAAGTACTGTATCGCCGGAATTTCGACATTGTATTGGTGGTTGCTGGCATCACAGAGGTGGGAGTCTGAGGACACCAGCAGTGATACACAAAAAAAGTACTTCATCTCTAAAATGCGTATGCTTCTATGTGATGCTTAACGATAACCAACAACGCGTATTTGACTGGCTAAATGACAAACTTCAATTACCAGTCTTTGCCGAAGGATACAAAGGTGCATTGCAATTAATTGATGATCAATCGCCTGGTTACATTACGTTTGTAGCACATGCAGGCAGAGATTTAATGAACACCCTCGCTAAGACTGTTTCCGGTATTAGTTCAGGTAGATTTCAATACGAACAACACCTGGATAGGTTACAAGATGAATGGAAAGAGGAATGGGGAGCAAAAGGGTTCAATCTAATGGAAAATGTTGAAAATGGGCATTTTATCCCATTTAAAACTTGCCAAAAGATAAAAAAATTGATTGAAGAACACAAAAGGGTACGACTTAGAGTCACTGAGAAAGACGAGTTGTTCTTTACGATCTTTTTAGCCTACGAGGACAAAGAGCAAATTCCCCCAAATTTTTGGCAGTCTTGGAAAGCAGCCAGAAAATGGTTTGTAAAACATGCACACCTGCGGGAGAGAGAATTTTCTAACAATACAAAATTTGAAGTTATAAAACATTTCAAGACACTTGACGAATTGTTATACGTAGCTGCAAGCAGTGAATACGAACGAATAAAAAATCTCCATGAAATCCTGGAAGAAACCAACCAATGAGATGATAGATAAAGCTCTGGCGTCCGTAAAAAAGGAAACGGATCGTCAGTATTTCTTCTCGCGCCTGAAAAATCCTATGTGGATTCAGCCGTTAACAGAACGCGGCTATTTTCAATCTCCACCCCGGGCTAGGATACTTCCCGACGAAAACATTCAATTTCCGACATGGCCAGAATTGCAATATCTCAAGAATGTTTCAGAAGAAGTTCCCAATGAAGTTATTGAGCTAATGTTACAGCTCCCTGAAGTCGATAATCCGATTATATATCAACATATTCTTGAAATTGCCTTAAGGCTTCATGGCCGGCATTCCGCGAAACTTCTACCTAAAATGCTTGAATATGTAAACTTGGAGCACCAGTTCTCGGCTCATAGATACATCGATTTATTGATACATTGGACAGCAGAAGAGCAAACCCAGGCCGCGCTAGAACTTTCAAAGGAACTAGTCAAGCTTACACCTGCCAATCAGTCTAAAGATATGCAATCCCGCAGTAAAAAAAGACTGGAAAATTGGTCACAACAACTCAATCCTATGCTAAGCGTTGACCGTTCACAATACCAAAAGATTTTAGAGAATGGGCTTCGTCCACTAATGGATAGAGTGCCCTATCAAATTTCCAATATTTTCATTGATGCAACGACAAGTATGCTCGGGATGCTCAAGACTCCTAAAGAATTTGATGAAGAAGTATATGAAGATCGCTCTGAAATATGGTGTCGTCGACTAAATCAGCCTAATAAAGGTCATGATGATGTCAAGGCGACGCTGGTTAAAGCTCTAACCTTGGCCTGTGAGAAAGTTTACGAAAATTCTCCTGACAAAATAAATGTACTCGATGAAAAATTAAGAAAACAGAGATGGAAAGTCTTCAAACGATTACGTCAACACCTTTACTCAGTACATCCTAACGAACAGACCTTACCTTGGATTCGCGAGTTTATCCTTAATAATAAAAACTATTCCGAAGGGGAGCATAACCTTGAATTTCAAGTAATGATTCGAAAATCCTGCGAATATTTTGGCGCAGATTTCTTAACTGACAAAGAAAGAACGAAGATATTCGACGCTATACTTAGCGGCCCATCCAGAGAAAAGTTCCGCGAATGGATGGGCGATGAATTTACTAATGAAAAGTTCATACAACGGCAACACTATTTCCATAGAAAACAGTTGCGTCCATTTGTTTCATTACTGACCGGAGATTACCAAAAATATTATCAGGAACTTGAAAACACTGAGAAAGAAACATTTTCTGATGATGATTATTCGCCATTTTCGGGGTTAAAAGGAGGGTTTGTCACATACCGCAGTCCACGCTCACTTGAAGATTTGGCGAGACTTGGCGATGAGGAGATGCTCGAATATTTAAATGAATGGGAAGATCGTTATCGTGACAAGGACGACCGACTTATTGAAATTAATATTGAGGCATTGGCCAAAGAATATCAGACCCTTTTTAAGGACACCATAATCTATGATGAAGACCGGCTTGCATATTGGTTGGGCAACAGAGATCTAATCCGACGCCCTATATACGTTAAAGCAATAATTCAAGCAATTCAGGAGTATGTGAAGGAACTGCATTTTGAACAACTCGACCTTTGGTTTGGTTTATGTGAATGGGTGTTATCACATCCCGACAATGATAATAAAAACGATACGAAATTTAGTGATGAGTCTCGGGAGTATCCGGATTGGCAGAGTTCACGGAGAGCTGTTGTAGACTTGCTTGAGAGCTGTCTAGAAATCGATAACTTCCCTTTCAGCGCACGAGCTTGGCTGGCGAAGCTTCTCACCTCGTTATGTACGCAGTTTGACAGGCGTTTAGACTGCAATGAACCGTTCTTCTTGAACGGTGATGATCATCTTTCTGAAGCGATTAATATAAATCGAAGCAGCGCTTTAGAAACGTTTATAAAGTTTAGTATCTGGGTACGCAAGCAAAATGATGACGATCGTGTATCAGAAGTAACCGAAGTTCTGGATGAACGCATAAAAGCAGGGGCAGAATTCCCGCTTACTATGCCGGAATACGCGATTTTGGGATTGTACTATATACAACTTTGCAATCTTAATCGCTCTTGGGCACTTCAACACAAAGCAATCTTCTTCCCTCAGGACAATATTTCGGTCTGGCGGGAAACTTTTGGAAATTTTCTGCGCTATAACCACCCATCGAACATAGCGATTGAAATCCTTAGGGAAGAATATGATTTTTCACTCGAGCACTTGGACGATCTGAATAAAATAAAAGATCATGGCTTAGAAATCGCCGATAATTTAGGACAGCATCTTTTCACCTACTATCTTTGGCAAATCTATCCACTTAATGGCGTTGATAGTCTGCTGGAAAAATTTTACAAGAAGACTAATAGGCATAAGCAACTATGGGCTAATCTCTTTGATCATGTTGGGCGTTCCCTTAGAAATAGTGGAAAACAGCTTGATGAAGATTTGAAAAACCGAGTGGTCGATTTCTTTGAATCGAGATTAGAAGTCAAGGAGCCCCAAGAACTTCAAGAGTTTACCTTCTGGTTGGAAGCAGAATGTCTGAGTGCCGAATGGCGATTAAATGCTTACTCCCGCGTTCTTGATGTCATCAATTCAGATGATACGGGGACATACAGTGCTGAATACATGATCTTATCAGATGGATTGGAAGCCTTACGTAATATGTTGGAAGAACACACTGCCCAAGTGGTGGAATGTTTTGCCAAGATTACTGATTCAGGTAAAAAGAGCAGCTTGATTTATGTTCCATTAGAAGAAATTAAACCCATTCTGGAAGTCGGCATAAAAAGCAATGACAAAATAGTGAAACAGAATGCGGAGCGAGCTCGAGAGAACCTACTAAAAATGAGTCGTTTCGACTTTTTAGACCTTGGTGATGAATAATTCTTTGCAAAATATTGATAATTTAAATCCTTGTCCTTACAGTAAAGAATGGGCAATTCGCACAGCATTCGAACATTTTAATATGTTGTAGTCATTACAATTCAAATTGAGACACTACCCAACCTAGACAAGCATATGACAATGGTTCACCTGTTTTTCCTGCATTACAACTTTTGCCCTATCCATAAGATGCTGGGCATTACCCCGGCTATGGAAGCAGGTATCACAGATACCCTCCGCAATATGTCCTGGATTATCGGTTTGATTGATGCGCGGGCAAAGAAACTCAACAAGCCGAAAACGTACAGGAAATGGCAGAAGTGAGGCCGTCATGGAACGAGATACGCATTCGGGCTGGCACCTTTGCCGAAGACTGGAAGGATGCCGGGTACGAAAAAGGGGAAACTCAAACCTTCTATAACGAGTTCTTTGACATATTCGGCATAAAACGACAGAGCGTAGCCCGATATGAAGAACACGTTAAAAAGCTAAATAATTCATCCGGCTTTATCGATCTATACTGGCCTGGCACGCTGATTGTTGAACAAAAGAGCGCGGGGCGCGACTTGGAAAAAGCAAAAGGACAGGCGCGCGAATATTTTGATAAATTGCCTGACAGCGACAAGCCGCGATATTTTCTTGTCAGTGACTTTCAAACCTTTGAACTGGAAGACCTAGCCGAACGGAAAGCAGTAAAATTCAACCTGTCTGAACTGCCGGAACATGTCGAATCCCTCGGCTTCATCATGGGCGTTCATCGACGGACGTTCCGAGACCAGGACCCGGCCAATATCAAAGCTGCCGAACTGGTAGGCAAATTACATGATGCACTGGATAAATCAGGTTACAGGGGACACAATTTAGAGCAGTTCCTTGTCCGCGTGGTGTTCTGTCTGTTTGCTGATGATACCGGGATATTTGATACCCGCGACATGTTCCTGGACTTCATTGAAGGCCGGACAAGTGAAGATGGATCGGATACCGGATACCGGCTTATGGGGTTGTTTCAGACACTCAACACACCTGAACATGAACGGCAGAAAACGCTTGATGAAGACCTAGCCCGGTTTCCTTATGTCAATGGCGATCTGTTTGCTGATCAGCTGTTATTGCCGGAGTTTAATTCTGCAATGCGCAAGACGTTGCTGGATGCCTGTTATTTTGATTGGTCTAACATATCACCAGCCATATTCGGCGCGCTGTTCCAGTCCGTCATGGACCCGGTTGAACGGCGCGCAGCGGGCGCGCATTACACCACTGAAAAGAACATCCTGAAAGTCATTGAACCTATGTTCATGGATGATCTGCGGGCAGAATTCAATCGCCTTAAAACACGTAAGGACAGCCGCCGCATAGCAGATATGAGGCGATTTCAGGAAAGGCTTGGGCAGATCAGGTTATTTGATCCTGCTTGCGGTTGTGGCAACTTCCTGATTATCGCTTATCGGGAGTTGCGGGAGCTGGAAATAGACGTACTGAATGAAATAACAGACAGGCAGAAAGATATATCTGATATTGATTCACGTATTGATGTAGATCAGTTCTACGGCATTGAGACAATTAAGTTTCCTGCACTGATAGCAGAAACTGCACTGTGGATGATGGATCATATTATGAATAGCCGATTAAGCCTGGAGTTCGGGCACACATACAGGCGCATTCCGCTTGAGAGTTCACCACATATTCAAGTTGGCAACGCGCTGGAAACAGACTGGAATGACGTATTGCCGTCGCGGGAATGTTCTTATGTCTTCGGCAATCCGCCATTTGTCGGTCATCAGTGGAGAACGAAGGCACAGCAGGCAGATATGGCGCGGGTATGGGGCAAGGCCGGACAGGTCAATCGCCTGGATTATGTTACATGCTGGTTTAAGCTGGCCGCGCTGTATGCAAAGGAAAACAAGGATATTGAGATTGCCTTTGTATCGACAAATTCAATCACCCAGGGCGAGCAATGCGGCATTCTATGGCCTGTATTATTTGACCATAATCTGACCATACGCTTTGCACATAGGACGTTTCAATGGCATAGCGAAGTGCGCGGTAAGGCTGCTGTCCATTGCGTCATAATCGGCCTTACCTATTCAAGTGAAATAAAGCGCACCATTTACGAATACGAACACGTACAAGGCGACCCGGATGCAGTTCAAGTAAAACGAATTAACGGCTATCTGATTGATGGCCCGCAATATACTGTTCCTGCTCGATCATCGCCGCCGCAGGGACGTATTAAGATGCACAAGGGCAGTCAGCCGACAGATGGAGCGCGCCTTAAAATGCCGGAAGGCTATCGTACATTCAGTAATCTTATTCTGGATTCCGGCGAACGAGATAAACTGCTTACCGATGATCCAGTCTGTGAAAAGTGGTTAAGACCGTATGTCGGCGGCGAGGAGTTAATCTCCGGCAAGTGGCGCTGGTGCTTATGGCTGAAAGATGCCGACCCATCAGAACTAAGAACATCAAAGCCGATTATTGAGCGGCTGGAGCGCGTACGCGCCGGCCGTCTGCAAAGCCCAACGGCCAGCGTGCGAGAATTTGCCAATTTTCCGACTCTGTTTACACAGGACCGACAGCCTGATACAGATTATTTAGCTGTCCCCGAGGTTTCGTCAGAGATACGGGAATACATCCCAATTTCGGTATTACCACCCAGCGTAATTGCTTCCAATAAGCTACAGATAATTCCCGGAGCACCGATGTATTATTTTGGCATTCTCACATCGGCAATGCATATGGCTTGGATGCGAACGGTTGCCGGACGCTTGAAAAGTGATTTTAGCTATTCGCCTTCTGTCTACAATTCATTTCCCTGGCCGGCCATAGATAGACAGGAAGACAAAGGGGTATTAATTGCTTTATCTCAATCGATACTGGATGCCAGAAAAGAACATACTGATGCAACACTTGCCGACCTCTACGATCCTGTCCTGATGCCGCCAAATCTCCGCAAGGCGCACCAAGCGCTTAATCGGTTTGTTGACAGGCTTTATCGTAAATCAGGTTTCAATTCGGAACGGGAACGCATAGAGCACCTGTTCATGCTGTATGACACCAACCGGGGTAGCATGTCCAACTGATGCCCTACTTCGCGTAACAGCAGACCGCCAGCGTATGAGATCAGCCGACCACCATCGCATTGTCCTGACACGTGACGGCATCCAAACGGCATCCGAACGATTGAAGTTCCAGTTGCTCAGGTGTACACTGTGTCGTCCATAGTATCTTTTCTGTAAGCTACTGATAAAACTTACATTAGACGCGAGATTGAGACCCTTCTCCAACTATTGGTGAGATATCCGGGCTTGGGTAGTTGAGTCGATAGTCCTCTATGAAACAGGCTGATGCAATGATAATATAAGCAGCGATAAGGAGTGTTGTGAGTAATACATTCAATAACATCAGAGCCCTGGTTCTTGAGGGAAATATCCGAATTTCAGAGCATGGATACGATGAGATTGCAGCTGATGGCTTACTTGCAAGGGAACTTGTCGAGGGTGTGGAAAACGCCGAGGTAATTGAAGACTATCCGGATTATCATAAGGGGCCATGTGTACTGCTACTCCAGCGGGTCGGAGATGGGCGTATAGTACACGTCGTGTGGGGAATTCCTGCCGGTCACTCTAGCCCAGCAGTGTTAATTACTGCATATTTCCCCAATCCTGAAAAATGGGAACCTGATTTCAAGCGGAGACGCCGATGACCAAGAGAAAACAGACGAAGTTTATTCACGAAGGTAATTTTGTTGCAGAAGTTGAAGTAGAGTTACTGGAAGAACCCGGAGAGTGGTCGCCCTACCTGTCTCTTGATGACGCTTACAGGCTTGACGATGTACGTGAGTCCCTGCGTCGGGGTGACGTCAAGACTGCTGCAAAGTATTCCCGCGTATTCAGCCTCACGCCTGTCGCTGTGTGACGCTTATAAATCAATAGGTTACATAACAATGCAGAAAAATACGGAAGACGTGTTGGCGCCCCTGTCGGGGACCATCTGGAAAATCTCGGTGGCGCTGGATGAAAGCGTCGAGGAAGATGACGAAGTGCTCATCATAGAGGCATTGAAAATGGAAACGCCTGTATATTCTCCCTGTGACGGTAAAGTAAAGGAGATATATGTCAAGGAAGGCGATACCGTGGAAGAAGACCAGCCCCTGATGTCTATCGAGTCGGAGTGAATGTGAGGCATACATGTATTTTGAGTTGACAGAAGAACAGCAACTGGTGCAGGACACCGCCAAACGGTTTGCCCTGGAGGAGATAGCCCCCACCCTGGAAGAAGAAGAGAGAAACAGGGAGTTCAAACTCGAACGGGTGGCGCAAATGGGCGAACTCGGTTTCTTTTCCTGCGTCCTGCCGGATGAACTCGGCGGGAACGGTATGGGCTTCCTGGAATCCGCGCTCATGGCGGAACAGATCGCCCGGGTGTCCGCTTCCTGGCGCTTGCCGTTCAACATGCAGAACCTGGGGCCTCCCCTGTCGGTAGCGAAGTTCGGTACCCGTGAACAACAGGAAAAATACATCCCGGGTTGGATAGACGGGACAAAAATGGGCTTCTTTGCCATGACCGAACCCGATACGGGCTCGGATGTCGCCAGCATGAAGACCTATGCTGTTGATAAAGGCGATCATTTCGAACTGCACGGCAGCAAGATCTGGATTTCCAATGCCCACATCGGTGATGCCGGCCTGCTGTATGCCTATACGGACAGGGAAAAAGGTAACAAGGGCATCAGTTGTTTTATCATCGAACCCAAGAACCTTGAAGGATGTACCGCCCGTCCCATCGAGACCAAGCTGGGACTGCATTGCTCTCCGACCGGTGAATTCGTCTTTGAGGGGGCTCGTGTTCCCAGGGATGCCCTGCTGGGTGAGTTTAATAACGGTTTCAGGATGTGCATGTGGCAGTTGAACAATACCCGCATCGGTTGCGCCGCCGGCGCCCTGGGCGTGGCCGGCGGAGCGCTGCAGCTTGCCGTCGACTATGCCAACGAACGTAAACAGTTCGGTAAACCCATATCCCGCCACCAGATGATCCAGTCCCAGATAGCGGATATGGCAGTGGAACACGAGGCCGCGCAATTGCTGGTGTACAAGGCCGCCTGGTTGAAGGACCAGGGCAGGCCCAACCAGTACGAAACCTCCATGGCCAAGCTGGCGGCGTCGGAAGCGGCCGTGCATGCGGCGAACGAATGCATGAAGATCTTCGGCTCCTACGGCTATTCCACGGAATACCCCGCGGAACGGTTCTACCGCGACGCCAAATCCCTGCAGGTGGTGGAAGGGACGTCCAACATACAGAAAATGATTATCGCCGGCATGGCCTGCGGGCATACGGCTAACCGCTGATCGACAGGGAATATTGTATTCGGCATTGCCCGGAAAATGGCTGCGCTCAGCGACAAACACGTAGTGGTGACCGGCGGTGGAAAAGGGATAGGCGCGTCCATCGCAGATGAGATGAATCGCCTGGGCGCCAGGATTACCCTTATGGGCAGGACGGAAAGCGCTTTACATGCCCGGGAGAAACAACTGGAACGGGCAACCTCGGTACAGGTTGATGTTACCGACGAAGAAGCCGTACAAGCCGGATTTGACAACGCCGTAGCCTGCTTCGGCCCGGTTGACATCCTGGTGAACAACGCCGGCGCAGCCTACAGCAGCCCGTTCGCGCGTATCGACAGCGACAACTGGGAACAGACGCTGGCAGTCAACCTGGGCGGCGTGTTTTATTGCAGCAGGCAAGTCCTGGACGGGATGCTGGAGGCCGATTGGGGTCGCATCGTCAATATCGCCAGCACGGCCGGACTTACCGGATATGCGTACGTTTCGGCGTATTGCGCGGCCAAGCACGGCGTGATAGGCCTGACCCGGTCCCTGGCGCTGGAACTCGCGAGCACCGGCATTACCGTCAATGCGATCTGTCCCGGCTATACCAACACGGATCTGGTCGCCGAGGCAATAACCAGGATCATGGACAAGACGGGCATGACCAGGGAGGAGACGGAAGCGCGCCTCAAGTCCGTGAACCCCCAGCACCGTTTCATCGAGCCCGAAGAAGTGGCAGCGGCAGTAGCCTGGTTATGCCTGCCCGGCAGCGAATCGATCACCGGCCAGTCCATTCCGATTGCCGGCGGCGAGGTGATGTAAGATGAGGAAACCCCGGTAACACCATGAACATGCAAGGTCATAATCCACAACACTTTGCCTGGTCCTGTTCCGACGGCATGGCCACGGTGACCCTGAACCGCCCGGAGAGGAAAAACCCCCTGACCTTCGCTTCTTATGCGGAACTGCGGGATACGTTTCGTCTCCTGTCCACCTCCGAGGACGTCAAGGTAGTGGTCATCACCGGCGCAGGGGGAAACTTCTGCTCCGGCGGCGACGTGCGCGACATCATAGGGCCGCTCACGGAAATGAATATGAAAGACCTGCTGGAGTTTACCCGGATGACCGGCGACCTCATCAAGGCGATGCTCCACTGCCCTCAACCGATTATTGCCGCAGTGGACGGTATCTGTGTGGGCGCCGGCGCCTGCATCGCCATGGCCAGCGATATGCGTATCGCCACCCCGGAAGCAAAAACCGCGTTCCTGTTCACCCGCGTCGGGTTGGCCGGGTGCGATATGGGGGGCTGCGCCATCCTGCCCAGGATTATCGGCCATGGCCGCGCCGCGGAACTGCTCTACACAGGCCGTTCCATGAATGCGGAAGAAGGTCATCGCTGGGGGTTTTACAACTACCTGGCCGCGGCGAACGAATTGCAGAATGAAGCGCGCAGGCTGGGCGAGCAGCTTCTGAGCGGGCCGACATTTGCCCATGGCGTCACCAAGACCATGTTGCGCCAGGAATGGGACATGGCCCTGGACCAGGCCATTGAAGCCGAGGCACAGGCCCAGGCGATGTGCATGCAGACCGAAGATTTTCGCCGGGCCTATACGGCTTTCATGAACAAGGAAAAACCCGTATTCAAAGGCGACTGATGGTTGATCGCAGCTTTCTTGACTGGCCTTTTTTTACCGACCGGCACAGGCAACTGGCCGCCGGACTGGATGACTGGTGCGGGCAGTCCCTGCCCCGGCAACACCAGGGTGACGTCGACGATGCCTGCAGGGATTTGGTTAAACTCCTTGCCGACGCCGGCTGGCTCAACCATGCCGCGCCGGCGCCCGGTTCCGCAGAGCCGCCGGACGTCAGGTCATTATGTCTTATCCGCGAGATCCTTGCTCGCCATTCCGGACTGGCTGACTTCGCATTCGCCATGCAGGGGCTGGGCAGCGGCGCCATCGCCCTGTTCGGCACCCGGGAACAAAAAAACGATTATTTGCCCGCAGTGCGCAACGGCGACAGGATTGCCGCATTCGCCCTGTCCGAACCCGACGCCGGCTCCGACGTCGTCTCACTGACCACGACTGCAGTAAAAGATGGCGCCGATTACATCATCAACGGCGAGAAGACCTGGATATCTAACGGCGGTATTGCCGACTTCTATACCCTGTTCGTCCGCACCGGCGAAGAACCCGGGGCGGGAGGTCTCAGCGCCTTCATTGTCGATGCCGGAACGCCGGGACTGGAAATAGCGGAACGCATTGAAGTGATTGCGCCACATCCCCTGGCGCGCCTTGAGTTCAGGGATTGCAGGGTGCCGCAGACAAGCCTGTTGGGCAAGCCGGGTGAAGGATTTAATATTGCCATGGCCACACTGGACGTGTTTCGTTCAACAGTAGGCGCGGCAGCGCTGGGATTTGCGCGCTGCGCGCTGGAAGAGACGCTCAGTCATATCGGGACGCGGCAGCTTTTCGGCAGGACGCTTGCCGATATGCAGATGACCCGGGACAGTATCGCGGACATGGCCGTAGCCGTAGATGCCAGCGCCTTGCTGGTTTACCGCGCCGCCTGGACCAGGGACTGCGGCACAGACCGCATCACGCGGGAAGCCGCCATGGCAAAGTTGCATGCGACCGAATCGGCCCAGCAGGTCATAGACCGTGCCGTGCAGTTATTCGGCGCGCGCGGCGTGACACGCGGTGAAAAGGTGGAAGAGCTTTACCGGGAAATCCGCGCTCTGCGCATCTATGAAGGCGCATCCGAGATACAGAAACTGATCATCGCGCGGGAGACATATGAAAGTCGCGCTTAAATCCCTGGGTTGCCGCCTGAACGAGGCCGAACTGGAACACTGGGCATCAGGTTTCCAGGCGGACGGTCACCAGTTGACCACGACCACGGACAATGCCGACCTGGTAGTCGTCAACACCTGCGCGGTGACCTGTGAGGCGGCAAAAAAGTCCAGGCAACTGATCCGGCGCAGCCAGCGGCGCAACGCAAAAGCCAAACTGGTAGTCAGCGGTTGTTATTCGAGCCTGCAACCCGGCGAAATCAAACAATTGCCGGGCATAGATCTGGTAATAGACAATTCCGACAAGGATCGCCTGGTGGATATCGTAAAACAGCGGCTGGCTGCAGAAGCCATGCCGGTGACGGCCACGGAGCCGGATGAAACCGCCCTGTTCAGCCGTGGGCGTAACCGGGCCTTTATCAAGGTACAGGACGGATGCCGGCATAAATGCACGTTCTGCATAGTCACGCTGGCCCGGGGCGCGGAACGAAGCCGGACAATCAGGGAGATCGTCGATGAGATAAATTCGTTACACTCGCGTCAAATCCGCGAAGCTGTCCTGACCGGCGTACATATCGGCGGCTACGGGCGCGACCTGGGAACTGATTTAACAGCATTGATTAAAACCGTCCTTGATGAAACCGATATTCCCCGGCTGCGGCTGGGTTCACTGGAACCCTGGAATATCGGCGGCAGCTTCCATGAACTCTTCGATAATCCCAGGTTTATGCCGCACCTGCACCTGCCCATGCAAAGCGGCAGTGACAGCGTACTGCGGCGCATGGGCCGGCGCTGCAAGCGCGTGCATTTTGTAAAACTGGCGGAGCAACTCAGGCAGCATGTTCCCGACCTGAATATCACAACGGACATCATCGCCGGATTTCCGGGTGAGACGCCCGAAGAATGGCGCCAAACCCTGGATTTCTGCCGGGAAATCGGGTTTCCACATATCCATATTTTTCCTTATTCGGCCCGGGCCGGCACCCGGGCTGCTCTATTGCCGGGACAACTGCCCCCCGGGATAAAAAAATTGCGCTGCAAGGAATTGCATCACCTTGCAACGCAGATGAAACATGATTATATGCGGCGATACCCGGGCCGAAACTTCAAAGTCCTGGTAGAAAACGATACGGAGGAATTAAACGGAAAGCAGGTCCGCTTCGGTTACTCCCCCAACTACCTGCGTACAACCATCAGGGTTTCGGGCGCCTCTCCCCGTCCCAACAGCATAGTGACTGCCCATGTCAGGGAATACGATGAGGGCAGCGGCACGCTGGTGGCGGAAGCGGGTTTCAGCGGGGCTCCCGGGCGGCCAGGTACCCGTCTATATCCATCTCAAGGATTTTCAGCCTGTCGTTGACCCCGTTCACTTTTTCTATTTCCCTGGCAATTTCGTCCGCACTTGAAAAAGCGCCCAGTAAGGGTGGATTTTTCAATAGCGCATAACCCTGCCGCATCTGTTCCTGTATTGCCCTGGACCGGTCAGGCGGCACGCGCAGTTTCCATAACCGGGACTTGAGTATTCCAAGCTGTTTCCTTACGCCATCCCGCGCCTGCTCAAGCCTGTCATATTCGGTGCGCATCGCTTCCCTGCGTTTTTGTTCTGCAGTCCGGGCAGGACCGGGTTCCGTATGCCTGGGGGGCTTCGCCTGTCTTGACTGAACGTTGTCCGGTTCGCTCCCATCCTTCCCTGCGGTTCCATCGAGGCTCAGAAACGAGTAAGCCGTAGCGGCGGCAATCAGGGCGATTGCGATAATGGCAGTATTTCTGTTCATTACGAACTCATCCTGCAATTCGGATATTCTATTCAGGTTAAATATTACGTAGATCGTTTAACTTTATGTTTTTTTGAAAAAAACACTTGATTTTTCCATATCAATAGGATATAAGGTACAACCAGTAATTTCAACCGGGTGGGGGCTATGTTATTACAAAAAGTAAACAGCATGATGAGAAGACGTTCCGGGGATAAGCGCAGGACATACCTGAAGGATATCGGCAATGTCCCCATTACTGACGCACAAACCGGCTTTATTCACCACCGGCACGGCTTTCCATTGGATTACAAGCGTCTTTTGCCGGATATTGAAATGGAGCAGTCCGGGGATAACCAGGGCAACACCGGCCTGTTGTTCCAGTCCGAGGAATACCTGGCGCCCGGCACGACCATAGAAGCGACAATCACGCTGAATGACAGGCTGGAGAAAATCCGCGGCAAGGTAGTGATGGTGCGCGACCGGGAAGATTATTACGAGATCGGCTTATGGCTCGGACACCATGAAGACGCCAGCCGCGCCCGTATAGTGGAACAGACCTGTTATATTGAGGAATATATCAAGGAAAAGAAATTTCGCGAAGGTCCGTTTGTTCTCAACCGGGAAGGAGCGGCAGAAGAATGGATTAACAAATACGCCGCCGGGGTGCCTGGGAGTTGATGACGCTCTGACTTAATCAGGGGTTGCCAAAGCTGATTCCGGTCCCTCCAAGTCCACAGTACCCGCCGGGGTTCTTTGCCAGGTATTGCTGGTGGTAGTCTTCCGCGTAATAAAATGCCGGGGCATCCGTTATCTCGGTAGTGATACTGCCATAACCGCTACCCGACAGGACGGTCTGGTACTCATCTCTTGAATCCAGGGCGCTTCTGTCCTGTTCACCGGTAAAGGTATAGATACCGGACCGGTACTGCGTTCCGATATCATTGCCCTGGCGCATGCCCTGGGTCGGATCGTGCGACTCCCAGAATACCCGTAGTAAATCCCGGTAGAAGATGACTTCAGGATCATAAACCACCAGCACCACTTCATTATGACCCGTCATTCCGCTGCACACTTCTCGATAGGTGGGATTTGGCGTAAGCCCGCCGGCATAGCCGACCGCCGTGGTGTAAACGCCCTTCAGTCGCCAGAATATCCTCTCCGCCCCCCAGAAACAGCCCAGTCCGAACACGGCCTGCATCATCCCTTCAGGGAAAGGCGGTTTCAATGGCCGGCCATGGACATAATGCCGCTCTGCAGTGGGCAGCGCCACGGCGCGCCCCGGCAGGGCGTTGCCCATATCCGGCATATTCGTTTTGGTTCTGTTAAGAAGCATTGCTCAGCCCCAGGCAAAAAACAACAGGTTAAACCGTAATATAATTTTAATGTTCACGTTGTTAAATTTAAAGTACAGGCTGCGCCACACTGGGTGAACAGCGATGAACATTGTCATCACGCATAAAGTCTGTTATTATCTTAACTTAAATGTAGAAAACTAAAATAACCCGCTGGGGCAAATAATAAATACGACAGCCCCGAAAAAAATTATAGGGAGAGTATCATTGAATTATGCTGCTATTGCCAGAAGGCCTGAGCTTGTCCCAAGCACAAAGTTCAAAGTATACACAGAAAAACATCTTGACCAGATAAGCCAACTCGACAGCCTGCCCAGCCAATTACGCCACGATATTCGCGTCGTTGCCAAAATTCTGCCTTTCAGGGTCAACCAGTATGTGCTCGATACGCTCATCGACTGGGATGATGCCGAAACAGACCCCATGTTCCTGCTCACTTTCCCCCAAAAGGACATGCTGGAACCGGCTGCATTCAACCGGATGGCGAAACTGATCAAATCAGGCGCCGACACCAAGACCATTCATGCCCTTGCGACCCAGATCCGGCAGGATCTCAACCCGCATCCGGCCGGACAAATGGAATTGAACGTGCCGATGCTGGATGACGAGCCATTGGGCGGGATGCAGCATAAATACCATGAAACCGTCCTGTTTTTCCCGTCCCAGGGCCAGGTCTGCCATTCCTACTGCACTTTTTGCTTTCGCTGGGCGCAATTTGTCGGAGATAAATCGATTCGGTTTTCATCTGCCGAATCGGACGGTCTCTATACCTATCTGAAACGGCATAAGGAAGTCTCCGACCTGTTGCTTACCGGGGGCGACCCCATGGTGATGAAAACCCATCACCTGAAGTATTATATCGAACCTCTGCTTGACCGCTCACTTCACCATGTTCAAACCTTGCGCATTGGCAGCAAAGCCCTGACCTACTGGCCGCACCGTTTTGTCACCGACGAAGATGCCGATGAACTCCTGCGCCTGCTGGAAAGACTGGTGAGGGCAGGTAAACACGTGGCATTCATGGCTCACTTCAACCATTGGCGAGAACTGGAATCCTACATGACCAGGCGCGCCATCCAGCGGATTCGCAATACCGGCGCCGAAATCCGTTGTCAGGGGCCATTACTGGACAAAATCAATAATGATCCCCTGGTCTGGTCGAGATTGTGGAGGGAGCAGGTGCGACTGGGCATGATTCCTTATTACATGTTTGTGGAACGGGATACCGGCGCCCGGCGTTACTTCGAAGTGCCCCTGGCGCGGGCCCTGGAAGTTTACCAGACCGCATACCAGTCCGTATCCGGGCTTGCCCGAACGGTACGGGGACCCTCAATGAGTGCCTCTCCAGGCAAGGTACAGGTACAGGGTATAACGGAAATCAATAATGAGAAGGTGTTCTTGCTGCGCTTCCTGCAGGGCCGTAACGAAGCCTGGACACAACAGCCATTCTTCGCCGAATTCGATGAGAACGCGACCTGGCTGGACCACCTGAAACCCGCTTTCGGGGCGGACCGGTTCTTCTTCGAGGAAGAATACCTGCAAATGTCCGGCGAGCGCCTGGCGGGTTGACGACCGCCAGGCAGTCCGCCACCGGATCTCAGCCACCGGGTATTGTAGCAAGCGCCTCCTGCCAGGGGGCTGAGCCAAGGATGTTTCCCGACCAGCGGGTTATTTCGGCATAACCATCCAGCGGGAGATCGGCTGCTTCCGCGTGCACCAGCCATGACACCACGGCATGGTCGGCAAGGGTTACCGAATTACCCACCAGTGTTTCACGACCTTTGAGGTGATCGTTCAATACTGTTCCGAAACGCTTGAATTCCTCCGCACCCTTTACCAGTTGCGCAGGGTCCGGATCGCCGATATTCATGAACTTTTTGACGAGGTTCTCAAAGGTAAAGATACCGCAGGTGGGCCCCCAGTGCGACGCGTTCCAGTAGGACCACTGGGTCATCCTGGTCCGGTCATGTAAATCTTCGGGAATCAGGTCATTGTCGGGCTGCTTCCGGGCCAGGTACAGCATGATGGCGTTGGACTCCCACAGGACAAAGTCTCCGTCCACCAGGGTGGGAATCTTGTGATTCGGGTTCAACGCAACGAAGTCGGCATTCATCTGCGCGCCCGTATGCAGATCCATGGTAATCAGTTCCGGGTCAAGCCCGACGTGGTTGGCAACGGCCTGGCAGCGCAGCGAATTGGGTGAAGGCGGGAAAACATATAATTGCATTTTTTTATTCCTCTTGATTCCAGTTAATCGCCGACAAACGGATTTGTCAGCCGTTCATGGCCGAAGGTTGAAACAGGGCCGTGGCCGGGGACAAATTGTACATCATGTTTCAGTTTTCAGTTGCCACTACCGGCAGTTTTGTATCAATCCGGATTTCATCTACAGAGACATAGGCGCGCCAGGCAATGGCCTGCATACCGGCATCGATAGCCTGTCTCAGTGTAGCGCCGTATATTCCGTCTATGCTATCGGCGGGCCGAACTTCAAAAACGTCTTTTCTCTGGACGCAGAAACAGATTACTGCGCGCTTCCCTCCTGCGGCAACCTCCGCAAGTTCGCGCAGGTGTTTACTTCCCCGTTCACTGACAGCGTCAGGAAAATAGCCGATGCCCTCTTGAGCGAGTGTTACGTTTTTTATTTCAACGTAACAGTCCGGTTTGCCGGCCCCCTCCAACAGCAGGTCAATCCGGCTGTTTTCCGCGCCGTAGCGTATTTCCTGCCGTATTGCGTCGTATCCCTGCAGGTCTTTTATTGTTCCATCCTGTATTCCCTCTCTGACCAGTTTATTCGGCAGGCCTGTATTTATGCCGACAAGGACTCCCGGAGCCGCCTCAACCAGTTCCCAACTCAAGGTATATTTGCGCTTCGGGTTGTCTGAATTTGACAGCCAGACCCGGGAACCGGGTTCGCAGCAACCCAGCATGGAACCGGTATTGGGAGTGTGTGCGGTAACGATACTTCCGTCATCAAGCTCAACGTCGGCCAGGAAACGTTTGTAACGTTTGAGCAAGGTCCCCTGTATCAGGGCCTGGTTAAATCTCATTAAAAGCTGAGCTTTACATAACTGCCCGGCGCATCTTCGATGACAGGCTGACCGTTGGCGCCGGGATGGCGCGCGGGAGTTTTTTCGCCGGCGTACTGCTCCAGCCATTCCAGCCAGTCCGGCCACCAGGAACCGGAATGCGTATCGGCATTGGCGCGCCATTCAGCGGGCGGGATGTCAGTCCCGGAACCGGTGTAATAGCCGTACTTGTCCGCAGCAGGCGGGTTGATGATGCCGGCAATATGGCCTGACTTGCCAAGTACGAACCTGACCGGCCCGGACAGCAGTTGCGCGCCCAGGTAGGTGCCCTCCCAGGGCGCGATATGGTCTTCTTCCGTGGAAATGAAATATGCCGGGGTTTGAATGGCACTGACGTCGATGGGAATGCCGGCTACGCTTAATCCTCCCGGTTCCTTGAACTCGTTGTTCAGGTACATGGTGCGCAGGTAAGTGCTGTGCATCCTGGCCGGGAGTCGGGTGGAGTCGGCATTCCAGTAAAGCAGGTCAAAAGGAAACGGATCTTTACCCAGCAGGTAGTTGCGCACGTAGAACGACCAGATCAGGTCATTGGCGCGCAACATGTTGAACGTAGTGGCCATTTCCTTGCCGTCATGGTAACCCCTTTCATTCATGGTCTTTTCAAGGTTCTCCAGTTGCTGTTCATCGATGAACACGCCCAGGTCCCCGGGGATTGAAAAATCGATCAGGGATACGAAAAACGTCGCGGAAAGCGCGCGCCTATCGCCTTTTTCCTGCATGTAAGCAAGAGTCGCCGCCAGCAGGGTGCCTCCGATGCAGTATCCCACCAGGTTGATGCCGGATTCCCCGGTGGCTTCCTGCACCGCATCCATGGCCGCCAGCGCCCCCTCCGTCACATAGTCGGCAAAGTCCTTGTGCGCCAGCTTCTCATCGGGATTTACCCAGGAAACGACAAACACCGTATGCCCCTGGTCCACCAGCCATTTGATCAGGGAATTATGTGGCTGCAGGTCCAGCACGTAATACTTGTTGATCCAGGGCGGGATGATTAGCAGCGGCTGCCTGCAGGTCAGTTCGGTTGCCGGTTCGAACTGCAGCAACTGGAGCAGGTCATTCTGGAAAACCACCTTGCCTGGCGTGGTGGCAACATTCCTGCCCAGTTCAAACGCATCCCGGTCCGTCATGGTGATGCGCAACTGCCCGCTTTCAGCATCGATGTCATCGATAAAGTTCTGCATACCCTTGAGCAGGTTGTCTCCTTTGGATTCCAGAGTGGCTTCCAGCACTTCCGGGTTGGTAAGCAGAAAGTTGGTCGGCGACATGGCGTCCACAAACTGTTTGGTATAGAAATTCACCTTCCTGGCGGTATCCTCGTCCATTCCTTCCGCCTCCGCGACGGTGGACTGTATGGCGTCGGCGGTGACCAGGTAAGATTGTTTGATGAGACTGAAAAAAGGATTCTCGTCCCAGGCCGGGTGTTTGAAACGGCGGTCCCCGCTGTCGGGTTCCCGCACCGTACTGCTTTCCTCTCCCAGCATCGCCTTGGTGGCGTTAAGCCACAGGTCGGAATAAGCGTTCCAGGCCTGCAGCGCAGCGTCGTGTTTTTTTTCACTCATGACAAGGCCCCGGTCAGGCGACTTCGAACAGGCCCGCGGCGCCCATGCCGCCGCCGACGCACATGGTGCACACCACGTAGCGGGCGCCGCGGCGCTTGCCTTCCATCAGGGCATGGGCGACCATGCGGTTGCCGGACATGCCGTACGGGTGGCCGATGGAAATGGCGCCGCCGTTCACGTTAAGCGCTTCATTGGGAATGCCAAGCTTGTCGCGGCAATAAACCACCTGCACCGCAAATGCCTCGTTCAATTCCCAGAGATCGATATCATCCATGGTCAGTCCGTTCTGTTTCAGTAACTTCGGCACCGCATAGACCGGACCGATGCCCATTTCGTCAGGCTCCAGGCCGGCAATCGCAATGCCGCGATATATCCCCAGCGGCTCCAGGTTTCTCTGTTCGGCCAGGCGGGCGTCCATCACCACACAGGCGGAGGCCCCATCCGACAGTTGGCTGGCATTCCCGGCGGTAATGCAGCCGCCTTCAATGACCGGGGCCAGCCCCTGCAAACCCTCCGGAGTTGTATCCGGACGATTGCCTTCATCCTGTTCCAGGACAACCTCATGGTAGCTTACTTTTCCGGTTTCCTTGTCGAGTACGGCCTTGGTTGTTGCCAGGGGGGCCAGTTCTTCGTCAAATTTACCGGATTGCTGGGCGGACGCAGTGCGTTGCTGGCTTTGCAGTGCGAACTCATCCTGGGTTTCCCGGCTGATCCGGTAGCGCCGGGCCACCGTTTCCGCAGTCTGCAACATGGGCATATAGGCATGCGCGCTGTGCCGTGTCACGCCTTCATCGGTACTCTTGCTCACCAGTTCGAAGGCGTCGTTCTGCACCAGGCTTATGGAATCCAGCCCTGCGGCTACGACTACGGGAGTATAATCCAGGATCACCTGCTTTGCCGCGTTGGCGATAGCGATCATGCCCGAGGAGCATTGCCGATCAAGAGACATGGCGCTTGTCGAGGCAGGCAACCCCGCGGCGAAGGCGCTGGTCCTGCCGATATTCCAGCCTGTCGTGCCCATTTGCATGGCGCAACCCATGATGACGTCCTCGATTTCCCCCGCTTCCAGGCCTGCGCGCCGCACGGCCTCACGGATAACGTGGCCGCCCAGGGTCGGCGCCTTGGTGTTATTGAATGCGCCGCGCCACGCCTTGCCGATGGGTGTGCGCGCGGCGGCTGCGATAACTGCTTCTTTCATGGTAAATTTCCTCAGTCCGGGTCCGGAAACAGCCAGGGCTTCTCTGCCGCCTTTTGCCGTTCATATTCCCGAATTAAATCGCTGTGTTCGAGGGTCATCCCGATATCATCCAGACCCTGCAGCAGCCTCTCCTTGAGCGCAGTCTCGACATCGAAACTCAATACCTTGCCGGATGGTGTTGTAATTGTCTGTGGCTGTAATTCGACTTTCAGACGATACCCTTCGGTTGCTTCGACTTCCCTGAACAACTGCTCAACCAGTTGTACCGGGAGAACGATGGTCAGCAAGCCGTTCTTGCCGGCATTGGAAAAAAATATGTCGCCGAAACTTGGCGCAATCACACAACGGAACCCGTACTCGTACAAGGCCCAGACGGCATGTTCCCTGGATGAACCGCAGCCGAAATTTTCCCGGGCCAGAAGTATTTGCGCTCCCCGGTAACGGGACCGGTTCAGCACGAAGTCTTCATTCAACGGGCGCCGGCTGCAATCCTGTTCCGGTTCCCCTGCATCAAGATAGCGCCAGGCATCGAACAGGTTGGGGCCGAAACCGCTACGGCGGATGGATTTCAGGAACTGCTTGGGAATGATGGCGTCGGTATCGACATTGGACCTGTCCAGCGGCGCAACCAGGCCGTCAATGGCGGTGAAAGCATGCATGATTAGATTATCCGCATCAGTTTGTTTTTTCCGGTATCAAGCAGGTGGCAAGATAATCTATTTGGGTGAGAAATCATAGAACTGACAACAATAATCTGCGTTAATCTGCGTCATCTGCGGATATATATTCACGCGCGTCAGTAAAGTGGCCGGCTATGCTCGCCGCCGCCGCCATGGCCGGGCTGACCAGGTGTGTGCGGCTGCCGGCGCCCTGGCGCCCCTCAAAATTGCGATTTGACGTGGATGCGCAACGTTCGCCTGCGCCCAGCCTGTCTTCGTTCATGCCCAGGCACATGGAACAACCCGGTTCGCGCCATTCAAAACCGGCGTCCGAGAATATCCTGTCCAGTCCTTCCGTTTCCGCCTGGCGTTTTACCAGTCCTGAGCCCGGCACGACTATGGCTTGCCTGATGTTTTCCGCGAGTTGTTTGCCGGCAACCACCCGGGCGGCTTCCCGCAGGTCCTCAATACGTGAATTGGTGCATGAACCGATAAAAATTTTGTCCGGCCTGATGGAACTGATTGGCGTGCCGGGCGCCAGGTCCATGTAAGACAGCGCATTCGCCATGCCTTCCCTCTTTACCGGGTCCGGTTCGTCGGCTGGGTCAGGAACATCATCGTGCACAGATACCACCATCTCCGGGGAAGTGCCCCAGGTTACACAGGGCTGCACCTGGCCGGCATCAATCTCCACGGTTTGATCAAACATGGCATCCGGGTCGCTGCGCAGGCCTTTCCAATATGTCACAGCCTGGTTCCAGCCATCTCCGTCAGGCGCAAACGGACGTCCCTTGACATAATCAATGGTCTTGTCGTCCACGGCAACCAGACCGGAGCGGGCGCCGGCTTCAATGGCCATGTTGCATAAGGTCATGCGCCCTTCCATGGACAAGGCGGTGACGCCGGCGCCTGTAAATTCGATAACAGACCCGGCGCCGCCGGCTGTCCCGATTCTGCCGATGATATGCAGCACCAGGTCTTTGGCCGTGATGCCCGGCGCCAGCCTGTTGCTCACATTGATGCGCATGTTTTTCGATTTTCTTGCCACCAGGGTCTGGGTAGCCAGGACATGCTCCACCTCGGAAGTGCCTATTCCCATGGCGAGGGCTGCCAGCGCGCCATTGGTTGTAGTATGGGAATCGCCACAGACGATTGTCATCCCGGGCTGGCACACACCCTGCTCAGGGCCGATGACATGTACTATGCCCTGACGCTCATCAGAGAGTTTAATATAGGGAATGCGCCACTCCCTGACGTTTCTCTCCAGGGCATCCAGTTGCTTTTTTGACACGGGATCGTCAATGGAATCCCTGTTTCGCGTGGGTACGTTGTGATCAGGCACGGCAAGGCTGGCCGTGCGGCGCCAGGGTTCGCGCCCGGCCAGTTTCAGCCCTTCAAATGCCTGGGGCGAGGTGACCTCATGCACAAGATGGCGATCTATGTAAAGCAGGCAGGCGCCGTCGCCGTAGTCCGTGACTATGTGCTCATTCCACAACTTGTCATAAAGTGTTTCTGCCTTCATGGATGCAGCGAGTGTTCTCTGTGCCGGGGTTTTTGGGTACAATGGGCGCTATCTTAACATAGCGTCCGTATGTGATCCGTGATTCGGTTTTTCCTTCCTGTTGTTTTTACCATTATCCTGACCGTTGCGGGCGGCAGCGCCGCCGGCGCCGAAGACGGTGAAAATCAGGCCGCCGACGCCGGCTCAGAGACCATGGATGCCGCTTACCAGGCGCTGCGGAACCAGGAATACGATATTGCTTATGACCTGTTTTATTCTCTTGCCGGACAGGACAATGCCCTGGCTCAGTACGAAATAGGCGTGCTTTATCACCGCGGTTCAGGAGTGGACCCTGATGTTGCGAGGGCTGCGCGCTGGTATGCCAGCGCCGCGGAACTGGGACATGCCGAGGCCCAGTACCGGCTCGGCAACGTGTACATGATGGGAGAAGGAGTGCCGCAAAGCGATACCGAGGCAATCCACTGGTATGAAAAAGCGGCGCAGCAGGGCCATAAGGATGCGGCTGATAACCTCGCCAGTCTCAGGCGTATCAGTACTGCAAAGACCAGGGAAGAACTGGAGCGCGAGGCCGCATCTCTGCCTCCACTCAAGGTTGAGAAACGGCCTGCCGCCGGGGGCAAGGTGGAGAAACGCGGCTTCTTCAAACGCTGGTTCGGACGTGACAAAAAACCGGAGCCGGTAGCTGAAGCCCCTGCACAGCCGCCGCTTATTTCGCAGACGCCGGCTCCATCCCCGGCAAAGACTGAAAAAAAAGGATTTTTTGGCCGCTTGTTCGGCAAGGATAAGGAAAAAGACCAAACGGTTGACGGGACAACGGAACCGGCAGGACCGGGCAATCAGAGTGCGGTCCCGGCAGCGCAAAGCGATGTGGGGCGTCCTGCTCCGCTGGCGAATTCAGGCGCCGTATCCAATTATGAACTGGGAATGGCCTATGCCCTGGGCAACACCCTTGAGCAGGATTATGCAAAAGCCTTCGAGCATTTCACCAGATCGGCCGGGGAGGGGTATGCCCCGGCCCAGTACCGGCTGGCCGCCGCCTATGCCAACGGAGACGGGACAGAAAAGGATCCTGCCAGGGCAGTCGAGTGGTATGAGAAATCCGCCGCACAAGGCCATACCGCGGCCCAGCGCAGCCTGGCGCTGATCTATCTCAACGGCCTGGAAGACGTTCCCAGGAACAAACCACGGGCCCTGGCCTGGTACAACCTGCTGGTGGAGGACGGCAACCAGATGGATGTCCATCGGCGCGACACCCTGCTGCAGGAGTTGTCGGAACAGGAAATCAGCATGGCCGAGGAACTGGAGACCGGGATACGCGAACGCCTGGAATCCGGGGGTTAGTCCCAATAAAGTGTCCCTTCGGGACAAGTACTTCACTGGATTCCCGCTTGCGCGGGAATGACGAGAGGGGCGCTAACGAACGGGTGGCGTCCTGTTCGGCCAGGTCAGGGAAGTTTACATGGACTGCAGAGCTTCGATAGCCTGACTCAGTTTCCTGACCGGAAATATCTCGACTTTTCCCATCTTCCTTTTAGGAGAGTTTGCCGCGGGAATTATGGCCTTGTTAAAACCATGCTTTTGCGCCGCTTTGAGGCGTTCCTGCCCTTCCTGTACAGGCCTGATTTCACCAGTCAGCCCGACCTCGCCGAATACAACCAGGTTTTCGGCCAGGGGCCGGTCACGCAGGCTCGACAGGATCGCAACAAGAATTGCCAGGTCTGCCGCAGTCTCCGTGAGTTTGACACCGCCGACTACATTGAGGAATACGTCCTGGTCCCAGGTAACAACGCCTGCGTGTCTGTGCAGGACTGCAAGCAACATGGATAACCGGTTTTGTTCCAGGCCCACGGCCACCCGCCGCGGCTGGCTGCTATGGGTCTGGTCCACCAGGGCCTGGACTTCAACCAGCAGGGGGCGGCTGCCCTCCCGGGTTACGAGGATGGATGTGCCCGGCGCCGGTTCACCATCGGCCGTCAGAAAAATAGCTGACGGATTGCTGACTTCCCGAAGACCTTTATCGGTCATTGCGAATACGCCTAATTCGTTGACTGCGCCGTAACGGTTCTTGACGGAACGAATCATGCGATAACGGCTGTTGCCGTCACCCTCGAAATACAAAACCGTATCGACCATGTGCTCCAGTACCCGCGGGCCCGCCAGGGCGCCTTCCTTGGTGACATGTCCCACAAGGAAAACCGTGGTTTGCGTCTGTTTTGCAAACCGTACCAGCCTGGCCGCGCATTCGCGCACCTGGGCAACCGAACCGGGAACGGACTGTAATGCATCGGAAAATACGGTCTGGATGGAATCGATCACGAGTACCCGGGGCTTATGCTGGTGCGCGGCGGTAAAGATATGTTCCAGGTGGTTTTCCGCCAGTACAAGCAGGTCGGCGGTCTGCAAACCCAGCCTGGCGGCTCGCAGGCCGATCTGCTCGATGGATTCTTCACCGCTCACGTACAAGGCTTTAACATGATCCCGATCCGCCAGTGAGGACAGCACTTGCAGCAACAGCGTGGATTTGCCTATGCCGGGATCGCCGCCCAGCAGGATCACGGAACCGCTGACCAGACCCCCACCCAGGGAACGGTTGAGTTCATCAGACCCGGTTGACATCCGCGGTTGTTTGACCAGGTCCACCTCGTCCAGTTTGCGGATTACGGCCTGATCGGAACCATGGGACTGAAACCGTTCTCCGAGCGATGTCTTCTGTTCGAGCGCTACTTCGCTCAGCGTGTTCCAGGCGCTGCAATCCGCGCACTGCCCGGTCCACTTGAGCGTGACCGCTCCGCATTCACTGCATTGGTACCTGGTCTTTACCTTTCGCGCCGGGTCATTCATCCCTGTCAGGCATGTATGATGGTTCTTCGATATAGTTTTCGAACCGGGTGAATTGGCCGAGAAAAGCCATCTTCACCGTGCCGATGGGGCCGTTGCGCTGTTTGCCGATGATGATTTCCGCAATGCCCTTGTCGGCAGTGTCCTCATCGTAGACTTCATCCCGGTAAATAAACACGATGACATCGGCGTCCTGTTCGATGGCGCCGGATTCGCGCAAATCGGACATGACCGGCCGCTTGTTGGGGCGTTGTTCAAGGCTGCGGTTGAGCTGGGACAGCGCCACCACAGGCACGTCCAGTTCCCTGGCCATGGCTTTCAGTGAGCGGGATATCTCGGAGATTTCCGTTGCGCGGTTTTCCGACGTGCCCGGAATCTGCATTAACTGCAGGTAATCGATAATAATCATGTCCAGGCTGTGTTCCCTGGCTATACGCCGGCATCTTGCCCGCAGTTCCGCCGGGGTCAATGCCGGCGTGTCATCAATAAACAGCTTTTTGTCCTTGAGCAGCGTCACCGCCGACGTCAGGCGCGGCCAGTCATCGTCATGAAGTTTTCCGGTGCGGACCTTGTGCTGGTCAACCCTGCCCAGGGACGACATCATGCGCATGGCCAGTTGCTCGCCCGGCATCTCCATGCTGAAGATGACCGCGGACAACCCTTCCTTGATCACTGCGTGTTCGGCTATATTGACGGCAAACGCAGTTTTACCCATGGAGGGTCTGCCGGCAACGATGATCAAGTCGGATTTCTGCAACCCGGCAGTACGCTCATCAAAATCATCAAACCCTGTCGCGATACCGGTGACAGGTGTTTTCTTCCGGTATAATTCATCCACCCTGTCCAGGGCGCCCACCAGCAGGTCCTTGATACTGTTGTAAACCCGTTTACCCCTGGTTTCCTGTTCGGCGATTTCAAATATGGTCTGTTCGGCAAAATCAAGCACCTGTTCGCTGCTGAACCCCATCGGATTAAAGACGGTTTCGTTGATTTTCACGGTGGCGGATATCAGTTGCCTGAGTATTGAACGTTTACGCACGATATCCGCATAGACGCCGACATTGCTTGCACTGGGGGTATTTTCCGCCAGTGCGGCAAGATAGGACAGGCCGCCGGCATCATCCAGTTGCTGGTGGGATTCCAGCCATTCTGCAACCGTTACCAGGTCAAACGGTTTTCCCTCGCCGTCAAGGGCATTGATGGCGTTGTAGATAATCCGGTGATCCTGCCGGTAAAAGTCATCCGCCTGTACCCGTTCAGCAACCTTGATAAGAGCATCCTTATCCAGGAACAGGCCGCCAAGCACCGACTGCTCGGCTTCAATGGAGTGGGGAGGTACTTTCAGTGACCTCGTTTCAGGATCAGGCGCGGTATAAGCAGGTTCGGCCATATCGGGAATGGCAGCCGTGTTCAGCCCTCGGCGTTTTCCATTTCGGCGGCAATGACGAGCTTGATTCGGGCAGCTACATCCGCGTGCAGGTGCAGTTCCACTTCATACTCACCCACCGACTTGAACGGACCGTCCGGCAGGCTGATTTCGCGTTTCGTAACTTCCAGGCCGGCATCGGCAATAGCTGCGGCGATCTCGTTTATCCCCACGGAACCGTACAGTTTGTCATCGGAAACAACTTTTCTATGCAGGGTAATTTCCAGTTCATTGAGTTTTTCCGCCCTGCCCTGTGCCGTAGCAAACGAATCGGCCTGTGCTTTTTCCAGTTCGACCCGCTGCGCCTCGAATTTTTCTACGTTTTCAGGCGTGGCCGGCACTGCCTTGCCGTTGGGGATGAGATAATTCCTGCCGTAACCGGGCTTGACGTTGACCTGTTGTCCCAACTCCCCCAATTTGCCGATTTTTTCCAGTAATATTACCTGCATTGTTTTACTCCTTATTTTAGGTTAAGCATAGCATAATCATGCGTTGTTATCGCCAATCCGGATCGGTTTTCCACCCAGACAGGCATTCACGATTCCGACACAACTCACAAACAACAGGATGGAACGCGGCATTATGAAAAACATGCCGTAGATTACTATCAACCAGACCCTGGAACGCGCCCTGGTATACAGAAAACCGTGTATGACGGAGATTCCCTGGAACAGGTACAGTACCAGCATCAGGATCACGGTGTCCCTCAGCGCCATTGATGCGGTGCTGGACACAAGCAGTAATGTCAACAGGCCTGCCAGCGTCGGGAAGACCAGGATGCGGGGCAGCCTCAATGCATAAAACTCTTTCCTGAAACCGCCCGGATTGAACAGTGCCGACTGCCACCAGCGCGCCAGTAACATCGTAATAATGAGGCTGATGACAAATCCGGATGCAAAAATTGCCGACAGCAGCGGGCTGATCAAGTGGTAAGCCTGTTCAAGCTGCTGCCGGGCGGGTTCAGACTTCGCGTATTGCTGCCATAGCTCAAACCATTCATGCCACCATTTTTGTATATCCTCCAGCATCACGTAAATCAAGGCCGTAAAAAATACACCGACCGTGCCCGCACACAGGACCATCAACCCCTGGGATTGCGTGTTCCTCAATAATCCTGCACACAGGATCACCGGAAGCCAGACGGTTGCCATGAATGCGATGGGGATACCGGGCTGCAGGTTCAGCGCCATGGCGGGCAACGCCGTCAACAGCAGGCAGCCGGCAGCGACCTGGAGGCCTGTAACAGGTCCCTTGCGCAAGGCCGCGAGGCCCATAGGCGCGCCACTGATGAAATAGGAAAAGGGTGAAATAAATATCGAGAATAGCGTCAATACGCTGATCGCCAGGATCGCATGTACGCGGCTTCTCAGTATATAGTTGCCAAGCGCCTTCATCGCGTCCTTACTCGGAAGCGCAAGCTTTAATGAGCGTCGCTGTAGGGAAGCAGCGACAGGTATCTCGCCCGCTTGATTGCTGCCGCCAACTGTCTCTGGTATTTGGCCTTGGTGCCGGATATCCTGCTGGGTACAATTTTACCTGTTTCCGTAATATATGCTTTCAACGTATTGATATCCTTATAATCAATTTCATCTATACCTTCCGCAGAAAACTTGCAGAACCGCTTTCTTCTGAAATATCTTGCCATGTCTCACCTGAATTCGTTAGTTAAGGAAGCCCTGATCAAGTCCGTCAGCCGTCCGTCTCAACTTCCGGTTCGTCAGCGGATGTACCGTTGGTTGTGCCTTGCGCCGGCGCACTTGCATCGGTTTCCTCCCCGCTGCCGTCATCCCCGGTTTCTTCGGCCCCGGAGTAAACCCTGGCCGTATCTTCACGGACTATGTTATCCGGATCACCTCCCATTTCTCTTTCCTGTTCCTGCTCCTTGCTTTTCGCCAGGAGTGAAGGTTCCGTGATGGCAGCATCCCTGCGAAAAATGAGATCGCGGATAACGGCATCATTGAACCTGAATGCGTTATTAATCTGTTGCAAGGTGGCCTGGTCGCACTCAATGTTCATCAACACATAATGCGCCTTGTGGATCTTGTTGATCGGATAAGCGAGTTGGCGCCGGCCCCAGTCCTCCAGGCGATGTATGGAGCCTTGGTTCGACTCGATCATGGAGCGGTACCGTTCGATCATCGCAGGCACCTGCTCGCTCTGGTCCGGATGGACCAGAAACACGATTTCATAATGTCTCATTGTCATATCCTCATGGATTCAGCCTCCCGTCCGGGCGGTGAGGCAAGGATTAAGGCTGCGCAGTATAGAGTAAAGAACCCGGAGTTGCAAACCGGGGATTTAGTTATTGGAAGGAGTATCCGAAGTGAAGTTTGAATAAATCCATGAATTCCTGTCGTGTAAATCGATGATTCTGTGTGCCCCGTACTTCAATCTTGACTTTTCCCATGAGGGAGGCAATCCTGCCGGTCGTATCCCAGTCCATACCGTGCACCACGCCGTACAGAAGACCTGCCCGGTAGGCGTCACCGCACCCGGTGGGGTCGACCAGTTGTTCCGCCGTTGCCGTCGGGATATCGATATGTTTCCCGCGGGTATAAACTGTTGAACCTGACTCTCCGCGGGTGATGATCAGGGTATCGACCAGATCCTGGACGGTGGCAGTAGTCAAACCTGTCTTGTCTTCAACCAGTTGCCATTCATAATCGTTGAAGACCAGCCAGGTCGCATGTTCAAAACTGTTCAGCAACTCATCGCCGGACAGTACTGTGACATTCTGGCCGGGGTCAAAGATGAACGGGATGCCCGCTTCGGCAAACTGCCTTGCATGCTGCAACATCCCTTCCCTGCCGTCCGGGGCGACGATGCCGATACTGACTCCCTCCGCCATGGATACCTTGTTTTCATGGGAATGAGCCATGGCGCCCACCTGGAATGTCGTGATCTGGTTATTATCGAGGTCCGTAGTAATGAAACATTGCGCGGTATACGTATCGTTTATGACCCGCAGGTGTCGCTGATCGACCCCGTTTATATCCAGCCATTTCCCGTATTCGTCAAAATCAATCCCGACCGTGCCCATAGGCAGGCAATCCATATCCAGCAGTTTCATGTTATAGATGATGTTCCCACCTGAACCGCCGAACTCGTGCTGTATGTCCGGCACGACGAAACAGACATTAAGGATATGGATCTTGTCCGGCAGTATGTCTTCCCTGAAACGTCCGGGATACACCATGATCCGGTCGTATGCGAAAGAGCCGCAGATGAGAGCAGTCATGCCGACAACAACTCCGCTTGCCGGGTTTCAGTTTCAGGTTCAGCTGTAACGTGCCTTCCGATAACAGGCGCCAGGTACCGCCCGGTATGGGAATGCGCCAGTTTTGAAATGTCTTCCGGTGTTCCGGCGGCAATGATCTCTCCGCCGCCATCGCCCCCTTCGGGCCCCAGGTCAACGATCCAGTCCGCAGTCTTGATGACATCCAGGTTGTGTTCGATAACGACTACCGTATTACCGTGGTCGCGCAATCGATGCAGCACGCCGAGTAACTGCTTGACGTCGTGGAAATGCAAACCGGTGGTCGGTTCATCCAGTATGTACAGAGTCTTGCCGGTATCCCGTTTGGATAACTCCCTGGACAGTTTCACCCGTTGCGCTTCACCTCCGGATAAGGTCGTGGCGTTCTGGCCGAGACGGATATAGGAGAGTCCCACGTCTACCAGGGTTTGCAGCTTGCGGGCGATGAGCGGCACCGGCGAGAAGAATTCCCGGGCGTCTTCCACCGTCATATCCAGTATTTCATGGATGTTTTTACCCTTGTACCGGACCTGCAGGGTTTCCCTGTTATAGCGTTTGCCCTTGCAGACGTCGCACATGACATATATGTCCGGCAGAAAGTGCATCTCCACCTTGATCAGCCCGTCCCCCTGACATGCCTCGCAACGCCCTCCCTTGACGTTGAAACTGAAACGGCCGGGTTTATAGCCCCTGGACCGGGCCTCCTGGGTGGCGGCGAAAAGCTCCCTGATGGGAGTAAACAGGCCGGTATAGGTGGCAGGGTTCGAGCGGGGGGTGCGACCGATGGGGCTTTGATTGATATCCACGACCTTGTCGATGTACTCAAGGCCGGAGATGGTCCGGTATGGGGACGGTTTTGCGCCGACATAGTTCAGTTCACCCGCGGCAATCCGGTACAGGGTATCGTTAATCAGGGTTGACTTGCCCGATCCGGAAACACCGGTGATGCAGGTCATAAGGCCAAGCGGCAGTTCCAGCCGGACCGACTTGAGGTTGTTTCCCGTAGCGCCGGACAATACCACCACCCGTTCCGGATCAGGTTTGATGCGCTGTAACGGCATATCAATGCGCTTTCTCCCTGAGAGGTAGGCGCCGGTAAGGGATTCCTTGCACCGGGCGATATCATCGGGGCTGCCCTGCTTGACCACCCTGCCGCCGTGCACCCCGGCGCCCGGCCCCATATCGATGACATGATCGGCAGCATTGATGGCTTCCTCGTCGTGTTCGACAACGATCACCGTGTTACCCAGGTCGCGCAATTGCCTCAACGTGGCCAGCAGGCGTTTGTTGTCCCGTTGATGCAAACCGATGGAGGGTTCATCCAGAACGTACATCACACCGACCAGGCCTGCGCCGATCTGGCTGGCCAGTCGAATGCGCTGCGCCTCGCCCCCGGACAAGGTTTCCGCGCTCCTGTCCAGTGCAAGATAATCCAGACCCACGTTGACAAGGAAGCGCAACCGGTCCTCAACTTCCTTTAATATGCGCGTGGCGATCTCGCCGCGCCGTCCGGATATGACCAGGTGTTGAAAAAACTCCCGGGCATGCATCACGGTCATAGAGGTAATCGTCGGCAAGCTGGTATTGTTTACGAATACATGTCTCGCCGCCTGGTTGAGGCGCTGGCCTGAGCAGGACGGACAGGGCTGGCTGCTCTGGTATCTGTTCAGATCTTCCCGGATCATGACCGATTCGGTCTCCCGGTAACGCCGCTGCATGTTCGGAATTACACCTTCAAAAGTATGGGTGCGCCGTATGATGCCGCGTTTGCTGTGCAGGTATTCAAATTCGATTTCTTCAGAACCGCTGCCGTACAGGATGACCCGGCGAATATCCTCATGCAGTCGGGCGTACGGTGTATCAATGGTAAAAGCATAATGTTTTGCCAAAGATTTGATCAGCTGGAAATAATATGCATTACGTCTGTCCCAACCACGTATGGCGCCCTCCGGCAGGCTCAATGCGGGATCCTGGACTATCTTGTCGGAATCGAAAAACTGGATTACGCCCAGACCGTCACAGTGGGGACAGGCGCCGACCGGGTTATTGAACGAAAATAGCCGGGGTTCCAGTTCACTCAGGCTGTAACCGCATTCCGGACAGGCGAACCGGGTTGAGAACACCATGTCATCGGCATCGGTTTCATCCATGGAAGCGACGATTGCCAGACCGTCGGAAAGACGTACTGCAGTCTCAAGGGATTCCGCCAGTCTCAGATCGATATCCGGGCGCACCCGGAAACGGTCCACCACCGCCTCAATCGTGTGTTTCCTGCGCAGGTCCATTGCCGGCACGTTATCCAGTTCAAGCACTTCCCCATCTATGCGGGCCCGCACAAAACCCTCTGCCCTGATTCTTTCCACTACCTGTATATGCTCACCTTTTCTTCCCTGGACCACGGGAGCCAGCAACATCAATCTTCTTCCTTCCGGTTGTTCCAGTATCAGGTCCACCATCTGGCTGATGGTCTGGGCTGCCAAAGGAGTCTGGTGTTCCGGACAGCGAGGTTCACCCACCCGGGCAAACAACAGGCGCAGGTAGTCATATATCTCTGTAATAGTCCCCACGGTGGAGCGCGGATTATGGGAAGTTGACTTCTGTTCGATGCTGATGGCCGGGGACAGTCCTTCAATATGATCGACGTCGGGTTTCTCCATCATTGACAGGAACTGCCTGGCGTACGCAGAGAGTGATTCAACATAACGCCGCTGCCCGTCCGCGTAGATGGTGTCGAACGCCAGGGATGACTTGCCCGATCCTGACAAGCCGGTGATCACTATCATCCTGTCCCTGGGAAAATCCAGATTGATATTCTTCAGGTTGTGGGTCCTGGCGCCCCTGATCCGTATGGTATCCACTATGCTTTATATGTTTGGCCGGATTCGAATTAACCTGCTAATATAAGGGAAGCTCGGCATGAGTCCAAGCCGGATTTGCGCCTTGCTTGAAAACAGCGGTGTCAACGTTGTTGTTTTTCGTTTTATATCAATAATAAAGGAGTTGAATTATGGCCAGAGGAATTAACAAAGTCATTCTAATCGGAAATCTAGGAAACGACCCGGATGTGAGGTACACCTCCGGCGGCTCGCCCATCGCCAACATAAGCCTGGCGACTTCTGAATCGTGGCGGGATAAGGAAACGGGTGACCAGCAGGAGCGGACCGAGTGGCATCGGATCGTTTTTTTCGGCCGCCTGGCGGAAGTCGTGTCCGAATATTTACGTAAAGGCTCAAAGGTTTACGTGGAAGGGCGACTGCAGACGCGTAAGTGGCAGGATCGCGACGGAAATGACCGCTATACTACCGAAATCGTCGCCAATGATATGCAAATGCTGGACAGCAGGGGCGGCACGGGAGAGGAGTTTGCAGGCCCGTCCGGACAGGCGCGTAAGCAGTCTGCGGCAAATGCTCCCGCACGGCAGGAGAATACTCCTGGTAATGGTGGAGAATTTGTTGACGACGATATTCCGTTTTGAAGATCACAACCGGGGTATAATCCTAACGGGCGCCCCGCGCTGTCGTGTCACGCGCAGGGCGCCGGTTCTTCAGTGATATTACAGATTTTCGACAATTTTCTAGCGCTATGGATCTACAAAAACACTCCCTGAGGATTTTTGCGTCAATCGTGACGCTTATGCTGCTCTCACTGTTCCTGTACATGGAAGTGCTCGATAATGAAGCGAAAATAGCGGAGGCGGCTGACAGGCGATACCAGTCATACCTGCTTGCTGATGAATTGCGGCAAAGCTCCGATGACCTTACCCGCATGGCCAGGACTTATACGGTGACCGGCGATCCGAAGTTCAAGGAGTATTTCGACAGGATACTGGCCATAAGGAGCGGAGATGCCCCGCGCCCGATAGATTACCACAATATCTACTGGGATTTTGTTTCAGCCACGGACATGCCGCCGCGCGTGGACACGCCCCCCAGGTCATTGAAAAGGTTGATGAAGGAAGCCGAGTTCACGGAAACCGAATTTGCCCTGTTGCAGGAAACGGAAAACGAATCCAATGAACTGGTCAACCTGGAAAACCGGGCCATGAACGCCATGGCCGGTATTTTTGAGGATGGCGCGGGCAGTTACATCAGGAGCCCTCCCGACCGGGAACTGGCCCGCAACCTGCTGCATGGCGAGCAATACCACGAGGCCAAGGAAAAAATCATGACTCCCCTGGAGAAGTTCTTTGAGGCCATCGACCACAGGACCTCGGGGGAAATTGCAGCTTACCGTGACAAACAACGGCGCCTGGATGTGGTATTGATGATTACCCTGGGCCTGTCCGCCTGTCTTGCGCTTATCTCCCTGATCCTGGGCGCCATGTCCATGAAAAAGAAAGGAACGGACAGCGGCAAGTCGAGGTTGGCGCAACGCCTGGCTGCCAGCGGTTACACTTCGAGCGATTCCGGAGGCAAGGGATCGGCGCGTGACGCGCTGGTCAGGCGGCTGACCAGCAAGGCTGAGCCGTCACAGAAAGAAGATAGTGAAAAAACTGCAACGGACACCTTGTCCCTGCAGTTTTTTCTCAGAGGCTTCTGGCATAACTGGCCGCTTATCGTCGCCGCGGTTATTGTCACCTTCCTCACCCTGGGACTTTCCTGGTGGTTCCTGAGCGAGAACAGGATTCAATCCCACACCAAGGTCAGGGACGAGTTGAAGTTTACCCTGGATGCCACACACAGCGCGGTGCTCGACTGGTTATATCAAACCAGCCAGGACGCTTCCAACTTCGCGGACGCGGTCGGCCGGCAGGTTTCCAGCGAAACCCTGCAGTTGTTGAAAGATCAGCCGCAGCATGTTCTGCATCAACAACTGGCGGCGGCTGCGATTCCTGAACAGGACCGCGAAGAGGAGATTTTAATCGAGCAGGATTTGAAAATGTTTGCTATTGATTCGAGCATTGCCGATCCTGAAATATTTGAAGATTACCTGATCGTGGATCGTGACGGTGTGGTACTCTCCAGCAGCCGCGCAGAATTGATCGGAAAATATTTTGCGTTTCCCGCGGGCACCATGGAACGGATCATGCTCCGGAAAACCATCATAGATTTTCCCGACCAGGATATCGACAGCGACCTGTTATCCCGGAATATCGTTTTTGGCGCCCTGATCGATGAAAACAAAGGCGCCGTTTTCATCATGGCGTCCCCGCGGCGTATCCTGGCTAAAATTCTCAGAAGGGGCTTCTCAGGCAATTACGGTGAGGTTTACCTGGTCGATTCCGAAGGCCGTTTTATCAGCGAACCGCGCTGGAAGGAAGAGATATTCGACAGGGCCTGGGTGAATCCGGACGCCACGTCCGTCGTAGGGGTCTATGCCGGCCAACACGGCAAGGCGGACAAGCCTTCCGATCTTCCCCTTTCGGTCAGGCGCGTGATCGCCGGCGACAGTGGCGGGGAATTGGGGGAATATGATAATTATCTCGGACAAAAGGTGGTTGGCTTCTGGGACTGGAACAATACCTATGGTTTCGGCATTATCAATGAGTTTCACAGTGAAGAAGCATTTGCGACATTCAGGGCCTTCACCCGGCAGACGATGGCAGGCAGCCTTTTCACGGCAGCATTGATCCTGACGCTGACGCTGATGTCCATCTGGAGCCGGAGCAAGGTTACCCGGACTAATGAGCAACTGTCGAGCGCATTCAAGACAATCAAGTCACATAATGACAAGCTTGCACAGGACCTCAGGATTGGCCAGAAAGTGCAGACGGACATGTTGCCGGATCCTATCGAGGGCGATGGTTTTACCCTTGAAGCCTTCCTGAAGCCTGCGCAGAGCGTTTCAGGAGACTTTTATGACTTTTCAATGATACAGGAAGGAAAAGTGTATTTCTGCGTGGGGGACGTGTCCGGGAAAGGGATACCCGCGTCCCTGTTCATGTCGATGTCCAAGGCGCTGCTCAGCAAGGTACTGGATCAGACCGACCAGACAAAAGATATCATCACCCGGGTCAACAATGAATTATCCCTGAACAATGACAGCAACATGTTTGTAACGCTGGTCATCGGAGTTATGGACTTGAATACCGGGAAGTTACTGATAACCAATGCAGGGCACAACCTGCCTTACATCAAGAAACATACCGGCGAACTGGTTTGTCTCGAGGAAATCCAGGGACCCCTGGTGGGCACCTTTGAAGGCATTGAGTTCAAGCAGCAATCCATTCAAATGGGCAAGGGCGATATGGTGCTGTTTTATACCGACGGCGTGACCGAGGCACAGAACATACGGGATGAGTTCTACGACGATGACCGGTTAGAGGATTTGCTGAAGAAAAATGAATTTGAGACCGCCAAGGATATGACAAACTCCGTTTTCAGAAGCGTTCTCAGGTTCATAGGACGGGCTGACCAGTTCGATGATATTACCATCCTGTCCTTTCAATACACCGGGCTGTAACTGTAAATATCCCCGATTACGCTTTGGCCTTGATAATGACCACTATGTTGCCATTCTGTGAACCATAGTATTCAACCCGGTCATTGAGGCTTTTTACCAGGTGGATGCCAAGACCGCCCACTTTCTCCTGCTTTAATTCAGTTTCGGCTTCCGGTTCCGGTTCCTTTTCAGGTTCAACTCCCGTTTCCGGTTCCGGGTCTTCTCCTCCAAGCCGCGGCGCCGGAGCGTCCCTGAACAAATCAAAAGGAGGCGCCTTGTCCTGTAAACTGATCTTGACGTTGGGCCCGGTATCTTCAGCCTCTACAGTAACAGATCCCTCTTCGTCTCCCTCATAACCATGGGTAAAGGAATTTACAATCAGTTCTTCCAGGGAGAGTTCCAGTTCAAATATCTTGGTTTCATCAAGGCTTTTTTCTTCACAGTAGGCTCTGAATTCATCCGAGAATTCGGAAAGATCAGACAGATCACTTAACACCCATTTGATGGTTTCTTCTTCTTTTCTCATTAGTCAGCCTCTTACTTAAAAGGATGTGATACACTAGCGATATTTACTGAAGAGTCCCTTGCATGTTCCCGAAGGTATATTTTACCTCAATTAATCAATTTTGTATATTCTTTCAGGTTATTGTAAAATGCTGGACAGGCAGATTTAAAAGTTTATACTGTATCGGCTGAATCAAAGCCGGCAACCAACAGAGAAAGAGAAAAAATAATGAGCGATATTGAAACAGTAAATCAGGATGGTATTGTTATTCTTAACCTCAAGGGGCGGGTTGACGCGACCAATTCAGGACAGGTTCATGATAAGGTCATGGAAGAAATCAAAAATGGTTGCAACAAGATGATCATTAATTTTTCAGATGTTAATTACATCTCCAGTGCCGGCCTGCGGGTTCTGATTTTTGCCACAAAGAGTTTTGCCAAGAGTTCCGGATCATTCTCAGTGTGTTCCCTGAATGAAAATATCATGAAGATATTCGAGATAAGCGGCCTGGTGAACCTGTTCACCATTCATGATGACCTGGAGACGGGGCTCAGTTCACTCAAGGGTTAAACAGGGAAGCCCCGATAGAGTCAGCGTACCCTGACGTTAATTTCGCTGCTTCTGCCGGAGCTTGTAGACGGGAGGCGCGCCGTCCGCAGCCGTCTGGTACTTAACACTGAAGTCCGACAACCCTTTCAGCGCATCCTCCGCATCCTTGTCCTCCCGGACCTGGTATGAATCGAGCCCGCAACGCTGCATAAAAAATAACTGATCCCTGAGCACTTCCCCCACTGCGCGTATTTCGCCGCGGTAGCCGAACCGATCGCGCAACAGCCGGGCGTGGGAATAACTCCGCCCGTCGGTAAATTTGGGAAACTCCAGGGCGACCAGTTCAAACTGCTCCAGCGAATCGGAGAAGTCATCAAGACTGTCATCTCCATTCAGGCAAACGGCAATCCTGCCATTATGCCGGGCCAACGGTTCCCTGTTATTGCGCCAATAGTCCAGGGGCACGATCAAATCTCCTTCAGGCAACGGTTGCCCGGGATCCGGTTCGGCGATCCTTTGCCAGCCGTCTTCCAGGATCCTGCCGTTCTTAATAACCCGCAACCGCCTTCATCCTGGTTGAATCTTCCGATTCCGGCGCATAAACCCGGTCCTTGAACGGGTCCAGGCCCACGCGCAGGTAGGTTTCCAGGAACTGCTCTTCTCCCTCCCGCTGTTCCAGGTATACCTGCAATATCCTGTCTATGGTCTCTGCCACTTCCTCCTTTGCAACGGCAGGACCCAGACGATCTCCGAGCCGCGCCGCATTCCCGGCCGAGCCTCCCAGCGTAAGCTGATAAAATTCCTTGCCTTTCTTGTCAACACCCAGAATCCCGATGTGTCCCACATGATGATGACCGCAGGCATTCATGCAACCGGACATCTTGACCTGGAAATCACCGATATCATGCAGGTAATCCAGTTCGTTAAACCTTTGATTGATTTGCCCGGCTATATCGATGGATCCTGCATTAGCCAGGTTGCAGAAGTCCAGCCCGGGACAGCAGATCATGTCTGTCAGCAGGCCGATGTTGGGTGTTGCGAGCTGTTCCTTTCTTAGAGCATTCCAGAGCGAATACAGGTCTCCCTGTCTGACATGAGGCAGGATCAGGTTCTGATCATGGGTCACGCGTATTTCCGAGTAGCCGTATTTATCAGCCAGGGTCGCAATAAAATTCATCTGTGCGCCCGTAGCGTCGCCGGGGGCAACGCCCGGGTGTTTGAGCGAAAGGTAAACGGCGCGGTAACCCGGCGCCTTGTGAGCCTTTACATTACGCTGCACCCACAGTTTGAAGTCTTTCTGCAATACCAGGCGTTTTGCGAACGTTGCATCATCGGCAGCGTTTTTGTCAAACTCCGGCTCGGTGAAAAAACCCTTGACCCGGTCGATCTCAACCTGATCCAGCAACAGGGCCGTGTCCCTGATTCGGCGCCATTCAGTTTCAACCATATCGGTAAATTTTTCCGGACCGATCGCATTGACCAGGATCTTTATCCTGGCTTTATGCATGTTGTCGCGCCGGCCCAGCTGGTTGTAAACCCGCAGGATGGCTTCCAGGTAAGACAGCAGATGTTGCTTCTCAAGGTAATCCCGTATACATACCCCCAGGTAAGGCGTGCGCCCCAGGCCTCCGCCCACCAGTATTTTGCAGCCTGTTTTACCCTCTTCATTCCTGACCAGGTAAATGCCGATATCATGTATCTGCACAGCGGCGCGATCATTCTCCGAGCCGGATACGGCAATCTTGAATTTGCGCGGGAGGAAAGAGAACTCCGGATGGAATGTTGACCACTGGCGAATGATTTCACAATAAGGGCGCGGGTCTTCCAGTTCATCCTCGGCGATGCCGGCAAAATGGTCCGAGGTGATGTTGCGTATGCAGTTGCCGCTCGTCTGGATAGCATGCATCTGCACACTGGCAAGATCCGCCAGGATATCAGGCACGGTTTCCAGCCTGGGCCAGTTGAACTGAATATTCTGCCTGGTACTGAAGTGGCCGTAGCCTTTATCGTACTTGTCTGCAATATACGCCAACATGCGCAACTGGGTTGAAGACAACAAGCCGTATGGAATTGACACACGCAGCATCGGTGCATGCCTCTGGATGTACAGACCGTTCATCAGGCGTAGCGGGCGATACTCATCTTCGCTGAGTTCTCCTGCCAGATAACGCCGGGTCTGGTCGCGAAACTGGGCTACCCGTTCGTCTACGATCTGCTGATCGTATTCGTCATATTGGTACATATCGACTGTAAACTGCTCTCGAAATTCGACAGGGCGCAAAGAATAGCAGTTAAGTCTTATGCATAAAAGTGCTTAATTTGACTATCTATATGACAAATAGATATAAACAGATAGTTGGGGTCAGAGTAAAAATTCTGGCGAATTTCTTACTCTGACCCCTGGATTCTCGGGGGCTTAATCCTCTTCTTCCTTCGGTTTGTGTGCGGCTATCAGTTCTTTTTGCGTTTTTGCCGGTACCGGATCATAATGGCTGAAACTGAGGGAATAAGAGCCGGCCCCGCCGGTCATGGATTTCAGTTGTGACTGGTAATTATCCAGTTCACTCAACGGTACGCTGGCGGTAATTGTCGACATGCCGCCGGCAAGAGCGAGAGTGTTGCTGATCCGTCCCCGCTTGCCCGAAATGTCGGCGTTGATATCACCCATGGCGCCACTGGGAGCAGTCACGTCGATATCAACGATCGGTTCAAGAACGACCGGCCTGGCCTTGTGAAACGCATCAAGAAACGCTTTTTTGCCCGCGGCGATGAATGCCACCTCCTTGGAATCTACGGGATGGTGCTTCCCGTCATACACCGTCACCCTGATGTCCTGCATCGGATTGCCGGACAGGAAACCGCTTTCCAGTGCTTGTTTGATGCCTTTCTCAACTGCGGGGATCAGGGGTTTTGGTATGACCCCGCCTACGACGGCATCGACGAACTCAAAGCCGCTGCCTCTTGGCAAGGGTTCGACTCTCAGGAAGACTTCGCCGAACTGCCCTGCCCCTCCGGTCTGTTTCTTGTGCCGATGATGTCCCTCGGCATTGGCGGTAATGGTTTCCTT
Organism: Gammaproteobacteria bacterium; assembly: GCA_022826885.1. Classification (GTDB taxonomy): domain Bacteria; phylum Pseudomonadota; class Gammaproteobacteria; order Eutrophobiales; family Eutrophobiaceae; genus JAAXHV01. Next base: position 52,587 of record JAJDUB010000060.1, read on the forward strand.
GTAAGCAATTTTCGGAGGTCTTGTAGTCACTTCAACATTGTGGCGGTCCTTCAGTTTTTCCAGCATGATTCGCAGGTGGAACTCACCCAGGCCGCGGATGACCGTTTCATTTGTAGCTGCATTGTGCTCCACCAGAAAGCTTTGATCTTCAGCCCCGAGTTTGTGCAAGGCGTCTGATATTTTCTGTTCATCCCCCCTGCTCTTCGCCTGAATGGCCAGGCCGTACATGGGTGCGGGAATATCGATGGATTGCAGGTAAACCTGGTCTTCATCGTGGGAATCATGCAGCAGCGCGTTGAAATGGATCTCATCGATTTTCGCCACAGCGCAGATGTCTCCCGGCACGCCCCGGTCTATTTCGTTATGCTCCCTGCCCTGCAGTTTCAACAAGTGCCCTACCTTGAACGGTTTGCGGCCGTCGCCGATATACAACTGGCTGTCCCTTGTTACCGTTCCCTGGTGTATCCTGAACACCCCGAGTTTGCCGACAAACGGGTCGATATTGACTTTGAATACGTGAGCGATCACATGCCCACCGGGGTCCGGCCTGATTTCGATCTCTTCAGCCGCGTCACCTTCACCACGGAAGACGGGAGGTGGATTGCCCTCGCCGGGATTCGGCATTAATCTTGCCAGAACTTCCAGTAATTGCGGCACCCCTGCGCCTGTTTCCGCAGAAACAAAGCATACCGGAATGAAATGGCCCTCACGCAGGGCCTGTTCAAAAGGTTCGTGAAGCTGTTCCGGCTTGATGTCCTCCCCTTGTTCCAGGTACTGCTCCATGAGTTCCTCATCCAGTTCGACGACCTGGTCGACGATATTGACGTGAGCCTCTGCGACGGACAGAAAGTCCGTTTCCTTGCCTTCAGACTGAAAAAAACAGTCCACGACTTCGGTTCCGCCTGCCGCCGGTAAATTCAACGGCAGACATTCGCTTCCGTAGGCTTCCCTGAGTTGTTGCAGCACGGTTTCAGGATCTACGCCATCGGCATCAATCTTGTTCACAATCACCAGGCGGTCCAGTCCTCTTTCTCCGGCTGACTCCATGATCCTGCCGGTTACCATTTCAATCCCGGACTGGGCATTTACAACAACAGCGCAGGTTTCCACGGCCGGCAGAACGGATAATGCACGGCCGATAAAATCAGGATATCCCGGCGTATCGATGAGGTTGACGTGACTGCCCTGGTAATCCAGGCTGGCAATCGCGCTGTCCAGCGAATGCTGGTGAGTTTTCTCCTGCGGGTCAAAATCGCATACGGTCGTTCCCCGCGCCACCGATCCTTTCTGATTGATCGCGCCGGCGCCCTGCAGCAAGGCTTCCACGAGTGTGGTCTTGCCCGAACCGCTATGGCCGGTAATGGCAATATTGCGAATGTTTTCAGTTGAATAGGACACCGATGACACCTCCTCGATCTTGTTATTGTTCCCCTGAAACTGTGGAATGATAGCACAGCATAAAGGGGACAGAATTAAATTCTGTCCCCACCAGTTCTTTTGTCAGTCCGGCAAATGCGCACGGCCCAGGTATTCATGGGATTGCATTTCGGTAAGCCTGCTTGCGGTGCGCCTGTATTCCCGGGCCAGGCGCTTGCCGACGTAAAGCCCCTGTGCTGCGACCATCGCCGAAACAATCAGCTTGACGTTGCGGTCATAAAATTCATCAACCATGATAATAAAACGCCTTGCCCTGTCATTGTCCATATCATCCATTTGCGGGATGCCCTCCACGAAGACCGTTTGAAACTGCCGGGCTATTTCAATGTAATCGGCAACGCCGCGGGGACCGTCACACAACTCGATGAAATCAAACCAGACCACGCCGGAAGCGAGTCGTTTTACTTTCAGTTCACGGCCTTCCAATTCAACGGTAGTATTCGCTTCGGCGGTTTCCGAAGCGATTTTTGCAAAACTCTCAGTCAGACGTTGCCGGCTGTTGGCGTCCAGGGGATGGTGATAGGTCCTGGCCTGGTCCAGGTAACGCAAGCGATA
>JAJDUB010000074.1 GCA_022826885.1 Gammaproteobacteria bacterium
ACCCACCAGGCGGTTAAGGCCATAACCAGGTCGGGACTGAATGACACACAGGCCGAGGCGATAGTCACCACGATAACCACTGCCATGAACCAGAGTCTCGCAACGAAGTCGGATTTCCTGGCATTAAGGGTCGATATGGAGGCTTTAAGAGTTGATATGGAGGCGCTGAGAGGTGAGTTTCTGGTGTTGAAATGGATGGTCGGAGTGATTATCGTCGTTGAGGTGCTTCCCCATCTGAAATTCCTTTTCGCATAATCCGCGATATTCAGCAACCGGAGGGGTCAGATGCAAACCGGGCTGGCCCGACCCTGGGGACTACTTCCCATACACATCCTCAATCCTGCAAATCCTTATCTGCCAGTCTTCCAGCCAGGTGGAACGGGCCTTGTTCTTGGCGGCAATATGCTCGCTGTTTTGTCTCCAGGTGTTTATGGACTCAAGGGAGTCAAAGTATGCAACGGCAAGTTTGAACGGACTGCTTGAGGCGGATTCAAGGCCCAGGAACCCCTCTATTTCCTGGACCCGGCCGTACAATTCGGCAAGCTTTTCTTCGTGTCCCTCTTCATCGACGCCGCTGCTGATTGACGGGAATATGACGGCATAGCTGCCCACAGGCAGGTTCTTCAGGATCTGGGACATTCAGGTCTCGTTGATGCAATCTTCAATGTTGAGATCGGTCAGGACGCCTGCCCGGTAGCAGGCCGAATCCCCATGGCCGAGCGGATCTCATAGATTTCCTCCGGCAGTCCCTCTGACGGGATGCCCTGCATCAGGAACGCGGCGTGGCCCTGCCCTCTCACCCGGTTGCGCCAGCCTTCGGATTTGTCATCCGGTTCCACCGCGTTGTCCCAGGGTTGTTGCAGGCCCTCCGTCAACTCCTGCCGTCTCTGTTTCAGGTCAATCTGTTTTATCCGCTCGATAAACGAGTTTTTGTATTTCCCGTCGAACGCCTTGACGTTGGCGGGGCAGACCTCCAGGCAGATCCCGCAGGCATGGTAACTGCCCCAGTAGGGGGCGCAGGCTTCCGTATCCACCACCCACTTGAGCGCGCCCCTGACGACCTGTTTCTCGTGGACAATGGCATCGCCCGGGCAGTGCTTTACGCACATGCTGCAGTTCAGGCAGGTATCCTCGACGCCGTAATCCTTGAACGAATCCAGCTTCATGGGCAAGTCGGTGGTGACCGCGGACAAACGGAAGGAACAGCCGAGCCGGTCGTTGATGAGCGAGCCGTGCTTGCCCAGTTGCCCCAGGCCGGCCTGGATGGCATGGGGGATCATGTTTATCTGCTCGAACCTCAGCGAGTGGGCCCGTGCCGGGTAGCCGGCAGAGCGGATATAGGCCGCCACCCTGGCGGACAGCGAGCCCATTTCCGCATAACTGCGCAGCACTTCCCGGACGTGCCGCTCCGTGGCGCCGTACTTCATTTCGTCATAATCCATCCTGCTGGCGAGGACCACGGCATACCTTTGCGGCACGTCATGCCCCTTGTAGATGTGGTACGGATTGACTTCCGTGATGCCGACCATTTCCGCGCCTGCCTCGAGGCCGGCCTGCTTGATATCCTCCGCCGCTGCTTCGGGACCGGAATAATCCCTCTTTTCGGCGGCCACCTCCCCGTCCACCTGCAGGACCCTGGCTACGGTCTGTTCATTGTACTGGAGGGTCTCTTCGCTGACCTCGTTGGCGAATACATCATAGCCGAAACTGCGCACCACCTGGGTCGGTTCCACGTATTCCAGTTCGTCTTTACTCCATTCAGGTAAAACCCGTTGGTTCATGGTTGCTCCCCCGTGCTGGTGAATTATGTATTGTGTCCCCTTAATTCCATCAGGCTATTTTATACAATCAGCATTTTCGTTTCACAATCTTGATGAATGGCGGCCGGGGACAGGGTACTAGTGCCGATTTGTACTCCGGCCCCGGAACTTTCAAGTGATGTGCTCGCTCATCCACTCCTTCAGCAAAGACACTGCTTGCGCCTGGTGTGCGGGCTGCCCGCGGTAGTAGTGGGTGGCGCCGTCAATCTGTTCAAAGCGCTTGTTCGGGCTGCCCAGGAGTTCAAAAATTTTTCGCGGGTGTGATGCGGGCACTGCATCGTCGGCCCCGTTTTCAATAACCAGGGCCGGTACGCTGATCGCAGGTGCATTGTCCGCGCTGCGTGCGCGGGTTTTATCCAAGGACCATTGCGACATCCACGACCGCAAGGTGGTAAAACGGGCAAGACCCGCGGGTCCCGAGTTGGCTGCGCGCGGGTCGCCGAGGTAGCAGTGATTGGGTGCCCGCTGGTTGGGATCGACTGCAGGGTCGATCCAGCGCGGGTCGCACATCGTCCGGTGAACAACGAACGGGTGTTCGACCGCGCCGTCGCCGGCATTGGCGAGACGATCAAGCTGTTGTTCCGCCCAGGCCGTGATGCGCCGGTTGCGTGCGATCTGCGCCGATCTGAATCTTTCAAGAAACTCCGCATTGAAAGGCGGCGTGTGAGTTGCCTCCGGTGCGTAAATATCCAGCTCGGGGTCGCGCGTATCCGGATCGGATTCATTCAGGACCGAAGGGTCGAGCCACTCGGTCAACGTTTCCGCGCGGCTGAGATGCGCGGCCATACTGAGAATCCCGTCGGCCGGCGGCAGGCCGGCTGAAGCCAGGTCAACAGGGTCTCCCGCGGGCGTGGCGGTGACGCCGGGCATTTCGGCCTGTGCCTGGTAGTAGATGGATAAAGAGCCGCCGCCGCTCCATCCGGCGAGTATCACGTTCTCGTAGTTCAGTTCGTCGCGTGCGAAGGTCATATGCGCGCCCAGGTCGAGCAGCACCTTCTCCATGATGAGCGGCGTGTCGTTACGCAGGTAGCGGCTGCCGCAACACATGACGTGTACGCCGGCTTCGGCGAGTGCCGTGGGTAACGGCAGGAGGGACAACGACGATGACGGATGCATGAACAGCAGGACTGATTTGGCGGGCGCATCGGTACGACGCAGCAGTTGGCCCTCGAGGAATATGCGGCCGGCTTGACCGACGAAGCCGTAGACTTCCGTGAACAGGCTCTGCTCGTTGTATGAGATCGTATAGCCGTCCCGGGCGAAAGGTTCCCGCAGTACTTCTATTTGCAAGGGCGCTCCGCTAGCCCGGATTTCTCACCAGGTGATGCGATGATTGCGCCGGATTTTTTGCGCCTGCGGGCGCCTGCGACCGAAAGCATAG
>JAJDUB010000054.1 GCA_022826885.1 Gammaproteobacteria bacterium
TCCAGGTTGATGGCGCCGAAGGTAGGTTCGAGGCTGGCGATGATGTCCACCAGTTTATCCGGGTCGGTCTCATTCACTTCCAGGTCGAACACGTCGATGCCCGAGAATTTCTTGAACAACACCGCCTTGCCTTCCATGACCGGTTTGGATGCCAACGGGCCGATAGGGCCGAGACCCAGTACGGCAGTCCCGTTGCTGATGACCCCGACAAGGTTGCCCTTGGTCGTTAGCACGGACGCTTCCGCCGGTTCCCGCACGATTTCTTCGCAGGCCGCGGCCACGCCCGGTGAATAGGCCAGGGCCAGGTCGTGCTGGTTGGCCAGAGGCTTGGTCGAGTGGATCGTCAGTTTGCCGTGGGGCGGGTTCCGGTGGTAATCCAGCGCCGCGTCCCGGACCTCGCCGATTTTCTGCTGGATGGTTTTTGATTTTTTAATGCTCATTCAATACACAACAGGTGACAGATTTAAACCTGTCCCCGGTCCTCGCATGTTTATACCTGGGATTTCTGCAAGGCCTGGTCCAGGTCCCAGAGGATATCGTCGATGGTCTCCAGGCCTACTGATATGCGCACCATGTCCGGGGTAACGCCTGCCGATAACTGCTCCTCCTCGGAGAGCTGGCGATGGGTGGTTGATGCCGGGTGGATAATCAGGGTTTTGGCGTCTCCGACGTTGGCCAGGTGGCTCAGGAACTGCGCGTTCTCGATGAATTTGACCCCGGCTTCCACACCGCCTTTCACCCCGAAACACAGGATCGACCCCGCGCCTTTGGGCAGGTACTTCCTGGCGAGTTCATGGTATTCATTGTCTTCGAGACCGGCGTATTTCACCCAGGAGACCGCGTCATGCCCGGCAAGATATTGCGCTACCTTCAGGGCATTTTCGCAATGGCGGTCCATGCGCACCGGCAGGGTTTCCAGCCCCTGCAGGAACAGGAAGGAATTGAACGGGCTCAGGCTGGGACCCAGCGTGCGCAGGATTTCGCAGCGCGCCTTCATGGTGTAACCGAAATCGCCAAAGGTTTCATAGAAGCGCACGCCGTGATAGCCCTTGGACGGTTCGGTCATGCCGGGGAATTTACCGTTGGCCCAGTCGAACCGGCCCGATTCGACCAGTACGCCGCCAATCGATGTGCCGTGCCCGCCGATGAACTTGGTCGCGGAGTGCGTCACGATATCCGCCCCGAAGTCCAGCGGCCGGCACAAGTACGGCGAAGCGAAAGTATTGTCCACCACCAGCGGTATCCCTGCCTCGTTGGCAACGGCGGCAACGGCTTCCAGGTCCAGGATATTGTTCAGCGGATTGCCGATGGTTTCCGCATAGACGGCCTTGGTCTTGTCCGTAATCGCCCGGCGGAAATTCTCCGGGTCGTCAGAATCGACGAAAACAACCTTGATCCCGAACTTTCTGAAGGTCACGTCAAACTGGGAGTAGGTGCCGCCGTACAGGGTCGTGGCGGATACCAGTTCGTCTCCCTCTTCCATCAGGGTCAGCAGGGCGACCATCTGCGCGGCCATACCGGAACTCACGGCCAGGGCGGCACGCCCGTTTTCCAGCGCCGCCATGCGTTCCTCGAACACGGAGGTGGTCGGGTTCATCATGCGCGTGTACACGTTGCCGAAGGTTTGCAGGTCGAACAGGCTGGCTGCATGACTGGGGTCATCGAACACGTAGGACGCGGTCTGGTAGATCGGCACCGCACGGGAACCGGTCACCGCATCGGGTATCTGTCCCGCGTGCAGGCAAAGCGTCTCGATACCGAATTCTTTATCAGCCATGAATCACCTCTTACCGGTTCACAAACAGCGGGCGTTTGGCGGAGATCACCCGGGTGTTTACGCCGGCATAGTTCAGCCCGCCGTAGAGACGGGCATATTCAATCTTCATGCAGCGGTCCATGACCACTTTCAGGCCTGCGTCGCGCGCCAGTTCCGCCGCCTCTTCATTGATGATGGTGAGTTGCATCCAGACGACGCGTGCGCCGATCTCAATAGCCTGCCGGACGAACGGCATGACCCGGTCCGGCTTTTGAAACAGATCGACGATATCCACTTTCCCCGGAATGGATAACAGGTCGGGATAACAGGGTTCTCCCAATATCTCCTGGTAATTGGGATTGACGGGTACGATGTCGAAACCGTGTTCCTGCAGGTACTTGCCGGCAAAGTAACTGGGCCGCATCGGGTCGTTTGACAGGCCGACCACGGCCACCCTCTTGTTGGTGGAAAAGATCTCCATCAGTTCATTGCTGGTGATGCTGAACATGCCGGTTAACCACTCATGTCCCGGGCCTGGTCGCGCAGGATGAATTTCTGGATCTTGCCGGTTGAAGTCTTCGGCAGCGGCCCGAAAACGATGGTTTTGGGAATTTTAAACCCGGCCATATTAGCGCGGCAAAAATCAGTCACTTCAGTTTCAGTCAGTGTTTCCCCATCTTTCAGGGTTACGAAGGCACAGGGAGTTTCTCCCCATTTCTCATCAGGTCTGGCGACCACCGCCGCTTCCATGATAGCCGGATGACGGTAAAGCATGTTCTCTACCTCTATGCTGGAAATGTTCTCGCCGCCTGAAATGATAATATCCTTCGAGCGGTCCTTGATCTCCGCGTAACCGTCCTCATGCCAGACGGCCAGGTCGCCGCTGTGAAACCAGCCTCCCTTGAAGGCGCTTTCCGTCGCCCCGGGATTTTTCAGGTAGCCTTTCATCACGATATTGCCGCGGTGTAATATCTCGCCGACTGTTTCGCCGTCTTTGGGGACCGGTTCCAGGGTCTCAGGGTCCGCCACCATTATGGCCTCCTGCAACGGGTAGCGCACGCCTTGCCGGGCCTTGATTTCGGCCTGCTTCTCTATGGGCAGGTCGTTCCATTCCGCGCGCCAGGCGCAAACGACCGCAGGCCCATAAACTTCGGTGAGGCCGTATACGTGAGTGACGGGGAAGTTCATCTCTTCCATGGCCTGCAGCACCGAGGGCGGCGGCGCCGAAGCCGCGGTCATTACCTTAACCTGGTGGTCTACGCGCTGCTTCAGTTCAGCGGACGCGTTGGCCAACAGGTTCAATACGATGGGCGCGCCGCAAAGATGGTCCACTTTTTCCTTCCTGATCAGGGAGAAAATGTCATCCGCCCTTACCGCGCGCAAGCAGACGTTGGTCCCGATCACTGACGCGATGCCCCAGGGGAAACACCAACCGTTGCAGTGGAACATGGGCAGTGTCCACAGGTAAACAGGGTGGGCTGCAGTATTCCATACCAGCAGGTTGGAGATCGCGTTCAGGTAGGCGCCGCGGTGGTGGGTCACGACCCCTTTCGGGTTACCGGTAGTGCCGGAGGTGTAACACAAGGCGATAGCGTCCCATTCGTCTTCCGGCAAACTCCATTCGAAATCCGGATCCCCTTCCAGCAGAAAGGCTTCATAGTCAATCTCGCCGATCAACTCGCCTCCGTCGTACATGGGGTCATCGACGTCAATCACGATGAGTTCCCGGCCTGATTTTGCGATGGCCTCCTTGATGACGCCGGAGAATTCGCGGTCGGTAATAATCACCTTTGATTCACCGTGGTCCAGCATGAACGCAATGGCATCGGCATCCAGCCGGTAATTGAGCGCATTCAACACGGCGCCGGCCATGCCCACGCCGAAGTGAGCCTCGTACATGGCGGGTATGTTCGGCAACATGGCCGATACCGTGTCGTTCTTGCCGATACCCCGCCTGCTCAGCGCAGATGCCAGGCGCCGGCAGCGGGTATAAGTCTCGGCCCAAGTATAACGTGTTTCACCATGAACAACGGAAATATAGTCGGGATAAACGGATGCCGCCCGTTCAATGAAGGTCAGGGGCGACAGCGGGGTGTAATTGGCCTGATTTTTACCCAGACCGGCTTCATAGATGTGTTCTGCGTTCATTCTTTATCATCAACTTCAGAAAAAATACCGGTCAGCCGTTAAACGTCATAGTTTACTATAGAAAAAAGACCTTAGCCGCTTTTGTATAAATCTTTTATCATACCGGCATGCCCAGAGTGTGTTATATCGACGCTGATGACAAATGTCATGAAATTGACGTGGATTCAGGCTATTCCCTGATGGAAGGGGCGTATAACCACCAGTTGAAAGGGATGCTGGCGGAATGTGGCGGGGCAGCGGCCTGCGGCACCTGCCACTCCTATGTCGACGCGGACTGGCTGGACAGATTACCGGTAACGGAAGACTTGGAAGAGGCCATGCTGTGCGCAGTACCCGGGCGCCGCAGCAACAGCCGTCTTGCGTGCCAGATACGGGTAACAGAAGACCTGGATGGAATCATTCTTCGTATTGCGGACAATCAGAGCGGATAATCTCACATCGCTGGGGACAGACACATTCTGTCCCCGGAAATTTAAACTATCTGCCGGGTTTCAAACACGGGTTCCGTCTCGTCCTTCTTTTCCGTCTGGAACAGGTCTATGTTGTCCTTTATGCTCACTGCCAGGGGGCGCCGGGCAATCTGCGCGGCTTCGCTGGTGGGGATCACGCTTTCCCAAAGACGGGCCGGTATGTTACTGCCCGCTTGGCGCCGGCGCAGGGAATCCCATTTTTCAGGCAAAGGTTGCCTGGCTGCATCGGCAAGCTTTTCATCGGAAACATCGATATGCGGCGATAATTTTTCGGCTATGTCGCCGAAAAACTTTTCCCTTGCCGACCAGACGGACTCGGTCCTGAACCCTTCTTCAAGCAATATATCGGCGAATGATTGCTGTTCGGATCCGAACCATTCAAGAGCCCGGGGCAACCGTCTTATCAAAGCCTGGCCTGCTTCGGTTTTTTCGGTCGCAGAGAAATTTTTCATCCAGCCGTCGATACAGAGTTGGTGAAAATAGCATTCTTCGCCGAAACGCCTGGCGAGATTTGCAACGGGGGCGAAATTACCTTCCATGAAGGTCTCGGAGAATCGCCATAACGCCAGGTCGGCCAGGAACAGGGAGGTGATGAAATCGGCCCAGTTTTCCGGAGGCAGGTCGAGAAATTCGGGGCTGTGAATGCGGTCCGCGTCACGGCCGAACTCAAGCTGGAACTCAGGGAGATCAAAATATTCTTCAAAAAACCTGAACAGCGCCCGCGTATGTCCCAGTTTCTCTTCGGCGATCCCGGCCATGGAGGTAAAATCCGTCAGCTCGCGGCCGTTCAGCATGCAGTTGATGTACCAGTGGCCCAGTATCCAGTTGCTGTCGGCGATGCACAGCAGTTCTGCCTGGAGCTGGGGCTTTACCTTGTCATTCAGTTGCATTTTTTCCTGTCCGCCGGGGTCACCCTATTCGGGCAGGCGCTGCTCCCATTTCAGCCAGCCGAAACTGCCCTGGCAGTCCTCACACTTGAACAGCATTTCCGCAACACTGGGGCCGTAAGGACTGACCATTCTGGTGTTCGCGGAATCGCACCAGGGACATAAGACTTCACGTCCGGAGCGTTCTGCAGTAGCGCCGTTCCTCCCGGCATTCTGATCCGCTGAGGTCGGCATGGTGATCAGGCCATGCCGATGCTGCCGCGTCTTACCGGAGACAGGCAGGCCACAAAAGATTCAGAGGGCGCCACACACAACTCAACCCACTGCCGTTCCGAATACATGAAACGGGCGCGTGCGACTGCCAGATCCTGGTTGGGCGCCTGGATACTGCCGATGTGCGACAGGGGTCGCTCAAGCTGATCGCGGCCGAATACTTCGAACGTCATGTTACCGTTGCTGTCAGCGTTGTCCGGGGGCATGATTCAGGTCAGATGCGATAGCCGTGTTGCTGTGCGTACTGTTTCGCCCGGTCCGACATCTGCGACCGGTCCCAGCGGCCTTCCCAGTCAACCTTCACCCGGACGGACCTGACGCCGTCCACCCTGGATACCTGGTGTTTGACCTGTTCCTTCAACATGGTGTACGCAGGACAGCCCAGGCAGGGAAAGACAATGGATACTTCCACGTCACCCTCGTTCCCTACGGAAATGTCGCTCACCATACCCATCTCGTGGAGATTCACGTTGATATGGGGGTCGAGCACCCGGCCCACTGCCGCCCGCACCGTTTCCGCGGCGACTACCACAGTGCTTCCCCCCACTCCTCGCGGCGCAACCGTTGATATGCGCCGGGACGCATCGGCCCACCCTTGCGGGAGTGGGACCAATATTCCTTCTGGGTGCACTGCTCCCAGGACCATTGATAGTTCTCCGCGTCATAGAGCATCGGGTACGGCATATCCAGCACCCACTTGTTCTTTTCCTGGTCGAATTTTGCCGGAATCTTTATCCCCAGCTTGTCACAGAAGGCGCTGGCGGATTGCAGCCATTTGTCACGCATGAAATCATTACCCCAGCCGCGTACGCGATATTTCAGCATGTCCGGCCTGTTGCGCAGGTCATCGGGTTTGCCGAACCACATCACCCCGAACGGGAACAGCCAGTCCACCGCCTTTTGCACCCATTCCCGGGTCTCTTCCGAGTGGTTCCAGTAGAACTCGGTCCAGAAAGCGCCGTGGCGCATGTGGAAGCCCTCCTCGAAATTGACCTTTCTCAGGGTCCTGCGGTAGGGGGCAAAACTGCAATGCAGTTCGATGTCCTTGGTCCAGTGCAGGCCGGCGCGGTCCAGCAGCGCCTGCATGACGACGAACTCAATGTAATTCCGCAGCGGCACCTCCATGATCGGCCAGGTCCAGATGGTCTCTATATCGTCCTCAAAGGCTCGTTGGTGCATATCGACGCCGAAGCGTTCCGCAAGCAGTCCCTGGTGGTAGGCGTGACCCACTTCGTCGAGGATGGTGGCGCACACCGCGATCTTGGCGCCGATGTCGGGCGCGGTGCGGTAAGCCGTGTACGCCCAGGTCAGCACGGACACTTCGCTGACTGCGGCCAGGTCGGCGGTCATCTTCAATATTGCCCGGAACTTCGGTGAGAGGTCATCCAGGTCCTCGAAGATCTCGCCGGCTTCTATGCGTTCCAGTATGGCCGCCTCGATCGCGTTTTGTTCCTCGTCCGAGGGGCCGGCAGGATTTGACCCGGATTGTGCAGTCTTTGCCATATTTTGAATTTTGTGTAGAGTTAGAATTAGTATAGCGAATAAAAACCGGCCAAACATTATACCAGTCGCTCTTTACGTCATCTGGACAGGCTAACTACATTAAATGACAACAATCATGCCGGAAAAAACGATTATCAATGATATTCAATGGTTTATGGAGCGTGAAGGGGAGATCATCGCCACCTCCGAACCATTCGAGATAGACACGGAGAGGATACAGGCGTTTTGCACGGCCATAGATAACAGGGAATGGGTCCACTGGGATGAGGAGCGCTGCAAAGAGCAGTTCGGTGGAGTCATTGCGCCGTTATTTTTGCTGCCCGCCCTGTATCCCACCCTGTTCTTCCAGTCATTCGAGTACGGCAACATCAATGCGTTGTTTTACGGCACGGATAAATTCCGCCTGCTTGCACCGGTTGTTGCCGGTACACGGATAAGCGCTACCACCCGGATTGCCAGGGTGGCGGAAAAGGACAAGGCCATAACCGTTTACTATGATGTCACCTTCAATATTCCCGGCAAGGACGAACCGGTTGCCGCCGGTACGTTCCTGTTGCGTTACTGGTGATTCGTGAGATGACGGCAAGCAAGGCAAAGGGACCGTTAACCGGTTACAAAATCATTGAAATCGCCGGTGTCGGACCGACCCAGTTGACCGGCATGCTGCTGGCGGATATGGGCGCGGAAATCGTGCGGGTGGTACGCCTCAGCCAGGTGGAACTGGGTGTTTTCATGCCTGAAAAGTACAAACTGATGAACAGGAGCAGGCGCTCTATTGCCATCGATCTGAAAAAATCGCAGGGGAGGGACATCGTCCTCGAGTTATGCGCAGGCGCCGATGCGCTGTTCGAAGGTTTCCGGCCCGGGGTCATGGAACGCCTGGGCCTGGGGCCGGACCAGTGCATGCAGCACAACGAGAAACTGGTTTACGGGCGCATGACAGGCTGGGGGCAGGAGGGCCCTCTTGCTGAGACCGCGGGACATGATCCCAACTACATTGGCATCGCCGGTGTCCTGGGCTGTATCGGGAAAAAAGACGAAGCCCCGGCCTATCCCCTGAACCTGATTGGCGATTTCGGTGGCGGAGCCCTGTATCTTGCGATGGGACTGCTGGCCGCCATGCTGGAGGCGGCTAAATCAGGGAAGGGGCAGGTGGTGGATGCAGCCATGGTCGACGGAGCGGCCTCCATGATGACGACATTTTACGGACTGCTGGCTGCCGGGTTATGGAAGGAACAGCGCAGCAGCAACATCCTTGACGGCGGCGCACATTTTGTTAATACGTACCAGACCAAAGATAAGCAATACGTGGTTGTCGCACCGATTGAAGGACGGTTTTACAAGGAACTGCTGGACGGACTCGAAATTACCGACCCGGACCTGCGCACACACCAACACGACCAGGCAAGGTGGCCGGAATTCACCGACCGCCTCCGGGAAGTATTCCTGACCAAAACCCGGGATGAATGGTGTGAAATATTCGAGGGCGCCGATGCCTGCTTTGCGCCGGTGCTCGGCTTGACGGAAGCCACACGGCATCCCCACGCAGAAGCAAGAGATGCTTACGTCGATATCGACGGAATTTCACAGCCCGCGCCGGCGCCCAGGTTCAGCCGGACTCCGTCGGAGGTGCAATCGCCGCCGCCGGAACCCGGGCAGCACACGGAAGAAATTTTGCTTGATTGGGGTTTTACCCGGGAACGTATCAACAGCCTGGTCGATAACAACATAATCAACGGACCTGCCACAGAACAATAGCCGATGATCAATTTATCCTCGTACGGTTTTGCCGAAGAGCACCAGCAGGTTTACGATACGGTGTATCGCTTCAGCCGCGAGGAACTGCACCCGCTGAACGACAGGATGGACCGGGACGACTGGTTCCCTGAAGAACGTTTCCGGTCGCTTGAAGATGTCGGACTACTGGGGCTGACAGTCCCCGAAGAATTCGGCGGGCAGGGGCTGGATTTCCTGGCGCAATGCGCCGCCGCTGAAGCCATGGCCTACTGGAACCACTCATTTTGCGCGGCCTGGCTCTCCAGTGAGAATATCTGCGTCCATAACATCGTGCGCAACGGCAGTGCAGAACAGAAACGGAAGTACCTGCCGCGCTTCTGTGATGGAAGCGCTATAGGCGCCATGGGCATGACCGAGCCGGGCGCCGGGTCGGATGCGCTGGGCAGCATGAAGTCGGCGGCTGTCAGGCAGGGCGATAAGTTTATTCTCAACGGCCGCAAGATGTTCATCTCCAACGCGCCGGTGGCCGATATCGCGGTCGTCTATGCCAGGACGGACCCGGAGCAGGGGCATCACGGCATCTCCGCCTTCATTGTCGAGAGAGATTTCCCCGGTTTCAGCAGCGCCCAGAAACTGGACAAGATGGGCTGGCGCGGCAGTCCCACCGGCGAACTTATTTTCGAGGACTGCGAGGTGCCGGCGGAAAACCTGATGGGCGGCGAGAATAAGGGAGTTGCAGTCATGATGGGCGGCCTCAATGTCGAACGCCTGGTGCTGGGATTCTATAACCTGGGCGTGGCGCAGCGTGCCCTGGATCTATCCATCGAACATGCCCGGACCCGCGAGCAGTTCGGCCAGCCCATTGGGAATTTCCAGTTGGTGCAGGCCATGCTGGCCGACATGTACACAGACGTGGAAACCATGCGGGCCTTTACCTACCAGACCGCCGTACAGCTATATGCTGAGAACCGGGAAGGTTTCAACCAGGGCGAACTGCAGAAACGCTGCGCCGCGGTGTTCCTGCAAACGGGCCGGGCCTGCATGCGCGTGCTGGACAACGGCGTACAGGTACACGGCGGCATGGGCTTCATGCGCGAGACGGAGATAAACCAGCTCTACCGTTGCGGCAAACTCCTGGAAATCGGCGGCGGCACGGTGCAGATCAGGCAGCTGATCATCGGTGGGGAGTTGGTGAAATAGTGCATTCCCTTACCCAACTGCCATACCGGGCTTGACCCGGTATCCAGCAAAACAAACCAACGCCGGCCTTCCCGGTTTGAGGTCACAATTTGTGACCTCAAGCGGTCATATGCAAAGGGAGCGATACCACTGCAAGAGCAGTGACAGTAACCCTTTCCTCATTCTCCATCCGGATGTCCAGGTTCACCGTCCCGTCATCCTGCTTGCCGGTTACCTTGCCCCTGCAATAGACAACATCGCCGACGACGTTGAAGGACTTCATCTGCAGGGAGCCGATCTTTTTCAGCCTGCCTCCGGTTCCCATCCACTCCCGCAGCATTCTTTCGAACAGGCCGATGATGAAAAACGTATTCATGTAGGCATCGGCGCCGCCGGTTGACTGCGCTACTTCCCTGTTATGATGGATCAGCGACAGGTCGCGGTTGGAACCGGCTTCCATCACCAGGCGCTGCAGGGTGATGGGCATGGAGATTTCAGGAATCTCCGCACCGACGACTACATCGTCAAGGGTTATCTGCCTGGACCAGTCGACCATGTCAGTCTTCCTTGTCGTCAGGCGCCACAAACCTGAAGATATCCAGGTTGACGATGGCGACCACCTCGTCATGCTGGTTGGTGTAGGTATCTTCCTGGCGCAGAAAGGCGCCGTCACCGACCCGTAAGGTCTTGCGCTTGATACTGACCAGACGGCTGGTACGGGTAATCCGATCGCCCAGGTACATTGGCGCAAAATACTCGATGTCGATATTGGAGGCGAAGCTCAGGTTGCAGGGCGCCGGCACATCGAAAATGACCGGGATGGGTATCTGCCTGGGCTCGGCGCCTGGTTGTTCATGAGGGTCGCCGCTTTGCCAGTAAGCAGGGAGGCCGTAGGTGAAAATCATGTTGTCCGGCGCTGTCACCCCCTTGTAGCCTGCCGCCCGGGCGGCCGCGTCATCAAGGTGGATGGGGCAATCGAACTCCTTGGACTCCATCCAGCGCCGGATTGTGCCCTGTTCCACGGCGTCCGCGCCTTCCGCTACGCCGATGACCTTGCCCAGGTAAGATTCGGTTTCTTCCCAGGTCCCCCATTTCCCCCAGCCCGGTTTAGCCCCCATAGTTCACCAGTCGATATGCCCTGCTTACAATTTGACCGGACGAAAGAACGGCAGGGTTACTTCATCCGTCAGCGGGCGATACGCAACCTCCAGTTCCATGCCTATGTAAACATCTTCGGGGTCGCAATCAATGATGTTGGTCGTCATCCTGATCCCTTCCGGCAGGTCCACCCATGCCAGGATGATCGGCAGGTCGTCGGCAAACTTCTCTTCCACGCCCTCGTAGGTAACCGAAAAAGAATACAGGGTTGCCTTGCCGCTACTTTCCTTCCAGTCCAGGTTTGTCGACCAGCATTCCGGACATTCCCGGCGCGGGTAGAAGATCAGGGCGTCACAGTCGCAACAATGCTGGATCAGCAGTTTGTGTGCGCGGGTCCCGTCCCAGAATGGCCTGGAGAACGGTTGTATCTCGGGCAGCGGCCGTTGCCGTTCACTCATCGCGGTTCTCTCCCGAATACCGTTGTACAGGCGTTCATGACCGAACCGCCTGACGTCGTGAGAATGGCATGCGCGCAATCCGGAACCTGGCGTTCGCCTGCCTCGCCGAATAACTGTCTGGCGGTATCGATGTAGAAGGCCATGCTCACGCCCGACCCGACGTGACCGCGGCCGGTGGCGTCACCCATGGTGGTGCAGGGCAGGTCGCCGCCCGGACTGCAGCGGCCTTCGGCCCACAGTTTTGCCCCATCACCGATGGCGCAGACACCGTAGGCTTCCAGGGCAGAGCACTGCGTATATGGATAGGCGCCGTAGATCTGGCGAAGATCCATGTCCTCAATCGACAAACCCGCCTGCTCCAGGGCATCGCTGCTGGTTTCCCTGTAGGCCCGGCGATGGAAAACGTCCTTGCGCAGCACCGGCGTGGCGCTCATGAAACGGGTTCCATGCCCCAGCTTGTAAGCAGCCTTACCGCCAAGTTCTCCGGCAATCTCATGGGAGGTCAGCACCAGCGCTCCACCGCCATCGGCCAGGAAGTTGCACTCCCTGGCATGCAGGGGTGTACTGATCATGCGGGAGTTGAGAACATCTTCGAGGGTGACGGGTTTTTCGTAGAAGATCGAGTTGGGGTCCATGGCAGCCCAGGCCCTGAGCCCTACGGTCACTGCCGCCATATCCTCCGCCGTTGCCCCGGTTTCGTGCATGTAGCGCTGGGTGATCAGGCCCATGGACCCGTTGAACGACACGCCCCAGGGGTATTCCCATTCCTTGTCCAGGGGCGCGGTGGCAAAAAAATTGATCAGGTCCTGTACCGGTATGTCCGATTGAACCGTGGTATGGGGGATGAGCACGAAATCGGCCTGGCCCGAGTCGATCAACTGCTCGGCGATGCGGATACAGTTGGTCGTCGACGTGCCGCCGGCGTTGGTCACGCAGATATCGCGGCAGCCCTTCAAACCCAGCACTTCAGGGATTCTCCCCAGCGCCATTTCCAGGGCGATCTGCGGTTGCGCCATGGGGTTGGGAGAGAACACCGCATTGATATCGTCCTTATCGATGCCAGCATCGCGCACCGCGCCGATGCAGACATCCAGCAGGATATCCCAGCGGGTCCGTTCCGGCATGCGCCGGGTCGGTACCTCACTCACGCCGATGATTGCAATGCCCCGTTTACTCATATTAAAAAGCTGAGACTCCAAGTAAATCCCTGGCCATTATCAATTTCTGCATTTCCGATGTCCCCTCCGTGATGGGAAAAATACGCGCCAGCCGGTAAAGTTTCTCCACGCGGAACTCCGTCGTCAGGCCGTTGCCGCCGTGAATCTCCATCGCCTTGTTAACGGCGCGCAGCGCCATGTCGGTGGCAAACAGTTTCGCCTTGGAACTCTCGACAGCGCTGCCCAGACCTTTCTCAACCCGGTCCAGCGCCCGGTAGCATAGCAGCCTTGCGGCGTCTATTTCCGTCGCCATCTCTGCAATCATGGCCTGGATGAGCTGGTGTTCGGCGATGTACTTGCCGTGCTGTTTCCTGTTGCGGGCGTACTCGATGGAATCATCCAGGGCCGCCTGCGCCACGGCAACGGCCATCAAACCCACCAGGGGGCGTCCGGCATCCAGCAGGCCCAGCATTTTTCCCAGTCCCTTACCCGGCGCGGTCAGCAGGTTGGCCGCCGGGACGCGCACGTCACTGAAGAACAACTGTGCCGTCGACTGGCTGTTCAGGATCATCTTGGGAATGTTCCGGCTGGTGTAGCCGTGTTCCCGGTCCACCAGCAGCAGGGCCAGCCCCTCTTTCTCCCTGTCATTCTCCACCTGCGCCACGCAGATATTGAAATCCGAATAGTGGCCGTTAGAAATCCACTGTTTCTCCCCGTTTACCACAAAGTGATCGCCGTCGCGCCGGGCGCGGGTCCTGATCTCCGCGATGTTGGACCCTACGTCCGGTTCACTGATGCCGATGGAACCGAACTTTTCACACTCGGCGATGGACCGCAGGTAAGGCCTGGTTAAATCGCCGGGAACACCAGCGAGCAGTTTGCTGCATTCCATCTGCAACAGGGCAACCACCGCCAGGTCTGCCGAAGCGCGGGCCAGTTCTTCGAACAACAGGCCGTAAGTGACCATATCGAGACCGAAACCGCCGTCTTCCTCCGCCACGGGTCCGTTGATGACGCCGAAAGGCTGCAGTTGCCTGACCAGCGACTGCATCTCTTCCCTGGGAACAAAGCTGTCCTCGTACGCTTCCAGCGCCGGCCGGATCTCGGACTCGGCAAAGCGCCGAAACGAATCCAGCGCCATCTGCTGCTCCTGTGTCAATGAAAAGTCCATGGGGGCGAACAGGGGTAAACTACACCGCAGGACCGGGGATGATGGGGCTGCCGTCGCTGAAACGGGAGAAGCGGAAGCGGGTGAGGTCGTAACCCGGCGGGTTGCCCTGCACCAGGCGCGCCATGACCCGGCCGGCGCCGGGTCCTATGCCGAAACCATGGCCGCTGAAGCCGGTGGCCAGGTAAAAACCGGGATAACCGGGAACCTGGTCCAGCACCGGGACGAAATCAGGCATCGCCTCGATCATCCCCGCCCAGGACTCCTCGATATCCACCCCTGCCAGGCCCGGCAGGTGTTCGGCCATTCGCCTGCGCAATTCTTCGACAGCCCAGGGATAAGGTTCGGGGTTGAGCACACGGGTGCGCTCAAACGGTGTCACCTCATCCGCCTGCCACCTGCGTTGCGGAAACAACCTGGCAAACAGGCCCTTGCCCGGGCGCAGGCGCAGCGCATGGCGGATCTGGTTGAAGGCGCGCCGGAACTTGAACAGGTACCTGAAGCTGTCCGCGCCCGGAAAATGCTCCAGGTGATCGCTCAGCGCCAAAGTATAGCCGCCGTCCTGGCGGCGCCTGAACGCAAAGCGATGAGACCCGGCGCAACCGGGAAAGACTTCCGGTGCGCGCCCGGTACGCGCCACCGTGTTCCGCACCACGAGTTGCGGCAATGAAATCCCCAGGTTGCCCAGGAAAGTTGTGGACCAGGCCCCGGCCGCGCACACTACGGCGTCGGCGCGTACGCGCCCCCGTTCCGTTATCACGCCGCAAGTCCTGCCGGCTTCTGCGTCGATACTGCGCACGGCGCAATTTTCGATAATGCGGCTACCCGCGGCCTGGGCGACCCGGGCGATAGCAGGGACGGCCTGGAACGGCTCAGCCCGGCCGTCGCTCGCGGTATAGATGCCGCCGCACCATTTGTCGGCGGCGCCGGCAAGCAATTTCTGCAACTCGCCCCGGTTAACCGCGCGGGTATCAAGTCCATGCTGCTTTCCGACCGCCAGCCATTCTTCAAATTCCGCCTGTTCTTCCTCGTTTTCCGCCAGGTACATTGTGCCGCCGCGCCCGAAACCGACCTGGTTGTCCGTTTCCCCTGCCAGGCCTTCCCAGAGTTGGATGGAGTCCATCATGATGGGCAGTTCCGCCTCATCCCGGCCCATTTGCCTGACCCATCCCCAGTTGCGGCTGGATTGCTCACCGGCCACCCGGCCTTTTTCACAGACCAGTACAGAGATTCCGTCCCTTGCCAGGAAAAGTGCGGTGCAAATCCCGGCAATACCGCCGCCGATAATTATCACGTCAACGGCTTCGGGCAGTTCATCCCGGAAAGTTACGGGAGATTTTTCACTCAATACGGGCATGGTGTAATCAAGTTTTTCGCCATGTTGATTGTATTACAAATCTCCAAATGCGTTCACGTGTTCCAAAGCGTCTGCGTATTCGTTCAGCAACCGGTTTATCACGCCGCGGCAGGATTCCACCTCGTTGATCTGGCCCACTACCTGACCGGCGGGGTTCATGGCTACTTTCTTCATCCGGGGACTGACTTAAGTCCGTCCCCGGAACACTTTGGTTAACGCCGCCGTACACAATCGGATGATATCTCCGCGATGCTCGTGATGCCCATGAGCGCCATGTCCCGTTCCAGTTCGGACCGGAAGATCTCCAGGGTTCGTGCAACACCCGCTTCACCGCCGGCAGCCAGGCCGTACAGGTAAGGACGTCCGATAAGGCAGGCCCTTGCGCCCAATGCCAGCGCCTTGATGATATCGGTGCCGCGCCGGAAGCCGCTGTCGATAAATATTTCCAGCCTGTCCCCGACGGCGTCCACAACCTCCTGCAGCACTTCCATGGGCGAGGGCGCGTGGTCCAGTTGCCGGCCGCCGTGGCTGGACAGGGAGATGCCGGCAGCGCCTGTCTCAGCGGCAAGGCGCGCATCCTCGACATGAGTGATGCCCTTGACGACAAACGGCCCGTTCCATTCTTCCGCCAGGCTGGCCGCGTCCTTCCACGTGAACGTGGTGTCCATCTGGTTGCCGAACCATTGTACGATGGAGGCGACGTCGTCATGGTTGTCTAGGGCGCCGGCAAAATTGGGAAAGTTGTAGGCCGGTGATGTCAGGTACTCCCACAACCAGCCGGGCCGCGCGGCTAATTGCTGCAATACCTTCAGGGTGGGCTTGGGAGGCAGGGTAAACCGGTTGCGATAATCCCGTTCCCGGTTGCCGGCAACCGCGCAGTCCGCCGTCAAAACCATGGCCTTGTAACCCAGGTTACGACAGTGCGCCGTTAACTCGCGGGTGAATCCACGGTCTTTCAACACATACATCTGGCACCATTTCGGACCGTCCGTCTCCGCCGCCGTCTCATCGAAAGAGACCATGGCGGTTGACGCCAGCACCTGGATGATATTTGCTGTGGCTGCCGCCCTGGCGACGGCCAGTTCTCCCTCGGCATGATAAAGCCGGTTGGCCCCGGTTGAAGTCAGGATGATCGGTGCCCCGACCTTCTCTCCCAGCACGGTGGTTGAGGTATCCATCCCGGAGATGTCGACCAGGATTCTTTGCAACAGGTATAACTCCGAAAATACGCTGCGGTTCCTGGACAGGGTAAACTCATCATCCGCGCCGCCTTCAAGATAGTCATAAACAAACCTGGGCAGGCGCTTCCTGGCCAACTCGCGCACATCATCGATATTGTGGCAGTCGTCCAGTCGGGATTGTCGGGATATTGCCGGCATGCTGTTTCCGTAACCGTGATCGGTTTTTGCAATCATTATCCTGCCTGGCGGCGCCAAATACCAATCTTTAGCGGCAGGCGGTTTATCCTTCCCGGCACGGTGTTTGCTTCGGGACAGGTACAATGCCGATTTTGATAACCCCGGTAACGGGGCAGTGGCATAATATCGTTTGACACAACTCCATCGTAGCGAGACAAACAGTGAGCAAAAAACCGATCAATCCTGATGAGCGAATCAGGGAACTCGGCCTGGTATTGCCGGCGCCGTTGGCAATACCGCCGGGTATAGATGCCCCGCTGGCCTTTATCAAGGTGGTCGGCAAACGGGTGCTGGTTTCCGGCCACGGCCCCCAGGAAGCCGACGGCAGCATTGCCCGGCCGCTGGGCAAGGTCGGCGCCGACCTGACCGTGGAACAAGGCGCTGAGGCCGCCCGCAAAACCGCCCTGTCCATGCTGGGCACGATTCAACGGGAACTGGGCGAACTGGACAGGATCAAAAGCTGGGTCAAGGTACTCGGCATGGTCAACTCGGCGCCGGATTTTACAAACCAGATGCTGGTGATAAACGGTTTTTCCAATACCATACTGGAAATTTTCGGCAGGGAGCGCGGCCTGGCCACCCGCTCGGCGGTCGGCATGGGACAATTGCCGTTCGGTATCCCGGTAGAGGTCGAGGCCGAACTGGAAATTTACTGATCAATGGCGCTGGCCGCAGTCAAGCTGGATGACAAATATACCCTGGACGAGGGCAGGGTATACCTTACCGGCACCCAGGCTATTGTGCGGTTGTTGCTGGCGCAAAGGCGCAGGGACCTTGCCGCCGGATTGAATACGGCAGGTTTTATTTCCGGTTATCGTGGTTCGCCCATGACGGCCATAGACCAGCAGTTGTGGCGCGCCGAAAAGCACCTGCAGAATCATCACATCAAATTCTGGCCCGGCCTCAATGAAGACCTGGCGGCGACAGCCCTGTGGGGTTCGCAACAGGTTCATTATTACAACGACGCCAACTACGATGGCGTTTTCGGCATGTGGTACGGCAAGGGGCCGGGAGTGGACCGCAGCCTGGATGCCATGCGGCAGGGCCACTGGCACGGCACGGCAAAACATGGCGGGGTGCTGGTCTTGTCCGGCGATGATCCCAATATGACGTCCACGATCTCCGCCTGGCATTCCGAACTGCTGTTCGAGGACCTGCTGATGCCGGTATTGTACCCGGCGGATATCCAGGAGGTTTTTGACATGGGATTGCTGGGTATCGCCCTGTCCCGGTTCAGCGGCAACTGGATAGGTTACAAACTGTTGCCGGAAACGATAGAAACCGCGGCCTCCATCCGGGCAGATCACCCGCAGGTTGAAATTGTGACCCCGGAATTTGAATTTCCTCCCGATGGGGTCAATTCCCGTCCCGGTGACCTGTGGTCCCTGCAGGAGCGCCGTTTGCGCCATTACCGCCTGCCTGCCGCGCTGGCTTTCGCGCGCGCCAACCGCATCAATTACGTATCCCACGACTGTAACAAGCCCCGGTTCGGGATCGCCGCCATGGGCAAGACCTGGCGTGACGTGCAACAGGCCTTGCTTGACCTCGGCATCGACGAGGGCGTGGCCAAGGCTATCGGAATCACGGTTCTCAAGGTGGGTATGCCGTACCCGTCAGACGAGCAGGCATACCGGGAGTTCGCCCGCGGGCTGGAAGAAGTATTCGTCATAGAGGACAAACGGGAGCAGATTGAGAACGGGATGCGCAAGGCCTGTTACCTGTTGCCGGCATCTGAACGTCCGCGCATTGTCGGCCGCTGTGACGAACACGATGAACTATTGGTCGATCCGGCAGGAGCGCTGGATGCAGACAGGATTGCCCGGTTGGTCGCAGCCAGGATCCGGTACTTCCATAATACCGACCGGCTGCAGGCACGACTCGCCTTCCTGAAAAACCAGCAGGAACAGGCCAGGCTCAGGGAGGCGCCGGAGATCGCCCGATTGCCCTATTTTTGTTCCGGTTGCCCCCACAACACCTCCACGCGGGTGCCTGAAGGCAGCCGCGCCAGCGCCGGAGTGGGTTGCCATTTCATGGCGACCTGGATGGAACGGGACGTGTATGGCTGGACCCAGATGGGGGGAGAAGGCGTCCCCTGGATCGGCCAGGCGCCGTTCGTGAAGACCGGGCACACGTTTGCGCAACTGGGAGACGGGACCTATTACCATTCCGGGACATTGGCCATCCGGGCCACCGTTGCCTCCGGCGTGAACATCACCTATAAACTCCTCTACAACGATGCGGTCGCCATGACCGGCGGGCAACCTGTGGACGGACCCCTGACGGTGCAACAGATCACCCACCAGGTTCACGCAGAAGGGGTAAAACAGGTCGCGATTGTCACCGATGAACCGGAAAAATATGGTTCGGCTCCAGGGTTCGCCCCCGGAACCACCGTTCACCATCGCCGGGAACTGGACCAGGTCCAGCGCGACCTGCGCGAGGTTGCGGGAACAACGATCCTGATTTATGACCAGACCTGCGCCGCGGAAAAACGCAGGCGGCGCAAGCGCGGCACATTTCCCGATCCTGCCAAACGCCTGTTTATCAATGATCGGGTATGCGAAAGCTGCGGCGATTGCAGCGTCCAATCCAACTGTGTGTCGGTGCAGCCACTGGGTACGGACTACGGCCGCAAGCGGGTCATAGACCAGTCATCCTGCAACAAGGACTATTCCTGTGCGGACGGTTTCTGTCCCAGTTTCGTCACGGTTGTCGGTGGTGACGTGCGCAAGGGCAGGGGAATGCAACATACGCTTGATACGTTACCGGAAACATTACGCGAATTGCCTGAACCCGATCAGCCCGACCTGGCGTCAGGCAATCATGGCATCCTGATCGCCGGGGTGGGCGGCACCGGCGTTGTCACCATCGGCGCGCTGCTGGGCATGGCCGCACATATCGACGGCCGCGGCATTGCCGTTGTCGACCAGATGGGTTTTGCCCAGAAAGGCGGACCCGTGCTGACCCATGTGCGTATCGGTTCTGCACCTGAAACAATCAATGCGGTCCGTTTGAATGCCGGCGCCGTGGACCTGTTACTGGGTTGTGACCTGGTCGTGGCGGCAAGCGACAGCGTCCTGCCGCTGCTGAATCCTGACAGGACGCGGGCCATAGTAAACTCTCACGAGACCATCACCGGAGATTTCGCGCGCAGCGCCGACCTCTTGTATCCCGGCGCGTCGTTACGCAAACGCCTGAAAAGCGCCCTGGGGAACAACCGCCTGGAGATGCTGGAAAGCACCCGGCTGGCGACGCGCCTGCTCGGCGATGCCATAGCAGGCAACCTGTTCCTGGTTGGTTATGCCTGGCAGAAGGGTCTCATCCCACTGTCGGAGCAGGCTGTCATGCGGGCAATTGAACTTAATGGAGTTGCCGTTGACTGGAACCGGGAAGCCTGGCGCTGGGGCCGGCGCGCCGCCCACAATCCCGGCGCCGTGGCTGAGCTTTGTGAAATGCCTGTTGATGCTGAACAGACCCCGACCGATGATTCTCTGGATGACTTTATTCAACGCCGGGCGGCCGACCTGGTTGAATATCAGGATGCAGCCTATGCCGAGCGTTACACGGCCCTGGTCGAAAAGGTGAGAAACGGCGAGCGGGAACGCACTCCCGGCAAGACCGGACTGACCAACGCGGTTGCCCGCTATGCCTACAAGCTGATGGCCTACAAGGACGAATACGAGGTCGCACGGCTGTATTGCGACCCGGCATTCAGACAAAAACTGGATGAGCAGTTTGAAGGCGACTACAGCTTGCGTTTCAACCTTGCTCCACCCTTGCTGGCCCGTAAGGACAGGGTCACCGGCAGGCCGCGCAAAATGGAATTCGGCCCCTGGCTGTTACCGCTGTTCGGCTTGCTCAAGCGGCTCAGGTTCCTGCGCGGTACACCGTTCGATCCCTTTGGCCGTACACTTGAGCGGAAGATGGAACGGGAATTGATCAGCGAGTATGAACAGACCGTTGCCGAATTGCTGCAGACCCTGGACCACGAAAATCACCTACTGGCAATCGAGATTGCCGGCTTGCCGGAGCAGGTGCGCGGGTACGGTTACATCAAGACGGAGAACGTCGCCAGGACGCGTGCCAAACTGCAATCTCTGTGGGAGTGCTGGCGCAATCCGGTCAGGCAACCTGAGGCCGCCTGACGGGACAGTTAGGGTCGGGTTAACCGGAACAAATCCCCTTTTTATTCACCACCGAACCGGTAATTCCCCTGAACCATGATTGTCCTGGGCGGTTCCAGGTATCCCAGGTAGGTTGTTTGAAACAGGGAAGCCAGGAAACTCTGTGAACTGGATAATACTTCTTCATCCGTCAGGTTGCGACCCACTACGGTAAGGCTCCACTTACCGTCTGTCGCTTCAACACCGATGCGCGCAGACAGTTTTGCATAGGAATCCTGCAAGCCTGCCGGTTCCAGTGAAGCATCGGTATAAAACTCGTCACTGAACGATACGTTCAGATCGGCAATCGCGTTGATGTTATCGGCAATCGGAAAGCTGGTGTTGGCGTAGATATTACCGGTCCACTCCGGCGCGAGGGGCAAGGGCCGGTCAGACTGGTCGCAGGGACTGGTCATGCCGCTGGCAAAATTACAGGTTCCGTTCACGAAGCTGTCGTATTCCGCATCTGTGTAGGCAAATGAACCGCCCAGCAGTAACCAGTCGCCGGCCTGCCAGCGCCCATCCAATTCCACGCCCTGTGATACGGCAGAGGCGGCGTTGGTTACACGCTGTACGATAACTGCGCCAGACGGTGTGAATGAGTTCACCTGCAAATCGTCAAACTCGGTGCGGTAGAAGGCCACGTTCAGTTCAGCGGTATTATTGAGCAGGCGTGATTTGAAACCGGCTTCATAGCCTGTGGCCTCTTCATCCTGGTATTCCTGATCTTCGGGCGCAAAGGGCATCCCGCTCGGAGCGGTTCTCTGGGCGGAGGTAAAACCACCTGACTTGGCGCTCTCGCCCCACTTGGCATACAGCATGATGTCTTCATTTACGTCCCACTGCAACGCCACTTCCGGCAGCCAGTTGTCGCTGCTTCGGTCTACAAATAATCCAACCGATGAGGGGTCGGTGTTACACAGGCGTAATGGTCCGGGTAAAGGTTGAGGTATCAATAATCCAGAATCGACAAAGCCAAGATGACAACGCGCGTCATAAAGTGACTGCTTGTCTTCGTCCGTGTAACGAACACCGCCTGTGATGCGCAGGTAGTCTGTAGCATTCACGGTAACCTGCCCGAACATCGACCATAATTCAGACTCTTGCTGGAAAGATGCCGCGGTATCTACCATCACGTTAGCGCCGAACGGGCCTGCGGCGCTCAACAAACCACCCAGTAATGCCGGACCGTACTGTGCAGGATTTATGTTGTAATTTTCCCATTTCTGGTAATAACCCCCTACCAGGTAATCGAGCATACCGCCTTTTTCTGAAGTCAACCTGATTTCAACGGAGTCCTGTTCAAAGTCCTCATCAATGCCCGCAACCACAAATGCATCTGCTGTCGTGTCCAGGTCGAGAGAAATATCGTATTCGAATTCCGAATGGCCGCCGGAAATGGACAGCACATGACCGGGCAGTTGCCATTCAAGGCCGGCTATGATGGTATCATTCTGTGTGCGTTGCTCCGGACAGAGTTCCGGCTGGGCTCCAGTCACCGTAATGGGATCAGGCAAACCGTTGCGGTCAGGGTTACAGCCGTTTGAGGAGCGGGTCCAGTTCAATACGCCGTCATCGGGCTCGGCGAATGATGTCCCTGCGGCAAAGGTGCCGGCGTCATCACCGAACAACTCACCTGTATTACCTTCCATCTCCTTTTCAGCCCGTTCATACTTGGCAGTCAGGGTAATGTCCTCACTCAACTGCCACACCGCGCTGATACGGAGTAACATCTCATCGGTATCACCTTCGTCCTCACCGGTAAATGAATTATTGAAGTACCCGTCACGGCCGGAAATTTTCAGGGCGGCCCTGAGTCCCAATGTGTCGGACGGGGAACCGCCGGCGATGACAACCAGTGACGGGCCGCCATGTTCCAGTTCATAGTCCGCAGTCAGGTCAAGGAAAGCCGCGTCTCCCGGGCGGGTCTTGTTGGTGACGATACTGATCGCGCCGGCAGTCGAGTTCAGGCCATGTATGACGGACTGCGGACCCCGCGCCACCTCGACCCGTTCCGCGTCAAGAAAGGGGGACTGGTACTGACGTGAACGAGGCATGTAGATCCCATCGATGAACATGGCGACTGACTGTTCGAAGCTGCGTTCCTGACCTGTTCCCAGGCCGCGGATGGTGATAGCCTGGGATGTAACACCATAGCCGACCTGTAAATTGGGAACGGTGTCCGCAAGTTCGGCGAGATCGGTGATACCCATATCCATCATCGTTTCTCCCGACACGGTTTCGATGGATAGCGGAATGTCCTGGGAACTTTCGGCGCGCTTGGTTGCGGTTACGATAACTTCTTCCAGTTCAGCAAAGGCATTGGGCGCGAACAATACAACACCCAGAACCGACAGAATTAAATTTTTGAAATTACAGGCCGGAATACATCTCATTGTAATTATTCCCCCTAAATAGAGAAAAAAACCGCCCGCACCGGGCATATCGTTGTAAACAAGTATCCATTTCAACAACACAGTATGTCATACGCCACACTGATACCATTAATCAGTATGTTCAATTTTGTTATCTTAAAATGAAAATCAATAGATTGGGCACCGGGGACAGGTAAGTCTGTAACTCCTTATCCGGTTGTTCTATTTATTCGTCAGCGGGTATTGTTCTTCAGTTACCGGGATAAACCGGCCGGTTTTTTCAGGGGGATAGCGGATTGCCTGGCCTGCCATGACTTTTTTAACCTTCGAATTGTCCACGACAAACCGGCCGTTGACCAGGACATACGGGATACCGGTAGTCGGTCGGCCATTCGCGCCGGGTCCGAAATCCGCATTGTCCGTTACCCTGTCCGGATCGAATACGACGATGTCCGCCACCATGCCCTCCTGCATCCGGCCTCTTATTTTCATGGCTTCAATACCGGCATCACCCAGGTGTTTTGCGTGCCAGTAACTTAATTGAGACAGGGTAAACATGAGGGAAATGTTTTCCTCACGCGCGAGCCGGAGCACCCTGCCTCGCGTTCCTGCCGTCCTTGGGTGTCCGACATAGTCTTCGTAAGGGTCCTCCCAACTGAGTGAATTGCCGTCCTTGTCCGTACTCCACATGGTATCCCCCGCGACAACCATGTGGGGTACCTTCAGCCACTTACGCAACCAGGGTTTACGTGGTGGGATATGGGCTATGATCGTTCGGCCCGGGTCTGTTGCAACGGCCTCAAAATATTCATCCCGGTTCAAAAATTTGTTCTGTACCGGATCAAACAAGGTCTCCTCATACTTGTAACCCAGCGTATCCTCCCACATTTCCGGTCGCAGGAACTCGCTGCCCAGGGGACCGGCACCTGCGGTATAGGGATAGTATTCGCCCCACATATTGAGTCTCTGTTCCCTGGCCAGGGCCAGTTTCTCTTCGATCTCCCACCAGCCGTAGTCATTGTTATGGCAGATTAACAATGGCGCTTTCAAGGTCACCGCGTTGGTAAATGCTTCGGCAAACCCGATGGGTGATTCCGTCGGTGTTTTGTTCATCGGGTGAAAACGCAGGTGTGCGGCAGTCAGCCGGCCATAACGCGCCGCCGCGCGCTGTGCTTCGAACATTTCGTAAGTAGTCACGCCCTTGCGCATGTAGCCGATGGTGGAGCCTAAGCCCAGGGCGCCCTCGCGCAGACCCTGGTCAAGCCGGCGGGTAATCTCGTTCAATTGCGCGCGGTCGCTGATTGCTGCCGACCAGCCCTCCACGCCGTCCTTCAGGCTTGCGGCACGCGCCGCGCTCAAACCAGTAGCATCAATCGGGCGGGAAAAGTCGATGCCGTCACCTGCATCATGCACGGACATGCGCACTATCTCCTGGCTTACGGTGGTGCCGTAATTGATCGGCCAGTTATCTTTTTTTTCGTCATACCAGAGACCCACCGGCCATGCGCCCACTTCCAGGTCCATGCCCGTGGTTACCCCGTCGCGCATGAGTAATTTCACCGAAAATAGATCAAGACTGTGGGTGTGTGAATCAATGAATCCTGCGGTCACTACATGGCCGCCAGCATCGACGGACCGTTTGCCCGTGATGTCCTCATCCGTGATCGCTGTGATTCTGCCGCCTGTAATCCCGACGTTACGCACCGCATCGAAATTCGTTTCCGGATCCAGGACCCGGCCATTGAGGATCACAACATCGTATTCCGTCGCCGGTCCGGTGCAACCCGCCAGGGCTATGATGAAAATTGCAGATAACAGTAACTTCAAGGCATTAAAACCTGTTTGGTGAATAACGGTCCGCGTTAACCTCCGGTACCCTGCCGAGGATAATATCCGCCACCACCCGCCCTGATGCCGCCGCCATGGTCCAGCCGAGATGTCCCTGGCCCGTATTCAGGAAAAGTCCGGGGATGGGTGTTTTCCCGAGAATCGGCACACCGTCGCTGCTCATAGGCCTTAACCCCGTCCACGGATTAAGCGAGTCCCGATCCATGATTTCAGCCAGTTCAGGAAAAACAGCTTCTACCAGCCTGACCAGGTTACCTGTCCGAGCAGCAGGAATCGATTTATCGAAGCCGGTAAACTCTGCGGTGCCTGCGACTCTCAGGACTTCATCGCCCAACGGATTTATCCCGGCGTGCAAGTCCATGTCGCCCATGATATGACGCGGCCGGTTTTCCCAGCCGTCCATAGTGATCGTCAGCGAGTAGCCTTTTGCCGGGTAGACGGGGATGCGGATCCCCAGCGAACGCACCAGCTTCGGACTGTAAGCGCCGGCGGCGACCACAACCGCATCCGCTGTCAGGGCTTCACCTCCGGGCAACTCAACCTTGAACGATGAACCGTCCCGGACTATCCGTGAGACACTGGTGTCATAATGAAAATTCACGCCCCTGTTCAATAATATTTCAGCGAGCTTCCTGCAAAAAATATGGCAGTCCCCGGTCTCGTCACCAGGAAAGTGTATTCCCCCCACAAGCCGATCCCGGATCGGCTGCAGCGAAGCCTCCAGGGCGACCAGTTCATCACGGTCCAATGTCCTGCTTGCCGCCCCGCATTCATCGCGCAGAAAGCCGGCATGTTCTATATGTCCATCCAGGGATTCCTGGTTGCGAAACAGCAGCAAAGTGCCCGCATCGGAATACCGGTATTCGATGCCCGTTTCATCCCGTATTTCCTTCATCTGCTCGATTGAATAACCGGCCAGCGCGCAATTGCGTCTGACATTTTCGAAAAACGTTTCCTGACGGGATGCCCGTATAAACCCCAGGCCCCAGGACAACATCCCGGGAATGGCCTTCAGGTGTAACAGTATCGGCGCATCCTGTCTGCCCAGGGACTGCAACAGCACTTTGTGTATCCCCGGCGCGTTCCATGGCTCACAGAAGCCGGCGGTTAACCCGCCGCCATTGGCGAAACTGCAGTCCAGGCCGGGTCCCTTGTCACGTTCCAGAACAGTGGCGTCAACCCCATGTTTCTTGAGATACCAGGCGGTTGTGACTCCCTGGATGCCGGCGCCTATAATGATTATGTTCATTTATTGATTCAACGGTCAGTTCAAAGAGGCCGGTCTTTCCGGTAGACCGTAGCGCCCTCTTTTATCGTTTCAATTACTTGAATATCCTTGATAGTCGGCGGGTCCACATCAAGCGGGTTGTCCGACAGGATCACCATATCCGCCAGTTTCCCCTTTTCCAGGCTGCCCTTGCTGCCTTCCTCAAAATACTGGTATGCGCCGTTTATGGTAATCGCCTTGAGCGCATCTTCCACGGATATCTTCTGTTCCTCACCCAGTGTTAATCCACTGCGGGTGGTGCGGTTCACCGCCGCCCATACCAGCCGCATCATGTCCGGCGGCACCACGGGAGTATCGTTATGGATGGTATAGGGCACCCCCCGCGCCAGGGTGGATGCCAGGGGGCTGATGCGGCTGCCCCGTTCGGGTCCCAGTACCGAATCCCGGTGCCAGTCACCCCAGAAATAAGTGTGTGCGGCAAAGTAGGACGGCAGCATCCACTCGGCCTTGAATGCATCGATCTGGTCATCCCGGGCGGTCTGTGCATGGATTATCACGGTACGGCGATCAGCCCTGCCGTGCAATTTATTGGCGTTGCTGACGGCGCGGATCAACTGGTCCATGGCGGCATCGCCGTTGGCGTGGGCGATAACGGGTATGTTCCTTTCATACATGTCCGCAACATAATCGTTAAGCGCCTCGTCCTTCATTATGGGATAACCGGCATAATCTGCGCCTCTCCCTTGTGGTGGCACATGATAGGGTTCCGTCAGCCAGGCGGTCTTGCCCTGGGGTGAACCATCAAGACCCAGTTTGAGACCCCCGACCCTGAAGCGTTTGGCATAGCTTTGTGAAAAAGGAAACTGCCCATCGAGAGCTTCTGCATACCGGTAAAACGGATAGGCAACTACGTCAAGCATTAACCCGCCCCGTCCGGCGGCTGTCCGCAATGTTTCAAGGTCAGCCAAAGTCGATGCGCCATCCTGCACCGTTGTTACACCGAACCGTGCAAAATAGTCCTGGGCTTCCTGCAGCAGGCCAAGACGGGTAGTAACCTCGTGGATCGGCAACAAATCAAAATATATGCCGTACACGGCTGATTCTTCGAGTACACCATTGGGTTCACTACTGCCTTCAACCCTGCGAATGACACCGCCTTCCGGATCTTCCCTGTTAGGTGTATATCCCGCCAGTTCCAGGCACGGGGAGTTGCAGACCATCAGGTGGCCGGAGACATGCCATGCCATGATCGGATGTTGCGTTGAAACAGCGTCGAGATCAAATTTTGTCGGGTGTCGCTGTTCGGCCAGCAGGGAATCGTCGTAGCCCGCAGCCATGATCCAGTCGCCTGCAGGCACTTCCTCCGCCTTTGCCGATAACAGCGACTGTATGTCGGCGATGGAGTTCACCGGTCCGACGGGAGGTGAAGCGATATTTTCAAAAGCCATGAAGGACATCACCGCGGAGATGTGACCGTGACTGTCAATAAAACCGGGCAACAGGGTATCACCGTCCAGGTCCTTCAGTACGGCATCCCCGCCCGAAACCGCTTCCACCATTTCACGCTTGCCGACCGCCAGTATTTTTCCCTGGCGGACAGCCAGTGCTTCGGCAACAGGCTGTGTATCGTTCATGGTGAGAATGTCGCCGTTTATATAAACCGTCGTTGCCGCAGTGGATGTAGTCAAGGCGGATACCGGCTCCTCAACCAACATCTCATTCGGATCGTCACAAGCAAGAAGTAATGTCGCGCACAGGACGATAAGAATTCTGAACATGTACCCCGTTACCTTTGTTTATTATCAGTCAGTGAATGACCTGCTTGGCCGTCCCGAATAACAACCATACTACTGCGCCGACGATATGCACCGCCGCGGCCAGGGCGAACGCAGCAACATAAGTACCGCTGATACCCACCAGCCAGCCGGTCACCGCCACGCCGATGATCCCCGGTATGGTGCCGAACGTATTGCTGATGCTCCACAATATATCACTGTGCCGGGGCGCCATTTCCAGCGCGGCCGGGGCGAAGCCCGAGTAACATACCCCCAGGCAGGCCAGCGCGCCGCACATGGTCGATACCGCGACCAGGGGCGTGGCGGCGCTGCCCGCGGCAAACAGAAACAGGGCCGAGCCGCCCAGCCCGATGGTCTGGGCGATCTTGCGCAGCCGGGTTGCATCCATGCCGCCGCTGAGCGCCCGGTCCGCCAGCCACCCGGCGATGTTCATGGCGAAGAACATGGACAGCCAGGGCGCCATGGAATACAGGCCTGAGCCGACTATGGAAATTCCCTGGGTGTCGTAGAAGTAGCTGGGTAGCCAGGCCAGGGAGACATACAGGCCCCAGTTGGTGCAGAAATTGGTGATTATCAGCGCCCAGGCAGCCCGGTGTGAAAAAATGAGGCGCCAAGGGATGTCCTTGTTATGCGAGTCATCCTGCCTGACCTCGGCAAGCAGCCTGAGTTCCTCCTCCGTGATCTCCGGGTGCTCGCCGGGGTCGTTTCTGACATACCGGAACCAGAACAGCGCCCAGATGAAACCCAGCACCGCAAAACTGTAGAATGCCATGGGCCAGCCGAACTCAACGATAATCCAGCCGGTGACCAGCAGGGTGAACAGGGTGCCGACGATTGCCCCGCTGGAAAAAAAGGCGACGGCCCGGGCCCTTTCATCGGACGGCACCCAGCGGCTGAACAGGTTCAATACCGCCGGCGCCACCGAGGCTTCACCGACGCCCAGGAGGATTCTCGCGCCCAGCAACAGGACCAGGGAACCGGTAAAGGCGGCCAGCGGCGTCAACAGGGTGAAGCCGGACCACAGGATAACCGCGATGCCCAGCACAATCTTTCCGCCATAGCGGTTTGCCAGCCAGCCGCCGAGCACCTGGAAGAAGAAGTAGCCTACAAAAAAAGAAGACAGCACCAGGCCCTTGGTCGCGTCCGACCAGCCCAGGTCGTCCTGCATCTGGATTGCGGCAACGGAAATATTGACCCGGTCGGTGTAGGCGATGACCATGGCAAGAAAACAAAGCCCTACCAGGGTAAAGCGCCTGGGCCACATGTTCTGCAAGGTTATTTGTATTCTCCTTATTACCGGTCCTTAATCAACCCGGGAGGTGTGAGTAAGTAGCCCGGTTATTTCTCCAATGTATTTTTATAAACAATTCCATTCTTGACGATCAGGCGAAGGTTTTTTTCCGGTTCGGAAAACACGGTGATATCCGCCAGCGGGTCGCCGTCTACCAGCAGCAGGTCTGCATAAGCGCCTTCCTCGATCACGCCCAGTTTGCCCTGGCGGTAAGGATTGCGTTTGCCGCTCAGTTCCAGTAATTCAGCCGCGCCGGAAGTTGCCTGCCTGAGAATCTCCAACGAGGTGAAATGTTCGGACCGGGCCCTGAACTCCATGGCATACAGGGCGTTGAACAATTCCTCGGAACCGAAGGCATCGACGCAATAGGTCATCTTCGGCTGGTATTTTTTTGCCAGCCTGACCATGTTGTCAGACCAGGAGACGACTTCGCGGGCCTTGGCCAGTTGAAATTCGTTGAGGAAATCCACTTCCAGCACCATTTGGTTCCAGGCAAAATGCGTATTCAGAAAAGCGCCTCGGGACACCAGCATTTTCATGCCTTCCTCGTCAATGCCGAAGCCGTGATCGATACTTTTCAATCCTGCCTGTAACGCGCGTTTGATTGCCGGACCGTTGTGCAGGTGTGCGGCGACATAAGTGTCCCAGTCTTCCGCCGCGCGGACGGCTGCCTGTTGTTCTTCCAGCGTGTACTGGACGGAATCGACGGGGTCATACTCGGAACCCACGCCGCCGCTGCCCATGACCTTGATCTGGGTCGCGCCCCGTGACAGGTTCTCCCTTACCGATGCCAGCACATCCGGGACACCGTCAGCAAGGCGGTAATAACCCAGCCTTTCCCAGTTGGCCGTCTCATCAAACCAGCGCGGGTGCGGGTCGGTCCAGGCGCGGAAATCGCCGTGGCCGCCGGTCTGGGTAATAAATGCCAGTGACGGGAATATGCGCGGGCCGGGCACCAGCCCCTCATCGATATTCTGCTTCAGGCCCATGACCGGGCCTCCCAGGTCGCGCACGGTTGTGAAGCCCCACATCAGTGTTGTTTCTGCCCGTTTCCCCATCAAAACGCCTATGCGCTCCCAACTCCAGTCCCGCAGTTCTCCGATGCTGCCTACGATAGACAGGTGGCTGTGGGTATCGATCAACCCGGGCACCATGACCCGGCCTGCGCCGTTGATGACAACCGCATCGGACGGCACGTCGGAAATCCCGCCGGCAGAAATTTTTTTAATCAGGTTTCCTTCCACCAGTACATTCATGTTCCTGTGCAGGTTCTCATTACTGCCATCAAAGATATCAACGCCCGTAATGTAGATTGTTGACGGTGGTTCGCCGGCGTGAACAACACACCCTGAAACCATCAGTACAACAGCCACAAGCCTGATCAGATGGGTTGAGAATTTCGAAATAAACATTTATCAGCCTCCTGAGGCGAACGAACCGGCTATTTTGCCGGAACGAAACTGGCTTGGCGACTCACCCGTCCAGCGTTTGAAGGCGCGTGAGAAATTACTGCAATCGGAAAATCCGAGCAGGTAAGCGACCTCGCTTATCGAACGTTGCTGTTGCTGCATATACTGCTCGGCCAGTTCCTTCCGGGTATCATCCAGGACCTGCTGGTAACTAGAATCCAGCCGTTCCAGCTTGTTGTGTAACGTGCGTACACTCATGTACAACCCCCTCGCAACGTCTTCCTTGCTGCATTCTCCCGAAGGCAATAATTCCACCAGCTTGGACCTGACCTGCATTACCAGGTCTCCCTTTACCGTATCAGCGAGCATTTTCATGACAATCTGGTCATTTTGCCGCGCCAGTTCCACGTTTGCCGCGGGAAACGGCTTGTCGATATGATCCATATTGAAGACCAGTGCGTAATCCGCGGTTGAAAAGACCACTTCCGTTTGGAAGTAATCCCGGTAAACCTGCTCACAACCTTCCGGCGCCTCGCAGGCGATGTCTACCCTGAAAGGGTGAAAATCCGGGCTGCTGATCTCCCGCAGGAAATGCACCATGACTGCCATGTAACCGGAAACCAGGGAGCGGTAGACAAGCTGATCAATCGCGGTATCGGCTGGCTTGATCAGCAGTCTTGGCTCCTTGCCCGCTTCATCGAAAATGCAATCATGGTTTGTAGTGATAAAAGAATGAAACCGTGACAGGCGATGGCAGAATGCACGGACATTACTGCTTGAGTACAGGGCAAAGCCTAGGGCGCCGTAAGTGGTGGGATGGATATAGCTCGCCACCCTGAAGCAGAAACAGGGATCGCCGGTAACGGCCTCAGCAGTCATAACCAGGTGGGCCAGGGCTTCACCGGGCACCCGGTAAAGAGGCTGGCTTACCTGGTGCAAATCCAGGCCGGCATCGCTCAGTATGGCGTGCCCATCCACGCCGTAGGATTCTATCGCCTGGAATATACTGACAACAGTATTGCCGTAACTGGTTGTATTTTCGGGATAAATCTGGTTACTCCACGTTCACCTTCCGGTCCAGACCGGCTTGCGTTTTTCGATAAAGGCGTCTATGCCCTCCCGGGCATCATCGCTGTCCATGTTGCAGGTCATGCGTTCACCGGCAAACTGGTAGGCGGCGCTCAAATCCATGTTCGCCTGCCGGTAAAACATCTTCTTGCCCAGGCCGACAGCGAGGGGCGACTTGCCCGTGATTTTCTGCGCCAGTGACATTACCGCCTCATCCAGTTCCTCCGGGGATGTCACTTCATTGACCAGGCCGAATTGTTTTGCCGTCTGTGCATCGATGAAGTCACCTGTCAACAACATCTGCATGGCCTGTTTGCGGTGCATGTTGCGGCTCAGGGGCACCGCCGGCGTAGAGCAGAACAAGCCGACGTTGATACCGGATACGGCAAAGCGGGCGCTGTCCGCAGCAACCGCGAGGTCACACTGCGCCACCAGTTGGCAGCCCGCGGCGGTGGCAATGCCCTGCACCCTGGCGATGACCGGCTGCGGCAGTTGATTGATGGTTTTCATCATCGTTCCACAGCGGTCAAACAGTGCCTGGTGATAGGCCCGGTCCTCGCTGGAACGCATTTCCTTCAGGTCATGTCCCGCACAAAAAGCCTTGCCGTTAGCCGCAATGATCACAACCCTGACAGTTTTGTCCCCGGCGATATCATTCAGGGCAGATTGAAGGGCCACCAGCATGTCTTCGGACAAGGCGTTGTACTGGCGCGGCCTGTTCAGGGTCAGGGTCGCAATACCGGCGTTTGTCCCGGTCAGCAGGATGGGTTCTTCGGTCAGCATTCGTGCAGTTGTAGCCATGGTGGATGTTTCTCAATGTGTCACGTCTATAGTTTACTATAGATGCAGGAAACTGTTGTATATGCAGACGGTAACTGCTGGTACACTTTCGATATCATAAATTAGCGGGAGCAGTTCTTTAAATGGCGCTGACAAGGCAGCACAAGGCTTATTTGTTTGCGCTGAGCGCGGTATTACTGTGGTCAACGGTTGCGACCGCGTTCAAGGTTTCCCTGCGTTACCTGGATGTATTTCAGCTGCTTCTGGTTGCAAGCGTAACCGCAACCTTGTGCCTGTTTATCATTGTCCTCGCAACCGGCAGGACGCCGCTGTTGTTATGCACCGGCAGACGAGATTATCTCCGGCTGGCGTACCTTGGAATACTGAATCCGTTTTGTTACTACCTGGTCCTGTTCAAGGCATACGACCTGTTGCCCGCGCAGGTGGCCCTGGCGTTAAACTACACTTGGGCGATAACGCTGATGCTGTTGTCAGTACCGATCCTGAAGCACAGGATTACCCGCTCCGATTACGGCGCCACAGTCATCTGTTATTCCGGTGTCCTGATGATCTGTTTCAGCGGCGGGCAGTTCCCAGCCGGGGACTTTAGCAAAGTGGGTATCCTGCTGGCCCTGGGCAGCACGATTATCTGGGCGTTTTACTGGTTGCTCAAAACAAAAGACCGTATCGATCCCGTATTCGGCCTGTTCGTCAGCTTCCTGTTCAGCATTCCGTTCATCGCGGCCGCCTGCTGGTTCTGGTCTGATGTATCCGCCGTGGGAATTAACGGCATCCTGGCGGGAGTCTATGTGGGACTGTTTGAAATGGGAGTTACCTATATCCTGTGGCTCGCCGCGTTGCAACGGTCGGAAGCTACCGCAAAAGTCAGCACGCTGATCTTCCTGTCGCCATTTCTGTCACTGATCTTCATCAGCCGGATCCTCGGTGAAGCGATTGCCGTGACGACGATCATCGGGCTGGCGC
Source organism: Gammaproteobacteria bacterium (assembly GCA_022826885.1). GTDB lineage: Bacteria > Pseudomonadota > Gammaproteobacteria > Eutrophobiales > Eutrophobiaceae > JAAXHV01. The sequence goes on from JAJDUB010000054.1 coordinate 33,552, forward strand.
TGATTGTCGGAGGGTTGGTGATACAGCATTTCAATCCGAAGATGAAAGATTAATCCGCAGACCAGGCGCCGCCCCCCGTTCGTCAGTCCGGGCTTGACCCGGAATCCAGTCAATTAAACATTCCTTATAAGGAGCTTTGTAACCTACTGGATTCCGGGTCAAGCCCGGAATGACGAACTATAGCGCGACGCTAATTATGTCGTTATGTATAGCTCCAAGACAAATCCTGTGCATCCATGTTAATTCCTTGTCTATGGAAGCAGTTCCAGGGCCACCGCCGTGGCCTCGCCCCCCCCTATGCACAAGCCGGCCACTCCGCGCTTTAACCCGCGGTCCTTCAGTGCGGCAATCAATGTCACCATAATCCTGGCGCCGGATGCGCCTACGGGATGACCCAGGGCGCAGGCGCCGCCGTTCACGTTCAGCTTGTCATGGGGGATCTGTAAATCATGCATGGCCGCCATGGCGACGACGGCGAAAGCCTCATTCACTTCAAACAGGTCAACGTCGTCCACCGACCAGCCGGTTTTTTCCAGCACTTTCTTTATCGCACCTACCGGCGCGGTAGTAAACCAGCCGGGTTCCTGGGCATGTGTGGAATGTGCGTGCAGAACTGCCAACGGCGTCAAGCCGCGGGATGCTGCGTCACTTTCCCTGAGCAAAACCACGGCCGCCGCGCCGTCCGATATGGAACTGGAATTTGCGGGCGTCACGGTGCCGTTTTTGGCGAATGCCGGTTTCAGTGTGGGAATTTTGTCGAGCCGCGCCTTGCCCGGTTGCTCGTCGGTATCAACTGTAGTTTCGCCTTTACGCGTTTTAACCACCACCGGTTCGATTTCTTCCTTGAATTTCCCCTCCCTGATGGCTGTTTGCGCACGCGTCAGCGACTCGATGGCGTATGCATCCTGCATCTCCCGGGTAAAACCGTATTTGCTCGCGCAGTCTTCCGCGAACGACCCCATCAACTTGCCCTGGTCGTAAGCGTCCTCCAGGCCGTCAAAGAACATGTGATCCACCATCTCCCCGTGTCCCAGGCGCAGGCCGCTGCGCGCCTTGAGTACCAGGTACGGTGCATTGCTCATGCTCTCCATTCCTCCCGCGACGATACAGTCGGCTGATCCTGCCCGAATGGCATCGAAGCCCAGCATTACGGCCTTCATGGCCGAACCGCACATCTTGTTTACGGTGGTGCAACCCGTGCTGGTCGGGATTCCGGCGCCGACGGACGCCTGGCGCGCCGGCGCCTGGCGCAGACCGGCAGGCAACACGCAGCCCATGATAGTCTCGTCCACCCCGGCCGGATCCACGTTTGCTCTTGCCAGTGCAGCCTTGACGGCAACGGCGCCCAACTGCGGGGCCGGTACGCTTGACAGGTCGCCCTGTAAGCCGCCCTGGGGGGTACGGGCCATGCCCGCGATTACGATTTGATCATTCATGAGCCAACCATCGGCGGTTGTGAGAACACCCGGATTTCAGGTAATTCGCCGGTATATTTTTCTACCTCAACCAGGCAACTGTGCGCCGAGGGTCCCTGGGCCAGTTTCGACGTACCGGCATCGCGCGTCAGCGCATTGGGATTGCCGTGTATCTCGAGCGGCATCGGATCTGCCGGGTCCTGCGGGTCATACCAGGCCCCGGTTTCCAGTTCTATCACGCCCGGCATCAGGTTTTCCGTGAGGATGACCCCGGCCAAACAGGCGCCCCGATCGTTAAACAGCCGGATGATGTCGCCATCCGTGATATTTCGTTTCGCCGCATCACCCGGGTTCATCCTGGCCGGCGCCCGCCCCTTGAGTTTGGCATTGCGGCTGGTGACGCCATGGTCGTACTGGCTGTGTAGCCGGGTCTTCGGCTGGTTGGAGATTAAATGCAGAGGGTAGTCCGTAGCCCGTTCAGCGCCCAGCCACTCCTGTTTGTCGTACCACCTCGGATAACCGGCGCAATCATCGTAGTTGAAGCCGGCGACCTTTTCCGAATACAGTTCGATCCTGCCGGAGGGTGTTCGTAACGGGTTTGTTTCCGGATCGGTACGGAAATTCTCCAGGATATATGCACGATCCGGGGTTTGTTCCTCCACCGAAATCTGGCGGCCTTGCCAGAATTCGTCAAACTCGGGTAAAGACACATCCAAGCCTGCCGCCGCTTCCCTGGTTTCGTCATACAGGTGTCTCACCCAGTCCATCTCGTCTCTTCCCTCGGTAAATTCCTGCTCCGAACCAAGCCGTTTTGCCAGACCGGCGAAGATGTCAAAGTCATTCCTCGACCGGCCGAGAGGCGGCAGGGCGCAGGGCATGGGGGCAAGATGGAAATCGTAAGGATTAATGCTGACATCATTACGTTCCAGGGGAGTGGTCGACGGAAACACGATGTCGGCATGCCGGGCGGTAGCCGTCCAGAACGGCTCGTTGACGATGATGGTTTCCGGCTTTGTCCAGGCGCGGCGCAAACGGTTCAAATCCTGGTGATGGTGGAAGGGGTTACCGCCCGCCCAGTAGATCAGCCGGATGTCCGGGTAGGTCAGGCTCTGCCCGTTATAGTCAAACCGCCCCCCTGGATTTAACAACATATCGGCAATCCTGGCCACCGGGATAAATGTTTTCACGGCATTTTCTCCCTGCGGCAACGCGGCTATCTTGAATTGCGGCAGGCGCCGGCCGGCAAAACCGATATTGTGGACGGAACCGTAACCATAGGCGACACCGGCGCCGGGCAGGCCCACGTAACCCAGCAGGGCGCTCAATAAAGTCGCCATCCAGTAAGACTGTTCACCGAACTCGCTGCGCTGCAATGACCAGCTTATGCCGATCAGGCAACGTTGGGCAGCCATTTGTTTTGCGGTTTCCTCGATACTTTCCGCCGGTATCCCGGCCAGTTGCGCTGCCCACCGGGCATCTTTGGCGATGCCGTCCTCTTCGCCCATCAGGTAGGGGAGAAAGCGCTCAAGCCCCGTGCAGTACGTGTCGAGAAAATGACGGTCATGGAGGTTGTTCACCACCAGGGTATGGGCCATCCCCAGCATGACGGCAACGTCGCTGTTCGGGCGGCACGGCCACCACTCAGCGTCGAGGTAATCCGCCATGTCGTCCTTTACCGGGCTGACGTTCACGAACCTGACCCCGGCCTGTTTCAGATCCTGCAACTGGTCCCTGGCTGTGTGCGCGCCCAGGCCGCCGGCCATGATCTGGGTATTCTTCATGGCGATGCCGCCGAAACACACGACCAGCCTGGTGTGTTTTGCGATATCCTCAACGGTGGGCGCCTGCATCATCAGGTCATAAAAATTCATCCCCACCACGTGGGTCATGATGACTTCGGCCGCTGCTACGGAGTAACTGTTAACGGAACGGGTATAGCCGCCGACCGTGTTGAGAAAACGGTGCACCTGGCTGTTGGCATGGTGAAAACGGCCGGCGCTGGCCCAGCCGTAGGATCCGCCGTATATCGATTCATTGCCGAACTCGTGCCTGACCCGTTGCAGGGCATCGGCTGCCACGTCCAGCGCCGTATCCCATGACACCGGGACAAACGGTTCAATGCCGCGTTGCGCGCCGTCGCTGTCGTGGCGTTTTTCCAGGTACCCCTGCCTGATCATCGGTTGGAGAACGCGGACGTTCTCATCCTGGGCATTCAGAAGCGACTGGCCGATAGGCGTGGGGTCCGGGTCGGTGGTATAGGGGTGGATCGCCACCAGTCTGCCGTCGGCAATCTCGGCCAGGTAATTCCCCCAGTGGGAAGTTACCGGGACCAGTTTATGCAGTTGTTCAGCTTGTGCGTGCATGTACGTTTCCCGTCATCAGGATAGCCAAATTACTATACACATGTTGATTGACAAGTTCTAATCATGCCGGCATTAAAACCTATCCACCGAATAAGGGGCTATGTCCACTTCCGGCGAGCGCCCCATGATGGTGTCCGCCAGGGTCCGGCCCGATGCGGCTGCCGTGGTCCAGCCCAGGTGGCCGTGGCCGGTATTCAGGAACAGTCCCTCAACCGGGGTTGTTCCGAGAATGGGTACGCCGTCGCAGCTCATCGGCCGTAAACCTGCCCAGGGATTGAGCGCATCCCGGTCCATGATCTCTGCAAATTCAGGAAAAATGGCCTCCACAAGCCCGACCAGGTTTGCCGTCCGCTCGGCAGGAACAGTCTTGTCGAACCCTGTGAACTCCGCAGTGCCGGCTACCCGCAAGACTTCTCCCCCCAGGGGATTGGCCACCGCGTGCAGATTCATGTCGCCTATCAGGTAGCGCGGCCTGTTGGTCCAGCCTTCCATGGGAATCGTCAGGGAATAACCTTTGACCGGGTAGACGGGAAGCCGGATGCCCAGCGGGGCCGTAAGCTTCGGACTGTAAGGACCGGCCGCGACGATAACCGTATCCGTCTTCAGCATTTCGCCGTCTGCCAGTTCGACGTTGAATGATCCGTTGCGCCGGATTATTTTCGCAACATTGACGTTGTAACGAAATTGTACATTCCTGTTTTGCAGTATTTCAGCGAGGTTCCTGCAGAAAATATGGCAGTCACCGGCTTCGTCATCCGGAAAGAGTATTCCTCCTGTGAGCCTGTCCTCAACCCGTTGCAGGGAAGGTTCCAGGACGACCAACTCATGAGTATCCAGTATCCTGTGCTCCACGCCACACTCTTCGTCCAGGAATCTGTAATGCGCAAGAGCGCTGTCCATGGAAGCCCGCTCGCGGTAGATTAGTAATGTACCCGTATCGGCAAGCCTGTACCGGATTCCGGTCTCTTCCCGAATCTGTTTCATGAGATCGAGAGAGTACATGGCCAGAACGGAATTACGTTTGATGTTGCGGATAAATCGATCTTTACGTGACTCCCGTAAAAACCGGATGCCCCACGACATCATCCCGGGGATGGCAGTCAGCCGCAACAGTATGGGCGAGTCTTTCCTGCCCAGGGATCGCAGCAACACCTTGTGGATTCCCGGCTCATTCCACGGTTCGACAATGCTTGCAGTCAGACCGCCGCCGTTGCCGAAACTGGTTTCCAGGCCGGCGCCGTGACTCCGTTCCAGAACTGTGACATCAGCTCCGTATTGCTGCATGTAGTAAGCGGTCGTGACTCCGGTCACGCCGCCGCCGATTATGATTACGCGCATGGGTCGGTAAATTGTACGAGACTGTTTGTTGATTTCCCCATTATTATGATTTGTACGCCGTTACGTTACCAATTCTATTTTCCAGTCAGCGACGGCCCAGTCCAGGATGTCCCGCTTGCCGGCTTGCGCAAGTTTCGCATCAGGCGTCTGTCCCAGGAAACGTAACGCGCGCAGCAGCACTGTTTCGGGAGAAACCCCGGCCAGCACGTCCGTTGCGCCGTCCTGCTTGCTGATTTTCCTGCCTCTGCCATCTACCGCAAGCGGGTGGTGCGCATAGACCGGGGTAGGGAGATTGAGGGTGGATTGCAGGTAAACCTGGTTGAAAGTGGTATCGAGCAGGTCCGCGCCGCGTACCACGTGGGTGATATGCTGCGCAGCATCGTCTATCACGACTGCCAGGTTGTAGGCAATCAGCCCGTCCGAGCGGCGCAGGATGAAATCTCCCGTCAGCTCGTTCAACCTGCCTGTCAGCCGCCCCTGGATTACATCCGTGAAAAGGATGGGGCTGTCCGGTATTTTTACCCGCAAGGCATAAGGTTTTCCGGCTGTTTCCGTACGCGCCCTGCACGTGCCCGGGTATGGTCTGCCTTTAGTGATGCGCCTGGGGCACCAGCAGCGGTACAACATGTCTCCGTCTGACAGTTGTGCCAATGCCTGCTCATAAAGTTCCATGCGCCGGCTCTGGTAAACGATATCGCCATCCCATTCCAGCCCGAGGATTTCCAGGGTATCGATGATCTTCCTGTCAGATCCGGCCCGCACCCGCGGCGTGTCGATATCATCGATCCTCAACAGCCATTTACCGCCGTTATGGCGGGCGTCAAGATAACTTGCCAGCGCCGCAACAATGGACCCGAAATGGAGCGGGCCGCTGGGAGTCGGGGCAAAGCGGCCTATGTAGTTTTGGCTACCCATGTTATCGTGAAAATATAACAAATGAACCGCTGCGACAAATTGACCGAACTGTACGATCGTCTGCTGGACGCTTACGGTCCGCAACACTGGTGGCCGGCGGAATCCGCATTCGAGGTGATCGTCGGCGCCGTGCTGACCCAGAACACCAGTTGGAAGAACGTCGAAAAGGCGATCGCCAGGTTGAAAGCGACAGGCAATCTTGACCTGGATCATATCGTTGCGTTGTCACAGGATGACCTGGCCGGGTTGATCAGGTCTTCCGGTTTCTTCAACGTAAAGGCAAAACGCCTGAAGAACCTGTGCGAATGGTTGCAGTTACAGGGAGGGCTGGACGAGCTGGCAGGATGGCGTACCGGCAAACTCAGGCAGTCCCTGCTGGAAATCAACGGTATTGGCCCGGAAACGGCGGATGATATCCTGCTCTATGCTTTTCAACGCCCGGTATTCGTGATTGATAGCTACACCCGGCGGTTGTTAGGAAAGCTGGGACTGATTCAAGGCACGGAGGATTATGAAACCCTGAGGCAAATGTTTGAATCCTGCCTGCCCCCTGATCACAGGCTGTATAATGAGTACCACGCGCTGATCGTCAGGCATGCCAAGGAAAAGTGAACTCACGACAACCAGTGCCGGCATTGCGCAGCAGAAGCGCTAATCCGGTTACAACCATGACGCTGGACGGCGTCGACGTCGCCGTTACGGACTAGGAAAGTCCTAGCCGTTCCAGGGTTTTCGGAGCGGGCACGCCGCTCTCATTCCAGCCGCGCAGTTCATAATATTTCGGCAGCATCTCGTCCAATCGGCATACATGGCCCTTGCCGACGCCGCTCGGCGCCGGTTCCGTCAGGATCCTGGGCGGCAGGGTATCGTCCTTGCCGGTCAAACCGGCAGCCAGGTTGAACTGACGTTCCAGGTTCCAGATGCGTTCCCCGGTCTGCTGCAGACGCTTCAGGTCCCAGTCCCCGGTACAGGCGGCATTGATATGGTCTGCGACCATCCCCTGTGAAAAACCGGCGAAACCCGAGAACAGGCATAACCCGCTGGAATCGACCGCAGCGATATAGTCCTGGGATTCCTTGACCACCTGCGCCTTGCCGGCGGTTTCCAGGGTCGTGAAATCATCCTCGAAAGGGCTGGCCCGCAGGTGGCACGCGCCCCGGTTGCTGGTGGCATATCCCAGGCCCATGCCCTGCATGCCGCGTCCGTCATAGGCGGCGAATTCCTGGCCCTTGACCGACATGGAAAGTTCGGGATGGCCGTACTTCTCGCACAATAGCTTCGATCCCATGCCCACGTCCCGTCCGAACCCTTCTCCCCTGGCAACGGCCTCCGTCATTGCGCAGAAGGCCTCGGCGGAACCGAATTCCAGCTTGATGCCGCCGGTCACCGATTCATCTATCGCGCCGATATCGAACAGTTCCATCGCCGCAGATATGGAACCACCCAGGGAAATGGGGTCCATACCGTATTCGTTGCACAGGAAACCGCAATAGGTGGCGGCGTCGATGTCGGCTACCCCCGCGGCGGAACCCAGGGCATAGGCCGTTTCGTATTCGAGGCCGCCGGACGCGCCGTGATACTGCGGTTTGTCCTTAACGGTAAAATGTTCCGGGTCGATATGGCAGACACGCCCGCAGCCGATGGTGCAGCCGAAACAGGCGCTGTTGGCAACGAGGTTGACGTGGCCGTTCTCCTTGGGGGTCTGCATCGCGCCCAGGTTTATCTTGTCGGCGCCCTCGAACTGGACTTCACGGAAATTCCGGGTGGGTAGTGACCCGTAGACATTGGTGGTGTCCATCATGGCGATGGTGCCCTGCCCGGTCAGTCCCTTGCGTCCGGCGTCTTCCCGCATGGCCTGTGCCGTGCTCTGCGCAACCCGCATGAAAGCTTCCGGGTTCGCCACGCTGAGCCCTTTGGTGCCTCTAACGGCAATGGATTTCAGGTGTTTCGACGCCATTACCGCGCCCACGCCGGAGCGGCCTGCGGCCCGGTGCATGTCGTTGACCACGCACGCGAACCGGCAACCGTGTTCGGCGCTGGGTCCGACCGAGGCCAGGTGGATCAGCGGGTCCTGGTGAGTGTGCTTGATGATCTCTTCCGTTTCCCAAACGGTCCTGCCCCACAAGTGTCCTGCAGGCAGCAGGCGGGCGTTCTCGTTTTCGATATGGAGGTAGACTGGCTCCGGCGCCCTGCCTTCCAGGATCAGCAGGTCGTAGCCGGCCAGTTTCAGTTCGGCGCCGAATTGGCCGCCGGAATTGGAGCAGGCGATGGCATTGGTCAACGCGCCCTTGGTGATGACCGAAAAGCGCCCGCCGGTGGAGGCCATGGTGCCGGTCAACGGCCCGGTGGCGAAGATTACTTTATTTTCAGGAGACAACGGGTCGACCGCGGGGTCGATCTCTTCAAACAGGTATTTTGTCCCAAGTCCTCGCTGCCCGAGGTAGGATTGCGCCCACTCTTCGTTCAAAGGTTCGACGGTGCAGTTCAGTTTGGTCAGGTTGACTCGTAATATCTGGTGTTGCCAGCTCATGTTGTTCTCTCCGTTACAATATCCGATAACCCGCGCAGGCGTTTCAATGCGGAATGCAGGTACCTGGGCAGGGCAATAGCCCGCTCGCTGGTATTGTCCTCCACCAGCTTCGATGGTTCAAGATCTTCTTCATGTTGGCGCCGCAATCCGTTAAACTGCCCGCCGGTATGATTATGCGCTATCGGCACTTCTGCATTGTTCCGGTCCTGGCACTGGCGGCCCTGCTCTCCGGCTGCCAGTCGGCGTTCGGCCCGCAGGCCCTGGAACGCACCCATCCCGCCTATAACGAAGCGATCATTTCCTCCATCAATGAGCAGATGCTGCTGAACCTGGTGCGGATGCGGTATCGGGATGTCACCTTTTTCCTGGAAGTAAGCAGCGTGACCGCCAGTATGTCTCTGGGCGCCAACGCAGGGGTAAACGCCGACGTGAATTTCGGCGGCGGCGATTCCGTGAGCCCCAGCGCGGGGGTCGCCTATTCCGACAAGCCGACAATTTCCTACACACCTCTGCAGGGTGAAGACCTGTTGAACAGTATCCTCAGGCACCTGGAACTGGACCCCATATTTGTGCTGACACAATCAGGCTGGAATATCAGCCGGGTGTTCGGGCTGTGTTTCGAGAGAATCAACAATCTTTACAACGCGCCCAACGCATCCGGACCTACACCGGAACTGGAGCCCGCCTATGAGAAATTCGGACAATTAATGGATGCGCTGCATGTGTTACAAAAAGCCCAACTCATAGAAATCGGCAAAAGGGAGAGAGAGGGCGAAGAAGAGGAACAGGACATTGTAATCAAGCTGATTACGGACAACGACAGGCACAGGTATGAAATCGACCGGGTGTATGACCTGCTGGAAATCGACAGGAGCGAGGATGAATTCACCCTGAATACGGATTTTCTGGATATGAGCAATAAGCAATGGACCGTGCGTCCCCGTTCCATCTCCGGACTGCTTTATTACCTGTCGCACAATGTCGAGGCGCCGACGCGTCACCGGGGCGTGCTGGTAACGGTCACCATGCGCAGGAGCGGAGGACCCTTCGACTGGGGCGATACCCCCGCAGGGCGCCTGTTCAAGGTCAGGACCGGCGAGGAGCAGCCGGAGAATGCTTATGTCGCCACCCGTTACCGGGGCAACTGGTTTTATATAGAGGACACAGACCTGGAATCCAAATCCACGTTCATGCTGTTGCGCCAGTTGTTTGACCTGCAGGCAGGCCGGACAGAACCCCAGGTGCCGGCGCTGACCCTGCCGGTGCGGTAACATTTGTGCAACGCAACGTTTGAATTAATCTGACAAGTTATTTATAATCCCGCAACTCTGCCCGTTCCCGTGGAGAAAAATCAACGACTGAACGGTCAGATCCCACAACTGAACACATCTTGCACACAGGAGTTGTACCTGGTGGACAGATTTTTGAAATCTCCGAGCATCAATGCCGTTCCGGACAGAATTGCATTGATACAAATCGGTCTGGCGCTGTGTGCCGGCGCGTTGCTGCTGCCGGCGCTGGGCCGCGTCGCGGCCTTGTCTGCGGTCCTTGCGGGCGGCATCAGCGCGTTGTCTACTTGGTACACGGGCAGAAAAGTATTCGGTAGCAGGGCGAAGAGCGCGCAGCAGTTCGTCAGGAACCTGTACCTGGCGCATTTTATGAAATTACTGCTGGTGATCGCCTTGTTCTGCATCGTGTTTGCGACCGTGCCGGTCAATTTCCCGGTGTTCGTAACCACCTATGCCGCAACCCTGGCCGTGTACGGCTGGGCGCTGGCCGCGGGCATGCGTACCCGGCGGGGATAAACCGGCAACACGAGAAAACGGAGAACGGAACATTGGCAGAAGGCACCCCGGCCGGGTATATCCAGCATCATTTACATAACCTGACTTTCGGGCGGCATCCCGACGGCAGTTGGGGCCTGGCCCATTCACAGCAGGAAGCAACGGACATGGGCTTCATGGCCATCCACGTGGACACCATGTTCTGGTCGGTTTCATTGGGAATATTGTTTTTATGGCTGTTTCGCAGGATCGCCGTTTCCATCTCCATCGAAAACCCCGGCCACCTGCAGTCCTGCATCGAGGCCATCGTCGAGTTGGTCGACAAGTCCGTGAAGGAAACGTTCCACGGCAAGAATCCACTTATTGCACCGCTGGCGCTGACGCTGTTTGTCTGGATATTCCTGATGAACTTCATGGACCTGATACCTGTCGACTTTATTCCCCACAGCACCTACCTGATGGGTATTCCCTACATGAAGGTAGTGCCGACCACCGATGTCAACGCGACATTCGGCATGGCCTTTGCGGTATTTTTCCTGATGATTTTTTACTCCATCAAGGTCAAGGGGGTGGGCGGCTTTCTCGGAGAACTGGCCTTTCAACCGTTCGGCAAGGCGCTGGTTCCGGTCAACCTGGCGCTGGAACTGGTCTCGCTGTTTGCCAAACCGCTTTCCCTGTCGTTACGTTTGTTCGGCAACCTGTTTGCAGGGGAACTCATATTCATATTAATCGCTGCCCTGATACCTTTCTGGGCGCAATGGACCCTGTCCGTGCCCTGGGCGATTTTTCATGTCCTGGTTATCACGTTGCAAGCCTATATCTTTATGATGTTGACGATTGTCTATCTAAGTATGTCGTATGAAACCCATTAATATTTAACACCTGACAGGAGAGGTTCTATGGAATCAATTATCAGTTTTTCAGCCTTGGCGGCCGGCATCATGATCGGTCTGGGAGCTTTGGGCGCCGGCGTGGGCATCGGTATTCTGGGGAGTAAATTCCTGGAAGGCTTGGCTCGTCAGCCTGAATTGGCGGGGGTTCTGACGCCCCGGATGTTCCTGATGCTGGGCCTGACCGACGCGGTGCCGATTATTGCCATCGCGTTTGCCGCGTTCCTGATGTTCGCCAACCCGTTCGTGGTCCAGTATGAAGCGACGGATCATGCAGCCAAGGTCAGTGAAGTCGACCCGGGATAAACTGAATGAATATTAACCTGACACTGATCGGCCAGGCGATTTCATTATTCATTTTCGTCTGGTTCTGTATGAAATACATCTGGCCGCCGATCATCAATGCCCTGCAGGAGCGCGAGAAACGCATTGCCGACGGACTTGCAGCCGCCGACGCAGGACAGGACAAGCTGGTCGAGGCTGACCGGCGCCTGGTGGAACTGGTGGACGAGGGCAAGCAGAAAGCCAACGAGATCATCGTCCAGGCGCAAAAACGCGGGGACGAGATCCTGGAAGAGGCGAAACACGCGGCCCGGGTGGAGGGTGATCGTCTTATTGAAGCGGCCCAAGCGGAAATCGAACGGGAACGCACCCAGGCCAGGGACGAGTTAAGGCAGGAGGTGGCGGTGCTCGCATTGGCCGGCGCCGAACGGATCCTCATGCGCGAAGTCGACAGGAATGCCCATGACGAAATTCTGGCCGGGATAAGCGCCGAATTATAAGCTCCGCAAAATGCTTGAGAATTCAACCATTGCCAGACCGTATGCCAGCGCGGTATTTGAACTCGCTCAGGAAACGGGCCAGGCTGAGGAGTGGTCAGCCACACTGGAGTTGCTGGGTGTGCTTGCTTCCGACAAGAATATGCGCCAACTGATGACCAATCCCAAGATCAGCCGCCAACAGCTTCAGGACCTGGTATTCGAAGTATGTGGTGACGGGCTATCCGGCCTGGGACGCAACCTGGTGAAGATCCTGGTACAAGCGGGCCGCCTGCAATACGCGCCCTCTATAAAAAACCAGTATGAACAGATGCGGGCTGCTGCAGAAGGCAGAGTGGAAGTAGAGGTTGTAGCGGCATATGCGCTGGACGACCAGCAGCAGGCCGGCATAGCCGAAACGATATCCGAACGCCTGGGCAAACAGGTGAATATCAGTACTTCGGTTGACGAATCATTAATCGGCGGCGCCGTCATCCGGGCAGGCGATTCAATCATCGATGCATCCCTGCGAGGCCGGCTGACCGAATTGCGCAATGAACTTGCCCGATAATGATGCGGATATAACTAAAAGAGGAACAGCGATGTCAATCAGTGCAACAGAAATCAGTGAACTGATAAAAAAGAAGATACAGGACTTCGACCTGGATACCGACGCCCGTACCGAGGGCACCATCGTCAGCCTGTCCGACGGGATTGCCCGGGTCCACGGTCTGAGCGACGCCATGCAGGGAGAGATGATCGAGTTTCCCGGCAATACCTACGGTCTTGCCCTGAACCTGGAGCGGGACTCGGTGGGCGCCGTTGTCCTGGGGAATTACGAGCATATTTCCGAAGGCGATACCGCCAAGTGCACCAAGCGCATTCTGGAGGTGCCGGTTGGGGAAGCCCTGCTGGGACGCGTGGTCGATTCACTGGGGAATCCCATTGACGGCAAGGGCGAGATAAATGCCAGCGACTCATCACCCATAGAAAAGATTGCCCCCGGCGTGATCCAGAGAGTATCCGTCGCGCAACCGGTACAGACCGGGTTGAAATCCATCGACTCCATGGTGCCCATCGGACGCGGCCAGCGCGAACTGATCATCGGCGATCGGCAGACCGGCAAGACCGCGGTGGCTGTCGATACGATAATTAACCAGAAGGGCACCGGGGTGAAATGCATCTACGTGGCCATCGGCCAGAAGGCTTCCTCCGTGAACGTGGTGATCCGCAAACTGGAAGAACACGGCGCCATGGAACATACCATCGTGGTTGCGGCGACGGCCTCGGATTCGGCGGCCATGCAGTATATCGCGCCCTATGCCGGCTGCGCCATGGGTGAATATTTCCGTGACCGCGGCGAAGATGCACTGATCATCTATGACGATTTGACCAAGCAGGCCTGGGCTTACCGGCAGGTATCCCTGCTGCTGAGACGGCCGCCTGGACGCGAAGCGTATCCGGGCGATGTTTTCTACTTGCATTCCCGCTTATTGGAGCGGGCCTCGCGTCTCAACGAGGATGCGGTGGAGAAACTGACCAACGGCGAAGTGAAGGGGAAGACCGGATCGCTTACCGCCCTGCCCATTATCGAGACCCAGGCGGGTGACGTCTCCGCCTTCGTGCCCACCAACGTGATCTCCATCACCGACGGCCAGATCTACCTGGAGACGGACCTGTTCAACTCCGGCTTCCGCCCTGCGATCAACGCCGGCCTGTCCGTATCCCGGGTAGGCGGCGCGGCGCAGACGAAGATCATCAAGAAGCTGGGCGGCGGTATTCGCCTGGCGCTGGCCCAGTACCGCGAACTGGCGGCATTTGCCCAGTTCGCTTCCGACCTGGACGAGGCGACCCGCAAGCAACTGGAACGCGGCCAGCGGGTGATGGAGCTCATGAAGCAGAAGCAGTATTCCCCGCTCAGCGTGGCCGGCATAGCCGTGAGCCTGTATGCAGTGGAAAACGGCTATCTCGATGATGTCGAACTGGAAAAAGTCGGCGATTTCGAGGCGGCGCTGCACAACTTCATGCACAGCGAACGCAAGGAACTCATGGCTGACATCCAGGAGAAGGCGGAGTACACCGATGAGGTGTCGGCCGCATTGAAGGACAGCCTGGAAGAATTCAAAAAGAACCACACCTGGTAATTGGCGCTGACGGGAACCGAAACTGGAGATAACAGTTGGCAGTAGGTAAAGAAATCCGCACCAAGATCGCGAGTGTGAAGAATACCCAGAAGATCACCAAGGCGATGGAGATGGTGGCCGCCAGCAAGATGCGCAAGGCCCAGGAACGGATGCGCATGGCGCGGCCCTATGCCGATAAAATCCGCAACGTGATAGAGCACCTGGGCGCGGCCAACCCTGAATACAAGCACCCGTACCTGGTTGCCCGCGCAGAAGTAAAACGCGTTGGGCTGGTGATCATTTCGACGGACCGCGGCCTGTGCGGCGGCCTGAACTCGAACTTGTACCGGGATGTGCTTGCCAGAATGAAAGAATGGGATGATGCCGGTGTAGAGATCGACCTCAGCATCATCGGCAACAAGGCAGTCGCCTATTTCCGGAGGCTGGGCGCCAACATCGTCGCCCAGACGACCCATATCGGCGATACGCCCGGGCTGGATACCCTTATCGGCGCCATCAAGGTGATGCTGGATGCCTACCTGGAAGGGAAAATCGACGAGTTGCATATAGTGTCCAATCAATTCATCAATTCGATGACGCAGAGGCCGGGAGTGGAACAGCTTATCCCGATACGTCACCTGGGAGACGATGACCTTACGCATATCTGGGATTACATCTATGAACCGGATGCCAGGGAAGTGCTCGACCAGTTATTGCAACGCTACGTGGAATCCCTGATTTACCAGGCCGTAGTGGAAAATATCGCCTGTGAACAGGCCGCCCGCATGGTCGCCATGAAGAGCGCCTCCGATAATGCCGGCACCCTGATTGACGAATTGCAATTGATTTACAACAAGGCGCGCCAGGCCGCGATCACCCAGGAAATATCGGAGATCGTCGGCGGTGCTGCAGCAGTGTAAGTATGAGTAAGCAGGTCTGGATGGCATTTTCAAGACCGTCTGGAAGCCAGGGATGGCTGGAAGCGAGCGTACATGGATGTATTCACAGCGTGTCTTGAAAATGCCATGCAGACCTGCCGGTGTATAACAACGAGATCATATTGGTTAATGAGGACAAGAAACTGATGAGTGCTGGAAACATTGTACAAATCATCGGCGCGGTAGTTGACGTGGAATTTCCCGGCCACGCCATCCCGAAAGTTTACGATGCGCTGAACGTGGATGCCGAAGGCGTGGAGACCACCCTGGAAGTGCAGCAGCAACTGGGCGACGGAGTCGTGCGCACGATTGCCCTGGGTTCCACGGACGGGTTGCAACGGGGCCTGAAGGTGGATAATTCCGGCGCGCCGATATCGGTCCCGGTCGGTGAGAAGACCCTGGGCCGTATCATGAACGTGCTGGGCGATCCAATCGACGAACGCGGTCCGGTCAATGCCGAAGAAAAATGGAGCATCCACCGGGACGCGCCGACGTTTACCGATCTCAGCCCCACGACGGAACTGCTGGAAACCGGGATCAAGGTGATAGACCTGATCTGTCCCTTTGCCAAGGGCGGCAAGGTCGGTCTGTTCGGCGGCGCCGGGGTCGGCAAGACGGTCAACATGATGGAACTCATCAACAACATCGCCACCCAGCATTCCGGACTGTCCGTTTTCGCGGGCGTGGGCGAGCGTACCCGCGAGGGCAACGATTTCTACCATGAAATGCAGGAAGCCGGGGTGGTCAATATTGAAAACCTGGAAGAATCGAAGGTGTCCATGGTTTACGGGCAGATGAACGAACCGCCCGGCAACCGGTTGCGGGTCGGCCTGACCGGTCTGACCCTGGCAGAAAAATTCCGCGATGAGGGTCGCGACGTCCTGTTGTTCATCGACAATATTTACCGTTTCACCCTGGCCGGCACCGAAGTATCGGCGCTGCTGGGGCGCATGCCGTCCGCGGTGGGCTACCAGCCGACCCTGGCTGAAGAGATGGGACGACTGCAGGAACGCATCACCTCCACCAGGACGGGTTCCATTACCTCGATCCAGGCGGTGTACGTGCCGGCGGACGACCTTACCGATCCGTCACCGGCAACGACTTTTGCGCACCTGGACGCGACGGTGGTGTTGTCCAGGCAGATCGCGGAACTCGGCATCTACCCGGCCGTTGACCCGCTGGATTCCACCTCGCGCCAGTTGGACCCGCTGGTGGTCGGGCAGGACCATTACGAAACGGCCCGGTCCGTGCAGAATACCCTGCAACGTTACAAGGAGCTGCGTGATATCATCGCAATCCTGGGTATGGATGAATTGTCCGAGGAAGATAAACTGGTGGTGGCGCGGGCGCGCAAGATACAGCGTTTCCTGTCGCAACCCTTCACCGTGGCGGAAGTCTTTACCGGCACCGCCGGAAAATACGTGTCCCTGAAGGATACCATCCAGGGCTTCAAGGCCATCGTCAACGGCGAATACGACCACCTGCCGGAGCAGGCGTTCTACATGGTCGGGACGATAGAAGAAGCGGTGGAAAAGGGCAAATCAGTCTAAACTTGGAGTATAAACCGGTCCGGACATCAACATGGCAACCATTCAAGTCGATATCGTCAGTGCGGAAAGGGAGATCTTCTCCGGGGAGGCAGAGATGGTCTTTGCCCCGGCAATACTGGGCGAGGTAGGTATCGCACCGGGCCATACGCCGCTGGTTACCAGGCTTGCCCCGGGAGAAGTCCGCGTCCGGCAGGAGAACGGCGAGGAGGAAGGCTTCTATGTCTCCGGCGGGATGCTGGAGGTCCAGCCGAAGGTGGTGACCGTGCTCTCGGATACGGCCATGCGGGCGGAGGACCTGGATGAGGCGGCGGTGCTCAAGGCCAGGGAGGAAGCGGAACGCCAGTTGCATGACCGGGATGCAAATATAGACTATGCAACGGCGCTGGCAAAGAATGCAGAAGCCGTAGCACAACTTCAGGCCATCCGCAGGATGCGCAAACGCACCGGACGTAGTTAACCGGAACCCCCCTTCTCAGCCATGCCCTTGAGCGCCGTTATCCTTGCCGCCGGAAAGGGCAAGCGTATGCGCTCCTCGCTGCCCAAGGTGATGCATACCCTGGCGGGCAGAACCCTGCTGTCTCATGTATACGCCGGCGCCAGCCGCCTGTCCTGTGATGAGGTCTATATCGTACATGGGCACGAAGGCGACCAGGTCCGTGCAGCCCACCAGGCATTCAGCGCGCGCTGGATCATGCAGGAACAACAACTGGGGACGGGGCACGCAGTGTTGCAGGCCATCGATTCTATTCCCGCTACCCATCTTGTCATCGTGCTCTACGGCGACGTGCCGCTGATCACCAGTGAGACCTTGGACGCGCTTGTAAAAGCGGCGGGAGATACCGGATTCAGCCTGCTCACCGCTGTTCTTGACGACCCGGCAGGCTACGGCCGTATAGTGCGGGACGAGGCAGGCGATATCCTGAGGATCGTTGAGCAGAAGGATGCGGACGAGCAGGAAAAACTGCTGTGTGAGATCAATACGGGGATGATGGCCGTACGCGCCGACCTGCTGAAAAAATGGCTGGGTATGCTGACGGACGATAACGTGCAGCGTGAATACCTGCTGACGGACATTGTCGGCCACGCCGTCAGTGAAGGCATCGCCGTCCGGACCGTTTCTCCCGTTTCGGTCATGGAGATAAGAGGCGTTAATGACCGCTCCCAACTGGCGGAACTGGAAAGACACTACCAGCATTTACAGGCCAGGGAACTGATGGACAAGGGAACGACCCTGGCCGATCCGGCCCGTTTTGACCTGCGCGGCAACCTGGAAGCCGGCGAGGATGTGTTTATCGACGTAAACGTCGTCATCGAAGGGGAGGTCAGTATCGGCAAGCAGGTATCAATCGGCCCCAACTGCGTGATCCGGGACACCCGGATCGGGGACGGGGCACATATCCTTGCCAACTGCGTTATCGATAATGCCGATATCGGCGCAAGAAACCGGATCGGGCCATTCGCCAGGATACGCCCGGGGTCAAGCCTTGACGAAGACGTACATATCGGCAATTTCGTCGAGATAAAACAATCGGAAATAGGCCGGGGGTCAAAAGCGAACCATCTCAGCTATATCGGCGACAGCGAGGTAGGCGAACGGGTCAACGTCGGCGCGGGAACGATCACCTGCAACTACGACGGGGTCGAGAAACACAGGACGATTATCGGCGATGACGTGTTTATCGGCTCCAATACCGAGCTCATCGCCCCCCTCAAGATAAACGACGGCGCTACCATCGCCGCGGGAGCCACGATTTCCAAAGACGTAGAGGCCGGTTCCCTGGCAATGAGCAAACGGGAAGCGAAAGTCGTGAAAGACTGGAAGCGCGCAAGTAAGAAAAAGGGGTCAGAGTAAGAATTTCGCCAGAAATTTTACTCTGACCCCGGAATTACAGGTATGACATTCTCCACAGCAGATCTCCACGATGACCATGAAGGCAGGGTCCAGGTGGCCAATATCCTCATGCAGTCTTTCGGGCAAAAAACCCGCTTCTCCGGCCCCATCTCGACGGTAAAGTGTTTCGAAGACAATTCCCTGGTCCGGGCAGCCCTGGAAGAACCCGGCGCAGGCCGCGTGCTGGTGGTCGACGGCGGCGGCTCAATCCGCTGCGCCCTGGTGGGCGACAAGCTGGCGGAACTGGGGATGAAGAACGGCTGGAAAGGACTGGTTGTCCATGGATGCATCAGGGATTCCGCAGTCATCTCAACACTGGACATCGGCATCAAAGCCCTCGGCACGAACCCAAGGCGCAGCGTCAAGAAAGGAGAGGGCGAACGCGACATCGTACTGAATTTTGCTGACGCAACCTTTACTCCAGGAAACTGGCTCTATGCCGATGAGGACGGCATCCTTATCAGTCCGGACGAGTTGTTTTAGTTTTCTCCGCCGTCGCCTGGACTATCCGCTCTTGGCGGGAGGCGAAATTATCGTATCCAGCCGGGTTTCTATTCTGACGACACGTTCGCGCAGGTCTCCAATCTCACTACGTACGACATTCAGTATGTCCGCACGTTGCGATTCCATGGCAACCCGCAGGTCCGTTATCCCCGTGTATAACACAGTCATCCCGCCCAGGATCGCAGTCAGCGCAAACGCGTTCATCCACAGCAACAACCGGAATTCACCGCGGGACACCGCGTTGGCCTGACGCTCCGGCGCCGTCTCTGCCGGCGCCGTTTCAGCACGGGATATTGCCGTATCGGGATTCATGGTATGCATCGTCGTTTCCATCTTATCCACCTCCTTCAGTTCAATCAAATTCCTCTCAGGCGACCGCTCGCCGTCACTCCCTTGGCGGTGACGGCTGCCGGCGCCGATCCTCTCCGGGTATTATAGTCGGCAACCCGGGCAACGGCAACTTCCTTCTTGTAAACGACCTCGAAAATACTGTTATGTATTTGATATTGCTATCATTTCATGGTAAACTGCCGGATATATTTTCGAGTACAAAAAGTGATTCCTGACACTGCGATATCCGGTTGAAAAAGTCCCTGTGATGGCATTAACCCGCACCAAAAGGTTGCTGATGAATCTGCTGGCTCTCAGCCTGTTGTCGTTGATAACGCTGCCAATCCAGGGACATCCCGGACGCACGGACGCCGAAGGCTGCCACGCAGGTCAACTGCCGCGGCATTGCCATGCGGGTACACGGTCCGGCCTTCCTGCACAGGGCAACCCATTGATGCCGGCGAAAGACACAGACCCCTCTGCGCCACGCACGGCTGCCTCAGAGGATGATTACAATCGCTGGTTTTGTGCCCTGGTCAACGGGGAGACGGCAACCCGTCATGGGTACACCTCTGCCGGCGGTCGCGGTTACGTGGAAGTGGATTGTGAGACCGGCACGATGGTGTACGAGGGCGGTGACCCTCTCCCCGTTCTTGATCCACGAACCGTTTAGGGAAATTCATCATATTGACATGTGACATGCCCCCTAGGCGACACAATATTCCACTGGATGCCGCGGAAATAGATGGGGTCAGGTCGCACAATGCACACACCGCTGATGAGCAGATGGGGTCAGAGACAGACAGGGTCAGAGTAAGAAATTCGAAGAATTTTTACTCTGACCCCTGGATTTGTGGGGACGGACTTGAAGTCCGTCCCCTGCGAGTGTTTCAAACAGAGTTTACGATGTGCCCATCAGGGACATCACCCAGCGAATATAAAACGGGCCGATGGCCAGCAGCAAAAAGGCCATCGTCACTATCAGGCCGCCGAGCTTGAGGATGATCCTGTTCTCAAGCGCATCAAGCCTGCTATCTACGTGTTGCCGCAGTGATTCGAACTCGGATCTCAATATTTCGAATTCGGATCTCAGTAAATCGAAGTCAGACCTCACTAATTGCAGGTCGGCTTTTGTCGCTACGGTCTCGCTCATTGCTTTGCTGATGGTCGTCACTACCGCTTCGGCTTGCCGGTCTTCAAAGCCGGTTTTTCTCAACTCCTGCGTCGCTTTCAGTGTGTCAAAGGTCACCGTTGCCGGAGTCTCAGTGGATAAGGCTTCATTAGCAGCTGTCATTAGCGTTCTCCTTTAAGTCATGGCGGGGGGCCGGCTACTGTTTGCGCAGGCAATTGTCCCGCCCGGGTCCAGACAATCAAGGCCGCAAGCCCCTGCTCCGGGGTTATTGACCTCACGAAATTTCAACGTAGCACAACACGGTCAATGTTTCAACACGGGGAACAGATTGGCGATGGATGGGGGGCGATGGATGGGGTCGGACCAACATAACCCATTGACTTGGGCGATGGATGGGGTCGGACCAACATAACCCATTGACTTTGCAGAATAAAGGGATGATTAATCGCTTGTTTTAAGGCTTAAAACGCACTTTTTGGCCGCAAAAACAATCCTGTAAGTCATCGAAGCGTCATATCTGTGGTCGGACTGTATAAGGCGAACAGTCCACCTTGTGAGGCGGAAGCAAGATTCGGGTGGCCGGAATCAGTGAATAACTTATACTTTCCCCATGAATACCGCTTCCCGCTCAGGTTCGGCAGAGGATTACGAACAGATCGCGCAGGCAATTGCCTTTATCCGTGATAACGCTGTCCTGCAGCCATCTCTTGAACAGATAGCATCCCATGTCGGGTTGAGTTCCTGGCATTTCCAGCGCAAATTCAGGGCCTGGGTGGGGGTCAGTCCCAAGCGGTTCCTGGAGTTTTTGACCGTACAGCACGCCAAGGAACTGCTGGACAAATCAGCCAGCGTGCTGGATGCCGCGCTGGACCTTGGGTTGTCCGGACCGGGCCGGTTGCACGATCAGTTCGTTTCCATCGAAGCCGTCACGCCCGGCCAGTACAAGCAACTCGGCAGCGGTTTAGAGATTTGTTATGGCATTCATCCCAGCCCGTTCGGGCTAATGTTTCTGGCTTTGACCGATAAGGGGATCTGTGAACTGGCATTCGGTTCTATGGAAGTGCTCGACCGGGAAGTAAAAGATATGGAGAGGCGCTGGCCTGCCGCGCGGGTTTCCCATGCTCCGCAGCATACCGCGCCGACTGCCGGCAGGTTATTCAGTTCCAGCAGCAGGGAACAAGCCGGGTACGAGGCCGGATTTCAACTGTTCGTGAAAGGGACCAATTTCCAGGTTAATGTCTGGCGCGCACTGCTCAGAATTCCGGAGGGTGCTCTCGTATCTTACAAGCAACTGGCGCAAATGACCGCTAACCCCTCGGCCATAAGAGCCACTGCATCCGCAGTGGGAGCCAATCCGGTTTCCTACCTGATACCCTGCCACCGCATCCTGCGCACATCAGGGGAACTGGGTGGTTATCACTGGGGAGTTGAACGCAAGAGAGCGCTCATTGCCTGGGATTCGGCGCGCGCCGAATCGGTATCTGAAGCAGGGCTTGCTCAATAAGCAGTTTCCTGCGTCTGCCTTGACCGTTTCCGTCCTGTATGTCGATCATATAGAATGCCTTCCTCATGGCAGCATTCAGTGACAGATCAATGAGTAGCGCGCGTGAAACGACCCGGGTGGGAGAAGCATTTTTCCGCATCAATCGGAAATCGTCTGCCTTGCTGGTAATCGATATGCAGAACGCCTTCCTTGAGCCTGGAGCCATGCTTGAGACGCCTATGGGCCGTGAGATTATTGCCCGGCTCTCAGGGCTGATAACGGAGTGCAGAAAAATGGCAGTGCCGGTAATCTGGATCCGGCTCGACAGCAGCGCTCCCTATGGCGGTCTCCTGCTGGACAAGTATCCGCCCTTGCGGGAGCAGCGGGTATTGTTCAAGGGGACACATAGCTTTGAGTTGTTTTCGGATCTTCCTGCGCCCCTGGAGGACGAATTTCATGTTGTCAAACATAAGTATGATGCGTTTCACCGCACCGACCTGGATACCCTGCTAAGGAATATCGGCGCGGACACGGTTATCATTACCGGCGTGACAACCAACTGTTGTTGTGAATCCACGGCGCGCAGCGCATTTGAACATAATTACAAGGTCGCCTTTACCAGTGACGGTACGGCAGCGTTTGAAACCCGCTTGCATGAAGCTGCCCTGGGTACGGTACGCGAATTGTTCGGACGGGTGCTGACCGTTGATGATGTCATCAGGGAACTGGGCGACAGTCCCAATGAATAAAATTCAGGAGGAAACAGGCTTGAAGCTGACATTTGTACTGGTACATGGTTCCATGCACGACGGTTCCTGCTGGGACCAGGTAATTGCGGAACTCAACAGGCGGGGCCATGTTGCCTATGCGCCGACCATGGCCGGCCATGGCGATGATGCCGGCAATTATTTCACCCAGGCAGATTGCGTGAAGTCCGTGGTGGACTACATCCTGGAGAGGGACATACGTGATTTCATCCTGGCCGGCCACAGCTTTGCCGGGATCGTGATACCGAACGTCGCCGAGCAGGTAGCCGACCGCGTTAACCGGGTGGTATTCCAGAATGCCATGGTGCTGGAAGACGGGGAGTGCATCTATGACGTGGTAACACCCGGGCACCGGCAGATGTTTGACGCGATCATCAAGAAAGAAGGAGAGAGAACCAACTGGATGATACCGTTCGAGGTTTTTCGGGAAGTGTTCATCAACGATGCCGACCTGGAAACAGCCAAGAAGGTATATGAGGGGCTTAAGCCGGTCTGTGTTTATTCACAAAATGAAAAGATCAGCATGCAAGGCTTTCAGCGCCTGAATGTCCCCAGGAGTTACATCAACTTCACCGATGACATCGTCCTGCCCCACGGAGAGTACGCCTGGTATCCCAGGATGGCGGAGCGCCTGGGCCTGTGCCGGGTTGTGCAAAAGCCGGGCAGCCATGAAATCTGTTACACCAACCCCAAACTCCTCGCCGAAGCATTGATAGAGGCGGGCAGACCGTAATTTTGCCCGCAGGTGATCCGGAATACTCGGTCCGCCTGGGGGACGGACTTAAGTCCGTCCCCGGAAATCAACCTCCTGCGTTTTTCAGTTCATCCATCACTTTGAGAACAGACGCGCGCAACGTGTCGGCAACAAAGTCAATCTGTTCTTTTGTAAGGATAAGAGGAGGTGACAGGATGATGAAGTCTCCCACGTTACGCGCAATCAGGCCGCGCCGGTATGCCTCGAGTGCGACCCGCCGTCCGATCTCGGCGGAGGTATCGAAATTCTGTTTTGTGGCCTTGTCGCAGACGAATTCAACGGCAAGCATATAGCATCTGCCGCGTACGTCGCCGACGATATCCAGGTCCTTGAGATTTGCCAGCGATTGCTCGAAATAAGGTCCGGTTTTCCGTACGTGGCCGCAGAGAACCTCGCGCTCGATGATCTCGATGTTCTTCAGTCCCGCGGCGCAGGCGACAGGATGACCGGAATAGGTAAACCCGTGAGCGAAGACGCCATCATCAATGATCGCCCGGGAGATACGATCAGAGAAAAGGGTTGCACCCAGGGGTATGTAACCGGACGTAATGCCTTTTGCCGTCACGATAATGTCGGGGATGATGTCGAACAAGCGTTCCGATGCAAACATGTGTCCCAACCGGCCGAATGCCGTCACCACCTCGTCGGACACGTAGAGTATGTCGTGACGCCGGCAGACCTCCAGGGCGCGCCTGTGGTATCCGTCCGGCGCCATGATTACCCCGCCCGCTCCCATGATCGGCTCGGCGAAGAAGCAGGCGATGTTCTCTGCCCCGAGTTCGCTGATTTTCCTTTCGAGTTCGGCAATCAACGCATCGCAGTATTCCGGCTCGGACATCCCGTCGAACGGCCGGTAAACGTTCGGACACGAGACATGATGCACCAGCGGCGCTTGGTCCGTGGCCAGGGTATGAAAGCCGGTGTAATTCCGCGTTATGCCGGTGATGGAGGCTGCCAGATAAGTGCTGCCGTGGTAGGCGTTCTCGCGGGCGATGATCAGTTTTCTGGATGGCTGCCCGTTGGCCTGGAAGTAATAATGGGCGAGCCGGACCGCAGTATCGACTGATGTCGAGCCTCCCGTGGTGAAGAAGACATGGTTCAGGCCGGCGGGAGCAAGCTGGGCAAGCTTCGCGGCCAGGGCCGATGCGGGCACGGAAGACATGTCGGTAAACGTATTGTAGTAGGGCAGGGTGAGGACCTGTTCGGCTATGGCGTCGGCCATTTCCTGCCGGCCGTAACCGATGTTCACGCACCAGAGTCCGCCGATTCCGTCGAGATATTTATTCCCGTCCACATCATGGACGTAAGCGCCTTCCGCCTTGTCGAAAACCCGCGATCCTTCGTTCAGAAAACGCGGAAATTCCGCGAACGGATGCAGAATATGTTTCAGGTCATATTCGTGGTGTATGTTCTTGAGAACGTGATTCATTGGGGTCTCCTGTCCGATTCTCAGCCTGAAAATCACCTCTTGAGTGTAGAATTATATTGACAGGAGCGGCGCCCGCCATTTATCAATTGTTATAGACAAACTTGCTGACGTACATTGCGTGACATGAATCCTGCCTTGCTCTGGAATGCCGAACTGGCGCAAATTCTGCGCACGTCCGATATCGATGAAGTCTGGCGTTATATTTTTCTTACACTCCAGAACGCATTGGATATCAGCAGCATGAGCGTGATACGGTATCTCGGCGATACCATGCCTCTGGTGCTGTTTTCCCATGCTGCCGATGACCCGGCCGGAGCGCGCATCACTGCCTATATCCAGGGCGCCTACCTGCTTGATCCGTTCTTTCATGCCAGCATCGGCGGACCCCTGGAAGGTTGTTATACACTTGCCGAGCTTTCGCCCGGCGATTTCAAGGAAGGAGAGTATTACAATACTTTTTTCGCCGCTTACGGACTGATGGATGAAATCAACGTGTTCTTTCAGACCGGCGACGGAAAATCCGTGGCAATATCCCTGGGAAGGGAAACGGGGTCACGCAAGTTTGAACAAGACACGCGCGCCGTCCTGGACGAGGTCCATGAATTTTTACGGGTGATCGTGGATCGGTCCTCCGGCAAGTCCGAACAGCGTCCGGGCATTATTGATACGGAACTGAGAGCCGGTTTCCATGTAAAACTCAAGGAGGCTATGGACAGGCTTGGAACCAGTGTCCTGACCCCGCGGGAGAAAATGATCCTTGATCACCTGTTGCGCGGGTATTCCGTCAAGGTCACCGCTGAACGGCTGGGCGTATCCGAAGGGACCGTGCGTATCCACCGGCACAGCATTTATTCCAAACTGGACATCGGTTCACAAAATGAACTCTTTTCTCTCGTAATCGAAGCCCTCAAGCACATGGACCCGTCAGGCAACGCGGACCCCCTGGCGCGCCTGCTCCCGGCATCAGACATTTGAGCCGCTACGGACGTAAAGCCGCATCTATAACAAAAGTCATATAGTCCGATCCGGGACACGTTGCTAGTCTTTAAGACTGACAATGAGTGTTGGAGGAAGGGCTAATGAGTATCTTCAAATACGCAGGATCGATGATGGTTAAATTCGTTGCGGCGCCGGTCTTCTTCAGCGCTGTTTTCGGCATGGCGGAAACAACCGCCACCACCATTGAGGAAATCATCGTCACTGCGCAGAAGCGTGCACAGAGTGTCCAGGACGTGCCCATTGCAATTACCTCGCTGACCGGTGAAGAAATCGATGCGCTGGGTATGCGCACCGCTGCGGACGTGCAGTACCAGATCCCCGGCCTGATAGTTTCCTATTCATCCACCAATGCCATTCCGAACTTTGTATTGCGCGGCATCGGCCTGAACGACTTTACCGCGATCCAGAGTTCTCCCGTAGCCGTTCATGTCGACGAGGTGTATTACGGCAACTCAACGCTCCTGAACTTCCAGTTATTCGACATCGAACGGGTGGAGGCGTTGAAAGGCCCCCAGGGCACCCTGTACGGGCGCAATTCAACCGGCGGATCGGTCAACTTCTTTTCAAACAAGCCCACTCGGGAATTCGAAGCCGGACTGGACCTGGGTTACGCAAATTACGAGGCATACAACGTTGAAGGTTTCGTGAGCGGCCCCCTGGGCGAGACATTGTCAGGCCGGGTATCTTTCAGCGTGACACAGCAGGACGGCGGCCCGTTCACTCATCCGGCCCTGGGCGAGATTGGGGAACAGGACCGCTATGCGGTACGGGGGCAGTTGTTGTGGGATGTTTCCGAAGATCTGAGTGCGCACCTGCTGGTATTCGGCGGGCAGGACGATTCCGAAGGGAATCAATATGCAGGCGTTCCCACGTTCACCAACGATGCTGAATTCAATATCTGTGATCCGGTCACGGCCGGCAACCTGGGGTTGTCCGATGCCTGTTCTTTCGATGGAGAAGGCGCGATCCTCAGGGACGATGACGATCCCTATACCCTGCAGAAAGCCCTTATCAATCGGGATGAGATCGATGCTTTCGGCGTTGTTTTCAGCGCCGACTATGACCTGGGGTTCGCGACGCTCACGTCTATTTCCGCATACAATACCGTTGACCGGAAATCACAGGAAGACGCTGACGGTACCGTTGTGCGCAGTATTGACGTCGGCTATGAAACCGATTTTGAGCAGTTCACCGAAGAAGTGCGCCTGGCTTCTCCCGATGATGGTCGCTGGGTCTGGACTCTCGGCCTGTTCTATTCGACGGACGAACTGGAGACGCCGCGTACGGAAACGGATGCGGGGGATTTCGATTTTCGCCAGAACCACGCCTATATTCTTGAGACGGATTCGTTCGCGGCATTCCTGCATAACGAGTTCCGGTTGACGGAACGGTTCTCCGTAACGGCAGGGCTCCGCTACACCGACGAGGAACGTTCCTTCAAGGGCGGCACCATTAACGTGGATTTCGGCAGCGGCCCGACCGCGAGCGGCGAATTTGTGCCGTCTCCCGGCCCGCTGCCGGGTGACTTTTCCGATCCGTCGGTTTTTGACGAGGCTTATATCGACAGGGAGATCAGTTTCAACGAGGTATCCTGGAGCGTGGGCGCCAGCATGGACATCTCCGATACCGTCATGGTTTACGCCGGTATCTCCAATGGTTTCAAGAGCGGCGGTTTCATCGGCGACATAACGGTACAGGAGATATTGCAGGAACCTTATGACGAGGAGACTCTCACTGCCTACGAGGTCGGCATGAAATCCGACCTGCTGGACGGGACGCTGCGCTGGAATACGTCGTTATTCTATTACGACTACGAGGACGCCATTCTGGCGTTGTCCGTCGACGGCACCGGCGTGGTTGATTCCCTCCTGATTAATGAAAACGCAGCCGATGCCGAGGTGTACGGCGTCGAATCCGAGATCTGGTTTGCGCCGACCGAGGACCTGGATATCAAATTCGGAGTTACATACCTGGATACGGAGACTGAAGGAATACCCACAAGTCCGTTTAACGTCCAGGAACGGCTGGACGGCAATGAACTGCCTTATGCGCCCGAATTCAGCGCAAACGGCATGATCAGGTACCAGATGCTCATGGCTGAAGGCTGGAAGGGGCATGCCCAGTTCGATTTTACCAGCCTC
>JAJDUB010000075.1 GCA_022826885.1 Gammaproteobacteria bacterium
GGTCATGGAAGGCAAGGCGGTGTTGTTCAAGAAATTCTCGGGCATCGACGTGTTCGACCTGGAAGTGAATGAGACCGACCCGGATAAACTGGTGGACATCATCGCCAGCCTCGAACCTACCTTCGGCGCCATCAACCTGGAAGACATCAAGGCCCCTGAGTGTTTTGTCGTCGAGCGGAAATTACAGGAACGGCTGAGCATACCGGTTATCCACGACGACCAGCACGGCACGGCCATCATCGTCGCCGCCGCCATCACCAACGGATTACGGCTGGTAGGCAAGAAAATGGAGGAGATCAAACTGGTCACCTCGGGAGCCGGGGCCGCAGCCCTGGCCTGCCTGGACCTGCTGGTTGCCATGGGCCTGAAGAAAGACAATGTCATCGTCACCGATATTGCCGGAGTGGTCTACCGCGGCCGCCGGAAAATGATGGATCCTTTCAAGGCCCGCTACACCCGGAAGACAAGGGCGAGAACACTGGCAGCGGCAATCAAAAATGCGGACGTGTTCCTGGGGCTTTCCGTCGGGAACGTGCTGAAACCGTCCATGCTCAAAAGCATGGCAAACAAGCCCATCATCATGGCCCTGGCGAACCCGGTCCCGGAAATCGCGCCCGAGGTGGCGAAGAAGGCCCGTCCCGACGCCATTATCGCGACCGGGCGGTCCGACCTTCCCAACCAGGTCAACAACGTAATATGTTTCCCGTACCTGTTTCGCGGCGCGCTCGACGTGGGCGCGACCAGCATCAACGAGGAGATGAAGATCGCCTGCGTCAAGGCCATCGCCGACCTGGCCATGGCGGAATCATCGGAAGTGGTAAGCCGGGCCTACGGTGGGCGCGACCTTACATTCGGACCCGACTACTTCATCCCCAAACCGTTCGACCCGCGGCTGATCGTCCGCCTGGCGCCGGCCGTTGCCAGGGCCGCCATGGACAGCGGCGTGGCGACCCGGCCTATCGCCGATTTCAAGAGCTACCGCCAGCGGCTGATCCAGTTCGTGTTTCAGACCGGCACCATCATGAACCCGGTGTTCGACCAGGCCGCGCGGGACCCGAAACGGATTGCCTATGCCGAAGGGGAAGAGCGCCGCGTGCTTCAGGCCGTACAACAGGTAATAGATGAAGGCCTGGCGCGGCCGTTACTGGTCGGGCGCACGGAAGTGATCAACCGGCGCATCGGGGAACTGGGCCTGGCCATGGTCAAGGACAGGGACTTCGAGGTGATCAACCCGGTCAAGGACCGGCGTTGCCTGGAACTGGCCGAGCTGTATCACGGCATCAAGGGAAGATCCGGCATCTCACCGGACGAGGCGCGCCGCATCGTGCGCACCCAGTCCACAGCGCTTGCCGCCCTGCTGCTGATGCACGAGGATGTGGATGCCATGCTGTGCGGCACCATAGGGCCGTTCATCAACCACTTGACGCACGTGCGCGACATCGTAGGCAAACGCGAAGATGTCAGGGATTTATCTTCCGTGACGGTGCTGGTGCTTCCGGAGGGCACGTTTTTCCTCTGTGATTCCCATGTCTTGCCCGTCCCCGAAGTTGACGATATCGTGGCCATGACCCTGCTTGCCGCGGAAGCCGTCCAGCGTTTCGGCATCAAGCCGCGCATTGCCCTGGTCTCCCATTCCAACTTCGGCACCAGGAATAACGCATCTTCCGAAAAAATGCGCACGGCGGCAAAAATCCTGCAGCAGCGCGAACCGCAACTGGTGGTGGAAGGCGAGATGCATGCCGATGCCGCCATATCGGAAGTCATTCGCGCCAATGCGTTTCCCGACTCCAAGCTTCGCGGCCGCGCCAATACCCTGGTACTGCCCAACATAGACGCGGCCAACATCTCTTACAACCTGTTAAAGATGCTGGGCGGCGGTGTTACGGTAGGACCCTTGCTGGTGGGGGCTGCCCGTCCCGCCCACATCCTGACGAACGCCTCAACCGCGCACGGCATCGTCAATATGTCCGCCCTGGCCGTGGTAGAGGCGCAGAGCCGGGCACAGACGTAAGGTAAATCTATCCCCTTTCCCGGCGGGAGAATACGACGATTTCAGGCTTTTTCCGGACCACCACCGTCCCCGACAGCTTGTCATGCCAGCCCTGTTTCCTCTTGTCGAACGCTATCCAGATAAAACCCAGCCCGAGCGGCAATATGGATAACAGGTAACCGACATACCTGGCGATATACCGGGGAGTGGACGGATGGTCTCCGGTGGCGGCATCAACCACCTTGGCGGATATCGCCATCTTGCCCGGGGTCGCTCCCTTGTAAACCCAGAACAGGATTACGAATGCCGCCGGCAGCAGTGAGGAGACGAGAAAATCCAGCAAGAGATCTGTCGTTGCGATATAGGCAAACCCGAACATGACTGGAGACAAAGGTGCGGTAATCAGCGCAATCAAAAAACCATCAATGAGAAATGCCCAGGCGCGTACCCAGAAACCGGCATACTCAAGGTCATTTCGTTCGTGTAATTCCATGTTTTTTCTCTTAACCATTTTAGCTTAAATCTGTCTCTTTTTTCCGTACAATGAATGAATCATGAGTTCCATCGGAATTGATATCGGCGGCACCTTTACCGACGTCGTCGTCATGGGTGATGACGGTTCGGTCAGCACGACCAAGTCGCCCTCGACTCCGGGGCGGTTGCTGGAGGGCCTGCTGGCGGCTCTTACGGCTGCGGCGGAGAAAGAACAGACCGACCTTGCGGCGCTGCTGGGCCGCATCGACCGTATCGCCCATGGCACTACCGTCGCGACCAACGCCTTCATCGAACGGCGCGGCGCCAGGGTGGCCTTGTTGACTACGCGCGGGTTCGAGGACACCATGATCATGCAACGGATGATGGGTATGACCGCCGGTCTCAGTCCCTCCGAGTTGACCGATTACTCAAACAGGCGCGTCCCCGAGCCGATTGTTCCCCGTTCGTTGATCTTCGGCATCCGCGAGCGCATCGATTACCGCGGAGACGTGATCGCGCCACTGGTCGAACAGGACGTGCACGACGCAATCAGCAGGATTAAGGAGGCCGGGATTGAGGCAATTGCCGTATCCTATCTCTGGTCTTTCAAGAACAGCGCCCACGAAAAGAAAACCAGGGAAATCCTTGCCGGGGAACTGCCGAACGTGTATCTGTCGGTTTCCCATGAACTTGCGCCGCGCCTGGGTGAATATGAACGCACGGCAACCACCGTCATCAACGCCTGTCTGGGCCCGCTGGTGCGGGAATATACCGGTCAGCTTAACCGGCGCCTGCGTAACAACCGCCTGTTTTTGCTGGATTCCAGCGGCGGCGTTATGACTGCTGATGAGGCAGGCCGCGCGCCGGTACGCCTGTTACTCTCCGGCCCCTCCGGCGGCGTCACTGCAGCGAAGTACATGGGCCGGTTATGCGGCCACGAAAATATCATCTCATTCGACATGGGCGGCACTTCAACGGATGTAGCGGTCATTGCAGCAGGCCAGGCGGGACAACGCAGGGAAACCGTAGCCGGCAAGTATCACCTGTTGCTTCCCATGCTGGACGTGCGGGCCATCGGCGCCGGCGGCGGTTCCATCGCGGGCGTCGAGCAGGGCGGATACATCTACGTAGGACCTGAGAGCGCCGGGGCCGAACCGGGTCCCGCCTGTTACGGGCTCGGCGGGGAACGCCCGACCGTGACCGATGCCGACGTGGTTCTCGGTATCATCGACCCTGCCGGGTTCCTGGGCGGGAAACTGGCCCTGGATCGGGAAAAAGCGCAGGAGGCGATTAAGGTTCATGTGGCCGACCCGCTCAGACTGTCCATCGAGGAGGCGGCCGCCGGCATCAAACGGATCGTGGACGCGCGCATGGCGGACCTGCTGAGGACCGCCACCATCGAGCAGGGCCACGATGCCCGCGAGTTCGTACTGTACGCCTTCGGCGGCGCAGGACCGACCCATGCGCCTGCTTTTGCCCTGGACGTGGTGGAGGAAGTACTGATCCCCGCCAGCCAGTCCGTTTTTTGCGCTTTCGGCGCAGTCGCCTCCGATATCACGTTGAGCGCGGGACGGGCGGAACCGAAACGTTACGGCAGGGACGGGAAAGGCGCAGTCGAACTTGCAGACATGGAAGATATCTTCAGTAGGCTTGAGGAACAGGCCGATGAATCCCTTGAACAGCAGAGTGTGCCGTCGGAACAACGCCGGTTCCGGCGTGTGGTGGAGGTGCGTTTCATCCGCCAGACCAAATCCCTGTCCGTACCATTTCCGGGATCGATCGAGGGTCTGGTAAAGAACTTCCTGGATGCCTATACAAAGCGCTATGGGGCCGAAGCCGTGCCCGAAAAAGCGGGCTTCGAGTTCGTCACCTACGTGGTTGAAGCAGTCGGCCGGCTGCCCCGGCCCGACTGTGCCCGCTATCCGTCAGCCGGGACGGACCCGGGTCATGCGCTGAAATGCAGCCGTCAGGTTTATGATATGGTTGAACAGGGATTCGTTGATACGCCCATCTACCGGGGAGAGGCATTACAAAACGGCAACCGCATTATCGGGCCTGCGATTATCGAATATGAGACTACGACCGTTGCCGTTCATTCAGGGCAGATCGGCACAATCGATGAGTTCCTGGGCATATCCATCAGGAGAATGTAATGACTGGTAAAGACGATTATGTACTGGGCCCGGCCGTTGCCGATTGGGATACATTGAAAAAACCGCTTTCCGTGGATCCCATCACATTCGAGATCGTCCGCCACAAGCTGGCCGCGATCAACGAGGAGCAGGCCCTGGCCCTGAAAGCGGTATCGGTCTCGCCCATCGTCGCCGGCGCCGGTGATTTCAATAATGCCCTGTTCACGGCTGACGGCAGGCTGGCTTCCATGGGCCCCCAAGTGGTGTTCCACTCCGGGGCCATGCCGATCATCCTCAGGCATGTCATGGAGGATTTTGCCGACGAGGAGTTTGCCGACGGGGACATGTATATCGTCAACGATCCCTACAAGGGCGCGGTACACCATCCCGACGTGAGCATCATGGCGCCGCTGTTCTTCGAAGGCCGCCTGGTCGCCTGGGCAGGCGTAACCGCACACCAGGTGGACATGGGCGGCATGGCTGTCGGTTCCGTTTCGGTACGGGCCACGGAAAAACAGCAGGAAGGGCTGATGATGCCACCCATGCGCATTATCGAAAAGGGCAAATTACGCAAGGACGTCTGGCGCATGATCATGAACATGACCCGCCAGCCGCAGATGGTCGGCCTGGATCTCAGCGGTTTCATCGCCTCCAACGTGGTGGCCCGGGACCGGCTGACCGAACTCATGGAGCAGTACGGCGCGGACACCATTCTGACCGTGATGGAAGAGTTGATCCGCTATTCGGAAAGAAAAACCCGGGAACACCTGCAGGCATTACCCGATGGCGAGGTGAGGACCTGCGGCTACCTCGATCACGACGGCAGGGAGAACAAGGTTTACCGCACCGATGTCAGGATCGTCAAGGATGCCGACAGGTTGACCATAGACATGTCCGACTCTTCGCCGCAGGCAGACGGGTATATCAACTGCACCGAGGGCTGTCTGGTCGGCGCCGTGTTCGGCGGCGTCGCGCCCCTGCTGGGTTCGGGCATCCCCTGGAACCATGGGATCCTGAACAGCATCGAGGTGATCGCGCCCAGGGGACGGATCTGCAACGCCGTCGCGCCGGCTGCCACCGGCGCCGCCACTATCGGCCAGGGCTGGGTGATCACGCTGACTACCGCCCATGCCATATCGAAATTGCTGGCGCTGTCCGAAGACAGCCGCAAACATTCCCAGGGCGTGACCCACGGGACCATGGCGGCGCTGTTTACCGGCGACACCAACCAGCACGGTGAACCATTCGGCAACCAGTTGATCGACGCGCAGATCGGCGGCGGCGGCGCCAACCCGTTCGACGACGGCCTGGACCAGACCGGCTGCTTCGTGTCGCCCAGGCCCCATATCCCGAACATCGAATACAACGAGATCCACAGCCCCATGCTGTTCCTGTACCGTTCCTTCTTCCCGGACACGGGCGGGGACGGCGAACAGCGCGGCGGGCGCGCGGCCGGGACTGCCTGGACGCCTCACGGCGTGGAACGCCTGCGTTGTTCCCTCACCTCCCACGGCGTCGAAGTGCCTATTTCCTACGGCCAGTTCGGCGGTTTCCCGGGAGTGTGCAGCAGTGCCATGATCATCCATGAATCGGACGTAAAGGATAAGTTTGCTCAAGGCGAACTGCCGCTGGAGTTGGAAGATGTCCGTGCACCCATAGACCTTGATGAACTGGGTGGCCGGGCACAGGTGCTTGAAGCCAAGCAGGACGAATTACCGCTGTTCCCCGGCGATATCGTGCAATACACCTGGCAGGGCGGCGGCGGGTACGGCGACCCGCTGCGGCGTGCGCCGGATGCGGTGGCAGCCGACGTGGCGGCCGGGCACGTATCGGCGCGGCGGGCGCTGGACATTTACGGCGTAGTCCCCGGCGAATCCCCGGCAACAACAGAGCGGCGGCGCGAACGCATGCGCCGGGAGCGCCTGGCGAACGCCTCCCCTCCCCCGCACGGAA
This sequence comes from Gammaproteobacteria bacterium, assembly GCA_022826885.1. Lineage (GTDB taxonomy): Bacteria > Pseudomonadota > Gammaproteobacteria > Eutrophobiales > Eutrophobiaceae > JAAXHV01. The sequence continues at coordinate 6,550 of JAJDUB010000075.1, forward strand.
CCGCGAACGGTTATGAGACAGGCGCGGCGTTGTCCCGTTTCGGCGCCGGACTGGTGCTGGCGCGCAACGAAGGGGAACAACTGCAATTCGAATGCGAGTGCGGCCACGTGTTCTGCGACGCTGCAGACAATTGGAAGGAACATGCCGCCCGGTACAGCCTGGAAGAAGACCAACTGCCGCCCGGGATACGACTGCATGAGACCATGGAACTGGTCGGTTATCTATGCCCCGCCTGCGGACGGCAACACTCCCTGGATGTGAAGGAGCGCGCCGCGGTGCCGTTGCACGACCTGAAGATCACCCGCTGGGTGTCTCCGGAAAAGCACTCGTGACATACCGCCCATCGTCATTCCTGCGAATGCAGGAATCCGGTAGACAATAACTCCTTATATGCAATCTCAACCGGAATTCAAATTCTTCTTCGGCTCCACCATCGCGCTGGCCTGCTTCGTGGGCATGATCGGCAATACGGGAGTGATCCTGTTTGCCGGAACGGGGGTGCTGATCAAGCCCCTGACCCAGGAGTTCGGCTGGAGCCGCGGCGACGTCTCCCTGGCCCTGACCCTGCTCACCGTCGGTATTGCCCTGGGGGTGCTGTTGAGCGGCAGGTTGATAGACCGGTATGGCGCCAGGCGGGTGGTATGTACGTCCATCGCCTTATCCTTGCTGGTGATACTGACAGGACCATTGTACGTCGTCACCCTGCCCCTGTTTTACACCATGATGCTTCTTGCCGCAGTGGTCGGCGCGCCGACCAATACAATCGGTTATGCGCGCGTGATTTCCGACTGGTTCGATAAACGCCGGGGACTGTTCATCGGTATCAACTCGGCCGGGATCGGTCTGGGATTTACCCTCGCGCCCCTGGTATGCAACTGGGCCGTGGGCATCGGAGGGTGGCGCGCGGGGTATGTCAGCCTGGGCCTGTTCCTGCTGGTTATCGTATTCCCCACGGTGTATTTTTTCCTGATTGATAAGCCCGAAGACGTGGGTATGTTGCCGGATGGCGCAACGAAGAACGCTTCGGGCCACCAGGAGGCTTCCGATACGAGCGGCCACCTGTCCCTGGGCGAGGCGCTGAGGACCCGCGTGTTCTGGCTCATGATCATTATCGTGGCCTGTATCGCCTTTTCCCTGAACGGCATCTTCAGCCAGTTGGCCGCCCTGCTCACCGACCGGGGCATCGGCATGGACACGGCCGCCATGGTGGTATCCACCATGGGTATCAGCATGGCCGTCGCCCGCGTCGCCGTCGGTTACATCATCGACAAACTGTTCGCGCCCATGGTGGCAGTCGCGGTTTTCCTCATGGTACTGGTCGGCATCGGCTTGCTGATCTACGGGCAGCACCTGAGCTTATACATTATTGCCGCCATCCTGATGGGAATCGGCATCGGAACGGAGAGCGACCTCATGGTGTTCCTGACCAGCCGCTATTTCGGCTTGCGCCACTTCGGGACGATCTTTTCCTGGGTCTTTATCGCCCACATGACCGGCACCAGCCTGGGGCCTTATATCATGGGCAGATCCTTTGACATCCACGGCAACTATATCCCCATACTCCAGGTGTGCCTGGCCCTGCTGGCATTGGCAACCATCCTGTTTGCTTTTCTGGGGAGGTACGACCGGTACACTGGAAAATTGGGGTCAGAGCAAAAATTCTGACGAATTTCTTGCTCTGACCCCTTACTCTGACCCAAGTATCAGGTTCTCTCCCGCAAACCTTTCTCTTCCAACCTCGGCAGCACCTCGTCACGGAAATAAGGGAACTCACCGGCGAAATCCACGAATGACAGGGTGGCGCCGGCGCAACCAATTCCGTGTAGTTTCTCCAGTTCTTGCACCACCTTGTCCGGGGTGCCGACCAGGGGCATGCCGCCGTGGCCGCCGGCCATCCGCTCGCGTAACATCTTGATCACATCCTTGGGAAAGGATTCCGCGTTGGCGAACATCAGTTCGATGACGCGGTCCACCGCGCTCCAATCGGCATTGTCTCGGGCGTACCAGTCATGGAATTCGTCCGCCTCTTTTTGCGTGGGCCGGCAGACAACGTAGGTAAGGGCGAAAACGCCGACTTCGCGGCCCAGCGCCCCGGCCTGTTGTTTCAGGTCGTGGATGTCTTTCCTTGATTTTTCGTGCTCGATTACCGGCGTAAACAGGTAGTTCGCATTCCGTGTTGCAAACGCCTTGCCTTCCTTGGAGCCGCCGGCATTGAACACGGGAATGGCGCCGTTGACCGGTTTGGGGAAACTGTGTACTCCCTTGAGTTGGTAGAACTCACCATCCCAGTCAAAATCTCCATCGGTCTCCGACCAGCATTTTTTTACGATGTTGTACCACTCCTGTCCCAGTCGGTAGCGCGTCTCGTGGTCATCGGGAAGATGAAACCCCAGGGCTTCGTACTCCGGTTTGTTCCAGCCGCAGACGATGTTGACACCGGCCCGACCGTGGCCGATCTGGTCCAGCGTAGCCAGTTGCTTCGCCGCGATGATGGGGTTGTGAAACCCGGTATGAGTCGTGGCGAAGATCGTGATGTTCTTCGTCAGCGCCAGCAGGCCCGCGGCCCAGGTCAGGGTTTCCAGTACGTTGTGCTGAAAATTGGTGGCGCCGCCATAACCGATCCAGCGGGCGATGGGCAACTGGAATTCCAGGCCGGCATCGTCGCTGAGTTGCGCCTGTTTCAGGTTGTTGTCCCAGGAACTGTCCCAACGTTCCTCTATCTTTGTCATAGCCTGTCCGCTGGAGCAGTTCGCGGAAAAGATCCCCAGTTTCAGCTTATTCTTGCTGTCAAGCAGGGCAGACATTGATTTATGTCGGCTGAACGATAACCATGAATTTAATCATAACAGATCGTTTTTATTTATCAGCCAACACCAGCAACTCCACTCCCTCTTCCACCATGTCGCCTGCCCGGTAATGCAGAGACTGCACCGTGCCGTCATGGGGTGCGGCAATAATGTGTTCTATCTTCATGGCCTCCAGTACCAGGAGCGCATCGCCTTTCTTCACCTGTTGTCCCTCGTTCGTCATGACTTCTATGACCGTGCCGGGCATGGGGGAGATGAGGTTGCCGGTCGCTTCCTCTTCTGCGGAATGGCCGCCATCCGATAACTGTTTCAATCGGCAGGTATTTCCCGAGTCAAAGATAACCAGGTGGTCATGGTCTTCGGTCACGTCGATACGCCGTTGCGTCCCGTCCAGTATTGCCGTCAGTCTGCCGTCCGCTTCAAGCCGGCCGGATGCGCGTATGACCTGCCTACCGGTTCGGATGACGTAATCCGGCTCCGAATGCTCATGCCTGTCGCCTGCAATGGTTATTCCCACTTCATATTCCCCGATGCCGTCGTCGAAACTGAAATGTTCTTCCTCCACCAGGTTGGGCCGCCAGTTGTCCGTTGCCCACCAGGGAGACGCCGGGTCGGCTGAAGATGTTGCTGCCCGTTTGGCAAGGGATGCGCGCCGGAGGATCTGGTACAGGACGGCAAGACAAAGGATATCGGGGGAAACAGCTTCCCTGTTCCGAAAAAGATCAGCCTGGTGACGTTCGATAAAACCGGTATCGAAATCCGCCGCCTGGAACGCCTCATGAGAGATCACCGCTGCGAGAAAGTCAACATTGGTCGTTACCCCGGCTACCTGTGTCTCTCCCAGGGCACGGAGCATACGATGCAAACAACTTTTACGGTCGTCACCCCGCACGATCAGTTTCGCGATCAGCGGATCATAATGAACAGAAATGGAATCACCTTGCCACACTCCGGTATCCACCCGTACATCGGATGTTTCAGCCGGAAAGCGCAAGTGGCTCAGTCTGCCGGTGGACGGCAGGAAACCGTTATCCGGGTCCTCCGCATAGATGCGCGCTTCCAGGGCGTGGCCGTCGATGGCAAGTTGACCTTGGCTTGCAGGCAGCCTCTCGCCGGCGGCGACCCGGAGCTGCCATTCGACCAGGTCCTGCCCCGTGACCAGTTCGGTCACCGGGTGTTCGACCTGAAGACGGGTGTTCATTTCCATGAAATAAAACGCGCCGTCCGAAGCGGCGATGAACTCGACCGTGCCGGCCCCGGTGTAATCAATAGCTCTGGCTGCGGCGACTGCGGTGTTGCCCATTGCACTGCGTGTTTCATCCGTTATGCCCGGCGCCGGAGCCTCTTCCAATACTTTCTGGTGGCGGCGCTGGATCGAGCAGTCCCGTTCAAACAGGTGTACCGCATTGCCATGCTGGTCGCAGAAGACCTGGACCTCGATATGCCGGGGCTGCTCCAGGTATTTTTCCAGCAGCATCTTCTCGTCACTGAACGCGCCCAGCGCTTCCCGCTTTGCCGAACGCAGCGCTTCACTGAATTCTGCCGCGCTGTTCACCACCCGCATGCCCCTGCCGCCGCCGCCCGCCGATGCCTTGAGCATGACCGGAAAACCGATCTTTTCCGCCTCGCCCAGGAGGAACGTTTCGTCCTGGTTGTCGCCGTGGTAACCGGATACAAGGGGGATGCCGGCCTGTTGCATGATGGTTTTGGCCGCGCTTTTGGAGCCCATGGCCTCGATTGCCCCGGGAGACGGACCGATGAAGGTGATGCCGGCGGTCCCACAGGCCGCGGCAAAACCGGCATTCTCCGAGAGGAAACCGTAGCCTGGATGGATCGCCTCCGCGCCGGTGCGTTGAGCTGCGCTAATCAGTTTTTGCACTGCCAGGTAACTGTCCCGGGCCGGCGCAGGACCGATGGCGACGGCCTCATCGGCCAGCTTCACATGGCGCGCATTAACGTCCGCCTCGGAATAAACCGCGACCGTCCCGACACCAAGTCGTTGCGCGGTATGGATAATGCGGCAGGCTATCTCGCCGCGGTTGGCGATTAAAATTTTGTTAAACAACTGTCACTTCAACCACGCCGGTTTACGCTTTTCCAGGAAGGCCGACAAACCCTCCTTGCCCTCCTCGGATGCGCGTATGTCAGCGATGCCCTCACTGGTCTGTTGCAGGAGTTCCGGGGTTATCGGCCTGCCCGCCACGTCAAACACCAGTTGTTTCGCCGCTCTCACCGCTTCGGAACTGTTGGACAGTATCAGATCGACGGTTTTTTCCACGGCATCATCCAGCCCTAATTCTTCCATGACCTCGGATACCAAGCCGAGTTCCATGGCCCGTTTGGCGTCAAAGCGTTCTGCCGTCTGGAAATAGCGGCGCGCCTGTTTCTCCCCGATTGCGCGTATCACGTACGGGCTGATGGTGGCCGGGATCAGGCCGAGCTTCACTTCACTGAAGGCAAACACGGCATTGTCCGCGGCCAGGGCAATATCGCAGCACGCCACCAGGCCGCACCCGCCGCCCATTGCCGCGCCCTGTACCCTGGCGATGGTGGGCACGGGAAGGAAATTAAGCCTGCAGAGCAATTCCGCCAGGGCATTGGCGTCCCGGACGTTCTCAGCGCGCGTGTAACCAGCCATGCGTTTCATCCAGTCCAGGTCCGCGCCTGCGGAGAAATTTTTGCCGATGGAACGCAATACCATCAGCCTGCAATTATCGTCCCGGCGGATTTCGTCCAGGACGTTGCTCAGTTCCGCAATAAAATCCTCATTAAAGGCATTGTGTTTATCGGGACGGTTCAGGGTAATTGTGGTTACGCCCTGATGATCGGCGCTACAGGTGATATATGTGTATGTCATAAAGTTCCGGGTATTGTTGCGGGACCGGTTACATGCGGAATAACCCGAACCGGGTGTCTTCCAGAGGCGCGTTCAGAGCGGCGGAGATACCCAGTCCCAGGACCCTTCGGGTGTCCCTCGGCGCGATAATCCCGTCGTCCCACAGGCGGGCGCTTGCGTAATATGGATGCCCCTGGGTTTCGTATTGCTGCCGGATTTCCTCCTTAAAGGATTCCTGTTCAGCCTCGGGCCAGTTGCCCTTCAGGTTGTCCAGCCTTACCTGCGCCAGCACATTGGCCGCCTGTTCGCCGCCCATGACCGAGATCCGGGCATTGGGCCAGGTCCACAGAAAGCGCGGGCTGTAGGCGCGCCCGCACATGCCGTAGTTGCCCGCGCCGAAACTGCCGCCGATAATCACGGTGAATTTCGGTACCGAGGTGGTGGCAACCGCCGTTACCATCTTGGCGCCGTCCTTGGCTATGCCGCCGGCCTCGTATTTTTGCCCCACCATGAAACCGGTGATGTTTTGCAGGAACACCAGGGGGATGTGCCGTTGGCTGCATAACTCGATGAAATGCGTCCCCTTCAACGCCGACTCGGAGAACAGGATGCCGTTATTGGCGATAACGCCCACCGGATAACCGTAAATATGGGCGAAACCGCAGACCAGGGTGGTACCGTACAAGGGCTTGAACTCGGCAAATTCGCTGCCGTCCACGATCCGCGCTATGACTTCACGCACCTCAAAAGGCTTGCGCGTATCCGGGGGGATTACGCCGTCAATCTCCTCGATTTCATATTCCGGCTGCACCGTCTCCCTGACCTCCAGACCGGCCTGCTTACGGACGTTAAAGTGAGCAACAGAGCGTCTTGCCAGTTCCAGGGCATGCCGATCGTTCAGTGCATAGTGGTCCGTTACGCCGGACTGGCGCGAATGCACGTCGGCGCCACCCAGTTCCTCCGCGCTGACAACTTCTCCTGTCGCCGCCTTGACTAGGGGCGGGCCGCCGAGAAATATGGTTCCCTGGTTTTTGACTATGATGCTCTCGTCGGACATGGCCGGCACGTAGGCGCCGCCGGCAGTACAGGAGCCCATCACCACGGCAAGCTGCGGGATGCCCCTGGCCGACAGGTTGGCCTGGTTGTAGAAGATGCGGCCGAAGTGGTCCCGGTCCGGGAACACCTCGTCCTGTTTCGGCAGAAACGCGCCGCCGGAATCCACCAGGTAGATACACGGCAAATGGTTCATCCCGGCAATTTCCTGGGCGCGCAAGTGCTTCTTCACCGTGAGTGGGTAATAGGTACCGCCCTTGACGGTGGCATCGTTGGCGACAATGATGCATTCGCGCCCTGCCACGCGGCCAATGCCGGTGATGATCCCCGCGGCCGGCACGGCATTGTCATACATGTCCCAGGCGGCAAGTTGGGACAGTTCCAGGAAAGGCGATCCCGGGTCGCACAGGTGTTTTATACGGTCGCGCGGGAGCAGTTTGCCGCGAGACTGGTGTTTCTCCCGGGCTTTATCATCCCCGCCCCGGGCCACGATACCGGCCTTGTCGTTCAGGTCATCGACCAGGGAACGCATGGCGGCAGCGTTGGTCTTGAACTCCCCGGATTCGGGATGCAGCTCTGTTTTCAGGACAGTCATGGGCAGTCTCAGGCCGATTCCTCGAAGAGTTCGCGTCCGATCAACATGCGCCGGATTTCGCTGGTGCCGGCGCCGATCTCGTACAATTTCGCATCGCGTAGCAGGCGCCCTGTAGGGAATTCGTTGATGTAGCCGTTGCCGCCCAGGGCCTGGATAGCCTCCAGCGCCATCCAGGTGGCCTTCTCTGCGGCATAGAGGATGGCGCCCGCGGCATCCTTGCGGGCCGTCTCCCCGCGGTCGCAGGCCATGGCAACCGCATAAACGTAGGCGCGGCATGCATTCATTGTGGTGTACATGTCGGCGATCTTTCCCTGCATGAGCTGGAACTCGCCGATGGGCCGGTCGAACTGTCTGCGCTCATGAATATAAGGGATGACCACGTCCATGCAGGCCTGCATGATGCCCAGGGGACCGCCCGCGAGCACGGCCCTCTCGTAATCCAGGCCGCTCATCAGCACCTTGACTCCTTTATTTACCTCGCCCAGCACATTTTCTGCAGGGACTTCACAGTCATCGAACACCAGTTCGCAGGTATTGGAGCCGCGCATGCCCAGCTTGTCCAGCTTCTGCGCGGTGGAGAAGCCCGTGAAGCCGTTTTCTATGATGAACGCGGTGATGCCGCGCGGGCCTGCATCAGGGTCCGTCTTTGCGTAAACCACCAAGGTCTGGGCGTCCGGTCCGTTGGTGATCCACATCTTGCTGCCATTGAGTATGTACCTGTCGCCCTGCCTGTCGGCCCTCAGGCGCATGCCCACCACGTCGGACCCGGCGCCCGTTTCGGACATGGCCAGCGCGCCGGGATGTTCGCCGCTGATCAAGCCCGGCAGGTATTTCCGTTTCTGCCGATCATCACCATTGCGCCGAATCTGGTTGACACAGAGATTGGAATGGGCGCCGTAAGACAGGCCCACGGAAGCGGAAGCCCGGCTGATCTCCTCCATGGCGACCACATGCTCCAGGTACCCCATACCTGCGCCGCCGTAGTCTTCCTCAACGGTAATGCCCAACAATCCCATGTCGCCCAGCTTACGCCAGAGATGTGCGGGAAATTCATTTGACCTGTCAATTTCAGACGCCTGTGGAGCGATTTCCGCTTGCGCGAAGTCATTCACTGATTCGCGCAGCATTTCCGCGGTCTCGCCGAGGTTAAAATTCAGGCCGGGATAATCGGAATTTATCATAAAATATTGCCTTTCTTTACGTTAACGTCACTACACATCATATTGCTGTTCCTCAGTTTGAGTTTTCCATTAGCTTGTCCAGACATTTTTTTTCCACCTCATCCATCAGTTTCAAGGTGGCTTCCACGGCGTTCATTTTTTCCAGCAATGCACTCCTGTGTTCGGTAATTTTCTGACAAAGGCGTATCAGTTGCTGGGTGTTACCCGATTGCGAAGGGCCATACATGTCTATGATTTCACGGCATTCCTCCAGTGAAAACCCGAGTTCTTTGCCGCGCAGGGTGAGCAGCAGGCGGGTCTTGTCACGCTCCGAATAAATGCGCGTCTGCCCCCGCTTGGCCGGCGCAAGCAGTCCTTTACTCTCATAGAACCGCAACGCCCTGGGGGTCACATTGAATTGTTCAGCCAGGTTTTGTATGGAATAGCCAGGCACCGGACATTTCGACATTACTTTACGTTAACGTCAAGTTTAGCTGAAACTCCGAAAAGATCAAGGTGAGAAACACCGATTAAAAGGGGCGGATTAACGGGGACGGAATTAATTCCGTCCCCGTTTGACAGGATAACTAGTTTGTTTCGGTCGCGACGCCCAGTATGATGGCAGTGGTGCAGTGATAAATCGTGCTGTTCTCCATGCCGACGCACCAGTTGATGTCATTATTGGAAAAGGCGCGGTAAGGGGGAGTATCTCCCACGTTGTTATTGCACAGGCAGCGGCTGCAAGACGTCTTGCCGCAGCAGTCGTTGTAGGAAATTATGTAGTTCAGGTTGTCCGCCGGGTTTTTGCAGGTGCCGATCCAGGTCATGGGGTTCATCCCCGTGCCCGGGGGACAGGAAACGTGGGTGCCGCCGCAGCAACTGCAGAGGAAGCCGTCTACGGCGCAGTAGCGCCAGTAATCGCAGGATGCGGGGTCGCCCGGGTCTGCGGCAGGGTTGTCGCTGGTCTGCGGCGCCACCCCGTGGTAGCCGCTGCCGCCACCTGTGTCCGCGGCCCGGGCCACCGGTAACAGCGGCACCGCAGCGCCGCCGGCCAGGGTCAGCCCTATGCGCTTCAACAGGTGCCGGCGTGACGTGTTGTTCGCGACCTGCCGGGAAAATTTTTCGGTGATCTTGTCCAACCAATACATGACGTTATTTCTCTGTAGCTGATCCGTTACCTCGACGCATGGAGAATAAAAGGCGTCTCAAATGCCCTGCCGCCGATAAAACGCAGCCATTCACCGGTGTCAACGGAGTAAACATCCATGTCCATATTGCCGTTGGTCACGGCCAGGTAAGGGTGTTCACCCTTGGTCACTTCAATGGATACGCCCCATTCCTTGAGGACGATACGACCGACACGTTTTTTTGCATCCACGTCGAAGACCCAGACTTCGGTGCCGCCTCCTTTATGCGAACCGTCTTCTCCATCCGGGTGCATGAGCACGAACAACCGTCCGCTGGCCTCGTGGGCCGTTGTAATCTGCCAGCCGCCGGGGCGCCAGTTTTCCTGCCGGTCCTGCTCCTGCAACAATGACCAGGCGTCAAGCATCCCGGGGTCGGCCGCGTTCATATCGACAGGATGCACCATGCCCTTGAACGAGGGGAAGTAATAGACACCGTCAATAACCGCCGGTTTGGCGAAAATCGGGTCGGTGTCGGCGTCAAAAAAGGCGGGAGTGCGCTCCTGTTTCGAGATCATTCCCTTTTCATCCAGGTGCGTGACCAGCATGGTGTTATCGTTGCACAGGCTGCCGAAACTGCGTTGCTGTGACGGGTAGATCATGACGCAGCCGCCAATACCGACTTCCGCAAGGAACGCACGATTCTCGATATTAACCACGCTGACGGATGTGCTCGGGGTGAAATTGTACACCAGCAGCAGTTTTTCGTTGTCCAGGAACTGCAGCGTGTTCTTGTGGGTGACGATCATGCCGCGTTTGGCGCCGGGCAGGACGACCTCGCCGACGGGGGCGAGATTGACCTTGTCGTAGTTGGTGACCAGGTCCGTACGCTCCCCGCGCATGCGCCGGGAATACAGGGATTCGGCGACGTACACTTCCGGGCGGGTGGTTGCGGCGAGAAAGGACGGGAAATGCGACGAGGGGATGGATCCCTTGTAATTCCGGTTTTCGGCCGCCACATCGATCAGGACCACCTTGGCGTCGCTTAACGAGAAGAAATTGGTGTCGTGAGCATACACCCAGGTATCAGGGTAACTTGCCGGCAACGTCTCCACATTCGGGATCGTTTCCACCGGCAGTTCCGCCAGGGACACCGTGCATGTGAACCCGAGCATCAAGCCGAGTATGGCTCGCTTCATTATTGCCTCCCCATTACTTCCAGGATGACCAGTTTACCCTAGAAATTATAGGCGATACTACCACCTACCCAGCGCGGGCGGCCGTAGTATTCCTCGATCCATCCCAGCACTGCGGCAATGTCGAAGGACTGCACCACGTAATTCTCGTCGGTAATGTTCTCGGCAAATACCGCTGCTTCCCATTTACCACCGGCGCTGGCCCAGGACAGCCGGGCATTGGCAATATGATAACCATCTTCGGTAACGGCATCGGCCCGCGTCACGGAATGGTGGTGCTTCGAGCGATAATGGATGTCTCCCTGTATGGCCATGGAACCGCCGTTGAATGCCGGCCATTCATAACGAACCAGGCCGTTCACGTTCCATTTCGGCGATTGTATGGACGTGGTCTTGCTGCCGTCCGCCAGGGTAACATCCATATCGTTATAGGAAAGGCCGAAAGCCACGTCCAGGCCTTCCGCCGGGGTCAGGAACAGTTCGGTTTCGAAGCCGATGCTTTCCGCATCCGGCGCGCTGACTACGTTGGTCGCCAGGCTGACAATAGTAAATGCCTGGAAATCCTTGTAATCATTGTAGTAGGCGGAGGCGTTGAACCGCGCCAGGCCGTCCATCAGGGTTGACTTGAAGCCGACCTCGAAGGCATTCAACTCTTCCTCTCCAAAAGAGAATTGCACATCAAATTCATCCTGGGATGACACAACCCCTTGCGGTTGCGCCAACACCAGCAGGGGATTGAGCGGCGCATTGAATCCACCGCCTTTCACACCCCTGTTCCAACTGGCATAAGCCAGCAGGTTATCATTCGGCCGCCAGTCCAACTCCACCTTGGCCGACCACAAACCTTCATTATATTCGCCGTCGTAATCCAGTTTCGACAGGGGCGGATAGCCCAGAATTTCGATAAACGCCGCGGTAGGAACGGCAATGTTCGGGTTGCCGTTGCGTTCCACGCTGCCGTCATTGGGGAACCAGACCACGTTGCTTTCGTAATGGAAATCCACAGTCTCGTCAATCCAGCGAAATCCGCCAATGACCGTAAACTGGTCGTTGAGCTCGTACTCCAGCTGCCCGAACAGCGACCAGGAATCCTTTTGTTGCTGGTAGGGGTTGTCAACACCGACATAAGCGTCGGCCGGGTCGGGAAGCCCCAGCGCCGGCCCGGAGAGACCAAAAAGCCCTGCTGCCAGAAAGGCGCTGACGGGATCGAATCCGAAAGCCTCAAAGTTCCCGACTCCCACGGGGTTGCCGCCGGTGCCCATACTGTCCGTACCCAGCCCCGGTATCTCTGCGCCGTTGGCGTCGGCGATATCGATATCCAGGTAATAATACCCGGCTACCCAGCGCAGCCTGTCAGTCTCTCCGTCCAGGCGGACCTCGGTGGACCACTGCTCGGCGTCGGTATTGAGGAAAAAGTTGAAATCGGCATGGGGGCTGGCATCTGAATCTTCGATATAGTCACGTTCCACACCCTGGCGGTCCATGATCACGGTCAGCAGGTTGTCGCCCAGTTGCCATTTCATGGTGCCGGTGAAGCCATAAGTTTCCAGGTCATTGTGGCCCAGCTTGTCGTAGTCGCCGGCAAAGTTGTCGCCGTCGCCATCGCAATAACCGTTAAAGTTCGTATACAACGAGCAATTGTCCTCCTTGACGCCGTTACCCACTTCATCAAGTGAGCCGCTGACGTTCTCAAAGAAGCCGGTTCGGATCTCCTGCAGTGAATAACGGGCGTTCAACAACAGGGAAAAATCCTCGTTGGGTTCAAACAGGAGCTGCATCCTGCCCGCATAATCGTTGGCATTGTTCAGGTCGTTGCCGGGGTCCAGGCGGTTTTCTACGTACCCGCTGTTGTGGTGGGTGGCCACGGACAGCCTTGCGGACAGTCCTTCCGTCAGCGCGCCGGTGACAGCACCCTGGAATTTCACCTGGTCATATTCGCCCACGGTGACCTGGCCGTAACCGCCGAACTCCTGCTCAGGCTTGTTGGTGACGAAGTGGGCCAGGCCGCCGGTGGCGTTCCGGCCGTACAAGGTGCCCTGCGGACCGCGCAGGATCTCCACCCGTTCCATGTCGAACAGCATGAAACCGGCGCCGGACATCTGCGAGATATATACTTCGTCCACGTACAGGGAAACGGGACTTTCCTGGTTGGCGACGAAGTCACTGTTGGCCGCCCCGCGGATGGCAAGAGCATAGTTTGCCTCGCCGTTCGGTTGTACTGTGTGAACGCCGGGCGCCAGCGCGGTGATCTGCTGGGCGTTGGTATAACCCAGTTGCCGCATCTGCTCGCCGGAAAACGCGGTAATGGCGATGCCGACATCCTGGATATTCTGTTCACGTTTTTGCGCGGTGACGATGATCTCTTCCAGCACCTGGGCGTTTACCGGCCCGGCAATGGCGAAAACCATCAGGATGAGTATGCTTCGTTTTACCATTTGATACCCCCTCGGACACGAGTTGAAGGAAAAATTTCTGTGCCCGAATGTACTTGCACAGCTAATTTTAGGACAAACGTCTAAATAGGTCAATAGTCCTATGCCAAAATTATGAAAAATTTGTTCGATACTCTAAAATGTAATCCGGCACAGCAATTCCGGTAAGCAAACATTTATGTTGATACGAGAACGCAAAGCCCTGAACCGTTCCGGAACGGCTACCCAGGAGAAAGGCGTAACGCGCCTGATCAGTATCCTGGATGCGGCGAGGGAGGTCTTCATGGAGGCCGGGTACGGCGGCTTTACCATGCGCAGGATCGCAGCCCGCGCCGGCATCACCATCGGCAACCTCAACTATTATTACCGGACCAAGGAAGACCTGTTGCAGGACCTGCTGGAATACGTCATCAACGATTACCTGGTGGAATTCGAGCGCCGGCGGCAGATTGCCGGGCATTCTCCGGAAAAACAACTGCTGGCGGTGCTGAAATTCTGGATAGATGACCTGGGCACCCAGGAAACCACCATATTCTTCCCGGAACTCTGGGCGCTGGGGAACCATGAACCCCGTATCGCCGAACTGGTCGATGAACTGTACGCAAAGGCAAGGCTGCCGTTGAACGAACTCATCCCGCAAATCAACCCGACCCTGACCAGGAAGGAAGCGGAACGCATGGCCTTGTACATGTGCGCGGCGATGGAAGGCCTGACGGTCTTCGTGGGCAATGACAAAGCCTGGGCGGGCCAGATCGAGGAAATAAAGCGGATCACCATCAGGAATTTCCTGGATATGATCAAGAACACGAAAGGCAAACGCAAACAGGGCATCCAGACTGAAGCGACTGAAAAACCATTATGACCGTGCGCCTTCCGGGGACGGAATTATACTGGGGACAGAGTAAGGATACCTGGGGTCAGAGTAAAATTCTCGTTATCGTGGTCGGTAGCAGGGTATGGGGTAATTTTACTCTGACCCCCGCATTCCTGATATTATAGTTCGTCATTCCGGGCTTGACCCGGAATCCAGTACATTACAAAACTCCTTATAAGGAAAACAGGACATGACCGACTCAATCAAATACCTGTTACAGGAATCCGACATACCTACAGCCTGGTACAACATCGTCGCGGACTTGCCTGAAGCACCGCCGCCGGTACTGCATCCGGGGACGGGCCAACCCATTACGCCGGACGACCTTGCCCCGCTGTTTCCGATGGCGGTTATCGAGCAGGAAGTCAGCGGTGAACGTTACATCGATATCCCGACTCCGGTGAGAGACGTTCTCAAACAATGGCGGCCTACGCCCCTGTACCGGGCGCGCCGCCTGGAACAGGCCCTGGATACCCCTGCGCGCATCTATTACAAGTACGAAGGCGTGAGTCCGGCCGGGTCTCACAAACCCAATACTGCCGTGGCCCAGGCGTTTTATTCCAAACAGGAAGGCGTGAAGCGCATCACAACGGAAACGGGCGCCGGCCAGTGGGGTTCGGCGCTGGCGCTGGCAGGCGCATTTTTCGGCCTGGAGATTGAAGTTTACATGGTGAAGGTGAGTTTCAACCAGAAACCCTATCGCCGCGCTTTCATGGAGAGTTTCGGCGCCACCTGTATCGCCAGTCCCAGCGATACCACGGAGGCGGGCCGCGCCATACTTGCGGATAATCCGGACAGCACCGGCAGTCTCGGCATTGCCATCAGTGAAGCGGTGGAACGGGCGGTACAGCGGGACGATACCCGCTACGCACTGGGCAGCGTGCTGAACCACGTCCTGCTGCACCAGACGGTCATCGGACAGGAAACCATGAAACAACTGGAGATGGCCGACGACTACCCCGATATTATCGTCGGCTGCACCGGCGGGGGCAGCAACTTTGCCGGTATCGCGTTTCCTTTCCTGGGAGAGAAACTGCGCGGCGGGCAGGACGTGCATATCATCGCGGTGGAACCGGCCAACTGCCCGACCCTGACCAAGGGCAGGTACGCCTATGATTTCGGCGACACCGGACACCTCACGCCGCTGGTCAAGATGCACACCCTGGGATCGACATTCGTGCCACCGGGATTTCATGCCGGCGGCCTGCGCTATCACGGCATGGGGCCGCTGGTGAGCCAGACGGCTGAACTCGGCCTGGTGCACCCGCGCTCCTATACGCAATCCGAATGTTTTGATGCCGGCGTGCAGTTTGCCAAAGCGGAAGGTATCATCCCGGCGCCGGAAGCCAACCATGCGGTTGTCGGCGCGATTGAGGAAGCAATAAAATGCCGGGAAGAGGGCAGCAGCAGGGCGATCTTGTTCAACCTCTGCGGTCATGGAAATTTCGACATGCAGGCCTACATGGACTATTTTGCCGGCAAACTGTACGACCAGGAATATTCCGAGGAAGAACTCGCCATGGCCCTGTCCGGCCTGCCCTCGGTGGCAGCCGCCGCCTGATAAGTCCGGGCAGCGGAATGGAGTATCATCCGCTTGGTTCATCGCCAAATTAAACTTATCCTGCTGCTCCTGATACTGGCAGGCTGTGACCAGGCAGGACCGGTATCCAGGGAGGCGCCGGGCCAACCTGTCATTGCCCTGGTAATGAAATCGCTTGCGAACGAGTTTTTCATTACCATGGCAGAGGGGGCAAAACAGCACAACGCCGGCCACCCGACACCTTACAGGCTGATTCTCAACGGCATAAAAAACGAGAGCGATCTTGCACAGCAGGTCGCGTTGATCGATCAGATGATCGCTGCCGGGGTGGATGCGATAGTCATTGCGCCGGCGGATTCCAAGGCGGTCATACCTGCCCTGGCCCGTGCGCGGGAGGCCGGCATCGTTATCGTCAATATCGACAATAAACTGGATGCCGGCGTGCTGGCCCAGTATTCACTCCGCATTCCCTTTGTAGGGCCGAACAATCGCGCCGGCGCGCGCATGGTGGGAGATTATCTTGCCGGATATCTGTCGGAAAACGACCAGGTCGCAATACTTGAGGGTGTGCCTACGGCGTATAATTCCCAACAGCGCCGAGCCGGTTTTGAAGACGCCGCAAACGCTGCGGGACTTGAGATCGTGACCGTGCAAAGCGCGTTCTGGGACCAAGCCCGCGCTGCGGAGCTTACTGCCGCAATCCTGGTCCGGTTTCCACAACTGAAGGCGCTGATGTGTGCGAATGACAGCATGGCCCTCGGCACCGTATCGGCCCTGCGCCAGATCGCCCGGGACGGTGATATTCACGTCGTCGGGTTTGACAATATTTCCGCCATACAGAAACTGGTCGAGACGGGCGTCGTGCTTGCAACCGCCGACCAGCACGCTGACCTGCTTGCTGTGTATGGCATTGAATATGCCCTGCATGTCCTTGATGAAGGAGGGGGGTTGAAAGACAGGGAAACCCGGGTTGACCTTATCACTCGCGCCTCGTTTTAACAGTTTGATTTGATCGAATGCGGCCTCCTCGCCTCAGCGTAAACGATTTGCATAAATCATTCTCCGCGCCCGTATTATCCGGTGTAGACCTGGTCGTAAAACCGGGAGAGATCCACGGATTGATCGGCGAGAACGGGGCCGGGAAGACGACATTGATGAACATCCTTGCGGGATTAATTCCCTGTGACCAGGGCGAACTGTTTCTGGATGGCGCAAGGTATCTGCCCGGGAGTGCCGGTGACGCCTTCCTGAGCGGTATCTCCCTGGCAGCCCAGGAACTCAGTCTTATCGACACCTTGTCTGTTGCGGAGAATATTTTTCTGCGGCGATTGCCGAACCGGAATGCGGTTATCCGATACCCCGAACTGCTGGACAGGGCCAGGAAGCTGATGAGGCTGGTCGGTTTGGAACAACTGGATCCGGTAACGCCTGTGAACCAGATACCATTGGCGCAACGACAGCTTACAGAACTGGCGAAGGCGCTGGCAAACGTCAGCCGGCTTCTGATCCTGGACGAACCCACCGCGGCATTAACCGAACCCCAGGCGCAACGGCTGCACGAGATCATACGGGACCTTGCCGCGCGGGGCACATCAGTCATTTATATCAGTCACAGACTGAAAGACGTCCTTGGTGTAGCTGATACCATTTCCGTACTACGGGATGGACAGGTAGTTGATAGCCCAGTGGCCGGAACCGTTACGATAGAAGATATGATCAGCCGGATGTCAGGACGGAAAAGCAAGGGAGGCGGCCCCATCTCCTCCGGCGCGGCAAGTCGGGGCGGCCTCACCCTGAAGATAGACCAGCTGAGATCGAAGCAGCTTCCCCATCCTGTTTCCCTGGATTGCTTTGCGGGCGAAATCGTCGGCATTGCGGGTCTTGCCGGTTCCGGGCAATCCGAGTTGCTGGAAACGATATTCATGTTGAAACCGGTTGAGAGCGGAGCGGTATCACGTTTCATCGGCAACGAACAGGTCAGGTTGCATAACCCGCGCCAGGCAATAGAGCTGGGAATCGGGTTTTTGCCGGAAGACCGGAAGCGGCAGGGAATATTTGCCGGTCAATCCATCCGCCTGAATCTGACGCTGCCGGGCATACGCAAATATGCCGGCAGAGCTGGCATCATCAGGACATCTGACGAAGACCGCGCCATAGACAGACAGTTGGATCAACTGTCCGTCAAACATACGAATGCGGACCAGCATATTGACCTGCTGAGTGGGGGCAACCAGCAGAAAGTCCTGGTCAGTCGCTGGTTGCAGAATGACTCCGGGATACTGCTGCTGAATGAACCCACGCGCGGGGTCGATGTACACACAAAACATTTCCTGCATGAAATTTTCATGGACATGGCCGCTCAAGGTAAGACACTGCTTATGGTTTCCAGTGAAATCGAGGAACTCATGAAGCTCAGTAATCGCATCCTGGTGTTATCCAATCGTAAACCGGTCAGGATGTTTACTCGGGACGAATGGGACTATAACGCTATCCTGCAAGCAGCCTTCAGTGAATACACCTCCAACCGCCTGCACTAATCTCCTCTTGCCGTAATGACCCTTATTAAAACCCTGCAACGATACTTGGAGCAGTACTTCATCGCAGGCTCGCTGGCGCTGTTGATCATCTTCTTCAGCATTGCCTCGGACAACTTTTTTTCATTGACGACGTTTACTTCAATCCTCAACCAGCTTCCTGCGTTGACGGTTGTCGCCGTCGGCATGACCCTGGTATTGATTGTCGGTTGCATCGACCTGTCCGTCGGGTCTGTCGTGGGACTGAGCTCCGCGGTGACCGGAATGGCCGCTGTGGTGCTGGGAATTCCACTACCTCTTGCCTTTATGCTCGGCATCACTACCGGAACCCTGTGCGGGCTGGTCAATGGCTGCCTGAGCAGCTATTTTGCGCTGCCGTCGTTCATCGTTACTTTCGGCATGCTGGAAATGGCGCGCGGCCTGGCTTATATGACCACCGATTCGCAAACACTGTTTATCGGCGCATCCATCCAGAAATTATCACTGCCCATAACGGGTCTGGGCATATCTCCTGCTTTAATTATCGCCATATCAATCGTCGTCCTCGCCCATTTCATCGTGAAACGAACCGTATTCGGCCGGTATATCATCGCTATAGGCACCAACGAGACTGCCGCGCGCATGTCCGGTATCCCGATACACCCTTACCGGATCTCGGTCCTGGCCCTATCCGGGGGGTTGGCGGGCCTGGGCGGTTTGTTCAACGCGGCTTACCTGGGCGCAGCCGACCCCAATGCTGGAATTGGCCTTGAGTTGTCCGCTATCGCTGCCGCCGTGATAGGGGGCACCAGTTTGATGGGAGGTCGGGGTTCGGTGGCCGGCGCTTTTACGGGGGTGCTGATTATTGCCGTGTTGCAGAGCGGCCTGGCCCAGATGGGAGTAACGGAACCGGTCAAACGCCTGATTACCGGCGGTGTCATTATTGCCGCGGTATTGTTTGATTACTGGCGGTTACGGAGAAGGAGCGGGCATCGATGAGTCGGGTATCCGGATTACTTCTCAGTCAGGGAACGCGGACTGTCACATCCGCTTTTCGACCTCAGCTCGCACAGGGATCGAGGTGGCGGCTCCGTGACGTTCAACGGAAATTGATGCTGCCGTAACCGCGAACCGGACTGCCTCATTCAACGTATAACCATCGGCCAGAGCGGCCGCCAGCGTTCCGCAAAAACAATCACCGGCGCCGGTAGTATCCACCACATTTGCCCGCCTGCCCGGGATTAGCACGCCCCGTTCGCCGGTTACGACAACAGCACCCTTCTCACCCAGGGTGACAATTACGGCCTGCCCATCCCACCCGATTAATTTTTTTGCGTTTTCAATCGCCGCTTCCACATCATCGGGCGGTTCAGGCAGGTCCGCGTAAGCGGCAAGCTCAGACTCATTGAGGATAAGAATATCGGTCAGTGAAAACAAGCCGGCGCCTTCCGGGAGAGCCGGCGCGGCATTCAACATGGTTACCCCGCGTCGGGCGATATCGCTGAGGAACAGTGAGCTTATTGCTTCCACGGGGCTTTCCAGTTGGGCGAGGAATACTCTGCAACCTGTTAATTCTTCAAGCCGGATATCGGCGGCTGATAATCCGGCATTTGTTCCCGGAACGATGACGATCGCATTCTCGCCAGCCGCGGATACATTGATAAAAGCCTGCCCTGTAGGCTGCTCCGGATCGATCCTGATCATTCCGGTGTCGACTCCGTTATCCTGCAAAAAAGCCCGCATCCAGTGCCCCGGCTCATCTTCGCCTACCGCTCCAATCATCAATGTTCCGCACCCCATTCGCGCCGCGGCCACCGCCTGGTTCGCGCCTTTCCCGCCGGGAAAGTGCGCAAAGCCGCGGGCGACAACCGTTTCACCCGGAAGCGGCAGGGATTGCACAGAGGCAACCATGTCCAGGTTAATCGAACCCAGTACGCAGACCCGCCCTGTATCCGTCCCCAATTGAACCATAATGGTTTAACCTGCCGGTAATCGTGTTAATGCCATAGACGTGAATAGTAGCATCAAAATTCATTGCCTGATGAGGGTAACCGGACTGGAGCCACTGACAATGGCCTGATAAAATCCGGAATACGAAATGTCCTGGTTAATTTCTTCCGGTCCGGTGTCCTGGCTTTGCGTCATACCCTGTTAATCGACAAAATTTGATGAAAAAACGGTCGCAACACGAGATTGTCATTGTCGGTGGCGGTGTCGCGGGCATCCACCTGGCAACAAAACTGGGGCGGGAGGCTCGTTCCAGGCCGGAAATATCGATCAAGCTGGTCGATGCGGCGCTGACCCACGTGTGGAAACCGTCATTGCATGAGTTCGCGGCGGGGTCCCGCGGCATAGGGGACGATGAAGTCGGTTTCCTGCCGCACTCGGTAAGGAACAATTATGAATTCCGGCTCGGATACCTCGCGGGGGTTGATACTGAAAAACAGGAAGTCACACTTGACCCCGTTTCTGACGACGCCGGTAAACCTGTTGCGCCGAGACGTACCCTCGGTTACGACACCCTGGTCCTGGCCATCGGTAGTGTTTGCTCCGACCTCGGCATCCCGGGCGTCGCTGAAAACTGCCTGTTCCTGGACAACAGGAAGCAGGCCCAAAGCCTGCATCGCGAATTCCTGAACTTGTGCCTGCGCTATGGTAGCGGGGCATTGCCGGATGATGCCGGTTCAATCCGCATCGCCATTGTCGGCGGTGGCGCTACCGGCGTGGAGCTGGCGGCAGAGATGCGCGAGGCTACCCATAACGGCATCGACACTCTCGTGCCTCCGGAACGCGTCCGCATCAGCGTTATCGAAGCAAGCGACCGGCTTGTACCGGGGTTGCCGGATCGGCTGTCGCGCGCGGTCCGGCGCGAGCTTGAAAATCTCGATATCGGCGTATATGTGAATAGCCGCGTGATGGCCGTAACCCGGGACAGCATTATCCTGGATGGTGATCGGACCATGGACGCGCACCTGAAGATCTGGGCCGCCGGCATTGCCGCGCCTGATGCAATCCGGTCACTCGATCAGTTTGAACACGACCGGATCGGACGTATCAGGGTCGGCAATACCCTGCAGGCTGTCGGATATGACAATATCTTCGTGCTGGGCGACAACGCCTGCTGTCCCTGGACCGGTAAAGATACACCGGTTCCCCCACGCGCCCAGGCCGCCATACAGCAGGCCGCCTTTATGGTCGGCCAGATCCGGCGCCGTCTGGCCGATGAGCCGCTGTTGAACTTCAAATACAGGGACCGGGGGTCCCTGGTATCCATCGCCGATCAGTCTGCCGTCGGCACATTGATGGGCAAAGCCCTGGGAGTCATTACATTCGAGGGGCGCCTGGCGCGCTGGGCCTACCTGTCGCTGTACCAGATGCACCTGTTATCGGTGCTCGGTGTAACGAAAACGATATATCTCAGCATTGCAAGTTTCTTCGCGGGCCGTACGCGGCCACGACTGAAGCTTCATTGAAACGAGAAATAGCTGTTATTCAGTGGCGCACGATGAAGCGGATGTATTCCCGGTCCAGGTCATCACGTTCGGTCAGCAGTTCCCGCTAACTTCCGCAAGATAGATGGGGTCAGAGTAAAATTCTCGTTATCGTGGTCGATGGCAGGGTAAGGGGTAATTTTACTCTGACCCCGGAGTTTACGGTTAGGATACTTGTCCTAATCGCCGTGGTATATCATAATTCCGGATATACCTGATATATGAGATCGTAAGACGCAGATGAATACTCATCTCAGCTTTGTCAGCGGCGCCGGCAGTAAACCGCTGATCTACCAGACCATCGGGAATGCCCTGGTGGAAGCCGCGCAGAGGTTTCCGCAACGGGAGGCCCTGGTAGTACGCCACCAGGACATCCGTTGGACCTACGCGGAGTTGCTGCAACGGGTGGATGACCTCGCCTGCGGATTAATTGCCCTGGGCTTTGAACCCGGTGACCGGGTCGGTATCTGGGCGCCCAACTGCGCCGAATGGACGCTCACTCAGTTTGCCACGGCCCGGGCCGGCCTTATCCTGGTAAATATCAACCCGGCATACCGTACCCATGAACTCGAATATGCCCTGAACAAGGTAGCCTGCAAGGGGCTGGTCACCGCGTCGATGTTCAAGAGCAGCGATTACCTGGCCATGCTGGCGGAACTGGCGCCGGAGTTGAAGAGTGCCGAACCGGGACGGTTGGCATCCGGCAGGTTGCCTCACCTGCGGACCGTCATCCGGCTGGGTGAGGAGGAGACTCCCGGTTGTCACAACTTCGTTGCCGTATCAACCATGGGCGGCGCTGCCGAGCGGCAGCGGCTGGAAGAGTTGACCTTCCTGCTGCAACCGGACGATGCAATAAACATCCAGTTCACCAGCGGTACGACCGGGTCGCCCAAGGGCGCGACCCTGACCCACTTCAATATCCTCAATAACGGCTATTTTGTCGGTCAGGCCATGAATTTCACCGAAGCAGACCGGCTCTGTATCCCGGTGCCCTTTTATCACTGCTTCGGCATGGTGATGGGCAACCTCAACTGCACCATTCATGGCGCTGCCATGGTCATTCCCAACGACGGTTTCGACCCTGCCCTGACTCTTGCTGCAGTCAGCGAGGAGAAGTGCACGGCCCTGTACGGCGTGCCCACGATGTTCATCGCCGAACTGGACCTGCCGGATTTCAGGGAATACGACCTGTCCAGCCTGCGCACCGGCATCATGGCCGGGTCGTCCTGTCCTATCGAGGTCATGAAACGCGTCGTGGCCGAGATGAACATGAGCGAGATCACCATCGCCTACGGCATGACGGAGACCAGTCCGGTCAGTTTCCAGAGCAGCACCGATGATCCGCTGGAGCGGCGGGTTTCCACCGTGGGACGCATACATCCCCACGTACAGGTGAAGGTTATCGACTCGGGGGGACGCACCGTGCCTGCGGGCGAGAAAGGCGAACTGTGTACCCGGGGTTACAACGTCATGTCAGGATACTGGGACGACCCCGACAGGACGCGGGAAGCCATTGATGCGGCCGGCTGGATGCACACCGGCGACCTGGCCACCATCGATGCGGAAGGCTATTGCAACATTGTCGGGCGGGTGAAGGACATGGTGATCCGCGGAGGCGAGAACATCTACCCGCGCGAAGTCGAGGAATTCCTGTTCGGCCATGACAAGATCCAGGACGTCGCCGTGTTCGGCGTGCCGGATGACAAGTACGGAGAGCAGCTTTGTGCCTGGATAAAACTGAAGGAAGAGGGTTCACTGGACGAGGCCGGGCTCAAGGCGTTCTGCAAGGACAAAATCGCCTACCACAAGGTGCCCCATTATGTCCGTTTCGTCGACGAATTCCCCATGACGGTGACCGGCAAGCTGCAGAAGTTCATCATGCGCGACAGGATGATAGAGGAACTGGGACTGACGATCCGACAAACCGCATAGGAAAGCAGGGTACGGATTTGAAATCCGTCCCCTTGTCGGAACGCTATTTTTCCAGCTTCTCCGCCAGCAACAGGTTAACCTGTTTCGGGTTGGCCTTGCCTTTGGATTTTTTCATCACCTGGCCCACGAAATAGCCGATCATCTTCCCGCGTTTTTCCGGCGCGGCGTTGCGGTACTGTTGCACCTGCGCTTCGTTCCCGGCAATAACCTCATCCACCAGCCTGCCGATCTCGCTACTGTCGGTGACCTGTTTCAGCCCCTGCTTCTCGATGATGTCATCGACATCACCCCCGCCCTCCCACAAGGACTCGAATACCTGTTTGCCGATTTTGTTTGAGATGGTGCCGTCTGCAATTCTAATCACCAAATTACCCACCTTGTCTGCGCTTACCTTACTATCCTTAATATCAAGATTTTCGCGATTCAAGGACGCACTTAATACTCCCATGACTGTATTCGCAACCAGTTTGGGCTGTTCGGGCGCCGCAACGACGGCAGCCTCATAATAATCCGCCGTTTCCCGGTTCGCCACCAGGTAGCTGCTGTCGTACTCCGACAGGCCGTATGTCTCCATGAAGCGTTGCTGCTTTTGTTCCGGCAACTCCGGCAATTGCCGGCGCACAGATTCAATGTAATCGTTATCAATCACAACCGGCGGCAGGTCAGGATCGGGAAAGTAGCGGTAATCGTTTGCCTCCTCCTTACCCCGCATCGGGCGGGTTTCGTTCCGGTCCGGGTCGAACAGGCGGGTTTCCTGTATCACCTCCTGTCCTGCTTCGACAAGGCCGATCTGCCTGTCTATCTCGTAATTGATCGCCTGTTCCACAAAGCGGAAGGAGTTGATGTTTTTTGTCTCGGTACGAGTTCCCAGCCCACTCTCGCCTGCAGGCCTGATGGATACGTTGGCGTCGCAACGGAATGATCCCTCCTGCATGTTCCCGTCGGAGATTTCCAGGTAACGCACCAGGGCATGGATTTTTTTCATCAGCGCCACCGCCTCCCCGGCAGAACGCAAATCCGGCTCGGAAACGATCTCGATCAGCGGCGCCCCGGCGCGGTTGAGGTCTATCCCGGTAGAGCCGGTAAAACCCTCATGGACGGACTTGCCGGCGTCCTCTTCGAGATGCGCCCGGGTAATGCCGATCTCCCTGGTAGTCCCGTCAACCTGGATTTGTACCCTGCCTGCGCTCACGATGGGCAGTTCGTACTGGCTGATCTGGTAGCCTTTGGGCAGGTCCGGGTAGAAATAATTTTTCCGGGCAAACACGGATTGTCCGGCAATGCTTGCATCGACGGCCAGGCCGAACATCACCGCCATGCGTATTACTTCCTCGTTGGCAACCGGCAATACGCCGGGCAGGCCCAGGTCAACGGCGCATGCCAGGGTGTTGGGGGACTCGCCGAAACGGTTGGCCGCGCCCGAGAAAATCTTGCTCCGGGTCGCCAGTTGCACGTGCAGTTCCAGGCCGATGACGGATTCCCACTTCATTACAATTGCCAGCCTCCTGGTATCCTTTTATGCCAGTCGGTCATCTGCTGGTACTGGTGAGCGACGTTCAGCAACCTGGCTTCCTGGAAATAGTTGCCGATAATCTGCATGCCGATCGGCAGGCCGGCGCTGAACCCTGCCGGGATTGAAATGGCCGGCAATCCGGCAAGATTGACTGAGACGGTAAAGATATCGGACAAGTACATGGATACCGGATCGCCGATTCGGGAGCCCAGGGGGAACGCAGTCGTCGGCGATGTGGGCGTCACGATAACATCAACCAGGTCCAGCGCGGCGCGAAATTCGTCCCGCAGCACGCGCCGCAAACGCTGCGCCTTGAGGTAATACGCATCGTAGTATCCTTCGGACAGGACGTAAGTCCCGATCATTATCCTGCGTTTGACCTCGTCACCGAATCCCTCGCCGCGGGAGCGGCAGAACAGGTCGTTGATATCCTTGGGCTCAGGACAGCGATGGCCGAAGCGCACGCCGTCGTAACGGGACAGGTTGGAGGAACATTCGGCTGAAGCGATCACGTAATATACCGGGATGGACAGGTCCGTATGGGGGAGTTCGACGTCGATAACCGACGCCCCTGCCTGCTCCAGCAAACTCAGCGCGGCAGTGACGGCATCCGAGATGGGCTGTTCCAGTTCCGGGGTAAAATATTCCCTGGGCACGCCGATTTTCAATCCCCTGATGTCGTTATTCAATGCGTCCAGGTAGTTATCCACCCGGACGTCCGCGCTGGTCGCGTCCTTCGGGTCAAATCCTGACATGGACCCCAGCAACATGGCCGCATCCTGCGCGGTTTGCGCAATGGGACCGCCCTGGTCCAGGCTGGAGGCGTATGCAATCATGCCATAACGGGATACCCGTCCATAGGTGGGTTTCAATCCGGTAACGCCGCATAACGCGGCAGGCTGTCTGATTGACCCCCCGGTATCCGTAGCGGTTGCCGCCGGTACTATCCTGGCGCTGACTGCGCAGGCCGAGCCGCCTGAAGAACCTCCCGGCACCCGTTCCGTATCCCATGGATTGCTCACGGGTCCGTAAAAACTGTTTTCGTTGGATGAGCCCATGGCAAACTCGTCCATGTTGGTTTTACCGATCATCACGGTCCCCGCCGCATCAAGTTTTGCCATGGCGGTCGCCTGGTAAGGGGCGATGAAGCTGTCCAGCATTTTTGATGCGCAACTCGTTTTGAAACCCGCCGTACAGAAGATATCCTTGTGCGCAACGGGTATTCCCGTCAAAGGTCCGGCCTTGCCGGCGGCAATTATCGAATCCGCCGCTTTTGCCTGCTCCAGCGCATGTTCAGGAAACAGGGAAATGAAACAATTCAGGGCGCCGTTGTGCCGTTCAGCGCGTTCCAGGCAGGATTTGACAATCTCCGTACTGCTGATCGCCCGTTCGCGCAGCAGGCGGGATAATTCCGCGAGCGTATATCCGGACATGATATGTACGAACGCTACTCTACGAACCTGGGCACAATATAAAAACCATCCCTTGTCTGCGGCGCTGTTTGCTGAAAATCCTCCCGGCGGTTTTCCTCGTTTACGCTATCCGGCCGGAGTTGCGCCGCTATCTCCAACGGATGCGCCAGCGGTTCCACGGCAGACGTGTCGACGGCCTGCATCTGCTCGACCAGGGCGAGGATATCAGCCATGTCCTTCGCATAGCCGGCCATGGCTTCATCTTCTATGGCCAGCCTGGCAAGCCAGGCAATTTCCCGCACCTGTGTTTTCTTGATCGGCATTAACTGCAATCTACCATATTTACCGGTATATTTCTTGGGCTTGCCCAAAATACGCGCCACTGTTAAAGTTACATTTTTCAGCTCGAGTCAGAAGGAATGTTAAACAGGTTAAGAGGATTCTTCTCCAGTGATTTGTCAATAGACCTGGGCACCGCCAATACCCTGATCTATGTTCGCGGTAAAGGTATCGTATTGAACGAACCTTCGGTGGTTGCGGTAGGCAAGACAGAACATGGAGCAGTCAACATGAAGGCGATACGCGCCGTCGGCAGCGCGGCAAAAACCATGCTGGGCCGGACGCCCGAACATATCAAGGCAATAAGGCCGTTGAAGGACGGAGTGATTGCGGATTTTACGCTCACCGAAAAAATGCTTCAGTATTTTATTCACTCGGTACATGGCGACACGTTTTTCAAACCCAGCCCCAAAGTGCTGATCTGTGTCCCTTGCGGTTCCACCCAGGTGGAGAAAAGAGCGATTCGCGAGTCCGCGCTGGGAGCAGGGGCAAGAAGGGTATTCCTGATAGAAGAGCCCATGGCGGCGGCCATGGGCGCGGGCATGCCGGTAGGCGAAGCAAGCGGTTCAATGATCCTGGACATCGGGGGCGGTACGACTGAAGTAGCCGTGATTTCACTGAACGGTATCGTATATTCGGCATCAGTAAGAATCGGGGGCGACAAGCTCGACGAAGCCATCATAAATTATGTCAGGCGCAATTACGGCATCCTGATCGGCGAGGCTACTGCCGAAAGCATCAAAAAGAAGATCGGCTGCGCCTTTCCGCCGGATGAAGTACACGAGATGGAGATCAGGGGACGCAACCTGGCTGAGGGAATACCCCGCAGCTTTACCGTAAGCAGCAATGAAATACTCGAAGCATTGCAGGAGCCGCTATCGGGCATAGTGGAAGCGGTCAAGGACGCGCTGGAAAAAACACCCCCGGAACTGGGTTCCGATGTTGTCGAACGCGGTATCGTGTTGACCGGCGGCGGCGCTCTCCTGCAGGACCTGGACCAGTTGCTGATGAAGGAAATCGGTCTGTCCGTTATCGTTGCCGAAGACCCGCTGACCTGTGTCGTGCGCGGCGGCGGCCGTTTTCTTGAGTTGCTTGATCAATTCGGAGAGGAAATCCTGGTCTTTGAATAAGAAAATCTGACAAGCCCCGGATCGGCTTGTTCAGAGCTTCCATAATCATCAACGGGTAGAAAAAGCCAATTAACACTCTATTTGTCAGCAGCGTTTCCTCGCACGTAAAGATAATTATCTTCGTGCTCGCCTCGATAGTCCTGATGGTGGTCGACCATAAAAACTCCCACCTTGAAATTCTTCGCAGTTCCATTTCGACGCTTGTTTATCCGCTCCAGTACACGGCGGGGCTGGCCGCCGACCTTCCCCGGAAGGTTTCGGCAGTGATGGTATCAAGACAGGCATTAATGAACGAAAACGAAAGGCTTCGCGATGAACAACTGCACATGTATTCCAAGCTGCAAAGGATTGCGACGCTGGAGGATGAAAACCGGCGCCTGAGGGCCTTGCTGGAATCATCGGTTGAATTTTATGAACGGGTGCTGGTGGCGGAACTCGTAGGCGTCGAACTGGAACCTTTCCGGCAACAGATTATCATCAACAAGGGGCTGACACACGGGGTGTTCAACGGCCAGCCCGTGGTCGATTCCGGCGGCATCATGGGCCAGATTATCCATGTCTCCCCTTTTTCAAGCACCGTGTTGCTGATCACCGACCCCACTCACTCAATACCGGTGCTGGTGAATCGCAACGGTCTGCGCTCCGTCGCAGTCGGCCTGGGGCAGGATAATGTCGTTTCACTGGAACACATCCCGGTCAATGCCGATATCAAGGAAGGGGACTTGATCGTCTCATCCGGTCTTGGCAGGAAATTCCCCAGGGGTTATCCGGTCGGCACCGTATTGAGTATTGCGCATGTTCCGGGCGAACTTTTTTCCAACGTACTGATCTCACCCAGCGCAAAATTCGGCGAGACCCGGGAAGCATTGCTGCTGTGGCCCGACCTGCCGGGCGGCGCAACTTCCGACGTGGCGATGGCGCGTTGACACTGCTTGTCAGACACAACGGCGGGTGGGTGATCCTGTTCAGTTTCATAATCGCCCTGCTGCTGACAACCATACCGCTACCCGGACTGCTGACTGACTGGCGCCCGGCCTGGGTCGCCATGATGCTGATCTACTGGTGCATCGTATTGCCTGAGCGGGTCGGCGTCGGCATTGCCTGGTTGCTCGGGCTGATACTGGATGTGCATACCGGGGCGCTGCTGGGCCAGAATGCCCTGGGTCTGGCAGTGGTTGCATACCTCACGTTACGGCTGCACAAGCAAATCAGGGTATTCCCGCCTTTGCAGCAGTCGGTTCTCATCTGTGTTTACCTGTTAGTGTTACAATTCTTTACCTTGTGGATTCGCGGCATCATCGGTGTTCCCCCGCAGCACTGGTCGTTCTGGGCGCCTGTCGCCAGCAGTATGTTAATGTGGCCGGTATTTTTCTATATCATGGGGGGCATACGGCGCAAATATAATGTTTTTTAATGGCGACATTGACCACCAACATCCACGTGGAGCCGAATTCCAACCTGGTCCACAATAGAATCTACCAGACGGCGGCGCTGATCCTGGTAATCACCTTCCTGATCCTGGTGCAGGTTTTCTACCTGCAAATCATGAGACATGATCACTTCACAACCCTGTCAAAGAGCAATCACATAAAAATCCTGCCGGTAGTGCCGTCCCGGGGACTTATTTTCAGCAGCGACGGTGTCATGCTGGCGGACAATCGTCCTTCGTTTACGCTGGAACTGGTGCCTGAGCGAGTTGAGGATGTGGAGTCCGTTATAGACCAGTTAAACCGGCTTATCACCATTACTCCGGACGACATAGAGCGTTTCAGGGAATTAAGGAAACGAAGCCGCCGGTTTGAAGGTATCCCCCTCAGGTTCAGCCTGAGTGATGAGGAGGTCGCCCTGATTTCGGTAAACCGGCACCTGCTCGCCGGAATTGACGTTGTCGCGAGTTTAAGCCGGTATTACCCCCTGGCCGAGAGCCTGTCGCACACTATAGGCTACGTAGGAATGATTGATGAAGATGAGTTCGAGAAGCTCAACAAATCAAATTACCGCGGCACCACCTATATCGGTAAATCAGGAATCGAAAAAGCCTATGAAGGCCTGCTGCACGGCCACGTGGGTTACCAGCAGGTAGAAGTAAATGCCCAGGGAAGAAAAATACGCGAAATATACAGGGAGCCTCCGGAGCCGAGCAAAAACCTGTACCTCACTATTGATGCGTCCCTGCAGCTCCTCGCCGTCCAGGCCCTCAACGACAGGCGAGGGGCGATAGTTGCAATGGATACCCGCACCGGCGCAGTGCTCGTTTCAGCCAGTTCTCCCGGTTACGACCCCAACCTCTTCATCGACGGTATCGACAGAAAGATCTATGCCGAATTGCTGCAATCCAGGGATACTCCGTTATTGAACCGTACCTTACAAGGCAAATATCCTCCCGGTTCGACGATCAAACCCATGCTGGCGCTGGGGAGCCTGAACCTGCAAGTGCGCGAAGCCGGCGCAGAGACCTGGTGTCCCGGCTGGTATTCAATCAAAGGCAGTACCCATCGCTACCGGGACTGGAAGAGAGAGGGACACGGCCACATGGACATGGTCAATGCCATCGCCCAGTCCTGTGATGTGTATTTTTATGTCCTGGCCCAGGACATGGGTATCGACGAAATCCACCGGACACTGACCGGTTTCGGCTTCGGCGCGCCGACAGGTATCGATATCGGCGGCGAGGCATCGGGGCTGATCCCGTCAACCCAATGGAAACGCGAGGCCCTGGGACAACCCTGGTACCCGGGGGAGACCCTGATCGCAGGGATAGGCCAGGGAGCTTCCCTGGTCACGCCCATACAGTTGGTCATGGCTACGGCAGTCATCGCCAACCGCGGCAAGCTGGTTCGCCCCTTCCTGCTGTCGGAAGTAAGGGATTCTGCAACGGGACAACTGGTGATCAAAGCGCCTGCCCAGGCGGACAAAACGATCATATCTGCCGACGTTGAGGACTGGGACCTGATAATTCATTCCATGGAGGAAGTTTTACATGGAAAAAGAGGCACGGCGCGTGGTTCCGGCGCAGGCTCCGAATATCACATGGCAGGAAAAACAGGCACTGCCCAGGTAATCGCCATCGGGCAGGATGAAGAGTATGATGAAGAAGAGATTCCCGAGGAATTCCGCGATCATGCCCTGTTTATCGCATTTGCCCCGGTCGAAGCGCCCGAAATAGCCATGGCCGTGATCGTTGAGAACGGCGGCGGCGGTTCAAGGACGGCGGCCCCGATAGCCCGGGAATTGCTGGACCACTACTTTTACAGAAGAAAAGCGGCAGGATGAAACAGGAAAGCCTGGCACAGAAAGTTCATATTGACGCGCCCCTGTTGCTGGGGATACTGGCATTGAGCCTGATCGGATACGTAGTGCTGTACAGCGCCAGCGATCAGAATATGGATTTGATTATTCGCCGTTCAATCCACGTGACGACGGCCCTGGTGGTAATGTTCGCCATTGCCCAGATCCCGCCGGCTCGCTTGTCCGGCGCTTCGCTCTGGTTTTATCTCGTCAGTCTCGGTCTGCTGGTCATGGTGCTGTTTTTCGGCGAAATGGGCAAAGGCGCCCAGCGCTGGCTGGGCCTGGGGCCGTTTCGGTTTCAACCGTCGGAACTGATGAAACTGGCCTTGCCCATGGTGATTGCCCTGCACCTCAGCAAGGATACGCCGCCTCCCTCCGTCAAAAAGGTGTTTATTGTGTTGTTGTTTATTATCGCCCCCGTATTGCTGGTTGCGAAACAACCGGATCTCGGCACGGCGATGCTGATAGCCGTCAGCGGCTTCGCCGTCCTGTTCATCGCCGGCATGAGCTGGAAACTGTTGGCGGGTTTTGCAGTGGTTGCCCTCTCTTCGGCGCCGGTGATATGGAACCTGATGCATGATTACCAGAGAAACCGGGTGTTGACGTTTCTGAATCCGGAACAGGATCCGCTCGGCTCCGGTTATCACATCATTCAATCCAAGATCGCAATCGGCTCCGGCGGACTTTATGGAAAAGGCTGGCTGAACGGAACGCAATCGCACCTGGAATTTCTGCCTGAAAGATCCACCGATTTTATTTTTGCGGTGTTTTGCGAGGAGTTCGGGTTGATCGGGGTACTCGTCCTGGTGAGCCTGTACCTGTTCATCATTGCCAGGGGGCTGTATATTTCCCTGCTGGCCCAGCATTTGTACGGAAAGTTGCTGGGCGTAGGTGTAATAGCAGGTTTTTTTGTTTATATTGCCGTCAATATGGGAATGGTGTCGGGGCAATTACCCGTAGTTGGGATTCCCTTGCCGCTGATCAGCCATGGCGGCACATCCATGATGACTATCATGGCAGGTTTCGGTATCCTCATGGCCGTTCACACCCACAGAAGGCTGCTGTCGAATTAATATGAAATACATACCGGTTATTATCGGATTGGTTTTTTTAACTCCCGGCTATGCATGTGCCGACCTGCTGCAACGCACGGAAGTCGCCTCATTTATCGATGAAATGGTTGCAGAGTATGGATACGACGCCGAAGAATTGAATCACGTCCTCGGCAGGGTGGAACTGTCGGAAAAAGTCATCGCCGCCATTACCAGGCCTGCTGAAGCATTTCCCTGGCACCGTTACAGGTCGATTTTCATCAAACCCGGACGCATACGGGGAGGAGCGGAATTCTGGCGCAGGAACCAGGCACAACTTGAACGCGCCGCGGAAAAATACGGCGTTCCGGTGGAAATTCTGGTTGCCGTTATCGGAGTCGAGACAAAATACGGGCGTATTACGGGCGGCTTCAAGGTCATCAATTCACTTTCGACCCTGGCATTTGATTATCCGAAACGGAGCAGGTTCTTTACCTCGGAACTCAAGCATTTTTTACTGCTTGCCCGGGAACAATCCCTGGACCCGCATACGTTGTCGGGTTCCTATGCCGGGGCAATGGGCATCCCGCAATTCATGCCGAGCAGTTACCGGGCTTATGCCGTTGATTTCGACGACGACGGGCTGACCGATATATGGGACAACCCGGCGGACGCGATCGGCAGTGTCGGAAATTATCTCAAGGTACATGGATGGAGGAAAGACGCGGGAATAACCAGCACTGCAACCGTACCCGACAGTGATATTTCCGCATTGCTGACCAACGGACTCGAACCGAAACTGACCATGGCGGACATGGTTGAAGCCGGCATCGTCGCCGGAGGCGAAGTCGGCGCTGCAGAAAATGTAAAACTGCTCCAGCTTGAAAACCGGGACGGATACGAGTACTGGCTGGCGTTGCATAATTTCTACGTGATAACGAGATATAACCACAGCGCGCTGTATGCAATGGCGGTTTACCAGTTGGCGGAGGCAATCCGGGAGCAGTACCAGTCCACCCTGTGATCTCTGTGCTCTCTGTGGCAAAAATTATCATACTGGTTTCACTGTTTACGTGGATTTCGGCATGTTCTACTGCGCCGAAAAAAGACGCTGCGCCGAAACAGTCGCCTGCGGAACTGGCAAACATCCCTGATGCCGTACCCAGGGTTGAACCCAAAAGCGAACTCGGCAACATGAAAACCTACGAGGTATTCGGAAAAAGGTATTTCGTGCTGGACAGCAGTGATGGATTTACCCAGAAAGGCATTGCTTCCTGGTACGGACCGGATTTTCACGGCAAGAAGACCTCGAGCGGCGAGATTTACGACATGTATGCCATGACCGCGGCCCACAAGACATTGCCTTTACCCACTTACCTGGAAGTGAAAAACCTGGAAAACGGCAGAAAAATCATCGTGCGGGTCAATGATAGGGGACCGTTCCACGACAACCGGATCGTTGATTTATCCTATACGGCCGCCATCAAGCTGGATGTGATCGGGAAAGGAACGGCGCTGGTGGAAATTCGCGCAATCAATCCCGGATCCTACAGGGGCGGCGGCGCTCCCGTTGAAACCCGATCGCGGCCGCGGGAAAAACGCGCACCGCCGGACTTTTATATTCAGGTGGGCGTCTTCTCCGATTACGGTAATGCCACAAGAATAAAAAACAAACTGCTGGCGTTGGAAGCCCCGGTCAGGATAGAGGAAACCATGCTGAACGGCGCAGCCGCGTTTCGGGTTAAAATCGGTCCGTTGAATGACATCGATATCGCGGACGGCATTGTCGACCGCCTGGAATTGTTCGATGTCCACGAACACCGTATCCTCCTGGAATGAATCATCCGTAACCTTATCCACCTGTATAACAGACACTATGAAATACCTGACGCTTAATCTGCTGGTCCTGCTTGCCGGAATCTGCCTGAACATCGCTTCCGCCGCCGTCACGGTAGTGCCGCCGCCGCCTGAGATCGAGGCGGTTTCCTATCTGATCACGGACTCGGACAGCGGGTATTACCTGGTGGAGAAAAATATAGACCGGCGAGTGGAACCCGCCAGCCTCACCAAGATGATGACCGCCTACGTGGCGGCCAGTCAAATCTCCGGAGGTCATATCGCCATGACCGACCAGGTGACCGTCAGCGAGAGGGCATGGCGCATGGGAGGCTCGCGGATGTTCATTGAAGTGGGGAACCAGGTCAGTGTCGAAGACCTCCTGAAGGGCGTGATCATCCAGTCAGGCAACGACGCCAGCGTCGCGCTGGCGGAGCACATTTCCGGCACGGAGGAAGCCTTTGCCGATCTCATGAACCATTATGCTTCCGAGTTAGGCATGAAGGACACCAGTTTCATGAACAGTTCCGGCTGGCCCGACGAAAATCATTATACGACGGCCAGGGACCTGGCTACCCTGGCGCGCGCCCTGATCAGGGATTACCCGGAGATCTATGCGATGCATGCCGTAAGGGAATTCACTTATAACGACATAAAACAATCCAACCGGAACAGCCTCCTGTGGGCGGATTCAAGCGTTGACGGGATAAAGACCGGACATACCGAAAGCGCCGGATATTGCCTGGTAGCCTCGTCCGTACGGGACGGAATACGCCTGATCTCGGTAGTCATGGGAACCGCCGGCACCAGGACCAGGACCAAAGCCACCCAGGCATTACTGAATTATTCCTACAGGTTTTACGAAACCAGGAAACTGTATAGCGCGGATGAGACGATAACCAATATCAAGGTATGGAAAGGGGAACGCGACAGTCTTGACCTCGTGGTGGAAGATGATCTCGTATTGACCCTGCCGCGGGGACACTACGATCAGATTGAGACGGTGACGACAATTGAAGAAAACCCAATCGCGCCAATCGAAGCGGGGCAGAAACTGGGGCAACTGGAACTGTCTCTGGATGAGGAAGTTATCGCAACCGTGCCGCTGGTCGCGTCCGAAGCCTTACCGGCGGGGAATTTATTTATCCGGCTGAGAGACCATATCATACTGCAACGGAAGCTTCATAATTGACAACGGCATACCTCAACGGCAACTTCATCCCGCTGGAGCAGGCAAAGGTACCGGTGTTGGACCGGGGGTTTATTTTCGCTGACGGGGTCTACGAGGTCATTCCGGTATTTTCCGGCAAACCGTTCAGGTTGAAGGAACACTTCGAAAGATTGCGCAACAGCCTGGACGGGATCTCCCTGCAACTGGACTACGATCGGGAAAAATGGCAGTCATTGACAGATCAGATCCTGGCACTGAACCGGGTCACGGGAGATGCGTCCATTTATGTCCAGGTTACCCGCGGAGTGGCCGAGAGAAATCATTTCTACCAGTCCGACTTTACTCCGACTGTCTTTATTTATTGCAAACCGTCGCGGGAGATGGACCTGAGTCGTGGCGTCGGCGCGGTGCTGCATAAAGATATCCGCTGGGACTATTGCAACATCAAAGCCGTGGCGCTGCTGCCGAACGTCATGTTGAAACAATACGCCCGCGAAAAAGACGATTCCATCGAGGCGATTTTATACCGCGACGGATACATTACCGAGGGCGCCGCGAGCAATGTTTTCATTGTTGCCGGAGACATCATCAGCACACCCCCCAAAAGCAACCGGCTGCTGCCGGGAATCACTCGCGACCTGGTGGTGGAACTGATCAGCACATCCACGTATCAGTGCCGGGAAGTTCCTGTCAGCAAGACAGAATTGATGCAGGCAGATGAAATATGGATCACCAGCTCCTCCCTGGGCATCGCGCCGGTAGTCAGACTCGACGGCAGGCCGGTAAGCGGCGGCAAGCCCGGTCCGGCCTGGCGCGCCATTGATACGATTTACCAGGCGTTCAGGAAGTCGGACTGGTAACAGAAGGGATCTGTCTGATTTTCAGACCGGGCTGTCAATCACGGTCTTCCTTAGCGGCGACTCAGCCCAGCACTCGTCCAGGGTTGAGTATGTTGTTCGGATCCATGGCCTGTTTCAACACTTTCATAAGCGCCAGTTCTTCCCTGCTCCTGGATTGATGCAGGTAAGGCCGTTTCATCATCCCGATTCCGTGTTCGGCGGAGATTGAGCCGTTGTATGCCCCGACCTGCCTGTACACCACATCATAGATTGTCTTCTTGTCTTCCTTCCGGTCTACCGTGAACACCAGGTGCAGGTTACTGTCTCCGATATGGCCGAAGACCAGGAGCGCGGTATCCGGCAGCAGCGCCTTGATTTCCGACTCAAGCTGATTGAGGAAATCCGCCATTGCATTAATCGGCACGCTCACGTCAAAATTGGCATTATCCATTATCACGGCCATGGCTTCTCCGACGCCGTCACGGATTGCCCAGATGGCCTCCCTTTCCCTTTCGGATTTACAGATCACGGCATCCAGTATCCTGTCTTGCTCCAGTTCACCCGCCAGGGCGTCTTCGAGAATGTGGTTGCCGGACTTATCACTGATCTCGGTCAACACGTAAATGGGATAGCGCTCATCAAACGGGCTGCTCACTGTCGGAACATGTTCAATGATGTAATCATAGTAACTGTCCCACATGACCTCGAACGAACTCAGCGACCCGCTGAATTCCCGGCTCATGAAATGCAGGAACCGTACCACGTCCTCGAAAGAGTCCAGCGCGACCAGCGCGGTGCTGCGGCCCTCCGGTTTGGCGAACAGGCGCAATACCGCACGCGTGACGACGCCCAGCGTGCCTTCGGTGCCGATAAACAGGTGTTTCAGGTCGTATCCGGCGTTATTTTTCAGCATCTTGTTGAGCGAGTTGATGACGGTTCCATCCGCCAGCACCACTTCCAGCCCCAGGATGAGATTACGGGTCATGCCGAACCGGATCACCTCGTTACCGCCGGCATTGGTGGAGATGTTACCGCCGATATTGCAGGAACCCCGGGCGCCGAGATCCAGGGGGAACAGGAATCCGGCCGCATCCGCCGCATCCTGGATGGCCTGCAAGGGTGTACCTGCAAGGACGGTCATGGTCATGGACGCCTGGTCCAGTTCCTCAATGCCGCTGAGCCGTTCAAGGGAGAGCGCAACTTCTTCCTCCTGTGGAGTGGCGCCGCCGCATAACCCCGTCAGCCCACCCTGCACCACGACTTTCTGGTTTGCGGCAGAACAGATGCGCAGGATATCCGAAACCTGTGCGGTCGACGCCGGCCGGGCAACGGCGACTGGTGGACGGGCCGTTTCTCCCGAACTGTCGGCGTGGTATTTCCCGGAAATATCAGCGCCGGTCAGGATAACGTCCGGACCCAGCTTTCCGACCAACTGTTTGATTGTATTGTTCATGACGGCGTAAATTCCCTGGTCAGAGAACCACAGAGGTCAGAGTAAGAAATTCGAAGAATTTTTACTCTGACCCCATATATCTTCAGATTCACGTTAAAATATAACACTGCAACGAGTTTTTACTCTGACCCCATATATCATAACAGAAGGACAGGCACCGATGACTTCCAGAGCGCCATTCCGTGCAGACCAGGTAGGCAGTTTGTTACGGCCTGCCCGTTTGAAAGCCGCCCGCGCCGACTATGAAAACGGCAAAACAGATGCAAACACCCTCAAATCGACCGAAGACGAATGTATCCGTGAAGTGGTCACGCGCCAGGAAACCGCCGGCCTGCAAGCCGTTACCGACGGGGAATTCCGGCGTACGTGGTGGCATTT
Source organism: Gammaproteobacteria bacterium (assembly GCA_022826885.1). Lineage (GTDB taxonomy): Bacteria > Pseudomonadota > Gammaproteobacteria > Eutrophobiales > Eutrophobiaceae > JAAXHV01. Next base: position 44,493 of record JAJDUB010000075.1, read on the forward strand.
CGATTACCTTGCCGGTCTGGACGGCGTGGAACTGGTTAAAAGCGAGCATGGCATCCAGTTTCACGGGGTACAAACGAAACCGGGAACCATCGCTGTGACCGGCAGAGTCGGTTTTGACGGGCATTACATGCTGGACCACTTCCGCTTTCTTCATGGCATAACCAATGTCATACCGAAGATGACTATCCCGGCGCCCTCCGTTCTCCACTTCCGCGGTGGCCGGGTCTCGATCAGCAAACAGGTTTATCCCGGACTGGATGAATTCTTCGCAGATACCGCGGAGGCATATCGCAAGGCCGTGCACGCGTTCTACGCTGCCGGTTGCCGTTACCTGCAGCTTGATGACACGGTATGGGCTTATCTTTGTTCCGCAAAAGAACGGCAGGCCGCGCGGGAGCGCGGCGATGATCCCGACCCGCTGCCGCGCATCTATGCCGACATGATCAACCACGCACTGAAAGACAAACCGGAGGATATGGTGATAACCACCCATGTCTGCCGCGGCAACTTCCGTTCAAGCTGGATCGCGGAAGGAGGCTATGGACCGGTAGCGGAGATTATGCTCGGAGAAACCGCCTATGACGGTTATTTCCTGGAGTACGACACGGAACGGGCAGGTGGATTTGAACCGTTGCGGTTCCTGCCAAAGGGCGACAAACGAGTTGTTTTAGGCCTTGTCACCTCCAAGTCCGGGGATCTGGAAGACAGGGACGCCATCCGGCGCCGCATCGACGAAGCCTCCCGGTTTGCCGACCTTGACCAGTTCTGCCTGAGCCCGCAATGCGGGTTCGCTTCCACCGAGGAAGGCAACATACTGACCGGGGATCAGCAGTGGAAAAAACTGGAGATGATTGTAGAGCTTGCCCGGGAAGTCTGGGGTTGAGGACTTCCCTGCGCCTCTGTTTGTAATACCAGGGGTCAGAGTAAGAAATTCGAAGAATTTTTACTCTGACCCCATATATCCCAAAGAATCAGAACGTCGCCGGCACCGGCGGCAGTTCGCCGCTGGCGTAGCGCTTCTCCAGGCCCGGCGTCAGGTTCTCCCACACCAGCAGCATGGAGCGCTTCGGGGAGAACCCGCGATGGCGTATGTCCGCCGGCATGCAGGCCACGTCCCCTGCCTTCATGGTGACTACAGACATCGGGGCCGCGCTGTCCTTGTCCGCCACCCTCCAGGTGATCTCATCGGACATCTGGATAAACCACTCCACCCTGTCGTTGCCGTGGTCCACCGGCAGGATATGCTCTTCCGACGTCGGGCAGTAAGCGCTGCTTCTCACGATGGAAACGATAGACGGATTCCAGGTAACCGGCGAGCGTGACAGATATTTGAACAGGTTGAAGGCCGCGAGTTGTCCTTCAAAACCGGCTTCCGCATGGACTTCCGGCTCGGACTGGTCCACGTCGGCGAACTGCCGGTTGACCGGCCGGCCGTTTTCATCGGAGCGGATCGGGGTGTCGCCGGGCAGACTGACGAAACGGTCCGCCAGTTCCCGCTGAAAATTGACGGCTTCATCGTTGCTGCCGTTTTTAGGTCCGCGCCCGCTGCCGGTTTCCAGCGGCGCGGCGAAGGGATTAAAACCGGCATTGGTCCAATCCAGCATCAAGCCTTTGAAACAGGCTTGTAACACGCCCGGTTCAAACCGTTCGGTAAAGTCGGTGCCGGAATCCTTGTAGGCCTGGTTATAGGCGCCCATGAAGACGTCGACGCTGTCGTAATTGTTTACGGTGCCGAACACCTCATCAAAGTTGACCCAGCCGTAAAAAAATCCCCAGGCCACGTCCCGTATCATTGAGCGCATAAAATTCTCCACGTCCATCACGTGGGTCACGGTCGGGCACTGGATGCGGGCAAAGTACTCATCCCGTTCAAACCTGAACGAGCCGATTTCAAAGCGCTTGTAACCGTTGACCGGGTGCGGCGCGCTTTCACGATGCGCTTCGGTAAGAACCGGCAGGTCGGTAATTTGTTCTGCTGTGGCTGCCATAGTTATTTCCCCCTCAAATCAGTGCTGGCAGATTTCCGCCCATTTTTCAATGGACTCATCACCAAGTAAGGTTTGCAGTAAAATAACGCTTAATTCACCGGCGCGAAACTGGTAGGCCGCGCCGGCCGGCAACAGGACCAGGTGGCCCCGCGTGGCCTTGACATGGCCCATAACCTCACCTTCAGGTTCACCCGTGAGCTTGACGGACCCTTCGTTCTCTTCGGGTGGGGCCAGGCCACTGTCCGCAGGTTGAATAAATCGTACTTCCATGCTGCCCTGCATGAGCAAAGCGGTCTCATCGTGGCTGCAGATATACCAGGGGCTGTCTCCTTCCGCGCGGATGACTTCAACGGTGTTCTCCAGGTTTTTGGCGATAACGATACGTTCCCAGGGCTGTGCGTTGCCGGCCACCTCGTACATATTGGAAAACAGGTAATCCCGCGCCTCCTCATTGCCGGTGATTTCAACGCCTCCCTTTTCGAATTTGTCTATGCTGCCGAATACTGTTGTTACGGACATAATCCCCCTCGCAAAGTCAATGACCGGAAATTCATTTTACAAGGATAGCAGAAAGGGGACAGATTTAAATCCGTCCCCGCTCATGTGAGTCCACCTGAGTCACCTGCCGATAACAAATGTCGCTCATGGGGCGCCCCGGGGTCGAACCCGGGTCCCACAGGCACGATGCCGGTCGGGTTCACCATGGTGTGACTGCCGTAATAGGACTTCTTGATGTGTTCCATGTTGACAGTTTCCGCAATTCCCGGTTGCTGGTAGAGATCGCGGGTATAACCCCACAAATTCGGGTAATCGACCAGACGCCTGATATTACACTTGAAATGACTCACGTACACCGGGTCGAACCGTATCAATGTAGTAAACAGACGCCAGTCCGCCTCCGTTATCCGGTTCCCTGTCAGGTAACGGCGGTCCTGGAGCCTGTCCTCGATCCAGTCCAGGGTATCGAACAACGGATAGACCGCCTCTTCATACGCTTCCTGGCTGGTGGAGAACCCGGCCCGGTAAACGCCGTTGTTCAGGGTTTCGTACACCCTGCTGTTGACCGCATCGATCTCGTCCCTCAGATGCTCGGGGTAATAATCACCCGGGCCGGCTCCGATGTCATCGAACGCCGTGTTGAACATGCGGATGATCTCCGATGATTCATTGGAGACGATGGTGTCCTTGCGCTTGTCCCACAGTACCGGTACGGTAACCCGCCCGGTATACCCGGGATCGGCTGCCGTATAAACCTCGTAATGATACCTGGCGTTATGCACCGGGTCGGGGATCACGCCGTCACCCGGTTCAAACGTCCATCCGTGCTCGCCCAGGTGCCAGTGGACCACGGAAACAGAAATCATGTCCTTGAGGTCCTTGATACTGCGAAAGATCATGGTGCGGTTGGCCCAGGGGCAGGCATGACAGACATACAGGTGGTAACGGCCGGCCTCCGCCCTGAACCCTCCGGCGCCGGAAGGGCCGGGGGAGCCGTCTGCGGTCACCCAGTTACGGAATTGAGATTCAGAACGAATAAAACGCCCGTCACTGGCTTCGGTGTCATACCATTTGTCATGCCACTTGCCTTCTACCAATAAACCCATATTATTTTCCCGAAACGCGTGTATTAATGGCATGGTAGTATAACATTGTGACGGTTTTACAATTTGCGGTGGATAACATACTCACGACTCCGGGAAATTCATGAGCATTAATCAAAAACTGAGCGCGACAGAACGGCAAGCTGCCGCGCCTGCCGTCAAAAAAATGCGCAAGGACGCCATACTCAAGCGCAGGGAGCTGATTAAACATGCCACTGAAATGTTCCTGGAAATGGGCTATGAAAAAGCCAGCATGAATAATCTTGTCAAGCGTTCCGGCTCTTCAAAAAGCACCATCTACAAACATTTCCGAAGCAGGCAGGCGCTGTTCATCGCGGTACTGGATGAGATAATACGGGATCACATGGAACCCATTGAAAGCCTGGATCTTACGACCCTCAGTATTGAAGAAGGACTGAAACTGATTGGAAGGACAAGCCTGAAGGTAATCACGTCGCAGGATTTCGTTAACCTTTGCCGTATCATTTACGCCGAAGCTGAACGGATACCTTATGTAGGCAACACCTACTACGAACACGGGCCAAAACGCGGCATGGCAGGTGTAGTGAAATATCTCTCAACAATGGTGGAAAAGGGCCGGATCAAGTGTACTGATCCATCCGCTGCGGCAGAATACTTCTGGGGCATGATACTGTATAAGTCCATGCTGCAGAGGTATTGCGGCATCAGAGGTCCTTTGACAACCCGGGAACAAATTATTCATGTAGACAAAGTTGTCGATGCTTTCATGTCTGCTTTCATTGAAAAGATCACATAGGAGAACCATCATGTCCGATAAGCTGCCAGGCACAAGCCTGACCGGTCATCACCATATCACGATCGGAGTCGGCAACGTGCAGGAAGACTTCGATTTTCATACCAAGGTGCTGGGCCTGAAATGCGTCAAGCGCACCCTGTTCTACGACGGGGCCACGCCGGTTTACCACCTGTACTACGGGAACGACATCGGTGAAGAGAGTACGCTGCTCACCACATTCCCTGTGGCCCACATCGGCGTGAAGGCCAAGGAAGGCAGCGGGCAGGTCAGCTTCGTGAGCCTGTCCGTGCCCGAAGATTCACTGCCCTATTGGCGTAAACGCCTCACGGAGCATGATTTCGAGGTGACGGAGACCGAACGTTTCGGCGAAAAACACCTGGATTTCCGTTCCCCGCACAACATCCGCATCTCCATGGTCGGCGTCGACGACGATTCACGGGCGCCGTATTCCGATGGGCCGGTGCCTGCCGAGAACATGATCCGCGGCACCCACGCTGCCGGTGTTTCCACCCGCGACATGGAATTCATGGCAGAGTTCCTGGAGGTGGCGTGGGGCTCCCGCAAGGAAGCGGACGATTCCAACCTGGTTCGCTACAGTATGGGCGAAGGCGGCACCGGCACCTACACGGATTTTGAGATCGAACCGGACCGCAAGCCTGGTTCCTGGACCGTGGGAGAAGGCGCCATCCACCACATGGCCTACAATGTGCCCAGCCGCAAAGAGCAGGATGCCATCAAGTTTTTTACCGAGGGACTGGGTTACACGGATTTCTCCGACGTAAAAGACCGCGGTTATTTTGATTCCATTTATATCCGCACTCCGTCAGGCGCTTTGTTTGAGGCCTGCTGCTCGCACAAACCTGCGTTCACCTGCGACGAACCACTTGAAACGCTCGGCACCAAGCTGATGATGTCGCCACAGATCGAAGCCCATAAAGACGAGGTGCTGAAAGTTATTGGTGAAATCAGGGATGATTGAGTAAAACAACAGATGAATTTTCACTATACGGCGCTTCCGTGGAACATCATTTTCGGCACCGGCGCCCGTAAACGCCTGCCTGAAGAACTGGCGAAACTGGGCTACTCCCGCGCCCTGGTGCTGACGACGCCGAACCAGGCGGATACCGGACAGGAGATAGTCAGCCTGCTGGGCGACAAGGCGGCGGGACTGTTCGACCGGGCCTTGATGCACGTGCCCGGCGAAACACTCGACCAGGCAACAGCGGAAGTAAAACGGCTTGACGCAGACTGTACCGTTTCCATCGGCGGCGGTTCCACCACCGGCCTTGGCAAGGCCCTGGCTTTCCACCTGGACCTGCCCAATATCGTGCTGCCCACCAGTTACGCCGGTTCGGAGATGACCAACCTGTGGGCGGTGACCCGGGACAACCGTAAAACCACCCGGCGCGATAGTATCGTTGTTCCGACGCTGACCATCTATGACCCGGAACTGACCCTGACGCTCCCGCCTGGATTCGCTGCCGCCAGCGGCATGAACGCCATGGCCCAGGCCGTTGCCAATGCGGCCGCGGAAGACGCCAATCCCTTCAGTGCTGTAATGGCGCTGGAGGGCATCCGCGCCCTGGCGCAGAATCTGCCTCTCATCATTGCCGGACCCGGCAACATGGACGCGCGCGCCGGGGCCCTGTACGGCGCCTGCCTGGCCGCTGCCGCGCTGGGGACAGGCACGACCGGGCTGCACCATCGCCTGTGCCATACTTTCGGCGGCACGTTCAACACGCCCCATGCCGAGACCCACACGATCCTGCTGCCGCACAGTGTCGCCTACAATGCCGGCGCCAGGCCTGCGGCGACGCAACGCATTGCCGTGGCCCTGGGTGTTACCGATGCGGCTACCGGCCTGTTTGAGCTGGCGGGAAAACTCGGCGCCCCTACCGCGTTGAAGGACATAGGGATAAAAGAGACGGATCTCGATGAAGCCGCCGCTGTGACCGTGGAGAAACCGGTCAACAACCCCGAGCCGGTCACCCGGGAACGGGTGCGCGCCTTGCTTGAAAACGCCTTCCACGGACGCCTTCCCGCTCCTGTGTGATCGATGAGAAACGTACCGCAGATAACCCTGGAACAGGCCGCCGCCAAGGTGCGCCCCGGCGATGTGCTGATCGTCGGCGGATTCGGCATGACGGGCAACCCGACCAACATCATGCACGCCATTGCCGAAACCGGGGTGAGAGACCTCACTTATATCGGCAACAACGTGGGCGAACCCGGCCTGGCCGGCGGACGCTGCCTGCGCCAGGGACAGCTCAGGAAAGTCATCGGGTCATTCTTCACCAGCAACCCGGAAGCCGTTGCCGCGGCACAGTCCGGGGATGTCGAATTCGAACTCCTGCCCCAGGGCACCCTGGCCGAGGCAATCCGCGCCGGCGGGGCCGGCCTTGGGGGGTTCTTCACGCCCACCGCGGCAGGAACACCGCTGGCGGACGGCTGTGAGACCAGGGCCATCGACGGCACGGAGATGGTGTTCATTCCCGCGCTGCGCGCCGACGTTGCCGTCATCAGGGCCTGGCGCGCCGATACCATCGGCAACCTGCAGTACCGTATGACGGAAAACAATTTCAACCAGGCCGCCGCGACCGCCGCGGAGCTGGTCATCGCCGAGGTGGAGGAGATCGTCCCGACCGGGGCGCTGGACCCGGACTTCATCCACACCCCGGGCTGCTTCGTCGATTACCTGGTGCAAGCCGACCTCAACCCGGAGCACCTGGGCACCTCGGCATCGGTGGCGGCGAGCCTGAAAAAAGTGGATGAAGCCCGCATGATGATGGCAAGGCTCGCGCTGGCCGAGTTGAAGCGGGGCGACATCGTGAACCTGGGTGTCGGCATCCCCACCCTGGTGGCGGACCTGATCAAGCCGGGGGACGGCATCGTCCTGCATTCCGAAAACGGCATGCTGGGAGTAGGACCCGAACCTGAAACCGGCGGCGCCATGGAGTACCCGATCAATGCCGGCAAGGTGCCGGTGACCGCGTTGGCCGGTTCCAGCTATTTCGACAGCGCCGCGTCCTTCGCCATGATCCGGGGCGGCCACGTGGACGCGGCCATTATGGGCGGCTTGCAGGTGGACGAACAGGGTAGCCTGGCCAACTGGGCCGTGCCCGGCAAACCGCTGCTTGGGGTCGGCGGCGCCATGGACCTGGCATCCGGCGCCGGCAGACTGATCGTGACCATGACCCATTGCGACAGGAACGGCAACTCCAAGGTGGTGCAAAAATGCAGCTTGCCGCTGACCGCGCGCAATGCCGTCGATGTACTGATCACGGACCTCGCGGTATTCAATTTCGACGATTCGGGGATGCGCCTGGTGAAACTCCTGCCCGGCGTCACGGAAGACGAGGTGCGGCAGAAAACCACGGCGAAGTACAACCATGTTTAACCTTGCCTTCGATCCCGCTCTCAATCTCATTGCCGCGCTCATACTCAGCTACGTGTTCGTGCTGGCGGGACTGCACAAGTGCAAGGCGCCGGCAGAGTTCGCGACCACCCTGGCGAATTACAAAATTCTGCCGGAGAGCCTGGCCCGCCAGGGCGTCTACCTGGTTCCGGTAGCTGAAATCATGACCGGGGTTGCCTTGCTGATACCTGCCACGGCGACGCTTGCGGCTTTCTCGGCAGGCACACTGCTGTGTATCTACATCGCCGCCATAGGCATCAACCTGCTGCGCGGCCGGCGCAATATCGACTGCGGTTGCGGCGGCCCGGCCCAGAAACAGACCATCAGTGAATGGATGATCGTGCGCAATGGACTACTGCTGGGTCTTGCTTATATCACCGGCAGCCAGACGCTGGCGCGCCCGCTGCTCTGGTTCGACTGGTTCACAGTCATCCTGGCAACCGTCATGGGTTGCCTGTTCTACAATATCATCAACCAGTTGCTGGTGAATAAAGACCTGCTGAAATCATTGAACCGAGAGGAATTCCATGCCTGAAGCCTTGATCGTCTCGAACCTGCTGCTCTGGATCATCGTGGTGATCCTGGGCGTGATGGTATTTGCCCTGGTCAGGCAGATCGGCGTGCTGTACGAGCGGGTGGCCCCGGCCGGCGCTCTCATGGTAAACCAGTCACTGCGGCCCGGGGACGCAGCCCCGGAAATGGAATTATTGACTGTCGAGAATAAAAAAATCTGGGTCGGCGGCGTGCGCGAGCCTGCACGCAGCCTGTTGCTGTTTTTTCTCGCGCCCGATTGCCCGGTGTGCAAGACCCTGCTGCCGGTGCTGTTCTCCGCGCACAAGGAGGAAAGCGGGTGGCTGGACATCGTGCTGGCCAGCGACGGGCCGGCCGAACAACACCGCAAGTTCATCGAACAGCAGAAGCTGTCACGGTTCGATTACGTGCTGTCGGAAATCCTCGGCCGCAGTTACGGCGTGGGCAAACTGCCGTACTCGGTGCTCATCGATGAGCAGGGCAAGGTCGTCACCATGGGCATCATCAATTCCAGGGAACACCTGGAAAGCCTGTTTGAAGCGAAGGAACGGGGAGTCGCCTCGCTCCAGGAATACGTGAAAAAGTATCATACATCTGACCCCAAATCTTTTTCAACATAATCCAGTACTTCGTACAACACATCCGTGTCGCCGACGTGGTTCGCCAGCATAAGGATTACCTTGGCATTGACCTTATGACTCTGCTCGGTCGTCAGTCCCTCGTGCAGTTCAATCAGGCGGGCGTAAAAATCATCCGGGTCGGCAACGCCGAGTTCTGTCCGCAGGCTCACCCTTCCAGCGCCTCCCACATCTCGGAATCCCGTTCCGCGGTCCAGATCTGCGGGTCGGCAATGCCCGAAGCGATGTCGTAAGCGCGCGCCACGTCAAACGGCAGGCAGTGGTCGAAGATTACCCATTCGCCGAATTCCGGTTTCAGGGTCGAATAGGTTTCCTTGTAAATTTCTTTCAGGTCCTTTCCCTGTTTCTGCCCTGCCTCCACTGAACGGTACATGGCGGTGACGAAGGCGCGCGTGCCGTCTATGCCTTCGCGTATGGTTTTCTGCGTCACCAGGGCGTCGCCCCGTCCCGGCACCAGGGCTCGTGGTTTCAGCGCGGTGATGTTGTCCAGGGTGGCGGGCCAGTCCAGCAGGTAGGCATCGCCGGTATACGGCGTGGCCCCGTACTCCACCAGGTCGCCGCTGAACAGCACCTGCTCTTCAGGCAGCCAGACCACGGTATCGCCCTTGGTATGGCCGCGTCCCAGTTGCATGATCCTCACTTCCGTATCGCCCATCCACAGGGACATCTCCCCGGTAAAGGTTATCGTCGGCCAGGTCAGGCCGGGAATGGTCTCATACCCGTTGAACAGCCTCGGGAACCGTTCAAATTCCGATTTCCAGTCCTGTTTCCCACGCTCGACGATGAGGTCGTATGTATCACGGCTGGATATGATGTGTTCCGGTTCGTAGGCGCTGGCGCCCAGCACCCGCACCGCGTGGTAATGGGTCATCACCACGTATTTCACGGGTTTGTCCGTGACCGACCGTATTTTTTCCAGCACCCGTTCGGCCATCAGCGGCGTGGCCTGCGTGTCTATCACCATGACGCCGTCGTCACCGATGATCACCCCGGTATTCGGATCGCCTTCCGCGGTATATGCGTAGGCACTGTCCGCCAGCCGGCTGAATGTTACCTGTTTTTCACCCAGGTCCGCCTTGGAAGCGAATTCTTTGACCATTGTCAGGAACCTCTGATGTTGAGTTTGATTGCGGGGAGCGTATTGTAGTACCTGGGAATGACTGCCGCAATGATTTATAACAGTCTTCCGCATTTATTGACTACAAAGGCGGTTCGGCTAGACTGGTACTCTTTCCAGAACATCAGACATGGCAATGAGGTGAACACAATGGGGAACAACAGGTTGCAGGGTAAAGTGGCTATCGTAACGGGTTCGGGCCAGGGTATCGGCAGGGCAATAGCCGTAGTCTTTGCCCGGGAAGGCGCCAGCGTGGTCGTGGCGACGCGCACTGAGAAAACCGGCAGGGAGACGGTCGAGCAAATCAGGGCAGAGGGAGGCGAGGCAATCCTGGTCGGCACCGATATCGGCGCGATCAGCGCAATAAACAAGGTCGTGGGCACGACGCTGGATACCTACGGGCAGATCGACATCATGGTACATAACGCTGCTTCATTCCTGGGCGGAATGATCGAGGAATACAATGACGAAGACCTGGACACGGTGCTGACGGTAAACCTGAAAGCCTGCTTCCGCCTGACCCATGCCTGCATCCCCCACATGAGAAAACAGGGGGGAGGCCGCATATTGGTTACTTCGTCCGTCACCGGCCCGAGGGTCGCCATGCCGGGCACGTCCTACTATGCCGCGTCCAAGGCGGGAGTGAACGGCTTCATCCGCACCGCCGCCGTTGAACTTGCCGCGGACAACATTACCGTCAACGGTGTTGAACCGGGATTTATCCTGACGCCGGCCATGGACCTGCTTGCCGACGAGAACGCCAGGGCGGAAATGGCCCGTTATATTCCCAAAGGGGAGCTGGGCGAACCGAATGACATCGCCTATGCCATGCTCTACCTGGCCGGCGATGAAGCCAAATACGTCACGGGCCAGACCCTGGTCGTGGACGGCGGTTCAACGCTGCCGGAAAGCCCCGTCTATATGAACGAAACGGAAGGGGTGCAGACCTTGCAGGGGTCGTGACCGGCAAAGCCAATAGTGATGAACGCTGGATGCGGCGGGCGCTGGACCTGGCCGAGCGCGCCCGGTCGGAGGGTGAAGTCCCGGTGGGCGCCGTCCTGGTCATGGACGATGACTGCATCGGCGAAGGCTGGAACCGCTCCATTTCAACCCATGACCCCACGGCCCATGCGGAAATCGAGGCGCTGCGCGCCGCGGCCGCCCGCCTGGAGAATTACCGCCTGCCCGGCGCCACGTTATACGTAACCCTGGAACCCTGCGCCATGTGCGCCGGCGCCATCATCCTGGCCCGTATCAAACGCGTGGTCTATGCCGCCACCGACCCCCGGGCCGGCGCTGCCGGCAGTGTATTCAACATACTGCAATCCACACAGTTGAACCACCGCGTCGAACTGGTGTCCGGGATACTGGAACAGGAAGCCGCAACGTTGTTGCAGACGTTTTTCCGCGAGCGGCGCTGAACGGAATTATTCACATGGCAGACCCCCGGATCCAACCCCTGCTCCTGCAACTCAGTGAGCAATTAATACAGCAAAACAGGTTGCTGGTCACGGCCGAATCCTGCACCGGCGGCGGCATCGCCTATGCCATCACGGAACTGCCGGGCAGTTCCGATTGGTTTGAGCGCGGGTTCGTCACCTACTCCAACCCGGCCAAGCAGGAGCAGTTAGGCGTGCCCCATGAACTGATCGCCAGGCACGGGGCCGTCAGCGAACAGGTAGCCGCGGCCATGGCGGTGGGCGCCTTGCAGCACAGCCACGCCGATTACAGCGTGGCGGTGACCGGGGTTGCGGGCCCGGACGGCGGCACAGAGGAAAAACCGGTAGGCACCGTTTGTTTCGGCTGGGGGCAGCGCGGCGCCGAGGCCAGAACTGCCCGCGTCGTCTTCGACGGCGACCGCCAACAGGTACGTGAACTCTCCATCCTGACAGCCCTGCAAGGCCTGGCGGACCAGGTAGAACAATCGGAAAACCCGGGGTCAGAGTAAGTGTCGAAGAATTTTTACTCTGACCCCAATATTCTATTACCATCCAGACACCAATGAAAAGACTGTTCTTCGCCCTCTGGCCCGACGACGAAGTACGCGCAAAACTCCTTGATAAAGCCCGGTTGTTACCCATCAACACAGGCCGGCGCGTCCCACCGGAAAACTTCCATATCACCCTGGTGTTCCTGGGCAAGGTGGAGGATCAGGCCATCCCTGAACTCACCGATGCGGCGCAAGCCTTGAGCATCCCCGGCTTCAGTTTGCAGATAAACCATAGCGGCTGGTGGAAACGGGCAAAAGTCGCCTGGCTGGCGCCCGCGTACACACCCGAACCGTTGCTGGAACTGGTCGGGCAACTCAACCACCAGGCCAGGCTAGCGGGCCTCCCGGTCGATGAACGGGACTACAGCCCCCACCTGACCGTCGCCCGCAAACTCACCCGCCCGCTCAAACCATGTATGTTCGAACCGGTCCACTGGGACATCAGGGAATTCTGCCTGGTCGAGTCCGTCACCCATGAGAAGGGGGCAAGATACCAGGTGATGCAATCCTGGGCGCTGGCTTGATTAGAATGCACGGGATCGATTGTACATTGTGCGACCTGACCCCGTTTCTCCGCCGGAGTTTACGATGAGCCCATCAGGGACAGCACCCAGCGAATATAAAACGGGCCGATGGCCAGCAGCAGAAAGGTCATCGTCACCATCAGGCCGCCGAGCTTGAGGACGATCCTGGTCTCCTGCGCCGCCATTTCCTGGCGTAATGATTTCTCCAACGTATCAAACCTGAGATCCACTTTCTCAAACCTGCTGTTTACGGATTGCTGAAATAACTTGAACTCCGTTCTCAGTGCTCCGGTCTCGGCCTTCAACTCTGCCTTAAGCTCTGCTCTCAGTACTTCGTTATCGGCCTTCAGCTCTGCTCCCATCGCTTCTATATCGGCCTTTGTTACAGCGCTTTGTAATTCCAGGTCCGCTTTTGTAGCCACAGTTTCACTCATTGCTTTGCTGATGGTCGATACAATCGCTTCGGCTTGCCGGTCTTCAAAGCCGGTTTTTCTCAACTCCTGCGCCGCTTTCAGGGTGTCAAAGGTCACCGTTGCCGGTTTATCGGTGGATAAGGCTTCATTAGCAGCTGTCATTAGCGTTCTCCTTTAAGTCATGGCGGGGGGTCGGCTACTGCTGACGCAGACAGGCTCCCGCCCAGGTCCAGAAACTCAAAGCCGCAAACCCTTGCCTTGGGGTTATCGGCCTCACGAAATCTCAACGTAGCACAACATGGTCAATGTTTCAACACATAGGCCATGCCCGATAATAATCAGCCTAGCACCCGTCCAGGATTCAATATGTTTTTCAGATCAAGCGTCCGTGGATCCTCAATCGGGTCAGACCACCCCAGCCCCAATCATCAAATCACCTCAACACCAATCAGCCAGTCGTGCAGCGCCATGACGAACACCAGGTAAAGCAACAGGCCAAACACTACGGCGAGAAGATCGTTCACGGGGCTTTCCGGAAAGCCGGGCACGGGGCGATTTTTTCGATGTCTCATGGAGATGCGACCGATTACCGCCCAGGCCAGGAAACAGCCGAACAGCAACACGTCGGCAAGGGCGCCGTTGGTCAGCAAATGGGCAAAAGCCCAGATCTTGACGGAAGCGAAAACCGGGTGTTTCACCGCGGTCTTGATCCGGCCCGGTAACAGGCTGGACATGAACAGTGGAAACACGAACAGCATCAGCAGAAAGTTGACGTAGAACAACCAGACAGGCGGCGTGTACAGGATAACAGGATCGCTCCTTGTCAATCCGTAACCCCATATCAGCAGGACCAGTCCCGCCAGGGACACCAGACTGTACAGGCCTCTCCAGGCGGCAGTCCCCAACCGCTCGGCCATGGCGTCGCGCCAGCCCACGTTGACGATGGAAATGGAATGTGCGGCAAAAAACAGTATCAAACCGGAAATGAACAGTAACATAGCTTCACCCATGACGAATTCAGGACTGCACCGGTATGATAGCAGTGTGCGCAGCCACCTTCCATTCTGGTGTGATGTGCGCCATCCAGGGCGCAGTTAAATTTTTTTCAAAAAAAACTTGACCTTCTGATTTTATGGCCTAGGATATATTTGCATAGGATGCCGTCGGGCGCCGGGTGGCGTAGCGGCGGTGTTAGAACCACCACCTTTACGGATAGCGAAAGGCATGGATTAGATGAACGGAGAACCCGTCAACAATTATCACGGCGCGTTCAGACCCTGTAACGGGTTTGTGCTTTCGTATACAGGCTCCCTGGTGGGGGCCATCGAAATAGACGGCATCGACCCGGACGGGATGTCGCAGACGGACATGGAGGCATTCTCCATTGTCATCAGGAACCTGCTGAATATCCTGCCCCAGTCCGTTGTACTGCAGCAGTATTACGTCCATTACCGCGATCTGAAGGTGCAATTCGCCCCGCGCGCTAACCCGGTGTGCAACGCGCTGAACCGCTACCGGGAAAGATACCTGAACCAGATGCGCCTGGCCGGCGCTCGCTGCGTACTGTTCGTGGAGATGTATCCGAAACGCCGGGCCCAGTCCAGCCTGGCGCTGTTTCTGCGCCACCTGCCCAGGTGCCTGCACAGTGAAGAGTCCAGAGATCATATCAGGCGCTTCATCACGTACGGGCCTGCACGCAGCGCCTCGCACAGCGCCCTGGAAAAGCTGGCTCCGGCGCTGGAAGCCCGGATCCGGGATATCGTCAATTACTGCAGCGGCCTGTTCCGGACCCGGCAACTTGACCTTGATGAAACGTACCGGATGATGAAATTTCTGGCGACCCTGGAGGTGAAATATCTCGATTCCGGCCTGCACTGTCCGCAGGCTATCGATACCGACCTGTCCGACGGGCAGGTCACGCCGGTCACCATGAACGGCACGGACATATTGCGGCTGCAGAACCGCAACAATACCTACGCCCGCGTCCTGTCGGTGAAACAGTTCAACTTCGACCGGTTTACACCGGGACTGTTCGCCAGGGGGCCAATCAAGACACCGGGCAACTATGTGCTCACCACCCGTTACAAGGGCATGAGTGAAGCCTCGAGAACGTTGTTCTTCTTCAACCGCAAGAAGGAACTGGAACGGGAGACGCTCAGCTTTTCGGACTTTATCAAGGGACTGAATGAAGGCGCGGAAAAAGACCGGGACATGCAGGTGTTCCGCCCGTCGCTGATACGGAAGTTCCAGGAACTGGACGAAGCGGCTTCCCTCGAGGACAACCTGGGACTTGTCTCCACCCACGCCGTGGTCTTCGATACCGACGTCAAGGAGCTGGAAAAGACTACGGAGCGGCTGCAATCCTCATTGCAGCAGAACCAGTTCAGTATATTGTGGGAGACGGTGGCCCAGGTAGATGTTTTCTTCGACCTGCAGCCCTGTGCCGATCACCGCGGCCGGTTCTTCCGGGACATTCCGCTGAACACCTCGCAGTTCTCCACCCTTGCGCTGTTCTACAAATCCGCCCAGGGCACAAAAACCGTTGAAGACCTGGGGAACGAAGAGGCGCAATATATCTTCCTGTCCGGCGACGATTCACCGTATTATTTCTCGCCGTTCGCCGGCGGACGCGGCTTTTTGATTGGTGTGGGACCGGTACGCAGCGGCAAATCGTTCCTGCGTACCTGCACGGGTATCCACTGGCCCAAGTACGGCGGCTTTTACCGGGCCATAGACATCGACCCGGGTTCCGAACCCATTGCCCATGCATTCGGCGCCGATGCCGGCATCGTGCGTTTCGATGGCGCTCGGGAACGCGGCTTCAATTTTTTCTCCCAGGCAAGCAGCCCGGATGACACCCGGTTCATTGCGCACTTGAATCAACAGCTCATGGCCATGATCGTCACTAATGACTCCGGGGATCTGCAGCGGCTGACCGGCGCCGACCAGCTTGCCCTGGATCGGGCCATACGGCAGGTTCTCAGGCTGCCGCCCCATCTTCAGACCCTGACCACACTGGTGAAACACTGTCCTGCTCCCATACAACGGAAACTGGCGCGGTTTGTCGGGGCCGGCTCATACGCCTGGCTGTTCGACGCGCAGCAGGACGCCATCGGTTCCATGGACAGGAAGGTGGCCGTCTACAACCTGGCAGGCATCAGGGACGACACCGTCACCAAACCGCTGGTGATGGCGGAGATAGCCTACCGGGTCCTGCAATTCTATGAAAATCCGGAAATACGGGCCTGTCCGAAATGGCTCGACGTAGATGAATGCCACCATATCCTGTCCAACCCTGAACTGACCCGCACCCTGCTGCTGGACAGGGTAAGAACCTGGGGCAAGTTGCTGGCCGGTATCGGCATGTGGACCCAGTCCGGCATCGAACTCGGCAATATCGAAAACTGGGAAGCGCTGCGCAGCGCCGCCTCGACCTTCATCTTTACCGCCGACCCGGAGTTGAACAGGGACGCCTACCGATCGATTTTCAACATGAAGGAGGGAGAAATGGAAACCATCAGGCGGATGATCCCGAAGCGGGAGTTTTACTTGATCCAACGTGATCTGAACGTCTCGAAGAAATGCATCCTGTCCGTGGAACCGGAACAATACGCGATGTCTACGTCCAGTCCCGCGGAACAGACCCTGTATTTCGACAATGTCGAACGTTATGGTTTTGACGCCGGCATCAGGAAAACAGTGGCGGCGCTAGCCGGCAACCGCGAGGCGGAAATCTGATGAACAGGCTGATACCGGTGCTCTGCTGTTTTCTTGTCAGCGCGGTTCATGGCGCCGGTATTCCTACGGTCGATGCTGGCGTCATTGCCCGGCAGATAATCGCTTACCAGCAGCAATTGCGCGATTTTGAGACCCAGTTGCAACAAGTAAACCTCAACAGCGAACAGTTGGCCACTCTCAACAGGCAGTTCAGTCAGACCCTGAAGCAATACGATGACTACCTGCAACAGGTCAGGGGACTGCAGCGGGTGATCTCGCGTAAGGACTGGAATGGCCTGTTCCAGGTGCTCAAGGATCAATACGGCATCAGCCCCTACTCACGCATAGCGAAGATCGGCAGGAGCGGTAGCGCCGGCAGAAGCGCCATCGACGCAGAGGTGGATAAACTCTACCGGGTGCCGGCGCAGGCCGACCAGGTACGCCACCGGTTCGCGGCGGCCGGTGTCGACCCTGAACCCTGGGTAACCCAGGCGCAACGCCACAGGGCGCGCTACGAGGCTTACCGGGACCAGTTGGAACTCGCCGGTGACGGCAACCGGGAACTCATGGAGCGTTACCGCAAGATCAGGATCACAAAAGAGAATTTCGACCTGGGCGACAAGAGCGACCTGAACGCGTTGCAGACGGCGGTAACGACCAACTTCCATATCATCGATGAACTGCAGGCCCTGAATAAAATCCAGAACCAGCGCCTGCTGCATGGCAACCACGATTATATGCATGCGCTGTCAATGGCAGAGGCCCAACGCCGCGCCGAGGCTGAGCGACTGGAACGGGCAGTCAACCGGAGAACAACGCCGCGATCGTTCCGCTGGCGCGATTTGAGTATGAGGTAGCGTCACCCCCGGGTGCGGACTTAGGCATGGCCCCGCATGTTGTCGGTGGGGGCCCGTCCCCGGCAGAAACCAGGAAAAACAGGATTATTTAACGAGGATTAACACATGATGTCACAGCGTTTCGCAGCGGGCGTACTCGTAACGTTACTGCCTTCCCAAGTCCTGGCGGCGCCGATCGATCCTGCCGGATTCCTGGGCGAATTCTTCAACAAGGCAAGCCGGCTGACCGATGACCTGATAAGCGTCTCGACGGAACTGTACCGCTTCTCGGAACTTGAATGGACCACGTTTACCGTCTTTGCCCTGGTCATCGTCCTGGTCAAGTGGACCATCGGCGCGGCGGCGGTGAAGGATGTGATCTTCGTCGTGCTGATGATCCTCATCGCCCAGTCACTGCTGCAATCGTACGATTACATACTGGCGTTGTTGTGGGAAATCACCACGGTACTGTCCGACGACATAAACCTGAACACCTACCGGGCGCTGAACCTGCAGGCTTCCGGTATCGAATCAACCGGGGTGTTCCTGCTGGATATGATCAACCACATCATGGAGCGGATCACCTTTGAGCCCGCGACGGGGAAGTCCGGATTCTTTTCCATGTTCACCAACTTCGCCATCAGCGTACGCGACGCGATCTTCCTGGGCATATTCTTCCTCGTACTGTTCATCGTCTTCGCCGTGTCCTGGATCATCTCGGTGGTCGGCCTGTGGAGCCTGTTGCTCGGCAAGGTGCTGGGGCCGATCTTTATCCCATTCCTCATATTCAAACGCGCCAGCCCCTATTTCGATAGCTGGCTCAACTTCATGCTGGGTTCCGTGGCCTATTTCATCGTCGCGCAGATCAACATCGCCTTTACCACCTTGATCATTATCGAGCTGTTCGATTCGATCATCGTCGCCGGTGAAATAATGACGCTGACCCCCGACGATTTCCTGCAACTGCTCAGCTATGCGGGACTGCTGGTGGTTGCGGTGTATGCGATGTTCAGGACCGACCGGGTGGTAAGCGACCTGATCCGGGGTGGCGTCAGTGCGTCAGGGGCGATCAACCAGGCTGCCTCCATGCTGTCCACGAGACTGGTGAGATGACTCCATGGAAATGACCGCAAAGACAATCGGCGCCGTGCCGGACGGGTTGGCTGCGCACGTCAATCCGGACAATGTCCCGGGCCTGGTGGTGACCAATAACAGGCTGCTGGTCAGCAACCTGGTGCTGTTGCTGGCGTTCATCTGTGCACTTGCCTACGGCATTGCTGTGACTGTCATGGCAAAGAATAATGAAAAACTGGTTTACGTGAAGCTGGCGCCGGACGGCACCTGGTTTATCGACACCCGGTTCGCGCATAAGGATGAGACAGACTTCTTTCCGGCTACCATCGATCACCTGTTGAGCAACTACGTCACTCGTCGATTCCGAGAGGATCCCGCCACCGTAAGGAACGACTACGGCTATGCGCTGGTCCTGATGGACCCGGCATTGGCGCAGTTTTTCAAATCGCCCTCCGGTTTTGACGCGGCAGGCAAAGCGGCCAGGATCAGGGCCTGTTCAGGTTGCGATATCAGGGAAGTGGAAGTCAGGAATATCTACCACTTCGACATGGACCGCCTGGCCGGCGGCAATCCCGATGACGCCAGCTACCGGACTAACGTATACGTCAATGAATTACTGCGCTCGGCTGCGGACCGCAACGTACTGAATACCAGGAGGGCTATCGTCACGCTACGCTGGCGTCTCACACCCAGGTCGGCCCTGTCCAGGGACAGGAACGTGCTTATGGCAAACCCCATCGGCCTGAAAATTATCGAGGAGAAAGTTCTGGATGACCCGGCTTGACCTGCATATTCCACGTTACAAG
This sequence comes from Gammaproteobacteria bacterium, assembly GCA_022826885.1. Taxonomy (GTDB): domain Bacteria; phylum Pseudomonadota; class Gammaproteobacteria; order Eutrophobiales; family Eutrophobiaceae; genus JAAXHV01. The sequence continues at coordinate 63,921 of JAJDUB010000075.1, forward strand.
GGGACGGAATTAATTCCGTCCCCTCTTGCAGGATTGTTATTCCTGCTAATGGCCTTCCCGATAAACAATTATGCAGAAGGCGAACAGTGCCGCCTCGTCAACCATGAACAACACAAATTTGTCCGAATCAAATCCAGGCTGCACCACGGCACCCATATCGAACTGCCGGAAGTCCTGATCGCCAGGCCGGTCACCGGAAACCGCGACCTGTGGGATGTTGAAGGCGAAAACCGGCATATCTTCGTAAAGCCGAACGATGCGGGGACAGAGGAAGGCAGCAGCACCACCATCACCGCCGTCTCCCGGAGCAACCGCGCCTACCATTTCATGGTGGAACGCTCGGACGATGATTTTGACCTGTGCGTAGTCGTTACCCATGACGGTGAATTCCTCCCGGAAGGCGCGTTCTCCGGCTTTGCGCGGCGCGCCGACGAGCACACGGCGTTGTACCGGGAGCAACTCGACGCGCTGCAACTGCGCCTTGACGAAGAGCAGCAGAACGCAGCCGACAGGGTGAGCGCGGCGCTGGATGAATACCGGATGCAACTGTTCACCGGCTACCACTGGAAGGGCGGACGCCCGCCTTACGGGAAAGACCTGGTCAGCGATGTTTACGATGACGGGCGTTTCACCTACATCCGGGTGCGCCATAATCTGGAAGGCGCCATGTCGTTATTCGCCGACAACAACGGCAGGGAACAGTTCATCGAGTACCGCTACGACGAAAACAAGCGCATGTACATCGTCACGGGCATTTTCAACCGTATCTATATGAAGGCTGATGCCAAGACACAGATTGTTATCAGCCGCCGCAGCGATCACCGCGGCCAGCGGGACCTATAAACCATGACGTCAAATATCAACGAAACAAACCAGGTTGAGGAACAGCCGGCAACCTACAACCGGAACTTTCAGCTCCTGCTGATTGGCGGACTGGTGTTCGTTGTCGTCGTGATGGTGTATGCATCCCTGTTCCGATCAGGGCCGGCAGACAGCCGGATAGAAGAGCAGGTGCAGCGGGAGATCAGGAAACAGGCGCTATCAAACCCCGAACAGGAGTTCCGCGACCAGATAAAAAGTCAGGAACAGCGCCTGCAGAAACAAAGGGAGCGGGACCTGTCCGAACAAAGGGATTATATCGACGAAAAGACAGACGCAGTATTGCAAAACAATGAACAGGTATTGCAGGAATTGCTGAGCGGCACAAAATCGGCGCTCGAATCCTGGGATGAGAACGAAACCGTTCGGGTGCGCCAATCGCGGCAGGCGGACTTCAACTTCGAGTTTTTTGCCGGCGCACCCGAAACGGCGTCCCGGGATGTGCCGGATCCATACAGCGGGTTCCTGCAAAGTGAACGGTCAATCCTGGCGGCGCTACGCCAGGGGATTGAAACAGGAGGACCAACAGGGCCCCGGTCGGCGCTCACCATGGCCGCTTACACCCCCGCCTCGGGCGCCGTTGGAGATTACCCAGCCCTGCCGGGCGCGCCCGAGGGAGACGCGGCCAGCGCTGAAGCGGCACGGAATAACGCGCGCTCGTTCAACCTGGCCGGCTATCCGGAATCAGACCTTTCACAGCCCCCAGACACAGAATACGCGTTACTGTCCATCGGTTCGGTAATGCACGCAAAGCTGGACCAGAAAATCATATCCGACTACGCCGGCCCCTACCGCTGCCGGATTGAACAGAACGTCATGGACGTTACCCAGAGGCACGTATTGATACCGGCAGGTTCCTTGTGCACCGGACAGGTGTTGCAAACCGGCTCGGCGCACCCAAACCGCGTAATCAACAACCGGATGGCCCTGTCCGTACGCTGGATAGTCCGCCCGGACGGCACCAAGATCAAATTCGTCAGCCAGGCTCTCGACCACGAAGGCATAGGCGCGCTGAAAGGCAAGACCAATTATCATTTCCTGGCCCGGTTCGGCGGCGCGGCGGCGTTTGCCCTGTTGTCCAGCGAGACTGCACGGGCGGATTACAGCAGCGGCGGTTCCGGCGCGACTTTCGAGTCTGACGTGGGCCAGGCCCTGCGCGAGGGCGGCGCCGACCTGGTCGCGCCGTACGCAGGCCTGGTGCCGACACAAACCCTTGATTACGGCCGCAAGCTGAGGCTGTTCGTCTCCGAGGATATATACATTAGGCCTTGGAGAGCAGTGTACCAGCGTCTTTTGAGTCAACGCTGATGGGACAGCAAGCAGGTAAACAGCACAGCCCCGCCCGGCAGCCTCAGTCCCGGCCGCTGACGTTGTTCGCCTGCCTGTTGCCGGTGCTGTGCGGTGCCTGTTCCTGGGTCCAGGCATTGCAGGATAACTTCAGGATGTCCTTCGGCAATGCCCCGGCGCAACCGCTTGCCCTGCCCGTCACCGAGGTGCGGGTGCGAATGGTCTATCCTGACGGGACAAACACCGTGGACAGGGCTGTGAGTTATATGCTGGAACCCCACTCCTACCGCCCGTCCTACCGGGATGGTCACGCTGAGCTCATCGCGCAGCGCAGTTTCATCGGTAATTTCGACAATGAACCGGTGCCCATGTCTGTGGCGATGGAACGGCTCGTGGGGCGGAACGGGCAAGTCGTTCTGGACCGGGACAGGAAGCTGTATGCGTTCCGATTGAGAAATCCTGACGAACCCGGCGTTGCCTTTGGCGACCTGGGCGTTGAGATCATTGGGGCTGCCACCAGCCCGGCGTCCTGGGAGCGGCTGGACCAGCCTGGCCCCGGCCCGGACGGAAACGCCGCGCCCGTCGGTGAGGTGGCATTGTCCGTTGAAGACCCGCCGCCCGCAGAAGCTGAGGACGAAATACACTCCGGTGAAGACCCGGATTTCTGCCGTTCCGTTCAATTCAGGAACCGCGCCATGCTGTCCGCAATCGTGCGGGAGTACTTTCTGGGGTGTGGTTTTGACGAGTTTTTCTGGAGACTCGGCGAGCCCGGGAGGTATGCCGACTACCGGCTGTTGCAGGATATCGACGTTCCTCTGCCCGAACGCCACCTGGACCTGATTGATCTGCTGCGTACCCGCTTCGGTATCAAGACCCTTATCAATGAAGACAACAGTGTCGAATTCCATGATGAAGATAGCACACCTTAAAATGACAGCCTGTATTTCGCGCCCTCTGGTTGCCGCCTGCCGGCTGGGGGGCCTGCTGGCCGTGCTGACCCTTCCTTCGTGCAGCGAAAACATCAAACAGCGCGAACAGGAAATCAGCGATGCCACGGAGCGGCACCGCCAACTCCTGGAAGAGCAGCGAATCGTACGCGCCACCAACACACGCGCCAGGCGGGTTGACGTGCCCGGGGAAAGAGCCTGGCTCTACCGTCCCTTTCGGGCCACTTACCGGAACCAGGGTTTGCGCGAGACCCTGGAACGGTTGACGCCGGGTTATCCGGTCGCGTACGCGTTGCCCGGCAAGTACAACCCGCGCGTCAGTTCAACCCCGAACGCAGTCACCGTGGAGGATCACCTGAACGCGATCAGCCTGCAAGCCAACGTGGGCTACGAATTTCACCAGGGCAT